>JAVZJY010000011.1:0-30591 GCA_038872535.1 Bathyarchaeia archaeon | reverse complement strand
TCGCAAACATAAAAGTGTCATATCCTTTTAATTAAGCCTTCATTCTCTTTATTGCATGATTTATACGCTAATATGGTGTCGGAGCATGTCGGTATTTTATAGGAAAATCTGGATAATAGAAATGACAGGTATTTTGCCTTCCGTCCAAAAACAGTGAAGTATCCGACTCCTTTAACGGTGTAGCCTCGTTTAGTGAAATCCTTAACCGACCAGCAGCTAATGTGCTTTTGAAAAGGATTACCATCTAAGGGTTCTTGTGGGAGTATGCCGTTTGGTGTTGTTATAATAACTTTTTTGGCAATCCGTTCCAATTCGCTTAATAGGTGTTCTCCGCTGTCTTTTGGAATATGTTCTAGAACTTCAATGCATGTGGCAACATCAAATTCTTTATCTTCAAAGAATAGTGGGGTCTTTGTTAGGTCGTATTGATAAAGTTCATCGTAAAAGTTATTACGACGGCAAAAGTCAAGATAAGGCGGAAAAGCGTCTATTCCAACAAGCCTTTCAGGATTTCGGTAAATTTTCACCAAAGCGCCTATTACACCACGGCCACAACCTACATCCACAAGAGAGTTCATTTCGATAGGTATCTGCTCCAAAATTTCATATAACCACCTATGCGTCCATGTAACTTTTGTCGCAGTGCGCTCGGCTTGTTGTTCCAAAATAGATTCCTATCAATTTTATGCGATTCTATTTATAAAGCATTTTAGTTATAGCAAATTAAATAAAACTGTCAACAAAGGCATCTTGGAGATGTTTCCTTAATTGGGAAATTGACTTAGCAATGTGTATTAAAAATGGCGAAATTTTCTATCATTAGTTTTCAAAAGAATAGCTGAAGTTATTCTCTTCCAATATGTTAACAAAAAAATGTTGATGACCACAGCACGGATGGAATCGGAAAATTGCACGAGGGGTTTCCAACTGAACTGTTTACAAAATTCGCAGCGGTATTGCATCCACCGCTTTCCAGCGTCCCAACTGTGAAACATATTTTCATAAGACGCCTCTAAAATTACTTTCTGCTTACACTTTTAAGTCTTGCATAAAGGCTCGCATCATAACACAAGTATTTTATTGACCGTATAGTAAACAAATTTTTATGGAGTATCCTTTAGTTTCCGTTATAATCTTAAATTACAATGGACTAACGAATTTAAAAACAATTCTTGAAGAGTGCTTAAGATCAGCGCTTAAAACTGACTACCCAAATTTTGAAGTGCTCTTCGTAGATAATGCATCCACTGACGGGAGCGTTAAATTCGTAAAAGAAAAGTTTGGCCAAGATCTAAGGTTAAGAATAATTCAAAATACACGAAACTGGGGGTTTGCTGAAGGAAACAATATTGGCATAAGAAACGCCAAAGGCGAATACATTGCTCTACTTAACAGCGACACAAAAGTTGATGCCCAATGGCTAACAGAACTCGTTAAAATCGTTCAAATGCCCACGATAGGAGCTGCACAAAGCAAAATATTGAAAATGGGTTCTCCAAACACGCTTGATTGTGCAGGTGGCTTTCTAGATTACTATGGTTACCATCTTGAAAGAGGGCGAGGAGAAAAAGCCAATAAATACAATAAGGTTGACGAAATTTTTTATGCAAAGGGCGCTGGAGCACTAATAAAAAAAGAAATACTAAACAAAACTGGTCTATTTGACTCGGAAACATTTCTCTACTTCGATGAAACAGACTTATGCTGGAGAATCTGGCTAAGCGGATACAAAGTTGTTTTTGTCCCTTCCTCAATTGTTTACCATGCTCCTAGCTTAACTGCGTCCAAACTACAAAATGCAATACGATTGTACTTCTACACAAGAAACCACATGTTTGTACTTTTAAAAAATTACAACACACAGAATATGCTTAAGGCTCTAATAGCATCTCTTATTATTGAATTACGCAATATAATAAAGTTCACAATGAAACGCGAACCTCTTAATAGCCTTGCCATTTCTAAAGCATTACTCTGGAATCTGCTTCATTTAAAACAAACATGGAAGAAAAGACGTACGACACAAGAATTAGTAAGAAAAATTCCCGATGAGCACATAAAGAAACTAATGCTGAAAACATTTCCACCATTTCCATTATCACTCATCGTTTCAAAATCACGTTACCACAAGAGCAATGTAAATTAGGAGAATTTATATAAATGAAAGCGAGAAGCATGAGAGTTGACGTCGTTCTCCTAACGAAAAACAGCATTTACCCTTGTCTAGAGAAATGCGTGAACTCTATATACAAGAATATCCCAGTAAACAGACTCCTCGTTGTTGACGGAGGCAGCACCGACGGCACATTAGAATTCTTACAAAGATATCCTAATGTGGAAATAATTGATGACCAAAAAGGAACGAGGGCAACATCACGGCAAAAAGGGATAGAGGCTGTTAAAACAGAATGGCATATTCATGTTGATTCAGACGTTATACTAAGCCCTAACTGGTTTGAAAAAGCCTGGAAACTTGTTGATAATAGTGTAGGTGCAATATGGGGCGTTGCTATTCCCATCGAAAAACATTTCTTCAACATCACTTACGCCATGTCAAAGCTTTATGGTGTAGGAATAAGAGACCTACTAGTAAGGCAGACAAGAAGCGAACGTTGCATGCTGCATGACACACTAATACGCACAGAAGCCCTCAAGGACATAAAAATCCCGAGGGACCTTCACATATGGGAAGACGAATACATTGGACGGCACATAATAAATAAAGGATACAAATTTCTCAAGGTTAAAGAACCATATTGCTTACATCACCATAATCCAGCAGGAAGAATTAGCAGCTTCGCCCTAACAGGCTACTTTTTAAAGAAATACAAGTTTTGGACATTCAAGCAAATTCTTTTAAGATGTATACTAGCCCTTCCAAAATCCGTGTGGATATACATGGTCAGTAGAGACTTGCAAGCCGCCAAACTCCAACTCCTAAATTATACACTAATGCTAAAAGGATGGTTAGCAGCTTGAACCCACTTCAAAACTGCAAAAAGGAATTTAAATGATTAATACCGTCGATTTGGTCATGTGGACTAAAAATGGCTCTGAAACGTTACCACTTGTTTTAAGACGAATTGAGGAGGTTATACCATCTGAGACCATTAATCAGCGCATAATTGTGGACGATCACAGTACAGACAACACGAGAGAAATAGCAGAATCATTCGGCTGGGTTGGCATTTTTAACGAGGGAAAAGGCATAAGCGACGGCGCAAACACCGCATTAAAGCGGGTGAAATCTGATTATTTCATAAGTTTTGAACAAGATTTGTTACTGTCTTATAAATGGTGGGACAAAATCCCGCCCCTTCTGGAAAATCCAAGAGCTGCCGTCGCCTCTGGAGTACGCTTCGCAAATAAACCTTCGGGAGTGCAGAAATTACAGCAATACGTAGCAAAGAAGTACAGAGGAGAATCTAAACTTGAACCTTGGTTGAGAAGCAGAGAAATGGCAGCCTTCACGCTTGGGAAAACCCTAGACAACACAATATACAAAACTAAAGCTATCAAAGCTCTAGGCGGTTTTCCCGAAACACGCACAGGGTCGGGCATCGACACGATATTAGCGTACAAAGTTAACCAAGCTGGATATCAATGGATTGTTGATTACAACGTTCAATCGGTGCATCTGAGACGTAGCTTGAAGCAGGAACTTCATCATCAGTACTGGCATGCAAAACAACTATATGAAGTATGGAGCATTATAAAAAAAGAGACTGACCAAAGTCCACCACTTACAAGAGCTGATGTGCTTATCCGCTTTATGGCATCTCCTGTCACTGGAGTTTTTATTGCGTTGAAAACCAAAGAACCCTCAATAACTTATATTCATCCACTAATTCGGTTTTACTATCTGAAAGGCTTTTTAGAATCCAGTAAATAAATTCTCTTGGCTCGTTTTACTTGCAACGGCAACACTTTTCTAGATAGTAAATTGTTATCGGCACTGGAGACTCAAGTTCTTCGAATATGCCACTAGTGTTTAACTTGTACTTGTTAGTTTTTTGCAAAATGACGCGCGACATCTTCAAAATTTCTTTTATATCTATCGAAAAATAAATTGGAAAATTTTTTCCATGAAGATACTTTGCTATTGCGTCCCAGAAATGGAAGTTTATTGTTGGTATTCCCATAAGTGCGGATTCGCGGCATATTGTTCCTCCGCTTCCAACGACCAAATCGACATATGGGAGAATCTGGAACGTTAACAATGGCTTGGCGGGAACAATCACATTTGCTAGCTCTTTAAGCTTCCTCTTTTCTTCTTCGTATCTTGGAAGATAAATTACTGTGGCTATTTTTGAAAGTTCTTCAACGAGTTTCCAAACGTCCACCTTCACATCTTTGCAGTAACTCGCCTTGTATTCGACATTCCTAAATAGGATAATTCGCTCTTTTCCACTTAACTCCTCTAGAAAATCTGGCTTTTTCGCAATTGGCTTTTTCAACCACGCAACTTCCTCAACACCATCGTAAAGGACTATTTTGGATTTTGGGATTCCAAACCTGCTCCATGATTTGCCAAAGCAAACTGGAGCCACAAGCCAATCAACAAGTGGACAAACAAGTTTAGCCACATGAACCGCGTGAAGTGTATCGTTGGAGTAGACTACGGGTATTTGCAACCCAAAGGCTGTTCGAATAGCGCTGACATCGCCATGAGTCCACAAAACCTTTGGCAAACCTATCTTGTCAAAAAGGTTTACAAACTCTAAAGTTCTTTTCTGCTCTTCTACAAGTTTGTCTCTCAGCGTCTCGCCATACCCACCAACACAAGTGTATGGTATGCTCAAAAGTTCTAGAACTTCTGTTGTCTGAGTTTGTTTTTTAGCAGTTACAATAGTATCATAACCTTTCTCCTTTAATTCTGGTAGCAATGCATAAATCAAGAGCGAATCTTTTGGCGTAACCGCGTCAAGCCAAACGTCAACCATGATTTGATAACATCCAATCTATTGTCTTCTTCAACCCTTCAAAAACATCATATTTTGGTCTAAAACCCAACGACTTCAGTTTTTCAACAGTTGAATATAAATAGAAAGGCTGTTCGTTAGGTCTTGGTGGAAGCAGTTCGATTTTTGAAGGCAAAAACTTGCTTATAGCCTTTGCAAATTCTTCATAAGTGTAAGCCTTCCCAGAACCAACATTGAAGGTCTCTCCAATAGCTTTCTTGTTTTGTAAAACAATTTTCATAGCTTGGCAAAGATCCTCCACATAGGTGAAATCGGTTTTCTGTTTTCCATAACAATATAATATCATTGGTTCTTTGTTTATGGCTTTATCTAATAGTTTCCTAACAATAGATGGTATAGTTAGGTTTGGTCCATAAATCTCAAAGCCTCTAAATATTGTTATAGGCAGATTTTCGGTTTCCAAGTATTGCTTCGCCATTAACTCAGCCATTAGTTTTGCTTTTCCATATGTTCCCTTCGGATTAGGCTTATCCTCCTCATTCACGGGTTCGTCTACAGTTTTTAGTCCATAAACTGTTGAGCTGCTCATAAGAATGAATCTTTCAATGTTATATTTGCATGAGGTTTCAAGCATATTCAAAGTAATTTTAGCGTCATCCATGAATTCGCTGTAAATGTCTTTGCGGTGAGTGACGAAAGCCAAGTGTATGACAGATTTTGGATTAAATTCTTTAAAAGCCTTGAAAACGGAGTCCTTGTCTGTTAAATCGCATTTATGGAAAGTGAATAGTTCCCGTGGAAAATTGATATTTGGGCTGGCAAGGTCTAAGCCAACAACTTTTTCTCCTTCATTAATGAAATATTTTGTTACGTTTGTTCCTATAAATCCTGAGCTTCCAGTGACGAGAATCAAAGCTTAGCCTCCTTTATGAACTGGAATGTCGATTTTTCGTTTTATTTAAAAGTTTTGTCGCTAAAAGAATTTTATGCCCCCAGTAAATGAATAAGTAGGTCATCGGTACATCTCTCCGACAATTTTTCCATTTTTAACAAGTCTTGCTGGTGCATCAATATGACGTATCCAGTAAATGTTTTCGGGTAGAACATTGTATTTCGGTATTTTCGGAATGTTCTCATTGTAGGCAAGTTTAACGTATAGATATGGAATATTTGCATAATAATTTTTGTGCAACATTTTGCTCGCATATGAGAAGAAAAACGATGTTGTGAACATTCTCCCAGCGTTAATTTCCGTCACGCATGGCACACCTTCCTTGTTTTCCTTCAAGTCTACGCATGCAATTCCGCTGAAATTCGGGTCTATGGCTAAAACAGCCTTTGTTCCAATATCGTTTACGGTTTCGCTGTGAATTGTCCTTTGAACCGAAGGTGTTCCCGTAACACCTGAAGGCGCAAGGCTTGGATAGATATATTCAACACGTTCCCTAGCCATAGAAACAACAAGTTCGCCATCCTTCCACAAGCTATGAAATCCCAAGTTTCTACCTGGCAAGTATTCTTGGGCTATGAATTCCCAATCCATTTTGCGATATTTCCAGTAGCTAATCCAAGCCAAGGCAGTTTCCCTATTATGTGCTGGGGTGCTTCCCCTTCCACCAGCCCCATGTCTGGCTCTAATCCAGATTGGGCTTCCAAACTCGTCAAAGGCTTTGTCAATGTCGGATTCGCTGTACAATTCTTTAACCCGCGCAACTGGAACCCCATTTTTCTGCCATATCTTAGCTGAGTTCAATTTATCTTGGCATTTCCGCACAGTATCTTTGGAAGGTAAAAAAGTTGTTGCATTCAGCTTTTCGCGTTTTTCTGAGATGACGGCAACTTCCACATCTGGCTGGGCGTGCACAAACTCTATTGCTTCTTTCCGTATAATCTCGTTTAGCCTATCAATGTAGTCAGTATCAGTTGCTTTTGGAACCAAATATCGCTTGTCGACTGGAGCCAAGTAAAGGTAATATTCATTTGCCTCCGTCCCAACCATATGTATTCTCTCGGGCGCAATTCTAAGCGACATGATAAAATTTACACCAGCCGGCCCACCCGCACCAGTAACTAAAATCCTCTTCACTTTACCACCTTAACCGTCATCTGCATTAATAAAGCAGCATATTAATATCTGTTCCCAACATAACCAAACTTTTAATAAAACAAGCCTTTTCTAAATGAAAAGGAAAGGGGCCGGTCGTCTAGCCTGGTTAGGACACTCGCCGTAAAAGCAAGCCTGAAGCAGCCCTTACGAGGCTGAGGTCGCCGGTTCAACTCCGGCCCGGCCCACTTTGGCTATTGTCTCTTTTTTCCTTTTTGGTGTAATTCTTTATAAATTGGAATAGAAAATTGTTCCTCATGGAAACCGAAGCTATAAGCCGCTTTAATGCCTTTCTAATGTTTATTTTAATTCTTTTTTGGGGAAGTTCATTTGTTGTTGTTAAAATGGTTTTGAAGGAAGGGTTAACTCCGATTGCCATTGCAACCTTTCGTTTTCTCGTCGCTGGCGGGCTTTTTCTTATTGCAATTTTGCTTGAAAGAAAAAGGGTGAAGGATTATGGGCTTTTTGTTGAAAAGAAAGATTTTCCAAGGCTGATTCTTTTGGCTTTTACGGGTGTGACTTTTTTCTTTACTGCTCAGTATACAGGCATAAAGATGGCTGGGGCATCCATTGCAGCAATCTTTGTGTGTTTACTTGCGCCAATTTTTATAGCCCTCCTTTCTGCCGAATTTTTTAAGGAGCATTTGGTGAAAAGGCAAGTTTTTGGTGTTGGGATGGCTGCCGTGGGCACTTTTATTGTTATTATGGGTGAAAGCGTAAGCCTTCAGACTAATCAGCAGCCCTTTTTAGGAAGCCTAATTTTGCTTTCGACGCCTATCCTTTGGGCTACTTACAGTCTTCTTGGAAAAAGTATGATGGAAAAGTACAGTCCTTTTCTTGTTGTGGCTTATGTTAACATGCTTGGAGGCTTATTCCTCATTCCCATCTCCTTGGCTGAAGGTTCCTTTAGTCAAATTTTTACCATGAGCATTCATGGATGGATAGCAATCATGTTTTTGGCAGTTACTTGTTCATTTTTGGGCTATTACATTTGGTTTTATGTAATAAAACGGGTTGGAGCCGCTGTTGCTAGTTCTTTCATGTTTGCTGAGCCATTAATTACAGCCTTATTTGCAATTGCTTTTGTTGGAGAAGAGTTAAGTCTTTTAGTTATTGCGGGAGGCTGTCTAATTTTCACAGGAGTATACTTAGTTACCAAGAAATAAACGCTGTTGAGTAATCCATAAATTCTATAATATTTCTTGGACTAAAAACAGAAAAAGTGGAGTTGCGTAAAATTTTACCGATTTTTGGAATCAGCCCAATGGCATCAGTTCCAAGTTTGCACGCAACTGCACTCTCAAATAACCCTAAAGGCTCGATGTTCAATGCGTCGCGGCTAATCCTCGACTTTTTTAAAGCTAACCTTACCTCTAAAAGAGAAGAACCCAAAATTATTAGTCTATCTAAAAATGATTTAGTCCAGTTTCTGTAACGAGAAATTTGACTTTCTGAAAGCATGGCTTCTATGTACTTTTTCTCTTTGTTTACATCTAAAACTTTGATTGCTAGCGGTAGATTTTCGCAGAAACCATAAAGTTCAACGAGCTTTTTTAGGGCGATTTTCCTTCCGTTAACGAGTTGTGCTTGTAAATGTTGTATTGAAATTGTAGCGTCGATAATGTTAGGTGAGACTATTCCTATATCTGCATACAGTTCGGTTTTGCTTTTGTTTAAGAGTATTATGCGTCCTTTAACTTCTGAGTATTTTTTTAAGTGTTCAAAATGTGTTGGGCAGATTCCTATTTCCTTATCTAAATAATTGAGTGCTACGTTTTCATCTTCTCCAGAAATATCTACTTGAACCATTCCGCGAGGAGTAATTTCACAAATTTTTGTCTCAACCTTTAACCCTTTTAAAATGGATTTCAAGGATTTGTCAATGAATTTTAGTTGATGTTCATGGTAGATTTTTGTAAGGAGGGTTACTGTAGGCATTTGCAGTCGCCAATTAAAGTAAGCATTTCTCTATGCATTTTTTGTATTCTTGCAATGGCTGATGGCGGCAGCTCTTTAGAAAGATTTTGAATGGTTCTTTCTATAGGCACTCGTCTTGAGCCTTCCACAAGCTTGTCTGCGTATGAAACAATTTTCTCCTCCATGGATATTGGAACGTAAACGTCTTTAGGCCATCCTAGTTTCTTTGCTTCTCTTGCTGTGATTCCGCCCCCAACATGCCTTTTTATTATTGAAATAACTTGTTCAGGTAAACCTAATGATTCTGCAATTTCTGCTCCTATAATGGCGTGGTGGACGCTGTGGGTTTTTGAGCGTCCTATGTCGTGTAGGAGGGCGCCTATTTCCACAAGTTCCAGGTTAACATCTAATCCTTTTTCTTTGCATGCTTTTGCTATTTCTAGGGCAAGTTCAGCTACGGTTTCGCAATGTCTTATAACGTTTGCAGAGCATCCACTTTTATGGAGAAAGTATAATGCTTGTTCTTTTGATGGAAGCCTTTCACTCACCCAGTTCCTTCCTTAATTGTTCAATTTTCTTTGATAATACTTCAACAATTTTGGCATTGTCATAATGGACTAGGGGTTTTCCGCATGTGGGGCATCGGAATACAAGTTCCACTGCTTCTTCGAATGGGATTCGCTTGCATCCCGGCGTGTAGCAATAATAAAAGTCATGGTTTTTCTCGTATTCAAGTCTGATGTTGAGTTTTTCCATTACTCGTCGTTTTTGGCTTAATATGAAACCTTCAAGTTGGTCTGGTTGGAGTTTCCAGTGGAATATGAACCATCCGGTTTTTGGGTCTCGGGTCCTTCTAAGGCTTACGAGGGAATGGTCGTAAAGTTTGTATAGGATTTTTCTGACAGAGTTCAGTCTTATTCCTGTTTTGTTGGCTATTTCGTCGTCTGTTATTTCATCTGAGTTTTTCAGAATTTCAATTAATTTAACTGCATCTTCTTCGCCTAATGCTTCAGCGACTTTCATCAAAGTTGCGTCATCTATCGTTGACAACGTAATGACCCTTTTGCTCAACTGTTGAACACTGCACCTCTTTTAAATATATATTAGTAAGCTTTCATTTAAATCTCTTTACGAAATCTGAATCAGAACTAACATTTTTTAACTATTTTCTTCCCCCTCTTCTGAGGGACTATCCTAACTTTAGCATTCTCAAATTTCTTTTTTAGCTCCTCCCCTTCAAATAATCGGTCTAGAAAAACGGCTAGGCTTGCGCATTCCGAGTGAGGTTGGTTTCCAATTGCAACATTAAAGTCTGAAACTTCTTCTGAGAAGAATTCGCTTGGAACCTTTTGACTGCCAACAATGACCAAGATGTCTTTTCCAGACTCTTTAATCCGCGTTAACACATTGCTTGTTTGGATATTTTCTCCATAAGCTGTTAGGTGCACAACTATTCCCCCTTTTATTTTCCACTCTTTCACAACATTCTTCCAAGGCTTTCCCATTTCAAAGAAGAAAGGTCCTCCCCAATATTTTGTGACTTTTTCAATTGTTTCTCTTATTTTTTCATCTTCTATGTCTGATAATATGACACCCGAAGTTCCAAGTGCTCTTGCCGTTAGAGCAACATGAGTTGTAAGTCTGGCATCCCTGCGCGGTCTGTGACCCCACCTTAACACCACAACTTTAGGCATATTTTTCACTTTGCTCGTTTTATTAAGTGATGCTCTTTTCGAATTTTCCGTCAAATTCTTCCACGCGTTTTCTAACTTTTTCTGCAAACCATGGAATTGCTTCAAAAACCACATGGGCGTTGTTGTCGGCATATTTTATTGTTTGTACATCTGCCCTTTTGAAGAGCCATGATATGAATGGCATAGTTTCGTTTGTTAATGGAATGGTGAATGAGGCTTGAACATAGTTTTTTAGCATTTTTAGCATATTCTGCTTTAGCAAGTCAATATTAATCTTGTAAAGGGCTGATATTGGCACAGGGTTCGGCGTTTTTTCTTTTAAGTTTTCAAGTTTCTGAGCGGTTTCGTTTTTCGTTAGTAAGTCGATTTTGTTTAGTGCTGTTATTATTGGGATGCCAGCAGCGCCTATGCGTTCTATGGTTTCTAGGCAAACGTTTAGTTTCTTTTCAATATTAGCTAATGGCTCGCTTATATCCACAACCAAAAGTATAAGGTCTGAGTAGATGGTTTCTTCGAGGGTTGAATGGAAAGCTTCTATCAATGTTAATGGTAAGCGGTCTATAAAGCCCACAGTGTCTGTTAACAGAAACTTCTTTTTCGAAATTTTAACAAGTCTTGTTGTGGTAGACAATGTCGTGAATAGGGATGTATCCACTGGAACCTCTTCTTCTGTTAAGGCGTTAAAAAGTGAGCTTTTTCCAGCATTTGTGTATCCAGCTAGAGAAATTGATGAGAAGCCAAGTTCTTCCCTTCTTTCGCGGTGCAACTGCCTTTTTCCACGAATCTTCCTTAACTTCTTGCGAACCGTGTGCACTTGCTTCTTAACTGCCTCGTAGTAAACGTCCACCTCATAAGCGCCAAGACCCATGAATCCGGGCTGTTCACCCATTTTGGCAAGCCTTACCCTTTCCTTTGCGTGTGCCAATTCGTATCCTAATCTTGCTAGTTGAATTTGTAGTTTGGCTTCGGTGGTGGTGGCTCTTCTGGTGAATATTTCGAGGATTAGTTGAAAGCGGTCGATTGCTTCTACGCCTGTCGCTTTTGCTATGTTGTAAGCTTGGACTGGTTTTAGTGGATTATCAAAAATTATTTTTTGGGCGCCTGTTTCTTTCACCAGTTTGGCAAGTTCTTCCACTTTTCCAGCGCCTATCTGATAGCGGGCGTCTGGTTCTCGAACTTGTTCTATTTTACCTACAACAGTGTATCCTGCTGATTCAGCTAAGCTTTTAAGTTCTTCTAAGCTTGAGTTTTCAAATTGTTGCCGTCGTTGAACTATGATTGCTTTCGTTTGGGCGGTTCCTCCGTCTCTTTTTCCTTCTTGCCCAGTTGGATGATGTCTCCTAATGTTAGTTCGCGACTCGTTGGTTGTGGGATTTTTGTTGGAACATTCTTCTCTTCTGATGTGGGAACAAGCAATTTAACTTTCAATACATGTTCAAGTTTTGTTGCAAGCCTATTGTCGGGCGTCATTTTTCCAGTTTCTATTTTTTTGAGGAGTGAAACTTTTTCGTTTATTTTTTTGCCCAATTCTTCATGGGAAAGCCCAAGCTTTTCTCGTGCTTGCCTTATTTGTACATGAAAATTTTCTACAAGTCCAAAACTTGTTTCGACAGTTGTTTCCGGCGCTTTCTTGCTTTTTATTTGGGCTGGATGCGCAGTTGTTTTGGTTTTTAATACTGCGCTTTTGGGTTTTGGTTCTTCTTCCCAAACTATTTTTCCATGTTTTGAACATTGGCTGCAAACAGTTAGTTTTGCTCCTTCAATTATCACTTTGTATGGTTTGCCGTGGATTTTTGCACCGCAGACTTCGCATCGCAATTGTCGATACACCTAAACTGTTTTTATTAGTTTGGTTGTGTTTATAGTTGTCGAATTAAAATAGTTAATTACCGGTGCAAAATCTTGGAAGACCCTCTGAAGAGAATTCGAAGCGTAGCAGATTACCAATTTGGAAAAGGCGTTGGCGTTGTGCTTTTTTCCGAAAATGTGAAGATAGAATATTCTAAAAGAACTGGCAGAATCCGTTATGTCTATTTGGATGGCAAAAGGCTTGCAACTCTACGCCCAACTGATGGCTTATTCTCTCTAAGCATTACGGGCGCAAAAAGAATAGCTAAAAATGCGAATTCTGCAAAATGTTTCGTCACAGTTAAGGATGAAGTTTCAAAGTTTATTGCTGAAGGCGGTGACGTTTTTGCTGTTCATGTGGTGAAGGCTAATGATGAAGTTCGTCCAAAAGACGAAGTTATAGTGGTTAACGAAAGTGGTGAAGTTTTAGCTGTTGGGCGAGCTACTCTATCGGGTGAAGAAATGAAGGCTTTCAAAACTGGCGTTGCCGTTAAGGTTAGACGCGGTTGTCTAGAAGAAGGTTAAGTATATGAAGCTTAATAGTAAATACTTAGTGGAAGGCGGTTTTCATGCATAGACGCATCAGTCCCCGCGAAGCAAGACGTATGATGCAACGCATGGGGCTCAGCATGGATGCTGTTCCAGATGTTGAGCAAGTAATAATCAAAACAAACAGCAAAGAAATTACAATAGAAGCGCCAGAAGTAGCCATCATGGAGATGCAAGGACAGAAAATCTTTCAAGTAACTGGTGGAAAAATCAGCGAAAAGACTGTAGAACGTAAATTAACAATACCTGAAGAGGATGTGAGACTTGTTGCAGACCAGACTGGCAAAAGCCCAGAAGAAGCAAGAAAAGCCCTAGAAGAATGTGGGGGAGACTTAGCTAAAGCGATTCTCTTACTTCAATCAAAAGTTTAATGTGTGTTAAAATGTTTGATGTTGTCGTTGTTGGTCATTTTGCCATAGATTCTATTTTTCTTCCAAGTAAGCAGATGCCTTATGTGGTTTTGGGCGGTTCTGCGGCATATGCTTCGCTTACTGTTAGACGTTTGAATGCGAAGGCTTCTGTTTTTTCTAAAGTGGGTGATGATTTTCCAGAGGCTTATATGTGGTGGTTCAGAGAAGAAGGCATAGACTTAAGCGGCGTAGTAAAGGTTAAAGGTGCGCAGACAACACGCTTTGAACTGAAATATGCTGATAATTTTTCAGATAGAACATTACAGCTAAAGAGCAGAGCACCATCTATCACCGTGGAAGATTTGCCAGAATCCATAAAAAGCAAAGCAGTTCACATAGCTCCCATAGCCGGCGAAATAGCCTATGAAGTGGCTGAAAAATTAAGAAGCTGCACTGAAGTTTTATCCGTAGATCCGCAAGGGCTTGTGCGAAACTTCGACAATGACGGATACGTCACTTACTCTTCGCTTCTGGACAAGCGTATATTGGAGCTTGCTAACATTTACAAGTCATCATTAGAAGAAATTAAAGCTGCCACAAGCCTATCCGACTTAAACTCTGCAGTGAGGGCAGTTCATGATTATGGCGTAGAAACAGTTATTGTCACCCTTGGAGCTAAGGGTGCCTTGCTTTCCATTGAAGGGACCAAATATAAAATTCCAGCCTACCCATGTGAAAAAATTGTTGACCCAACAGGTGCTGGAGATGCTTTTATTGGCGGTTTTCTCGCTGAATATGTTCGCGGCGAAGATTCTTTATGGTGTGCGTGTGTTGGCTCCGCCGCTTCCTCCTTTGTTGTTGAAGCGTTTGGTCCCACATTTATGGAAGGTGAAACAGAAATTCAGCGGAGAGCCCATTTCCTTTATGAAAAAGAAATTAAGGAATAACGCATATTTTATTCCTTAAAGGTTACACTGTTTAAGAGGCGCTAATAATTGGGAAGAGTTGACAAAGGTGTTAAATGCAGTGTGGCAGGCTGCGGCGGAGAAGCCGTTCGTTCGCTTTCAGTAGAAAAAGTCAAGTCTGCTGGTTTGAATGTTGGCAGCGGCGAAAGGCGTGCTTATCTATGCAAAGAGCACTACAAAGAATACAAGAAGAGAACAAAGAAGGATAAGATGCTTGAGAAATGGCGACACATGGGCTAAAAGGAAAGTGTTTCCAAATGCGAATATTACAGTTACACTCAAACTTCATTGAATACACGCCCATCCAAAAAGAGATAGCACTGGCTGAAGAAGCTGAAAAGAAGGCGATGCGCTATGAAGAAATCGTCGTGTTGTTTACAGCTGTTGAGGAAGGCGACGACTTAACCGTAGCCAAAAAAGCCATAGATGAAGTCTACGCTTTTCTCGAAAAACTAAAAGTGAACAGAATTCTAATCTATCCCTATGCCCACTTAAGCAGCAAACTAGCAAAACCCGCGGAAGCACTAAAAGTAGTTAAAGCCATGGAAGCCAACGCAAAAGAAAAAGGCATAGAAACATACCGAGCCCCCTTCGGCTGGAACAAACAATTCACAATCTCAATCAAGGGACATCCCCTCGCAGAACAATCCCGCACGATTCTGCCAACCGAGAAAAAAGAGGAAAAAGAGGAAAAAGAGGAAAAAGAAGAAAAAGTTTCCGAAGCTGTAAAAGCAGAAGAAAAACTGGAGTCATTCTGGTACATTCTACAACCAGATGGAAAAATGATTCCCGTCGAAGATTTCAATTTTAAGGATTATGAAAACCTTGAAAAATTCGCAAACTACGAAATACATAAAGTAAGGGCAAGCCAACAAATGCCCCCTCACGTGCCCTTAATGAAAAGATTGGAAATAGCTGATTATGAGCTTGGAAGCGATCCTGGAAACATCCGCTGGTATCCAAAAGGGCGTCTAATAAAATCCTTGCTTGAACAGTTTGTTACTGCTAAAATGATAGAATACGGCGCCATGGAAGTTGAAACGCCAGTCATGTATGATTTCCATCATCCAAGCTTAGCAGATTATATGAATCGTTTTCCTGCAAGGCAATATTTGCTAAAATCAGAGGATAAAGAACTTTTTCTGCGGTTTGCAGCATGCTTCGGACAATTCTTGATGGTTCATGACGCACAATTCTCTTACAAGCATATGCCTCTAAAAGTTTACGAGCTAACCCGTTACAGCTTCAGAAGAGAGAAAAGCGGGGAAGTTGTGGGCTTAAGGCGTTTAAGAGCCTTCACCATGCCTGATTGTCATGCTTTTTGCACGGACATGGAACAAGCCAAAAAGGAATTCATAACAAGGTTCAAACTGAGCATGAAAATTCTTGAGGAAATAGGTTTATCAAAAAATGATTATGAAGCAGCATTACGCTTCACAAAAGACTTCTATGAAGAAAATAAAGACTTCATTTCTGAACTGGCGAAAATCTTCGGCAAACCTTTCTTGGTTGAAATGTGGAAAGAACGATTTTTCTACTTCAGACTGAAATGGGACTTTAACTACGTAGACAATCAAAACAAGGCTGCAGCCCTATCAACAGACCAAATAGACGTTGAAAACGCAAAAAGATATGACATAACCTACGTTGATGAGAAAGGCGAAAAAAGGCATCCATTAATTCTACACTGCTCTCCAAGCGGCGCCATTGAAAGATGCATATATGCATTATTAGAAAAAGCCTACAAAGAACAACAAACTGGAAAGCCTCCAACCCTCCCATTATGGCTTTCCCCAACACAAGTCCGCATAATCCCCTTGTCCGACAAATACATCAATTTTTCCGAAGAACTAGCCAAAAAAATAGATGAATATTGCATACGTGTGGACATAGATGACAGAACATTAACCTTGCAAAAACGGGTTAGAGAAGCAGAAATGGAATGGGTTCCCTACATAATTGTTGTCGGACAAAAAGAAGCTGAATCAAACATTCTAGCCGTGAGAGGCAGAAAAACCGAGAAAATCCGCAAAACAAAACTTGAAGAACTAATAAGTGAAATTAAAGAAATAACCAAAGACAAGCCTTTCAAACCTCTACCATTACCAAAACACCTTTCAAAACGCCCTCAATTCTATGGTTAACAATATAAAAAGTAGCCACTTCTGGGCAAAAACTATATCAAACCTTAATCAAATAGACTAAGCTCTCCAGTTTGAGGGGAAAGTTCTTGGAAAAAGAACTACTTGTGTTTATCGACGGGGAATACTATCCGAAATCAAAAGCGAAAATTTCTGTTTACGACCACGGGCTTCTTTATGGAGATGGAGTTTTCGAAGGAATCCGCGCCTACAACGGCATAATATTCAAACTGAAAGAACACATTGACAGGTTATACCGTTCAGCTCACACTATTATGCTGCAAATTCCACTAACAAAAGAAGAAATGATAAAAAAAGTCGTAGAAACCCTTCGAAAAAACAACCTAAAAGACGCATACATCCGTCTAATAGTAACAAGAGGCGTCGGCGACCTCGGATTAGACCCTAGGAAATGCTTAAAACCCACAATTATTGTGATAACAGACACCATAAAACTGCATAAAAGCGAAGCCAAAGAACAAGGCGTAACAGCCATGATTTCATGGGTTAAAAGAGACCCAGTAGACGCGACAACACATGAAATAAAATCACTCAACTATCTAAACAGCATAATGGCAAAAATCGAAGCAAACATAAATGGCGTCGACGAAGCCATATGCCTCGACAAAAACGGCTTCATATGCGAAGGCGTGGCTGAAAATGTATTCATAGTCAAAAATGGAAAAATATTCACGCCACCAAGTTATACAGGCGCATTACCGGGAATAACAGCTGAAGCAGTTATAAAACTTGCGAGAAAACTGGGATACGAAGTCGTAGAGAAAAATATAACACCATATGAATTATTTACTGCTGATGAAGTCTTCTTCACGGGAACTGCTGCCGAAATTGTGCCAGTAAGAGAAATAAACAAAAGAATTATAGGAAACGGAAACCCTGGTCCGATAACTAAGAAATTAATGGCTGAATTCGCAAAACTAGTCCAAGACCCAAAAGAAGGAACGCCAATCTACCAGTAACACAAAATCTAATCCCTTATTTTACTTTTCTCCATAAACTCTTCAATTCTATTAAAAGCCTCTTCAAGTATTTCAAGTGGTGGAAGAAAAACGCCTCTAACATGTCCGGTTCCATAATTTTGGTCAAATCCTGAACCATGCACGAGAAGCACTCCAGTCTCCCTTAAAAGTTCCAAAACAAATTCCAAATCCGTTTTCCATCTTCGTCCCACCCCATGAATTTTTGGAAAGACATAGAAGGCTCCTTCAGGTTTTGCGCAAGTGATTCCTTCAATTTCGTTTAAACGTTTTAGGGAGTAATTCCTTCTCTCTTTAAGTTTCTCAACCATATCCCTTATGTGGCCTTGTGGTCCGTTTAAGGCTGCAACCCCAGCCTTTTGAACTGGTGTGTTTGCGCATAGCCTTATCCTTGCCTCTTTTTCGATGCATTGCTTTAATTCTTGAAGTTCATCCTTTTGGTCGTGGAAATATACGTAGCCAAGCCTCCAACCAGTCATCAAATAAGCCTTTGAAAAACCATTAAACCCTATGACTGGAACATCCTTAGCTAAACGTGCTGTGCTGACAAACTTTTTCTCATAAACTATTTGGTCATAAATTTCATCAGACAAAACTGGAATCCCATATTCTCCCGCCAAATCCAATATTTGCTTTACCACTTTCTCCTCATAAAGGGCTCCAGAAGGATTATTCGGATTAATAACAACAATTCCCCGAGTTTTCTTTGAAATTTTCCCTCTCAAGTCATCAATATTCGGCTGCCAACAATCCTCCTCCACAGTCTCATAGGTAATCGGTTTTCCACCAAAAAATTTAGCATACGAAATATACGGCGGATAAGTAGGTCCCGGAAGAAGAACTTCATCTCCAGCATCAACAAGCGCAGCCATAACCATTTGAATGCCCTCAGAAATCCCAGAAGTGACAATAACATCCTCAGCAGAAACATCAACACCATTAACTCTCTTTTCTTTCCGACTTATGGCTTCCCTAAGCTCCGGCAAACCCTCAGAAGCAGAATAAGCATTTGCTCCCTCTTCAACAGCCTTAACCAAAGCCTGCTTAACATGCTGCGGCGTATCAAAATCAAACGCAACCGGATCTCCAATATTTAAATAGTAAATTTTTTTGCCAGCCTTCGCCAACTCTTTTGCGTAAACAATGATATCGCGAATAGCATATTCAATAGTGCACACTCGTTCCGTGATTTTTATGTTCTTCATTGAACAATCACCTAAGGAACAACTATTGTGGTTGTGATGTTAAATCCATTTTCTGTTGTAACTGTAATTATTACTTCGCTTCCGCTTAATGGTTGCCACTCAAATGGACAAATAATCAATATGCTTTTGCCATCGTCAACCGATACTGGTAATGTTGGGTAAGTGAGGTTTGCGTCTATCCACCATGTGCTGTTCAAGCAGACTCCAGTTACATTTATAGTTGAATATGCATTATTCTGAATTGTAATAGTGAAGTATTTTGTACTCTTATTGCTGTTGAAGTCAGCGTTCAGCAGCACTTTTGGAAGAGTGTAAGTGCAAGTGGCGTTAAAACCTTCAGATGTATAAACTGTAATGTTAACACTTAAACCTTCATAGGCTGTCCAATCAAATGTGCAGTTGAAAGGTTGAGTGTAATTCTTAGCTAGAGAGTGTGGAAGATTTGGTGTAACGGCTGTTCCATTTATCTCTGTGAAATTATCATTATAGGAAAATATGAACTTTGTTATGTTTGCATCTTGAATTGAGCAAGGCATGTTTTGGACGGTTGCTAGGAAACTTCCAGTGTTGAGCAAATTAAATTCAAGTGATGCAATTTCAAGTACGACTGGATCAGGTGTTTCCACAGTTTTTTGAACAGATTTAAATCCCTGTTGCGTATACGCGGTTATTGTAACATTTCTGGTTCTGTACTCTGTCCAGTTCCAAATGCAATCAAACGTGGCTGTTTCGTTTACATTAATTACATAGGGCGAATCGAATTCTTTTATGACGTATTCTGTATTATTATCATCAGTTAAAGTAATATTTGTAACACCAACAAGGGTGCTTGATTCCTGTGAATTTAGCAGAGTTACACGCAACACTGTAGAATTTGTTTCACTAAATTCAACGTCAGTGACTGTCAACAACACTGTTGCCGAAGCATTTGATAGAGCATCAACAAAATAACCCTCTTGAGTTTCAACGCGCACAGCAGGATTTTTGCAAGTTTCCCAATCATACAAACATTGAACATTAATGGATGTCCCGTTTGCTAATGGCGTGGGCAATTCCGCTATGCTCATGTTCTCTTTTGGAATCTCCCAAAGGTAATTAAATAAAATTTTTTCAATTGTCAGATTTATTTTTGAGTCGGGATCATTCGTAATTGTCACGTTAAAATACTTGCAACTTTCGGTCGCGTTAAAATATGCTTTAGCATTTAATTTTACGAAATCTGTTTTGACGGAATAACTTGTTCCAGAGGCGTTAGCATTGAATACATGCACGGTTATAGTCTCTCCTGCAAAATTTCCCCAATTTGCAGAACATTTGATGGTTTTTGTTTCCCCTCTTTTAACAGGAATGGGGAGCTCTGGGTCTGTGCTATCTACTTTATGTGTTGTGTTGTCTCCGGTAACGGTAAAATAGACTTCTATAATGCTTGTTTCAGAAACTGAGTGTGTAGGGTTCATGACTGTCACGTAGAAATAGTCTGCGTGATTTACTGGAAAATTAACTTCTGTGATGACTAAATCCACGGTGTTTTCAGGTTCCATGTAATAGTTCGCCATAACCCATAAGTAAGATAGGAGGGCTCCAAAAACTACTGAACATAAAAGCAAAATTATAAGAATAAGAGTTGAGAGGGCTTTTTTGTTAACTAACATACGCATTTCCTCCGGAACATGATATATTTGCTTTATCTCATATTTCGTGGAAATAGATAAGTGTTCTCTTAACAAGCACCATTAAAATGTTCTGAATTTGAAGAGCTAAGCTTATTAACAGTCAGTGTCACTTTAGAATTTCTCGCTTGAGGGATGCGTGATGGCTGAATATGATGCTCTTGTTGTGGGTGCTGGAATTTTGGGTTTGTCAACGGCTTATCACATTAAAGTCAGAAATCCCGAAGCGAATGTTTTGGTTGTTGATAAGTTGGGTGCTGCTGGGCAAGGTAGCACAGCTAAAAGTGCTGCAGCCTTTAGGTGTTTCTTTTATTCTCGTACGAATTTTGATTTGGCTGATTCTTCCGTCGAATTTTATAAGCATGTGGAGAAGGATTTGGGTTTTGATTTGAAAATGAGGTGGATTGGTTATTTGTGGCTTTTTGATGAGGAGCGGTACAGTAAAATGTTCCCTGTTCTGAAGGATTTAGCCAATAGGGGTTTTCAGTATGAAGAGTATGAGGCGGAAAGTTTGGCTAAAAAACTTGGCATGCGGACGAACTTTGCTGATGATGAAGAAGCACAATTGATGGGCCTTGGAGATGTTTACAAAGGAATATTGATTCCAAAGGCTGGCTTAATTGATGTTGATTCTCTTGTGAAATTTTATGAGTCTGAATTTCTTAGGTTAGGTGGCAAAATTCAGTATGGTAGTGAGGTTACAGAAATTATTGTGGAGCCGCGTAAACCTCTTGGTATGCCGGGTGAACCCTATTTTTGGCAAGATGCAGCGGTTGTGGGCGTTAAAACCGCTAGAGGTGTTGTAAGGGCTGAAAAGACGATAATTGCAGCTGGACCTTGGATTTCAAGGTTGCTTGATCCTATTGGAATTGAATGTTTTATTAAAGCAAAGAAAAGGCAGGTTTTCTCTGTTAAAGCAAAAACTGATGCTCTTAAGATGCTCCTTTGCACAAAAGAATTTACAAGTGCTGGTTATTTGCCCTTCACAATTTTTCCGAAACCCTCCGCTTATATTCGACCTGCCCCTGAAGAAGAGGCTTTTTGGTTAGCATACGCTGACGATTTTCCAAGAGCCTTCAAAATTGAAGACAATCCTGAGCCTGAAGAAAACTTTTACAAGTATGGGTTATATCAAGTTACAGTGAAATATTTTCCACAGTTTATGGGTTGTCAACCCTTTTCGGCTTTTGCTGGGTTATATGAGATTAATACTATTGATGGGCAGCCTTTAATTTTCGAAGAGAATGGTCTAATTGTTGTTGGCGGCGCTAGTGGTAGCGGCATAATGAAGGCTGATGCAATTGGTAGGATTGCTGCTGCGCTTTACAGCGGTGAAGAGTATGCTTTGCTCTATGGAGATAGAAAGTTTAAGATTAGCGATTTGGGTTTAAAAAATAGGCGTGTGGAGCCAGAAAAGCTGGTAATTTAGCCTTTTTCGTCATTAATTTTATTTACTTTAAAAAGGAATTACAGAGCATTTTATGGTGGTTAACTCTATGTATGGTTGGAACGGCAAGCTTTTGTATGTGGACTTGAGTAAAAGTAAGGCTGTCGCAAAACCCTATGATGCTATTTTTGCAAAAAATTTCTTGGGCGGAAGAGGGTTTGCTGCTAAGATTTTGTGGGATGAACTGAAACCTGGAATCGACCCGTTGTCTCCTGAAAATAAACTGGTTTTTGCTGTTGGTCCATTAACTGGTTTTGCCTTGCCCAGCAGTGGCAAAATGGTTGTGGCTTCGAAGAGTCCATTGACTGGTGGTTACGGAGATGGGAATGTCGGAACCTACGCTGCTGTTCAAATTCGGAAAGCTGGTTATGACGCTGCTGTCATTGGAGGTAGAGCGAAAAAGCCAGTGGTTCTGCTGGTTCAAGATAGCCAAGCAGAGTTTCTTGATGCAAGAGACCTTTTGGGGATAACTTCCTTCGAGACTGAAAGAAAACTCAGAGAAATCTATGGACCTACAGCTGGAATCTTATGCATCGGTCCTGGCGGAGAAAATCTAGTCAAGTTTGCAAATGTAGTTTGCCAGGAAGGGCGTGCTGGTGGAAGACCTGGGATGGGAGCTGTTATGGGTTCAAAGAATTTGAAAGCAATAGTTTTTATTGGTTCTGGCGAGTTGTCTGCTGCTTATCCGAAAGAAATGAAAGAGTTAAGCGCAGACGCTTACAGGGAGATTTTAACTAAGCCGAACTATGCCTTTTGGAAAAGACAGGGCACAATGATGACAATTGAATGGAGTCAAGAAAATAGTGTCCTTCCAACATACAATTATCGTGAGGGTGTTTTTGAAAAGGCAGATGCCATAGGCGGCTTTAGCATGGAGAAAATTAAAACATCAAATCGTGGTTGTCCTCAATGCAATATGACATGCGGCAATGTTGTAAAGGGGTCGGATAGAAAAGAGTCTGAACTTGATTATGAAAATGTTGCCATGTTAGGCTCAAACATTGGGTTGGGTAACCTAAACCAAGTTGCAGCCCTCAATCGTGTTGCTGACGAATTGGGCTTAGACACAATTTCATTGGGCAATGTTATCGGTTTTGCTATGGAAGCCTCTGAAAAAGGATTAATTGAAGAAAAAATTTCTTGGGGAAAATTTAAGGAAACCAAAAGTTTGATCGAAGATATAGCCTACAGACGTGGTTTAGGCGACCTTCTAGCTGAGGGGGTTCGTTTTGCAGCTGAGAAAATTGGCGGTAACTCAAACCGTTGGGCTATGCATGTGAAAGGCTTAGAAATTTCTGCTTATGACTGTCACACTACCCCAGCTATGGCTTTAGCTTATGCAACAAGCTCCATAGGCGCTCATCACAAAGACGCATGGGTTATTTCTTGGGAAGTTAAAATTGGACGTGACAGTTACAGTGAAGAAAAGGTTGACAAGGTTATCGAGCTTCAGCGCATCAGGGGAGGAGTTTTTGAATCGCTGACTATGTGTAGGCTTCCATGGATCGAGCTCGGCTTCGAACTTGAATGGTACACAAAGTTTTTGCATGCAGCGACTGGATTGGAAATGAGTTGGGAAGATTTGAATTTTATTGCTGATAGAATTTTCAATCTGATTCGTGCTTTCTGGATTCGTGAATATGGCAAAAAATGGAGCGTGGAAATGGATTTTCCACCAGCAAGATGGTTCGAAGAGCCATTAACTAAAGGCTCATTTAAAGGTGTGAAACTCGACAGAACGAAATATGGCATCATGTTGCGGAGATACTACAAAAAACGGGGATGGGATGAAAGGGGAATTCCAATAAAGACGACATTGAAAAAGTTGGGATTAGAGGATGTTGCCAAGCAACTTCAAAAACACGTCAAGATTGTTGATTGATTTAGGCTGATGGCTAATAGGCTTTTGCGAAGTAAACCACTTCTTTCGCTTCTTTTCCGCAATACACGCATTTTGAGAAGGTTTCCTCTCTTTCGAAAGGCACTATTCTAATGGTTGCTCCCGTCTCTTCCTTTATCCTCTCTTCACACTCAGAATTTTCGCACCAGCAAGCCTTGATGAATCCTCCTTTTTCTTTTAATGTCTTTTTGAATTCTTCGTAGGTCTTAACTGTGGTGATGTTTTCTTCTAAGAATTTTTTAGCTTTGTTGAAGAGGTTTTTCTGGATTTCTTCCAGCATCTTCGCTACGGCATCCACTATTTCTTCTTCTTTTATGGAGATTCTTTCAAAAGTGTCTCGTCTGGCTAATGTTGCTTGTTTTTGTTTCAAATCTTTTGGACCAATCTCTATTCTTATTGGCACGCCTTTTAGTTCCCACTCATTAAATTTCCATCCGGGCGTGTATTCGCTTCTGTCGTCAAGAACCGCTAATATGCCATGTTTTTTCAGCTTTTCATAAATTTCCTTAGCTTTTGCCAGTATTGCCGTGGAATCAGCGTCTTTGTAGGGTATTGGAACTATGACTGTTTGTATCGGTGCAACTTTCGGAGGCAACACTAATCCTCTGTCGTCGCCATGTATCATCACCATGGCGCCTATCATTCTTGTTGAGAAGCCCCAGGAAGTTTGCCAAACGTATCTTTCTTTTTCGTTTTTATCAAGGAATTTTATGTTGAAGGCTTTTGAGAAATTTTGACCAAGCTGATGTGATGTTCCCATTTGTAGTGCTTTGCCGTCTGGCATTAGAGCTTCTAAGGTTGTTGTGTATAAAGCTCCTTTGAACTTTTCATTTTCCGTTTTCTTTCCAGCCAAGACTGGAATAGCTAAGTAGTTTTCTATGATTTCTCTGTAAATGTTTAGGATTTCCATAACTTCCTTGTCTGCTTCTTCTTTGGTTGCGTGGGCTGTGTGTCCCTCTTGCCAGAGGAATTCTCTTGTGCGTAGGAAAAGTTTAGTTGCCTCTGTCTCCCACCGCACGACACTGTTCCACTGATTAAGCTTTATTGGGAGGTCTCTCCAACTTCTAATCCACTTTGCGTATGTGGCGTACATTATTGTTTCTGATGTGGGTCTTATGGCAAGCCTTTCTTCTAATGGTGTTTCTCCGCCAATTGTAACCCATGCAACTTGGGGAACAAACCCTTGAAAGTGTTCAGCCTCTTTTTTCAAGAAACTTTCGGGTATAAACAATGGAAAGTAGACATTTCTGTGGCCAGTTGCCTTAATTTTTTCGTTGAAGATTTCTTGGATTTTTTCCCATATGGCGTAGGAAAGTTCGCGGAATATCATGCAACCCTTGACAGGAGCATAGTCTGCCAGTCCAGACTTCACGACAACCTGCGTATACCACTCTGAGAAATCCTCAGTTTTTTTAACTGTCAATCCCATCTCTGACATTTTCATCTCTCCTTTTGTTCTTTTTTGTTGAATATAATCCTAATGGAGAACAGATTCTGATGCGGGCTAAAGGTTGCGAGAATTTAGCAATGTGGAACGCAATCGCCCATTTCAATCACGCCTTACAAAAATATGAAAAGTTGCTATTAAACATTTTCTTGTTGTCAAAATGTGCGTAAGTGTTTTAACTTAACAACGCCATAGGCTTAGTTATTTGACTGGCATGAGTCGCCATTCTCTATAGTCCGTTATGACTTTAATGTATCCTTTAAGTATGTCATTAGCTTCAGCATCACCCGTGTCAACCCTCAATACGTTTCCTTCAATGTTTTGGAGTTTGCTTTTTGTTGCTGCCACAATTATTCGCTGTTTTCCAACTCGTTTAATGATTTCTGGGCTTATTTGCTGGTTTCCTCTTCCAAGAAGGATTCCCTGGTGTCCAATTGGTGATAGAATAATCCACGTTTTCTGCCAATCTTTTATTTCTTCCAAAATTTTTTTCTCGTCCGCGTCGAGTATGATTTTGCCGTTTTTGTATATGTCCACGCCTAATACTGTTTTTTCAACGCCTAAAAGTTCTGCTATGCGTTTGACTGTTGTTCCCGGACCCAATATGTATGTGGCGTCTGGCTGCATTTCTTCTATTATAAACTTTGCGATAGCTGTTTGGTTTTCTTTTTCATCGGCTGTTTCTGGGCTTACTTGTTTGCTTCCTTGAATTCGCATGGCAACAAACGGTCCTTTTAGAAAACCGTGAAGTTTCACTGCAAAGGTGTCGCTTCTAATTGCACTTTCGTCAGCATCCATTATTTCAAATTCCGTAATTTCGGCTTGGTTTTCAGCAAAAGCCAAGACAATGTCAGCCGCGTCTGAGGGGTTTATGGCGAAAATGCCACTGTACATTTTTACTCCAGCTGGCACGCCTAAAACTGGAGTTTCCGTACAGCCTTGCATGACGTCAAAAATGTCTTTCGCAGTGCCGTCTCCGCCAACAAAAACTATTAAATCAACCTTTGCCTTGGTTAAGAGTTTGACGGCGGTTTTTGTGTCTTCAACGCTTGTTTCCTTTCCAATTTTCATTGGTAATATTTGCACTGGAAAGTTTGCAGTTTTTGCTTCTTTTTCGCCCATAATTCCCGGGCAAGTGAAGACTTCGATTTTTGTTTGGGTGAAGTTTTCTTTGAGTTTTTGCAGAAATTCTACTGCCCTTTGGGGTGCTACTGGTTTGGCACCTCTTTTAATTGCTTCTTTTAAAACTCCATCTGTTCCTTTTAGTCCAACTCTCCCTCCCATTCCAGCTATCGGATTAACGATGAAACCCAATTTCATAACCCTTCATCTGGTGAATGATTTGTCAAGCAGGTTATAAACTATTTCAGCGTCTTCGTTATTAGAATAATGAGGTTTAAGTATTGCATACAAAGGCATCAAAAACGCAGGCATCTCTCGGTACTTTCTCTATATTAGCCATATCACAAGACTCTAGCCTCATGGGCGTTGCCACCGCTTCCGGTTCCACAAATGTAGGTGACAGGGTTCCTCATGCAAAACCGGGAATAGGCGTAATAGCCACGCAAGCTTACACAAACGTCGCTTATGGGATCAAAGGTTTGGAATTGCTTCAAGAAGGCTTGTCTCCGGAGGAAGCGTTAAAGAAACTTTTGAATGAAGACATCGAAAGAAACATGAGGCAAGTGGCGATTATGGATTTCAAAGGGAGAAAAGCAGTTTTCACAGGCAGCGATGTTCCGAAACATTGTGCAGAATTTGTGGAAGAAGATTTTATTGTTATTGGGAATTTGCTTTCCACAAAAGGTGTTGTCAACAGTATGGCAAGAGAATTTGAGACTTCAAAAGGAAGCTTAGCCTCAAGATTATTGAAGGCGTTGCAGGCTGGAAGCGAAAGCGGCGGAGACAAGCGCGGTGAAAGGTCGGCAGCGCTTATCGTGGTTAGTGGTGAAAGGGTGGAAGTTGAAATAAGGGTTGGCATGCATGAACACCCTATTGAAGAGTTATTTCGTAGGTTGAATTTTCAAAAGTAGAGTGTCAATGTTAGAAGTGATTTTCTTTTTGAAAATTCTTATATCTTTTAAAATTGAACATCCTTCTCCCGCACTGACGAGGTTATTCGATGTCAAGGAAAACCATGAAAAGGATTCTGGTGACTGGTGCCACTGGACAAATTGGCTCTGAACTGACAATAGAACTTCGGAAAAAATACGGTAGAGACAATGTTGTTGCAGCAGGGCATAAACGAAAACCAAGCGAAAAATTGTTAGATTCTGGTCCTTTCGAGTATGTTGACACAACATCCAAAGAGAATGTTGAGATAGTTGTGGAAAAGTATGATATTGACACCATTTATCATTTGGCGGCTGTTCTCTCTGCAACCGGCGAAGAAAATCCGCAGTTGGCTTGGAACGTAAACATAAATGGACTTTACAACGTGCTTGAAGTCGCAAGGGAACACAATTTAGTTAGAGTTTTTTGGCCAAGTTCCATTGCTGTTTTCGGTCCAGAAGCACCACGCATCAACACACCGCAAGATACAATCCTAATTCCAAGAACAATGTATGGCGTTACAAAAGTTACTGGCGAACTATTATGCAATTACTACTTCACTCGATTCGGCTTGGATGTTCGGAGCGTTCGTTATCCTGGCATCATAAGCAGTGAGACACCTCCTGGCGGAGGCACAACGGATTATGCTGTGGAGATTTTTTACGAGGCGATTAAGAATAAGCGTTACACATGTTTTGTGAGGGAAGATACTGTTCTGCCGATGATGTATATGCCTGACTGTATTTATGCTGCTGTAAAAATCATGGAGGCTGACCCTTCACAGATAAAACATCGCACAAGCTATAATGTGAATGCGATGAGTTTTTCGGCTGGAGAGTTGACTGCAGAAATAAGAAAGTATATTCCCGATTTCAAATGTGAATATAAACCTGACTTTCGGCAAAAGATTGCGGATTCTTGGCCTATGTCAATAGACGACAGCGTAGCCCGTAGGGAGTGGGGATGGAATCCTAAGTATGATTTGGCTTCTATGACAAGAGATATGATAGAAAAACTGACGAAACGCTTTGCCGAGGGCAATCTCTAAACTTATTTTTTCTGCAAAATGTATAGGAAATGTTAAAAGAAAGTGAAAATAAGTTTTTAAAAGGTGGTTAATTTGGCTATTAAACGTCATCCAACCAAATATTTAGGCGAAGAATATCAACGTTTGGTTCGTGAAAATCTTAACTGGGAACTCAAAGTTTTGGAAACAGCAAGCGAACCCATCTGCATAGTGAATGGGAAAAAGGTTTTAATGCTCTGCGCAAACAACTACCTGAACCTTGCAACACACCCAAAAGTTGTCAAAGCAATGATAGAAGCAACCCAAAAATACGGGGCAGGCGCAGG
Organism: Bathyarchaeia archaeon; assembly: GCA_038872535.1. Classification (GTDB taxonomy): domain Archaea; phylum Thermoproteota; class Bathyarchaeia; order Bathyarchaeales; family Bathycorpusculaceae; genus JASEJA01. Next base: position 2,029 of record JAVZJY010000011.1, on the reverse strand, counting down.
AAGCGACAGGTCAATTTCTGGCAACATGACCCTTCATGAAGAATTGGACCGACGTCTTGCAAAATTCAAAAACGCTCCAGCATCATTAACATTCCAAACAGGTTTTATGGCTAACGAAGGTGTTATTCCCCAACTTGCTGACAAGGGCGACTTGTTCGTTTCGGACGAGCTGAACCATGGTTCAATAATTGACGGCGTAAGGCTAAGCCGTGCTGATAGGGCAATTTTTAAACATAAAGATGTGGAGGATTTGGCGCGTGTTATGGATGAAGCTGAAAAACATGACCCGCCATACAATCACATATGGATTCTCACAGACGGAGTTTTTAGCATGGACGGAGACACGGCTCCGTTGCGAGAAATAGCAAAAATCGCCAAAGAACACGGCGCAGGCGTCTACGTTGATGATGCGCACGGAGAAGGCGTATTAGGCGAAGGTGGAAGAGGCATAGTCAACCACTACAAACTCACACGCGAAGAAGTCCATGTTGAAATGGGAACCTTCTCTAAAGCCTTCGGTGTCATAGGCGGACACATAACCGGCGGAGAAGATTTGCGCAACTTTGCCTATAACAAAGCGCGGAGTTGGCTTTTGAGCGGTGCTGTTCCGCCTGGTGTTGCTGCAGCTTGTATTGCAGCCATAGACGTGCTGGAAACGGAACCGCAGCATGTCAGAAAAGTTTGGGAGAACCGCAATCATCTTCTCGAAGGTTTTCAGGATGCTGGGTTTGATACTGGAAATACGGAAACGCCAATAATCCCAGTTATGTGTGGCAGAAGCAAGGCTGCAAAGGATTTGGCTGATTACCTCTGGTCAAAGGAAATATTTGTTTTGCCAATATTCTATCCAATGGTGGCGAGGGACAAAGCCAGAATCCGCGTCCAAGTTTGCGCAAAACACACTACAGAACAGTTGAATAGGGCAATAGACGCCTTCAAAGAGGGCGGCAAAAAACTCGGAATAATTTAAACCCTCCATTTTCCATTTTATTTTGTAGAGAATCATGAGCATAGCCCTAAAAAAGCAGCAGTTAAGAGAGCAAATTTGGAACGAAATGGAACGCTCTGGAATAGCCGTTTTTCCGCTTCCATGTAAGGGCAGAATTCCAAATTTTTCTGGAGCATCTGCTGCTGCCGAAAAACTGCGCCAACTGGAGGAATGGCGAAAAGCAAAGGTCATATTTGCCAATCCAGACTCACCACAACAAAAGGTTAGAGAAAATGCACTATTAGATGGAAAAATCCTTGTAATGGCTTCTCCAAGACTAAAAAGAGGCTTCATTCTAATCGACCCAGCCAAAGCGAAGGGAAAAGAACGTTTTGCCTCAACCATTAAGGGCGCATTCCAATACGGAACGGAAGCACACTCTTTTCCAAAACCAGACTTGATAGTTGAAGGCTCCGTGGCTGTTGATTTGCATGGACATAGACTTGGGAAGGGACATGGCTATGGAGATGTGGAAATAAACCTTCTCAAAATCATGTTTGGAAAAATTCCAATAGCAACAACAGTCCATGACGTGCAGGTGGTTGAGGCTGTTCCATTCGAGGAAAAAGACGAGAAAATATCGCTAATTGTTACGCCCAAAAAAGTTATTCGCATAGCCACCTAAATTCTTATGGTGTGGAAAACCTAGAGGATAGGGTCCCTGTTGGTTGATTTTTAAGCCAAAAGTATGTTGTTTTCAGCGTAGTTTTTCCAAAGCTTTGTCAACATCGTCTAACCCAAGTTTTTTGAGAGTTTCTGTTTTTGGAATGCCATTTTCGTCCCAGCCGACAGCCTCATAATACTTTGCAATTTCTCTTTCAACCTCAGTCTTGTCAACAGTTTTTCCCTTGTATGGTCCTGAGGGTAAGGGTTCGTAAAATCTTGGTGGATTGGCATCGTGGATTTTTGGGTTCCATTTTAAGTCTGGTCCGCCCAGCAGTAGCATCGCTCTTTGTAGTTGCAGTATTCTTAAAGCTTTTGGGTTAAGCCATTCTTCTTGTGTTAGCTCTATTCCTGTGACTGCCTTGTAAAACTCAAATT
>JAVZJY010000010.1:0-34027 GCA_038872535.1 Bathyarchaeia archaeon | reverse complement strand
GACACAGGGGCTTTTGTGGCTGATAAATTCAAGCGGCTTAACGCCTATATTCGAATTAAACTTTTGGACCATCGAAGGTGGAAAAGTAATTTTACAGATCCCTCCTTACATGAACTCTACTACGACGGATCTTGGGACGTCTGCGCTTCGCCAATTGTGGATTGAGCAAGCGGTCAACATATCCAGAGATTATCATCCAAAATATTTCTGCATAGGAAATGAAGTTGACACGTACTATTGGAATTGCAGTCAAGAAGATTTTGATAATTATGTAAGCCTAGTAGGAGAAACCTATGATGGCATTAAAGCCGTGTCTCCAGACACAAAAGTATTCGTTGTTTTTAGGCTTGACACAATCGATTCCTATAATGGGTGGTTCTTAATAGAAAAGTTCAACAAAGACAAAATCGATTTGTTTGGTTTCACGTCATATCCCTACATGCTTGGTTATCCAGGATCTGCATGGTATGAAAAGCCCAGCGACATGCCCTCTGACTATTATACGCGGATCATGAATTACACTGGAGATAAACCAATTGTTTTTAGTGAAATAGGATGGACTAGCTCCGAGCTATTAAGAAGCGGGTCTGAACAAGAGCAAGTTGAATTTCTGCTTTGGTTTTTAGAACACACAAAAGACATGCCTTTGGAAATCGTCAGCTGGTTATGTTTACATGACCTTCGCACGGTTGAAGAAGAGACAAACCCCAATGCCATGCCCAACGACTTTGTTGGGTTGAAATACAAAAATGGAACAGAAAAGGAAATTTGGACTTATTGGCAAACGCTTTATGCAATTCCTTATGTTTCAGAGTTTCCAGTAGTGTGGCTTACCTTTTTCTCTTTAATGTTTATCGCACTTGTTGTGATTTTGCTTCATAAAATGCCGATAAACTACTTTAAAACATAATTAAACATTAAAAGACACTCCGTCACGCATAGCTGCGCTGCCAGTATACTTTTTATGTTGCTTCTATCAATTTTTCTATGGCGTCTTTCACTATAGCCACTGATTTTTTGAAATCTTCTTTTGCTTCAAAATCCAACTTAAGCTCCAGAATCTTTTCGATGCCGTTCTTTCCAAGAATGCAGGGCACGCCAATTGAGATGTCTGAGAACCCATATTCGCCTTGCAAATATGTGGAAACGCTCATAACCCTATTTCTACCCCTTAGAACTGCGTCTGTCATGATTGCGATTACAACCGCTGGAGCGTAGGTTGTGGAGCCCTTAAGCTTTATGACGTCTGAACCAGAGGTTTTCGTTAAGTTCACTATCTTTTCAATTTGTTCTTTTTTGAGCAAGGCTGTTATTGGTATTCCAGATACAGAGGCGTAGTTTACGAGGGGCACCATGGAGTCTCCGTGTTCTCCGATAACTAAGGCTCTGATATCTTCTCTTGAAACGCCAAGTTCCAAAGCGATGTAGGATCTGAAACGAAGCGTGTCGAGAATGTTTCCCATTCCAAAAACGCGGTTTCTCTCGAATCCAGATTCTTTATAGGCAATGTAGGTCATAACGTCAACTGGATTTGTCACAATCATGAGTTTGCAGTCTGGAGCGTATTTGACAACTTCCTTAACTATGGATTTAACTATTTTCGCGTTTTTAGTCATCAAATCTAATCGGCTCATTCCCGGTTTTCTGGCTTCTCCAGCCGTTACTATTACAAGTTCTGAGCCTTCCATTTCGCTGAAATCGTTTGTTCCTTTTATTTTTCCATCAAATTCTATGGCGGGTGCGGCTTGCATCATGTCAAGGGCTTCACCTTGAGCCAAATTTTCAGCTATGTCTATTAAAACAACATCGCTTATTCTAAACTCCAAAATTCTGAAGGCAGCAGAGCTTCCAACTTTTCCAGCGCCAATTATTGATATCATAATTTGTTAATGAGAATATGTTTCTCATAAATGTAACGAAATTATTTTCTGCACAGAAATTTCAAGAAAACTTATTAATTAAAATTCTTCTCTATTCTCTTGGCGCCATGACTTGACAGCCCTGGTAGTATAGTCCGGTCTAGTATATGCGGCTGTCGCCCGCAGGACCCGGGTTCAAATCCCGGCCAGGGCGCCATATTTTTAAGTTAAGATTCTAGAAAGATTGTGATGAGTAAAGTTGTGGTCTTCTTCGAGGCATGTGGATAAGCGTTCGCCGAATGTTTGGTTACTTGACATTTTAAGGGGTTCAAATCTTGGAACAGAAGTGAAGTATGATGAGAACCTTTTAGTTGCTAAGGCTTCGCAGAGCGGTTTATGTGTTGCATGTAAGGGTTCACGTTTTCTCTGTGGAAAAACCCGCTGTCCCATAATTGTTAAGGCTAACTACTTTCTGAAAAGCGTGCCCTTAATGCAAAGCGAAGACATTGCGGGTGCTTCGCCGCCAAGCGTTTTTGTTGGAAGAATTGGTTATCCCTACGTTTATGCTGGTCCACTTGTTCCTCCAGTTCAAGAGGATACGAGCGTTTATGATTTGCCAGAGTTTTGGTTTGGAAAATCCATAGATGAAATTGTTGGTTTCCGCTCCATGCTTATTCGCGGAAAACATCGGGTTCATGTGCAGAAGTTTGAAAAGGCTGGAAAAATAATTGAGAAAACCCGAGAATTGGCTTTGGCAGTGAATCCCGTAGACGTTGAACTCCTTCTTAAGAAGAAGCCTAGAGGTTTCATACTCTTAGACGATGAAGTTCAACCCTTCGGTCCTTCCGCCCCAATCCGAGACTTAATCGTTGGCAACGCCAGATGGGACCATCAAATAGAGAAAGCCTACAATGATACGGATTTGAGGGCTGCTGAAGCAGTTTTGGAGCTTTATGGCAGAGGCGTTTTTGTTACCAAGATTCAAAGGGCTTTTAGCGTTGGCTCTTTTGGTTTGGAGAAGAATAGGCGTTTTGTGCCTACGCGTTGGAGTATAACAGCCGTTGACAGCATAATATCAAAGGAGCTTATGGAAAAAGTTAAGACTTTTCCAGAAATAAGTGAATGCCGCGTTTATGAATCAGTTTATTTAGATAACGTTTTTGAAGTTTTGATGCTTCCAAACGTTTGGAGTTATGAAGCCATAGAAGCATGGTACCCAGGCACGGTTTGGAACCCAAGCGGTAGAAATGTTGTTATGTTTTCGGATTGGGAAGGCTACGAGGGAAGAACCACTTATGCAGAAATTGGAGGCTGCTATTACGCTGCACGCCTAGCAGTTTGCGAACAACTCGCAAAAGAACAACGCCAAGCCACTGTTATAGTCTTAAGAGAAGCGCATCCAGGCTACATAATGCCAGTAGGCGTATGGCAAGTGAGAGAAAACGTGAGAAACGCCATGCGCCAAAAACCCTACGCTTTCAAAACTTTGGAGGAAGCCATACGCTTTATTGCAAGTAGATTCCAAATTCCAATACAACAATGGATAATGAGAAGCGAGCTGTTGAAAAATGCGCTTTTCCAAAAGAAAATAACGGATTTCATCGCTAAAATGTGAAGTTTGAAGTTCAAGTAATGGATAAAAACTTGAATAACGAAACAGTTACTGTGGCGATAGCTTACGAAAGAATCCAAGTTAAAAAGTTTCTTTAAAATACTTCGTGGTATACTCGCTGGCTTATACAACGCTCTTTTCGGTTTTGTGCTTCACTCTTTTAAGAGCCTAAACCGCAAGGTTAGGTCAAAGTTTCCTGTTTGGCGTATGGAAGAAGAAACTTTAGAGCACGTCCACTCTGTAATAAGGGTGTTTAAGTGGATAGTTTTGCCTGCAAGCCTCATCTATGTATTTTCACTTTTCTACTTTTTTAATGAAAACGCTTTGGGCTCCATGCTGTGGGGAATACTAATTTTCTTCTATAGCAATTTCCTCCCAGACTTGCCATTCATCTACCGAAGGAAAAAAGATGAGGAAGTAGCTGAAGATTTACCATGGTACAAGAAGTATGTTCTATTACTGTTTGCGCCTTTACTGATTTGGATTTTATTTTCTGGAATACGCCTAAGCTGGAAAACGCAAGAAACGTTTCATGATTTCAAATCATTAACAGTTTATGGAATTTTTCTTCTAGTATTAGGATTTTTTGCTTTTGTTAAGTTTCCAATTTCGGTTGGAAACATGTTCGAGGTTGTGTCTCTACCATTTTACGGTGTTGCTGGGTATTTAACCCATTTGAAAGTCGACAAAATATGGTAAATTTTCTGAAAGCCATAGGTTTGCAAAAAGCTTAATACATAATATCCCTGGTTAAGGGATAAAATTCTTTAAGCGTGAGAGCAAATTAATGGAAGGATTTAAATTGGATCCTGTTACGCTTGCACTGATACTTGCTGGTTCAATAATTGTGATAGGTTTTCTTGGCAATTATTTGTTTGAACGTAAGGGTTTTCCAGACATGCTTCTCCTCATAGTTTTGGGCATGTTGTTCGGACCAGTCTTCGGTTTGGTGGACGCCACTTCCATAATGGGGTTGGCTCCATATTTGGCTACTTTGGCATTAGTTTTCATCTTGTTTGATGGCGGGATGGCAATGAATATTTATCGTGTTTTCGCTGAAAGTCCTAGAGCTGCCATTCTCGCCATAGTCGGATTTGCACTAAGTGTTATTGCGACAACCCTGTTTATGGCGTACATAGTGGTTCCGCCAGATGTGCCAATCTTGTATTCTGTTCTGTTTGGAACGATTTTTGGGGGTAGCAGCAGTGTGGCAGTGATTTCTTTAGCTTCACGCATTAAAGTTAGCGAAAAGTGTTCGACAATATTGAGCCTTGAATCTGCGCTTACGGATATTTTTTGCATAGTCTTTTCATTGGTGGTCATAGACATAATATTGAAAGGTGCGGTGGACTTAACAACTGTTGGGCAGTCTATTGCAAGTAGATTTTCAACTGGAATCGTGCTTGGAATAATTTTTGGCTTAATCTGGTTAAGCATATTAAAGCGAATCGCAAAAGCCTCTTACGTTTACATACTCACTTTGGCTGTTGTGCTTTTGGCTTATTCACTTTCAGAGTTTTTAGGTGGAAGCGGTTCCCTTTGTTCCCTTCTATTTGGCATAATGTTGGGTAATGAAAAGGAGATTTACAGAATTCTTAGGATGGAGAGACCTCCAAACATGGTGGTTGATGTGGGATTAAAAAGGTTTGAGTCTGAAGTTGCTTTCCTTTTGAGAGCGTTCTTTTTTGTCTATATCGGTTTAATTGTGGCAATTAGTAATGTCACAATCGTGATAGCTGGAATAATTCTTTCGCTTATACTTCTTTTAGTTAGATTTGGTGCTGTAGCATTAACAACCGTCCGCAGCAATGAGCTTGTAAAGGAACGATCGATCATGAGCATAATGTTGACAAGAGGTTTGGCAGCGGCTGTTTTGGCAACATTACCGCTACAATATGTTGATCCAACAAAATATCCAGAGGCTGGTCCCATTTTTGAGGTTTTAGCGCACATTTACATTAATCTTGCCGTTGTAATAATCTTGACTACTGCAATAATAGCCACTGTTGGCATTCCATTACTCAAACGAAAGTTACAAACATAGCGAAGCCTTCTAATAATATGAGTAAAATCAATGTTGTTCGTAAAGCATTTAAACCAAATATGTCCTTATCATTGCAAATTGGTGAACCTTGTCTCAAAAAACTCAAAAACTGATTCTTCCATTTTCGGTTCCGTCTGAAAATCGCACGGAACCCTTCTCAAGCGAAATGGAAAAGGGCGCCGTTTACTGTTTCGCCGACTTGGAGCGAGAAAGGGGTGGCGGTTTAATATTAAAAAAGCCAGAGGAAAAACTGGTTTTTCTGGCTGAGTTTGGTTATCCATTGTGGCTTTTTCAATGGGACGAATTAAGCTTAATCTTTGATGGGTTAAAAACAAAGGCGCACACCCTAACTTATAGAATTGTTTCCGACGTAAAAATTTTCATGGAAAATGTTCAGAGAAGCTCAAAAAGTATAGAAACTTACATGACTTTTCTGTCTGACAACATTAACTATTTTCAAATGTCCGGCAGCGAAAAAACAATGACAATAGATGCACTTATTACAGAACCAAACTTCCTTAACGAGTTTAGCTCATACGTTTCAGAGGCTACTTCGGTTGAGGCTTCGTCCAGTGAAATAGTGTTTTTGCCAGCAGTATTTGATGAATCTGCAATTTTATCCACTGTTCAAGAGCTTGGAAACCTAAAATCGCAGTTCAAGGAAGATGTTACTCTTCTTTACAATAGCATGAAACTCTTAAACAAAACAACCCGCAATTTCGCTAAAACATTACGTGGCAAAATAAGAGCCGTTAGAGAAGAGTTCAACAATGAGATTGAGAAGCAAAAGAACATTATAATGCCAAAGCTTGAGCGCATAAACGAAGAATATGACGAGCTAATAACTCAGCTGACGAGAAATTTTGAGAAACAACTTCTTCCTTTACAAAAAGAGAAAGTGAAATATGAAAAGCTTAAGGAGCAAACCCTCACAAAAATTGAACGTTGCAAAATGGAAGCAAAGACATGTGCAGCTAACAGGGATGCTGTTGGTGAAAAGAAATGGAAAGAGAAAGAGGCTGAAAGCAGAAAGGAGTTTTCCGAAATTGAAGTTAAGATAGAAGAACTTGAAGGGAAGATAAAGGAAACAGAAGACAACAAATCTGCTGAAACTTTTAGGTTTAGGTCTGAATGGGAAGCAAAAGTTAAAGAAGCTCAGAAGGAATTGCTGGAGCTTGAAGCCTCTCGGGATGCCAAAATCCAACTTTATAAACAAGAAATGGAAAAGCTGGAAAAACAAACTTCACTTATAATCGAACAAATCGATAAAATGGCTAAAATGAGGGAAACGGACATTTCCAATTTTGAAAAGTTGGGAATCAGACAAACGCAAGTGAAAAACGCTCTAGTCTACATGTCTTTCTATTTAGCTTGCTATCAATCCGAATCAAAAAAGCGTTACGCATTATTCCCGCCATCCATTGCAAACAGCGTAGGCTTTGCGGCGAAAATCAAAGGCGCTTTAGGCAAGGCAAAAGTTAAACAGCTTTTCGTCCCAAGGTTCAAAGCCATAACACCATTTCTTCAAGGGCTTCTTACATTAATTGGGCAAGATGCAGTTTTTGAGAGGGAAGTAAGCGAGGCTGGCGAAAAGGCTGACATTCTAAAAACAGATTCGATGCGTGAAAAAATTAAGAGTGGACTTGAAAAACTTAAGGCTGAAGGCTGGTTTTCAGAAAAGGAATATGAAGCATTCGCAGAACCCTTTTTAAAAACTCGTGCTCAGCCTTGATTTGGCAAGCATTTCCTCAACTCTTGTCTGTTCTGTTAGCCGTTAAGGATATTGGACTCTCAGTTCTTGTTATCGCCTTACTTTTCTCGAGTATTTCCACAACCCTATCTACGAGATTAAAGTAGGCAGAATCCCTTAGGTGCTTCTCTCTGGGTCTTGGGATTTCAATTTTCACTTCTCCGACAACTTTTCCAGGTCTGGGCGACATAACTATAACTCTGTCCGCCATAAAAACAGCTTCTTCAACATTGTGGCTGACCATTATGAACGTGTTTGTTGGTAAGGCTGGATTTCGCCAAATGTCAAGGACTAATCTACGAAGGGTTTTAGCCGTAAGCTCATCCAAGGAAGAGAAGGGTTCATCCATCAAAAGGACTTCCGGTTTTAGGGCTAATGCTCTTGCGATTCCAACACGCTGTTTCATTCCGCCTGAAAGGTCATGGGGATAAGTGTTTTCGAAACCTTCAAGTCCAACCATTTTCAAGTATTCTTCGGCAATATGTTTTCGCTTTTCCTTTTCGATGCCGAGCACTTCTAATGGTACTTCAACATTTTCTAATGCAGTTTTCCATGGTAAAAGTCCAAAAAGCTGGAAGACCATGGCAATTTTTGGAGTAGGCTGAGTTACTGGTTGTCCATGGAATAACACTTTGCCCGAATCAGCTTTTTCGAGACCTGCAATTATTCTAAGCAGCGTGGATTTTCCGCATCCAGAGGGTCCAACTAAACAGACGAATTCGTCGTTTCCAACTGAAAACCTCACGTTGTCCAAGACTAATATTTTTGATTTGTCCGTTGCGAATGTTTTCGTTATGTTTTCTACTTCAAGCACCGACAAGGGTCATACCTCCACATGGTATTTTTCAAATTTTCTAAGCAGACGTCTCCAAACAAATGCTTCCATTGAAAGCACAATTACTGCTACTATGCCTAGGAGGAAAATGAGTAATACCGTGTTTCCGTACTCATATCCAGCCTTATCAAGTAGCGAACCCAAACCTGGAACAGAAAGAGGTGGAATTGTGGGTTCTGTTGAGGGCATGTATTCTGCAAATATTATTGTGTTCCAGCCTGTTCCCCATGAAAGTATGCTTCCCGTAACTATGGATGGTAGTATGGATGGAATAACAATATGTGTTATCCTCTTTAAGCCTTTAAACCCGAAGAGTTGACCAACCTCCTTTATTTCTGTTGGAATATTTTTCACGGCGCTTACAATGTTTAGGAACATGTACCATATCATGTCAAGAACAAGCATTATTATACAAGTGAGCTCAAGGGCAACATAATCTATTCCGATAAGTTCTTTCAGTCCGAGAAATAGAACTGGAAATAACGCCAATATTGGCACTCCCTGCCCAATATCATAGAGAGGATAAAAAACAGCTGCAATTCTCTTATGCTCTGCAGCCAGAACCCCCATGCTGATAGCCACAACAAGAGAAATTCCATAAGCTATTGCAAGTCTTCCCATAGTAAAGGCAATTAAAACTGGAAGATGGACCAGTTGTTCTGCGGGCGGTTCGCTGAATCCTCCACGAATTATTCCCCATGTTGGAAATTGACCAAACATATAGTACAAGAAGAAGAAGACGGCTGAAAAAGCCAAAATTATGGCAATAATCTTTTCGATGCGTGTGTATTTTCGCAAGCGTTGAGAAGCGATAGAAAAAGCCTTTGGCCAGTGAAATCTTCCAAAATGCAATAACCTTCTCGCTCTAACAATTCCAATTTTTCCAACTCCAGATAAGTCCACCGTGAAGACTGGCTTAAAGGTGCCAGTGCTAGCCTTCTCCATAAGCCTGTGCCAAGTTAATGTATTAAAGTATACAACAATGAAGGTTATGAATATGAGGAGGATTATGGAAACGTTCATGTCTTGCCATTCATATGCAGCCATTGCTAAGAGCGAACCTAATCCGCCTGAAGGTGGTGTTACCACTGTTCCTTTGTATTGGATGTATTCTGCGGCTATCATGAAGAACCAGCCATCACACCATGCAAGGTTTGCTCCAGAAATCACAGCTGGAGTAATCGCTGGCAGAATCACATGTCTAACATATCGCCAACCAGTCAAGCCGAAGCTTCTAGCTGACTCTACAAGGTTTGTTGGAATTCCTTTTATGGCTCCTAATACTCCGAAGAATATTGCCCAAGCCATGGATGTGAAAAGTAAGACAATTACTGAAAGTTCGATTCCTAAAGGTCCTAAGGCGAATAGAAAACCAATAACCATTGGGAAATATCCGAGGATGGGGATTGACTGCAATAGGTCTATGAAGGGTGTGAGAATAAGCGATGCCCACTTGTTTGTGGCGGCTAATATGCCGAAGGAAACTCCCCAAGCAACCGAAATCAAGAGCGTGATTATGATTCTTGAAACTGTGCTAATTGTGTATAATGGGAGGTTTTTAATTTGTGGATAATTCACAAAAGTTACGATTAGCCAAGTCATTACGCAGAGTATGAATAGTCCACCGGCGAAGCTTATAAGGTATTTTCGCAAAGCCCATGCGCCTACTTAACCTCAACTATAATAGGCGAACAGTGCAAGGGCGATTTAAGAATATCGCACGTTTATGAATGGTTTATAAATGTTGTTTTAACTCATTAGGGCTTAATGGGCAACGTTTTTGTTAAGTTCATTAAACTTTTTAATTGCATAAACCACAATTTTCGCTGCTTCTTCAGCGTTTCTCCATTCCTTAAACCTAACCCACTTATGAGGTTCCAACCGTTTATAAATTTCAAAAAAATCCTGAATCTCAACAAGTTTATGCTTGTGCACATCCGTAATATCCTTATAACCCTCAAATCTTGCGTCATTAACGAGCACGGACAATATTTTTGGGTCTTCACCCATTTCGTCTTCCACTATTAAGGCTCCTATAACCCTAACCTTAACTATACATCCGACCTCGAGCGGCTCATAACTTAGCACCATTATGTCAAGGGGGTCATTATCATCAAACCATGTTTGAGGAACAAATCCATAATCAACTGGAAAAACTACGGATGATGGTATGATGCGGTCTAAAACGAAGGATTCCCATTTAATATTGTATTCATATTTGTCCCGCGAACCCATGATGACTTCAACAACCATGTTGAGCAGTTGTGGAGGCTTATCACCTGATGGAATATCTTTCCAAATGTTCATAGGCATAACCTTCAAGCTAAATAGCAAACTTGCTAATTTAGTTTTCCTTATTCTTCTCGCAATACACGTTTTTTGCCCTTAAACTCCATTTCGCCATGTTTCGCATAAAGCTCCTTCCTCAAAGCCTCAAGCATCTCTATCTTTCTCCCACAAAATTCCGCAGCCGTAACAACCTTCACTCCACGCTTTTCTGCAGCTTCATAAACTGGTTTTATTCTTAATTTGTAATTTAGGTCTCGTAGAAAATGATGGTCCAAAACCAATGTGTGAAGACGTGTCTCTTTTATGGCTCTAACAAGGTTAGCGTTTGAAATTTCTAAGCTTTTAAAGGAATAACGGAAGCCAAGCATGTATGTCATCGGCCCATCAACAAAAAGAATGTCTGGCTTTTCGTCAAGAATAAAGCGTATTTGCTCTTCCAAAGAGGGTCCTTCAACATCAGACGTGTAAAGGAATTTTTCATTGTTGCTTTTTATGCTTACTTCTGTCACATATCCGAGGCGTGGGTTTGTTCCGTGGCAAACAGCCTTTGAAAAGCTTATGCTTGTTTTGCCAAGCTGGAAGTTCTTTGCGTCGGCAATTTCGAGTTTTTTGGGCATACCTTTTATGGCTTCTAAGAAAAGGGCTGCTCTTTCTTTTTGGCTTAGGTTTATGTTTTCTGTTGGATGTTTTATGAAGACAATTTTATCCTTATACAGTTCTGGAGCGTCTGGGTCGTGATGGTCATAATGATAATGCGTGACAACTAAAACATCAGCGTTCTCCGCATACTGCCTAATAACTTCCCAAGACTCGTCAAGCCTTTGCCACTCTAAAGGATGCGGTTCTAATCCGTAACGGATGGGCGCCAGAGCAACTCCAGGGTCTATTAAAATTTTCAAGTCGTCCGTTTCTATGAAAGTGGCCATGGAGCGAACGCCGAAACTGTCAAAGGCTAAGGGAATGATTTTGCGAATCATGATTTTTCCTCTTTGAAAAATGCTTCTAATCTTTTTGTTTCTGGTTTTTTCAAGATTTCTGCACACTTTTTGGGGTCTAAAGCTTTAAACTCCAATCCAAGAGTTGCCAATAACCTTTGGACATCTTTGGCAATGTTTGGCGCCACGAGAATTCCTCGCACTTCACGGTTTGCTTTGAGTTTAATGGCTTCTATGTATTTTGCAAGCTGAAGGGCTGCTTCCCTTCCAGCCGTTTTCCGTTTAACTTCAACAACAACCAGTTTCCCATTCTTATCTACGCCGTAAACATCCACAAAACCTGGCTCAACCTTCTTCTCATAACTTATTGGCTTAAAACCTTCTTCCAAAAGTGAAGGCTCTAACAAGATGGCTTTGTGCATGTCCTCCTCGCTTGCGTACAAGGCGAATTCGCCGGAATCCACAAGGTCTAATGTGGAGAGAAACTGGATTTTGTCGAAAAACACCTTCACTGATTCAGCTGGCTTATGTCTTACAGCACGAATCTCCAGAACATCATCCTTAGTTTGAATTTGGAATATGCAGCCTGGAGGTTGCCAATTAACTGGTTCATAGCCTACGGAGCGGTGAACAAGGAGAGAACCGTCCTCTTTGATTATTAATATGCGTTCGCCAGGTTCCAATTTTGACTTTGCTCTGCCAAGATAGTGAACCCAACATTTACCCACAACAATCACCGTTTTGTGCTGAGAAACAGCATCCTTAACAGCGTTCGCCGCCTCAGCAACATTTGGTTTCACAAACACATTTAAACTCCTAGAGTTTGCCAATTCTTTCGCCAATAATTTTAGAAACCCGTATACATACATAAGACTTCTGAAGAATCCTCATGAACGAATGGAAAAGAAAACGCAGTATAATGCGTCGCTACGATTTAACGGCGCACATTTATGATATACGCTATGCTGAAGAACAAGCGGCTAAGATTAAAGCGGCATTGGAAAAACTAACAATTGAGAAATCCGCCTTTGTTTTGGATGTTGGCTGTGGAACTGGAATTCTATTTGATTATGTAGCTGAAAAAGTTGAAACAGTTATTGGACTGGACATTTCCAGAAAAATTTTGCTCCAAGCCAGAAAACGTGCAAAAAATTTTCAGAATGTACATTTAATTTTGGCTGATGCCGATAACATTCCTTTAAGGGAAAAAATTTTCACCCATGTTTTTGGGATAACGCTTCTTCAAAACATGCCAAACCCCGCTAGAACTCTAAAAGAAATTAAAAGAGTCACAAGAGACGGTGCCTACATAATCGTTACCGGCTTAAAGAAGGTCTTCAGTTTGCAAACCTTTGAAAATTTGTTGCAGAATGCTGGTCTAAAAATTGTTTCCTTGAAAGAGAAAGATTTAAAGTGCTACGTTGCTATTTGTTTAAAATTTCCAAGAAATTGCTGCGTAAGTGCTAATAGTTATGTTGAAAAGTTTTCTGTTGAGCTGTAAATCTACATTTTTGGGTTATAACAACTTTTAAGGTGGAATAAGACAATTATAAAGTTAGGGGCATATATGACAGAAGTAGTTAAAAAAATAGCCCTTTTAAAACCATTCAATGTTGACAACATTAACATAAGTAAAGATCACTATTTCCGTAATGCCTACATAATTGATCTCCCATTGGATTCTGCACCAGATCACATATGGCTGGACATTTTTGAACGGAAGTGGAGGTCAAGTCGGCATTTATGGGATAGAAAGGTGTTTGTCATTGGAGACAAGCTTAGACTTGTAACCACAGTTGACGAGTTTGGAGAAAAACTTGACTGGGTTGAGAATGTCATAAGGGAAACCAACAAGGCTGTTGATGAATACAATACTGCCGTAAAGATGGAGAAGGAATTAACAGCAAAAGTGGGAAGCGAAGCGCAGAAACAGACGCTTTGGGAAGAAAGAGCAAGAATTGAAACTCTCAGGGAAACTATCAGAAAAAGGTTTGGAATAGTTTAGCGTTTTCAAAGCTAGCCAAACCTGTTAGCCTTACATAAACCTCCAGTAAGATAAGTGAAAAAACTTATATCATAAGCATTCCCTTTCAATGTATTCCACTAAGCGTAGCGTAAGGAATGGACAAAAGAATGATTTGCCGTCTCCAACAAATTGATTTAGATAACGTTTCAGCTACAGTTTACGTATTCAATAAAGGGTTTTTGGTGAGTTGCATATGCCTCTCAAAACATTAAAAAAGGATGACGCTGAGGCTTTAACGTTAGAGTGGATTTTACATGTAAAAAATTACAAGCTGAACCTTAACAGAGACCTATGCGTAGGCTGTCAAATCTGCGCATTGGCCTGCCCAAAAGAAGCCATCCAAATAGGGAAACAGCCTAAAATTCAGGGAGAAAAAGCTAAAAAAGCCAAGGTTGACATTGATTTGGCAAAATGTAATTTCTGCGGAATATGTGATATACTGTGTCCCTTTGGAGCAATAAAAGTAACAATCAACGGTGAACATATTCTCGCCGTTGTTGAGAAAGAAAGTTTTCCACAGTTGGTACGTGAAATTCAGGTTGACACGAGCAGGTGTCCCATAAAATGTGATGAATGCGAAAAGGCTTGTCCCTTAGGCTTAATTAAGATTGGGTGGCTGACTGCTGATGGAAAAGTTTTAGAGATAAGACCGAAAAGGAAGAGTAAGGGACTTAAAGTAAAAATTGACATTGAAAAAGAACGTTGCCCATGCTGCAGAATCTGCGAGTTTAAATGCCCCGAAGACTCCATACACGTGCGCAAATTCTTTCACGGAAAAATACTTATTCACCAAGAAAAATGTCCTGAAGGCTGCACAGACTGTTTGGACGTTTGCCCAATAACCGGAGCCCTATACCTTTCCAGTGAAGATAAGAAGGTTCATGTAAACGAGGTTTTCTGCGTTTACTGTGGAGCTTGCAAAGTTGTTTGCCCAGTTGAGGAAGCCTTAGAGCTTAAAAGAACTAAAATAATTCACACACCAGTCAGCTCTGGAGCTTGGAACAAAGCCTTGGAAAGGTTGGCCTCTCCGATTGAAATGAGTAAGGAGTTGAAGGCTAAAGGTTCCAAGAAGGTTGTGGAGTCTGTGGAAAAAAGGTTAGGATGGATGCGTGCATAATATGGCTGAAAAGAAATTTGAAGCTGCAGAGCCGAGGATTGGCGTTTTCATATGTCATTGCGGCTTAAACATTGCCGGCGTATTAGACATAAAAGAGCTTGTCGAGTATGCAAAGACTTTGCCAAACGTTGTTTACGTAAAAGACAACCGTTACACATGCGCAGACCCTGGGCAAGAGGAGATAAGGAAGGGGATAAGGGAGCATAAACTCAATCGTGTTGTTGTTGCAGCTTGTTCACCGCGAATGCATGAGCCCACATTTAGAAGAACAGTTTCCGATGCAAATTTGAACCCGTTTCTTTTTGAAATGGCAAACATCCGCGAATTCTCTTCATGGTGTCATCCAAGCACACCAAAAGAAGCAACTGAGAAGGCTAAGGAAATTATAAAAATGGCTGTTGCAAAGGCAAGATTGCTGCAACCCCTTGAAACAATAGAGGTTCCAGTAATCAATAAGGCATTAGTCATAGGCGGCGGCATAGCTGGAATGAACGCAGCCTTAGACTTAGCGGAGATGGGTTTCAAGGTTTACCTTCTTGAAAAGGGAGAGAGCATAGGCGGTCACATGGCTCAGCTTGATAAGACCTTTCCAACCCTTGACTGTTCTATTTGTATTGAAGGTCCAAAAATGGTTGATGTTGGACGGCATCCGAACATCGAAATTATCGCTTTTGCTGACTTGTTAAGCGTAAGCGGTTTTATAGGGAATTTTAAGGTTAGAATTAGGAAAAATCCACGTTATATTATTGCTGAAAACTGCACCGGTTGTGGCGAATGCAAAGAAGTTTGCCCCATTGAATATCCAAACGAGTGGGATATGAATTTAGGCGTTAGAAAAGCCATATCCGTTCCCTTTGACCAAGCGGTTCCGCTTGTTTACACCATAAATAAGGATTATTGTATCGAATGCTACAAGTGCGTTGACGCTTGCGGAGCAAGACAAGCCATAAACTTTGAACAGAAGCCAGAAGAAATAGAGTTGGAAGTTGGCGCAATAATTGTGGCAACAGGCTACGACATATACTTGCCTTACGACAACCAATTATATGGTTATGGCAAATACTCCAATGTGGTAACATCTCTTGAATTTGAGAGGTTAATTCTTGCAGCGGGACCAACTGGCGGCAAAGTTGTTAGGGCTTCTGATGGACAAAAGCCGCATAGCGTAGCTTTTATCCAATGTGTCGGTTCAAGGGACACGAACAAGTATCCATACTGTTCAAACTTCTGCTGCATGTACACGCTTAAGCATGTTGTTCAGCTTAAGGAGAAATACAAGGATGATGTTGAAGTTTATGTTTTTTACATGGATATACGGAGCAACTTCAAGGGATTTGAAGAATTCTATCAAAGAGCGAGAGAGCTGGGTGCAAACTTTATTCGTGGAAGGGTAAGCCGTGTTTTGGAAATTCCTGAAACAAAAAACTTGCTTATACATGCTGAAGACATGACATTGGGTCAACCAATAGAAATTGAAGCTGAAATGGTTGTTCTCGCTACCGCAGCCATCCCGAAAAAGGGCTCAGAAGAAATTGCACGAATACTTAACTTGACACGAGGAGCAGACGGGTTCTTCATGGAAAGTCACCCCAAGCTTAAACCCTTAGATGCTCCAACAGATGGAATATTTCTGGCTGGTTCATGTCAAGCGCCAAAAGACATACCTTACAGCGTTTCGCAAGGAAGCGGCGCAGCGTCGAGGGCGGCAACTGTGCTTTCGAAGCCTACTTGGAAAATAGAACCCATAGTTTCCGTTGTAGACCCAGATAAATGCAGAAATGTTACGACAAAGTGTGGAATTTGTGCTGAACGTTGCCCCTACGGAGCTATAAAAATTGAAGAAAAGAAGCCAGCGCAAGTGATAACCGCCATGTGTCATGGATGCGGAACATGCGTTGCCGAATGTCCAGCAGATGCCATAACGCAGATGCACTTCACAGACGCCCAAATCTTCGCCCAAATCAGAGCAGCCCTAGAAACGAATCCAGAAGATAAAATTTTGGCTTTCTTATGCAACTGGTGCAGTTATGCAGGCGCAGATTTGGCTGGCACAAGCAGATTTGAGTATCCGCCAACAATCCGCCCTATACGTGTAATGTGTTCT
This sequence comes from Bathyarchaeia archaeon, assembly GCA_038872535.1. Classification (GTDB taxonomy): domain Archaea; phylum Thermoproteota; class Bathyarchaeia; order Bathyarchaeales; family Bathycorpusculaceae; genus JASEJA01. The sequence goes on along the minus strand of JAVZJY010000010.1, from coordinate 17,456 downwards.
GGTAGGGTTGATAGAGACTTTGTTCTTGAGGCTTTCAGACTTGGAGCTGGAATGGTTTTGGTTGCCGCATGCCACCTGCCCTATGACTGCCACTATATTAGTGGTAACTGGAAAATGAAAGCTAGAATGGATGCCTTAGCGCCTATGCTTCACAAACTCGGGTTAAGTTCAGAAAGGTTCCGAGTGGAATATGTTTCCGCTGCTGAAGGTGTAAAGTTTGCAGAACTCGTTAAAGAAATGACTGAGCAAATGCAAGCCTTAGGCAAGGAAAAGATTAAAGCAGAAAATGAAAAGCTGCGTCCAATTTTAGAGAACATGCTAAAGAGGAAGGAAAAGAAATAACTTGAAATGGTGATTCAACGGCATGCCAAAACATAAAATGGTAGACATTCTCTACGAATTAATGAAAAACTCTAAAAGAAGCGACAGAGAAATCGCAAAAGCCATCAAGGTTTCTCAGCCAACCATAACAAGAATGCGGAAGAGCCTTGAAAAATTGGGATACATCCGCGAATACACAGTAATCCCCAACTTAGAGAAAATTGGATTTGAAATGGCAGCACTAAACTTTCTAACAACAAACATAAATTTGGAACAGGCAAAAGAGGTTCAAAATTGGATTTTGAAAAATCCGAAAATCCTCTTCACGACTTCGGGTGAAGGTCTCGGCGGGAAAACAATTTTGCTGGTTTCAATTCATAAGGATTTCACTGATTTTTCCGCTTTTTTACGTGAACTTAAAGGCTTACTGGACTCGAAGTTTTCTTCAGCCGAAAGTTTTCTGTTTTCCCTAAAAACAGACGTGGTTAAACATTTCTCCTTCAAAAATATTGAAAGATTATGAAGGCAGATACTTTAGAATCATTTGTATGCTCACAAAGAGTAAGACCATGCCGAAAATTCTGCGAAGCCCTTTACCAGAAATTTTTTTAGAAGCGTAAGCGCCAACTTGGGCGCCGAAAATTGTTCCTAGGGCTAAGAGAAGCGCGTAATCAAAGTATATGTGATTCGCCATATAATGTTCCACTACGCCAGATATGGATGTTATAATCATTGTGAACATGGATGTTGCCGTGGCATTGTGAATGGGCATTTTTAGGGCGAAAACCATTATTGGCACGACTAATACGCCTCCGCCGATGCCCAAAAGTCCAGACGCAAGTCCACCGAAGAAACTTAATCCTGCCCCCCAAATGACTGTTCTTCCAGAACTTATGACTTCATTGTCAGATCTTGAAATTATTTGAACTGTTCCCTTTTCTGGATTTGCCTTCTTACGTCTGAAATCATCTATGCTGATAATCATGCGTAAGGCTACAAAAATTATGAAAAACCCAAAAATCAACCCCAGCATATTCGGCGGTATTATTCTAGTGAGACGGGCGCCCAAAAAAGCTCCCGGGGCTGTTGTTACTGCCAAAATTAAGCCTGTTTTGTAGTATATTCTCTTTTGCTTTGCGTAATTTATTGTTGATGCGGTTGCAGTGAAAATTATGGAGGTTAGGCTTGTTCCCACGGCGTTGGCTGGAACAAAATCATAAAGAATTGTTAGTATGGGAACTATGAAGGCGCCGCCTCCTATGCCTGTTAGGGAAGCTATTATTCCAACAACGAAACCAAATATGGTTAGCAGCAAATCCCACATTTAGGCTTCCTCCATTAGCCGAATTTTTGTTTTGCAGCGTAATAAATTGCGCCTATTAATAAGGTTGTGGTGCCAATTATCCATGCTTGCGGTGAAACAAAAATTATAAAAACCAAAAGCGCCAAGCACGTGAATATTCCAATTGCGGGGATAGCTTTTGGATATTTCCTATCTTTTGTCTTCAGCCTTAAGGCTGAAAGGTTGGCTAAGGCGTAATAAAAGAGTAATGCGAAAGTGCTTATGGCTACAACGCTTGTAAGGTCTATTGACAAGACAAGTATGGTCATTAAAGCGCCTATAATCCAGATGGAATAATAGGGCGTAGCATATTTTTTATGAAGTTTGCTTAAGGCTTGGGGTAGGTCTTCTCTTCTCGCCATTGCATAAGTCATGCGTGAAACTCCTAAAATTGATGTGAGTAAAACGCTTGCCGTGGCTAACAATCCTCCAAGCGAGACAAGGTATTCTGCTGCTGGATTTTCTGTTATGCTAATGGCTTCCTTTAATGGTGATGTAGAATTCGCTAAGCTTTTTTCTCCAACAAGTCCAAGGGCGACGGCGCCGACAAGTATGTAGAAAATTGTGGATATAACCAGTGAGAGAAGCATTGCCCTTGGAACATTTCGCTTTGCATCTTTAACCTCTTCAGCTATTACGGCTACTCTTGCGAAACCTCCATAGGCGAAGAAAATGTAGCTTGCGCCGTAAAAGACTCCTGTTTGAAAAGGGTTGAATGGCATAAAGTTTAATGGGTTTATATAAAATGCGCCGAAAATGCAGAAAAAAGCCAAAATAAACAGTTTTGCCGCCACCAAAACATTGTTAACAATGGCGGATTGGCGAACACCAAAATAATTGAGAGCAGTAAAGAACAGGCAGAGAAATGCTGCAACCCATTTGGCTTCTAAACTTGGAAATAAAGCAATTAAGTAGTAGGTAAATCCAAGAGAAACCGCTGCCCCAGTGAAAGTGTTAGAGACAACCCACATCCAACCGGTTAAAAAGCCAGCAAACGGCGAAATCAACAAATGTGTATACTCATAGACGCTTCCTTCTCTCGGCATCCAAGCCGTCAATTCTGCAAAACTTAAGGCAGTGAACATGGCGATTAATGCGGCGATAACCATTGAAACTACGAGAGCTGAGCCAGCATAACCCGCTACTATACCAGTAACAACAAATATGCCAGCTCCAATAATAGCGCCGACGCTTATGGCTGTGGCGTCAAACAAACCTAATGTTGGCTTAAGCTCGCTTTCTGAAGCTTCTTCGCTCATGAATACACCGTTAAAGAATGTTTCCTAAACAGAATTGGCTATTAAAGCTTTAACTCAAAACTTTTTTGTCTTCCCAATATTCTCTTGTTCGTAAATACTGAATTTTCGCCTTTAATAAGTCCATGTAAAAGTCGCCTTCTATGGGATGCATTTTTCCAAGAATCCTAAAGGCTGTTTCTGGTCCTACTCCTTTAACTTCTAGGGCTATTATTGCTTTTTTGCCATAACTTAAAATCAGGTCAGCCGTGCGCCTCGCATTCGCCAATTCTTTAAGCTCTTCTTCACTGAACTCTTTTGCCTCGCTTCTTTTCTTTAAAAGTTCTCTTAAACGATTAACGTTTTGTTTCGGATATAATAGTGCCAAAAGCCTTGACCCACATTCCTTACATGATGGTTGTTCCGGCAAATCCCTAATTTTTTCCTCGCAAAACCATCTGCCACATGACATGCAAAGTAGTTTAGCTGTTCTGGCTTCCACAGCCCTCTTCATTTTTTCTATATTACTTAACAAAACTCTTTCTGGAGCCATCAAATCTGAAAGGTCTGAATACTTGGCTAAAATATGGAAGGCTATGGGTGTTGGCTTTTCATGGCGATATAATGTACTAACTTTAATTTTTCCCTCTTTAATCTCATGCATTATTTCCTTCACTTTTTCAACATCTACTTTTTCCAGCATGGCTTCCCGCAGGGTTTCATCATAAATTGGCGTTCCCTTAAATTGAGCTGGCAGTTGACTTTGCCTTTCTGGACCCATGGTTTTTCCACGGGGTAAAGCTCCGAAGCGTTCGGCTACAAACTTCATTTTGTAGGAGAAGGGGAATCTAGCCTCTAAATAATCGTTGAAGGCTTTTTCTACTTCTTTATCAGAAAGTTTGAAGAGGGTCTCTGGCATTTTTTCTACTTCTTGCCGCGTTAAGCTTCTTGGAGTTTCGATTAGTATTCGATAGCCGTCATTCCACCATCCAGTTATAATTTCTCTATCTGAAAGTATTGCGTCGAATATGCCTCCCAAAGTTGAGTTTATGATTTCGCCGAAGCAAGCGTGGATTATGAGGTATTTTTCAAAGGCTTCAATTAGAATGTGGTTATGTGTTGGTAAGGGTGCTCCTTGCTTTACGTGTTCCTCAACTTCCCTTACAGCATCCAGCAAAACATTCTCATCTATTTTTAGTTTTTCAGCAAGCCTCTGCGCTGTTTCTTCAGCCTTTCCAGTTTCCATTAACGCCTTTCTAATGTCTTCCCTTAACCTTCCAGTTTCTTGTGCCAAGTTAAATGGGACTGGGAGCATTTCTCCATCCCATCCTGGAATGGCGGCAAAAGTGTCTTCTGATGGGACAACGTAAACGGTACCCGTTTCCTCTTCTATTTGGACTATGCGCCAAACTTTTCCTTTAACAATGAAATTTAAGCCGATGCGAGCTCTTAAAGCCATAAACTCGTCGCCTAAGGTGCCGATTTTTCTGTCTGAAATCACGTCTATTATTGGGTAGCGTCTCTCGTCTGGAATCATGCTTAAATTCTCGTAGTAGTAGCCTCTTGTTTTGCGTGTTTTTCTCAAAACTTTTCCTTCTTTTTCAAATCTTAATTCGTTAAGACTGTCTAAAAAGTATATCACATCCAAAAGGGTTTTCTGAGGAATTTTTCTATATGGATACGCTCTTCTAACAATCTTCAAAACTTCTTTTAATTCTACAGTTCCCTTGTCCATTAATATTCCAACAATTTGATGAGCCAAAACGTCTAAGGCGTTATAATGAATCAAAACTGGTTCAATTTTATTTTCATAAGCATTTCTCATGGCTGCCGTGGACTCAAGAGTATCATCTGGAAAAGCCGTTACGATAACTCCCTCAGAAAGCATGTCTAAGCGGTGACCACTGCGCCCAACCCTTTGAATTAGGCTGCTTACTTGCCTAGGCGAAAGATACTGGATGACCAAGTCTACGTCGCCTATGTCTATGCCCAACTCTAAGGTGCTTGTGCAGATTATCGCCTTCAAAATTCCAGCCTTAAAATTGTCCTCTATTTGGATGCGCTCCTCTTTCGATATTGAGCCATGATGAACTGCAATGTCCGTCCTTCCCAACTGATTAAACTTGTAACCTAACATTTCAGCATTTGGTCTGCTGTTTACAAAAATTAGTGTAGACTTATGAGTATCAACAAGTTCAGCTATACGCCTTATTCTGGCTGCAGCTTCCGGCGAAGTTTGAAGTTTCCCAGCCAAATCGTAATCAGTTTCTGTTGGCACCGGATTTTCCACATAATACTTATAGCCCTTCGGCAATGACGCTTGAACGGCTCTTACGCTTCTTTTTGTTCCAGCAATAAATTTTGCAACTTCCTTTGGATTGCCAACAGTTGCTGACAAACCTATCTTCTGAAATTCCCTTCCAACAACTTCACGTAAACGCTCTAAGGCAATTGTGAGTTGGGCGCCACGCTTGCTAGATGCCAATTCATGCACTTCGTCCACAACAACAAATTGAACATGGCTCAAGTGCTTTCTCATGCGTGAGCCTGGAAGAATTGCTTGAAGCGTTTCGGGCGTGGTGACAAGCATTTGTGGCGGCGAAATAGCTTGTCGTCTACGCAGTTTTAATTCTGTGTCGCCGTGTCTAACTTCAATTGAAATGCCTAAGCGGTTTGCCCAAAAAGATAAACGCTTTAACAAGTCACGGTTCAAAGCCCTTAAAGGCGTAACATAAACTATCATTATGCCTTCTTTCTTTTCTTGTTGAATTAGTTTTGAAAAAACTGGAAGGAGAACAGCCTCTGTCTTGCCAGTTCCAGTAGGCGCAATCAAAAGCACATTTTCTCCAGCCAAAATTGGCGGAATAGCCATAACTTGAGGCAAAGTGGGCTTAGTGAATCCCAGTACTGCTAAAGCGTCTTGGATAGGTTTGGCAAGTAAACTGAAAACTTCAGAGCTTGAACTTTCTTCCGTATTGTTGAGCATTTCAAAACTATACTGTTAAAGAAAGGTTTAATCTTTATTATCTAAAACTCCAAAGGAAAAGAAAGCCGTAAGTTTGCATTTTTATGGTAAGGAATGAAAACTTTCTCCTCAAACTCTTCTGTCTCAAACATATCACCGAAAATTTCTATCAATGGTTCTCTTCTGGAGCAGAAAACCACTTCTTTCTTGCTATTAGTCCAAACAGTTAGTCCTCTTGACCATTGTTTATGAATAAGGTGCATAAATAAGTGCTCCTTTTCAATCTGTAGGAGACCAATAGAATTCCGTCCTTTTAAAAAATTAAAAAGTGCATCTAACGCCTCAGATGCTTTAGTCTTTTTAAGCAATAATTCTTCAAAAAGATGTGGAATAACTTCAGAATCGATAAACTCAATTTTTTCGGATTCAAAAACATGCCTTTTATCCAGTGTTGCTTTAATTTCCTCGTAATTTACAACGTAGCCATTATGAACCGAAACTACTGTTAAATCATCATAGCATTTTGCAACATAAGGCTGGGCAGTCTCTCTGAACTTTGCAGTTTCCATAAATTTTGGACTTGGCATACGCACATGCCCAACTAGAACAGAAGCTTCTTCAATGTTAACCGTTTCAGACAAACGTTTAGCGGATGAAACATCACAAAGTTTCCCAACTTTTTCCAAAAAACATTTCCATTCTTCTTGAGAATAGCCACACCAGCGCCGAAACCGCCCACTGGCCTAGATTCAGTTGGATATTTATGAACCTCTAATTTCTGGAGAACCCTAAAAACTTTAACCATCGACACACTTCTTCTTAGTGCAAATCCGAATATACCACACATCTCAATAGCCCCTTCCAAATTTGATATGTTTCAACTTTTAAACTAAAGCTTTTCAGAAAAAGGGCAAAATTTACTTTTAGGAAGAGAACAACAAATGAAAAGTTGCGTTGTTAAACGATTTTCGGAATATCCGCAGATGGTGGAAATTTATAAGAAATGTTATGAGAAAATGGCAACGCCAGAATATAAAGCGGAACTTATCAATTTTGCAAAATCTTTTTTACATGACCCTATTGAAAATTTGGATTGGAAAGAATTGTTGGATTGGGAGCATAGGAATCTAAAATATACTAGGGAAGAGTTGCCGAAACCCCGTGCCGAACTTCCTATAGACATAATTCACCAATCTAAGGGTAGATGCGGAGAATTTGCTCTACTTTACAATGGTTTGCTTTTGGCAAACGAATACCGAAGCCGCATAGTTGTAGACTGTTCAACCCTCAAAGACAAGTCAAAGAAAGCAGCTGGAGACCACGTTTGGGTTGAAGTTTTCATCAATAACCATTGGGTTCATGTAGACCCTACTGAGAAGAGAATTGACCAGCCATTAATATATGCTAACGAATGGAATAAAGACGTAAACTTGGTTTATGCATTAACAAGCAAGGAAACGGTGGATGTGACCAAAACGTACAAGCCCAAATAAGACGCATAAAATATGTAGTTTCTGGAAAGTTTTCTAAAGTTAGCATGAAACGGCAGTTGTCACACATATGGTCTCTTGTGTTGCGTCTCTTATATGGCGTTTGATGCATTTTATGCGTTCGGTCGGTTTCTTTTTTGAAAAACATTGTCTAATATGGTTTTTCTAGAAAAATCCTCTTTAAAAGTTACAGTTATGGTTTATGAATTCAGAATACGAATGTGAGGTAAAGAAGGAGACTGTTTGCCTAAAGCGTTTGTTTTTCTTCAATAACCATGTTTTCTAGTACACCAATCTTTTCAATGTTTATTCTCACAATGTCTCCGGCTTGCAAAAATTTTGGCTTAGGTTTTATGGCGAAACCGACGCCTGCTGGGGTTCCAGTGGCGATTATGTCGCATGGTTCTAAAGTCATAACTCGGCTTAGGTGATGTATAATCTCGCTAACATTGAAAACCATGTTTTTTGTTGTTGAGTTTTGGCGAAGTTCCCCGTTGACCCATGTGCGGATAGCCAAATTATTCGTGTCCTCAAGCTGGTTTACTGTAGTTATGCATGGTCCAATTGGGGCGAAAGTGTCGAAGCCTTTTCCTCTTGTCCATTGTTTGTCCTTAAACTGTATGTCTCTGGCTGAAACGTCATTCATTATAGTGTATCCAAAAATGTATGATTTTGCTTCTGAAACCATAACATTTTTTGCTTTTCTACCTATAATAACAGCTAATTCAGCTTCATAGTCAAGCTGGTTAACAAAGCTTGGTTTAACAATCTTTTCGTTGGGTCCAATTATTGTCGTGTGGGGTTTTAGAAAGATTATTGGTTCATCTGGTATTGGCGCATTTTGTTCTCCGGCGTGGTCCTTATAGTTTAAGCCTAGGCAAATGATTTTTGGTGGAAAGGTTATGGGCGCCAACAAAGTGGTTTCGCTAGTAAGGGAAGAAGCATGTTTAATGGCATCTTCATCAGCTTTTTCAATTAACTTTTCAGCCCTTTCAACTCCATTTGCGCCTAATGTTACGAATTCCTCTAATTGTTCTGGAAGCTTTTCATCCGTGAGTTTAGCAAGTTTAGGCAAGCATATTATCCTATTACCAGTTAAAGCTCCATATTTTTCTCCTTCGCTATCTCTGTAGCGAACAAGTTTCATCATCTAACCTTCTTTCTAAAGCTAATTCCATCAACTTCCCAATTATCCTTTCTTTTAGAAGTGAAACGTATAAATGTAATTTGGAGAACAGCACTTTAGCTTAAAAAAGAAAAGGGCATCAATATGCGTGTTAGAACAAGAAAAATAGCTGTAATAGAAGGCATAACTGCTGGCATCCTCTTTGGAACGTCAGCCATTTTCATAAGATTTCTCCAAAATTTAGATATTTTTTCTATAGCCTTCTGGCGTTTAATCATCGCTTGCATTGTGTTGGCTATAGTGCTCTTTATGCTCAGAAGAGTTTTTAGTTTTAACCTTATCAAGAAGAATTTAAGAGGTCTTTTAGTTCTCAGCCTTTTTCTTGGGTTGCATTTCATATTTTTCATATCTTCTGTAAAAGACACAACAGTTCTGAACGCAACAGTCCTCGTTAACACTGTTCCAATTTTTTCGGTGTTTATTTCAGGTTTCCTCTTTAAGGTTAAGCCTTCACGTCTCGCTTTTTTAGGCTTGGCATTATCCTTTATTGGCGTATGCGTGATTGCTTACGCTGAAACTCAAATAACTAACACTTCATTAGAGAGCTTCTCTCCTAGGCTAAAGGGGGATTTAGAAGCCATATTAGCTGCTCTGCTTGAAGCCTCCTACCTCACTTATGGAAGGAAGATAAGGGGTAAAATTGACATACTTTCCACGATGCTGCCAATTTATCTTATAGCGGCCATAATTGTTTGCGTCTTAGGATTAGCCGTTTCAAACAGAACTTTGGAAGTGCCAACTAACATGGAAAGCATCCTTCCATTGGTTGGATTAGGAGTACTGCCGACAGCAGCGGCTCGCACGTTAGCTTTTTCTTCTTTGTCAAACCTAAAATCCTTTGAAACGGCAACTATGGCTTTACTTGAACCAGTTGGCGCAACCATTTTGGGATTAATCTTGTTTCAAGAAAAACCAGCTCCAATTTTTGTTTTTGGCGCGGCACTGATACTTTTAGGGATTCTTTTTGTTGTTAAAAAGGAAAGCTAAGTTTGGCGAAATAGATAAAAAAGGAAGGGTGAGTATTAAAGTGCCGAAATGGTTGAGACCATGAGTGTCAACGAGAAAATATTGAAAACGGTGAAAACTGCAAATGACTACTTAGAAAAATCTATTGGAGCGTTAAATAAAAATGATGAAAACTTGTTCGCTGAGAGCCTTTGGCATGTTGCAGCGGAACTGGAGTATATGCTTTTCTTATTCTCTGTAACGCTTCAAAATGTGAATAACGTAGCCCATTGGAAACCAAATCCTGAAGCTAAAAGATTTGATGCTATGCCTAATCTCGGCGAAGTGCAAAGTTTGCTGAATGAAGCTGAAAATTGTTTGGCAAATGAAAAGCTTTTAGAAGCCTACAAAAATGTTTACTTTGCAAGGCATTTTGTGCTTAAGATTCAGGAGGGTCTGGCTAAAAGGAAGCGTGAGGCGCTTAAAAAGAAATAGAGCGCCTATTCTTCTTCGATTTTCTTCTCTTTAACCATGAGAGAGTTTTCGTAGCTTATTACTCTGAAATAGTCTTTCAATTCGATTTTGTGTAGGAACTTTTTCAAGAGTATGCGAAGGTATTTTCTGGAAACATTTTTTTCTTCACTTTTAACGATTATTGAGTCTGTAGTTGTGTCAACTTCAGCGTTGGTTTTTTCTTTAATGAATTCCACCAATTCTTTTATCACATCATCTCCTTCACTTTTAAGTTCAGATATGTTAATTTTTATCTCCGCCATATGCGTTCACCTCATTTTCTAACCATTATAATTCTAACTTGGTCGCATGCGTCTTCGCATGCGTCTGCAATCATCTCTATGGCTTCGAATAGCTGACTTATTAAAACTGCTATTCCAGCTTTAGGTATTTCCTCTTTTCCAAGGAGTGTTCTAGCCTTTTCATGTATATCATCCACCTTTTCCTCTTCCCGCTCCACCATGTCAGCGGCTTGGAGGGCTTCTTCTGGTTTCGTCATCATTTTGTTAACGCATTTTTGAAGAGAGATTGTGCATTCTTTTGCGCCTTTAACCATTTCTGCAAATTCGTTTTTTATAGAGTCTGGCACAAGAGTCATTGGTATGGCACCAAGTACACGTGTGGATTCTCTGCTCCAGTCTGCAACCATATCCACCCTTTTGACCAAGTCCATTAAATCCACCCTGTCGTCTGGTGAAAGTTCTCCCTTCGAAAGTTCATCCATAACTTTCCTTCTAAGTTTGTCTGCTTCTCTTTCGCTGCTTGTCACTCTTTCTATGCATCTTTGCATTTCTTTTTCGTCGTTTTTTATGGCAGCCATTATCGCCTTTTCCAAATCCTCAATTATTCCTGTTGTTAGAGCCAGATGTTGCTGTACGGTTGCTAATGCTTTTGTTTCTCTTCTCTTTTCAAACCATTTTATTAGTTCACTCAACAGCTATCTCCTCCCTCAGTCCTACTTCTGGATATTTGAATACGTGGACTTTTTCGGGTGGAAAACTTACAGTAACTTTTTCACCCATATTAAACCATTCCTCGGTTAGGGAAGGTTTAACAGCTACTACTAAATCTTGGTTTTCAAGTCTAATTTCATATCGCACGTTCGTTCCTTCAAAGGTTACTCTTTCTATTGTTCCTAAAATGGAGTTTTCACTTTTCTTTATCCCCTTTTCAATAATGAAGGTTTCTGGTCTCACAGCTAAAAGCACTCTTTCACCTAATTTTACATTTTTCTCAACAGTTTGCACTTTTATTCCGCCGCGCAACTCTACAGTGGCGCCTTTAACGTTTGCTGTTGAAGTGTATCCTTCCAGAAAATTGGATTCTCCTACAAAGTGGGCTACAAAGATGTTTGCTGGCTTCATGTAAAGCTCTTGTGGGGTTCCAACTTGCATGATTTTTCCCTTTTTCATAATTGCGATTCTGTCAGAGATTGCCATGGCTTCAGACTGGTCGTGTGTCACGTGTATGGCGGTTAGTCCCAAATCTTTAGCCATCCTTCTTATTTCATACCTCAGCTCATCCCTCACTTTTGCGTCCAACTGTCCTAATGGTTCGTCTAGTAGCAGAAGTTTGGCTCCAGCAGCAAGAGCTCTTGCCACGGCGATTCTCTGCATCATTCCTCCGCTTAATTCATTCGGAAAGGCATCTAACCGCTCATGCAGTCTAACCATTTCAAGAACTTCATGCCCTATGGTTTTAGTTCTTTCACCGTTGAATCCCTTTACTCTTGGACCGTAGGTTACGTTATCCCAAGCGTTCATGTGGGGAAACAATGCGAATGTTTGGAAAACAAATCCGATATCTCTGTTTTCAGGTGGAACATCGTTCACAAGTTTATCTCCAATGTATATTTCGCCTTCATCTGGTTTGATTAGTCCAGCAATAAGCCTCAGCAAAGTTGTTTTTCCGCATCCGCTTGGGCCAAGCAGGGAAAAATATTCTTTATCATAAATGTGGAGGCTAACATTGTTTACGGCTAAAATTTTTCCGAATTTTTTTGTAACGTTGACTATGCGAACGTCAGGCATCCGTTTTGCCTCCTTTAAGACTGCATGAATAGGGCGGTTCACATATAATGTTAAGCATGCTAATATCTTCCTTTCCCTCTGATAACAAGTCTTAATGCTAAAAGAATTATGAAGGAAAACAATATTAAGAAACCGCAAGCCAAACCTATATCCAAAAATGTTGCTGGAATAACCTGCGAACCGTTAGCTTTTGGCACAATATCCACAATGACAAGTGGTGCTGTTCGCAAAGTTGTAACAGCCTTGGTTGCTCCTGTTTCGCTCACGCTTCTTGTGAAAACTATGACAGCGCCGGAAAGTATGGAATATTTTGTTAATGGTAAAATTATTGTCCTAAAAACAGCTAAAGGTTTTGCGCCCAAAGTCTTCGCGGCATCTTCCATATCTATGCTTATTCTTTCCATGGCTGCTGACATGGACCTCACAAAGTATGGGTATGTTATTGCTAAGTGGGCAAATATGAGTAGCAACATTTCAGGAATGAAGGCTAAGGTTTCTTTCCAGAAGAACTTTAATGAAACACCTAAGGCTATGGATGGAACGATTAAAGGAACATTAACAAGCACATCAAGGGCTGTTGATATTAATGTTCCAAACTTTTTTCTTGCAATAAGTATTGCCATGGGCAAGCCTATTATGACATTTATAACAGTTACAACAGTTCCTAAGAAATATGAGAGAAGAAGACTCTGCCAGTAAACACTCCAGAGTTCGCCCCTTCCCAAAAGTGCATTTGGCAAAGTGTCTGTAAAAAGGGCTTGGAATGCTGGAAGTGCAACAAAAAGTGATGGTATAAGCACTATGGCAAGAAATATTATTAGTGCGGTGCTGTTTCTGGCTGTTACTGCTGGTGAATAGCTCAGTTTTCTCTCTAAAGATGGCCAAACCCTTTTTATTGGCAGTTTCAGTTTTGGTCCAAAAATGCGGATTATCCCAAAAATTATGCATGAAATGGCTATGAGCAGGAAACTTGCAAAGACTATGCTTCCTTCGTAAATTGCTGGATTAACCTTAGAAAATTCTTCTTGCATGTTCCAAATGAATGTTGGTCCATTCTCGAAGGCCCCGGCAACCATTATTGTTGCTCCAGTTTCTGAAATTGACCTTGAAAATGCTAGGATAAAAGCTGCAATCAAAGAAGGCTTAATAATTGACAATGTAACTGTTCTGGATGCTATGAAAGGCGGCGCCCCCAAAGTTCGTGACGCCTGTTCATACTCCATTTTATAGTCAAGCAACGCTCCAACAATCACTCTGACAACAACTGGATAAGAAAATGTGAAATGAAGCAGCGTAACTAGAAGCCAACCAGGTGAAATAAGCGTAGTGCCAAAAAGTGCTGATATTCCGTTTTCTTTGCTCCAGAAAAGAAATAATGAGTAGCCCAAGGCTGTTGTTGGCACAATGAATGGAATGTCACATAAAGTGTCAAGAATATTTAGCCACTTTGACTTTCCACGGGCGACAAGCCAAGCCATTGGAAGTCCAGCGATGATGTCTATTATGGAAACAAAAAGCGCTATCGCAAAGGAATTTTCAACAGCATTAAGCGCTCGTGTCATGTATTCTGGCTGGCTTAGAATCTGCTGTATTGCACCCCATTTAAATATTATCCCGAGGATTGGAGGCAACAAAATTAAAGCAAAAAACACTATCACCGCAGTTAAGTAAACTCCAAATTTGACAATATTTTTTGACGAAAGCCTATCTAAGGTTTCTGTAAACTTTTTAGGCAGCAACAATCCATCCGCCCAAACTTCGCTCCTCATATTTCCGAACGCTGTATCCTTTCTGATTTGCATTCTCAACTGATAAATTTTCCTTAAAAGAAGGTGTCAGTTCGCCCGTCGAGTCATATCACCGCTTAAGCTCTATTGACTCTCTACCTCATCATCCAGACAAAAAGAAAAGCAAAACCAGAATTAAGGCTTTTGCATAAACCTCTTAAAGTTTTATTAGATTTAAAGTAAAACAAAGTAAAGAATGAGTAGAATTATTCCTGCCATAATCAAAATTAGTCCCAATCGCGTAAAGCCCTTCGGCTTCCAAGCGTCTCTTCTGAATATTTCTGATGGACCTATAACCTCCTTGCCAAGCGCTTTTGCAGCTGAAGCCAACATTGCTGCCCTTTGAGAGGTTCGAGTTATTCCACCTGAACCAAGTAGCAATAAAGCTCCTACAATGATGTACAGTAGGCTTTCAATAAAAGAAGCTTCTGCTGGCGAAAAGCGTGGATGCGGAGAGAAAAGCCAAATGTTAACGACGAAAGTGGCGCATGCAACTATAACCGAAATACCTATCAAAGGCAGAATATTTCGTAAAGCGTTTATATCCATGTTGTTCAAGTCAAAAAGTAAAATTGAGTGTAAAAGTCTTTCGGTGAACTGTAAATTTTAAAGTTTAAACCCACACATACTTACTTAATAGTTAAGGTGAAATTCATGGATGTTTTAGAAGCCATTAAGGGAAGAAGAAGCATAAGAGCCTTCAAAAGCCAAGATGTTCCAGCTGAAATTGTGGAAAAACTTATTGAAGCCGCACATTGGGCCCCTTCAGCAGGAAACATTCAACCATGGGAATTCATAGTTGTGCGAAAACCAGAAATCAAGAGACAACTTGCGGAAGCAGCTTTAAATCAAACTTTCATTGAAGAAGCGCCCGTGGTAATTGTGGTTTGTGCAAACGAAACCCGCTCTTCGCAAGGTTATGGAATGCGAGGCAAAACCTTATATTGCCTACAAGATACGGCTGCTGCCATACAAAACATTCACTTAACCGCCTATTCCCTTGGTCTTGGAACATGCTGGGTTGGCGCCTTCAAGGAAGAAGAAGCAAGGCGAGTCCTAAAAATTCCACAGGGAATAAGACCAGTTGCCATAATTCCAGTGGGCTACCCTAACGAATCGCCCCAACCACGTAGTAGAAGACCCATAAATCAAATAGTTCACTACGAAACGTGGAGAAGCGGAAGCTACAATTTTTAAGCACCTTCTCGCTTAAATTAAAACGAGGTTAGTTATTGAAGTACGCTGAAATTGCCGAGGCTTATGAAAAAATTGAAGCCACAACAAAAAGGCTTGAAATGACAGACCTCTTAGTCGACCTTCTAAAAAACACGCCTAAAGAAATAATCGACAAAGTCGTCTACTTAACGCAGGGAAAAATTTACCCAGACTTTGTCAAACTTGAAATAGGCGTAGCCGAAAAACTTGCAATAAAAGCCCTAGCAAAAGCTTCTGGAATCAAGGAATCAGAAATTGAGGAAGACCTGAAGAAAAGTGGAGACTTGGGTGAAACAGCCCAAAAATTCATGGCTAAAAAGAAACAGGTAACCTTCTTCCAACAACCCTTAACGGTTCAAAAAGTTTACGAAACATTGGATAAGATGGCTAAGGCTTCAGGTTCAGGCGCCGTTGACCTAAAAACTGCTCTGTTGGCTGGGCTTTTGGCTGATGCAACTCCAAAAGAGGCAAAATACATAATGCGCACGGTAACTGGCAATTTGCGCCTTGGCATTGCTGACATGACAGTTTTAGACGCTTTAGCCATAGCCTACGGAGGCGGAAAAGAAGCCCGCGAGCTTATAGAACGTGCTTACAATGTTTGTTCAGACCTTGGAAGGGTTGCAAAGGCTGTGGCTGAAAAAGGGCTGAGGGGCGTGAAAAAGTTTGAAGTTTTGGTTGGCGAACCAATAAGGCCCATGCTGGCTGAAAGGCTTTCCACGCCAGAGGAAATCTTGGAAAAGCTTGGCGGAAAATGCATAGCCGAATACAAGTATGATGGCGAAAGAATCCAAATTCATAAAAAAGAGGGCGAAGTAACCCTATTTTCAAGGCGCTTAGAGGACATTTCCAGTCAATACCCAGACGCCATAGAACTTGTTAAAAAGCATGTTAGGGCGAAAGAAGCCATTTTGGAGGCTGAATGCGTCGCCATAGATGTTGACACTGGTGAAATGCGTCCCTTTCAAGAGCTGATGCATCGGAGACGCAAATATGGAATAAAAGAAGCCATGGAAGAGTATCCGGTTTCACTTTTCATGTTTGACGCCTTGTATTTGGACGGCAAAGACCTAACCCTAAAGCCATATCCAATTAGGCGAGAAGCCCTTGTGAAGACGATAGAAGAAAGCGAAAGGGTCAAAACAGCCAATTATATAATAACAGACAACCCGAAGGAACTGGAGAAATTCTTTTTAGAGGCTATAGAAAATGGCTGCGAAGGCTTAGTATGCAAATCCATGGCTGAAGACTCTGTTTACCAAGCAGGCGCAAGAGGCTGGTTATGGATAAAATATAAGCGTGATTATAAGAGCGAAATGACAGACACAGTAGACTTGGTCATTGTCGGCGCGTTTCATGGAAGAGGAAAAAGGGCTGGAACATACGGCGCACTACTATTAGCCGCATATAACCCAGAAAGCGACACCTTCGAAACAGTAACAAAATGCGGAACAGGCTTTACGGATGAGGATTTGGCGAAACTTCCAGAAATGATGAAAAAACACATCATATCACATAAACATCCAAGGGTAAATTCAACGATTGAGGCGGATGTTTGGTTTGAGCCAGTTGTAGTAATCGAAGTTTTAGGCGCTGAAATAACCCTAAGCCCCATACACACGTGCGCCATGAACGCCATACGCCAAGGAAGCGGCTTAGCCATACGCTTTCCAAGGTTTACTGGCAACTATAGGCTTGACAAAGCAGCAGAAGACGCAACAACAGCAAGCGAAATAGTCGAAATGTACCAAAAACAGCTTAAGAAAATTGCCGAATAGCAATTATTGCTTACAAGGTGGCTGTTAGGTAGAGGGTCTGGGCAGCTGCAATTTGGGACAGTTGATAAATTTCATTCTGTGCAATCTGTATTAGCAGAACAACGCAATCCAGCATCTGGACATGCTTGAGTATAATCACGTGGGTCAGGCGGGTCGTTTAAGAGTTTTGCTTCTGCTTTTCTTTTATTATTTTCTACACGCAAAACAGCTTTCTCAGCCAGCTCAAAAGCATGCATCATGTCCACTTTGTGGTTTCGCATAAGCCTATAAGCCAATTTAGCAACGCAACTATTACAAACCATTTTAAGCCTCACTATAGCTTTAGAGAAAAGGGGAAATTTAAGGTTGTTCAAGTGTTTCTCGTTTGTTCTTCTTGTAGAATATTATGCCTGTAACTATCCAGCCTGCACCGACGAACACCCAAGCTGGACCAATGAAAACGCTTTTAGTTTCTGGCATCAACTCTGATATTGTTCCATGCAGAATGTTTCCGTATGAACGACCGCCGTTAAAATAGCCTAATTCGTCGAATCTGTAATAGTTGCCTTCGTATTTGAAGACTAAGGCTTTGGCTAAGTTGCCATCGTTTGCATATTTATATAGAATCCACTCGGAAGCATTTTCCTTTGGAACCTTCACGTATGCGCTT
>JAVZJY010000009.1:0-37841 GCA_038872535.1 Bathyarchaeia archaeon | reverse complement strand
TTAGGCTTGGTTGTAGTAAGCTATGTGGAAGCTTTCCTACCTGAAGATATCGTTGGGACATACCTAACAGGAGTCACTGGAATATTCATCGCATCCATTCTTGGCGGACCACTTTACACTCCAACGCTTGTTGAAGTTGTCTTGGGCAAGGCTATGTGGGATCTTGGAATGTCAAAAGGCGCCTTGCTTAGCTGGCTTATGGGACAGCCATATGATGTTGCAAATGCAATGGCAGTTTCACGAATCGCAAAGTGGAAAGTGGTTTTGACTTACATGCTTATAGCTTGGGCTGGAAGCGTAATATTCGGACTCTTATATGGCTTTATAAGTGGGTCGTTATAGCCATGAAAGAAAATGAACAGAAAAATAAACCGCCATGCTCATGCATGCAAACAGCAACGGACCTTCTGAAATCAGTTTCGCCCATAAAAGAGGGAATGCTAAAAGAAGTGAAATGCAAGGGATGCGGAAAAACTTTCCTAACAAACTTCGAAACTGAACTCTGCTTTGACTGTAGAAGAAAACTGCAATGAGGATAACCTTATGGCAGAATCTTGCACACCATGGTATCCAACAATTTTTCCGGAAAAATGTGACGGATGCGCCCCATTTGAAAAGCCAAAATGTGTGAAGTTCTGTCCAAACGGTGTTTTCGAATTTAGAGACGGCAAAGCAATAGTTGCCCACCCTCTAAAATGCGTTAATGGTTGTACAGCGTGCGAACCGTTATGCCACAAAAAGGCAATAAGTTTCCCAAAAAGAGAGTTTGTATTCACACCAGTTAAATCTGGAGATAAGGGCTTGCTCCACAAAATCACATGCAAAAAGTGCGGCAAAACCTTCTGGACTAATAGGGAAGTTAACGTTTGCATGGACTGCGAAAGCAAAACATAAAACCCAAAATAAACTACTCTAATGTTGATTGAAATGAAGAAAATCCTATTTGTATGCGTTGAGAATGCGGGAAGAAGCCAAATGGCTGAAGCCTTCGCAAACCATTATGGAAAAGGAAAAATTGAAGCCCAAAGCGCCGGCACCATGCCATCAAGAGAAGTAAATCCAACAGTTGTGCAAGTCATGCGGGAAAAGGGAATAGACATTTCAAAAAACAAACCAAAACTCATCAACAATCAAGTGGTTAGAGACGCAGACATAATAATAGTGATGGGCTGCGAAGCTGGAGGATTTTGTCCAGCACCATTATTAAACAAGGTTGTGGACTGGAGAATTGAAGACCCGAAAGGAAAGCCTATAGAAAAGGTGCGCCAAATCAGAGACGAAATTGAAGGAAGAGTTAAGAAGTTAATCGAGGAAACAGCGTAAACCGCTCTTGCTAGCTTTTTATTTTACAAATCTTAAAACATAATCATTTACTGTCTGAAGAAAAGCTTCTTCCAACTCTATACCATAATGCTCAGCTAAAACAAAAATGATGTAAAGCAAATCTGAAAGTTCAGCAGCCAACATCTCCTTCGTTTTTGGTTTTTCATGAGGCTTAAAACCTTCTAATCCCTTAACTACCGCCGCTACTTCACCAGCCTCCTCAAGCAAATCCGTAATCATAACAAAAGGCGTCCAACCCATACCCTTTTCTGGGTCAAGCTTATCATTAATTTTCCTGAAATTTTTCCAACATAAATGTTGAGCATCACGCAAAGTTAGAGACATATTGGCACCCTCACCAAGCTAAGTAAAGGTTAGATTTAGATTTTGGCTTTGGCGCTCTTTTGTAAGTGTTAATAGGTTACATACAAAACCTTACAACATTAGCGATTGAGTGTGCATTTCGGAGTGTTCAATGCAGTCGCAGCATTTTCGCCGCCTTACAATGCTTACACTTCTTTTCTTACTTACTTCTTTAGCATTTATCACTTGTCCCTATCCTTCTTATGACAGCAACATTCGCAGCACAGTAGCCTCACACTCTGCATTTTTCGGGAATCTTGACGAGTGGATAGAAGAGGGTTATAGACAGTATGGCGGATTATGGCTAAATGAATCCTTAACAGCAGAAATAGTTGTTGGAAAAGGAGAAAAGTTCGAAGACATTCAAGGTGCTTTAGATGCTGGTTATTCATGTATATACCTTAAAAAACAACGTTTTAACATTACAGAACCAATAACGCCACCAAAAGAAGACTTTTACATTATAGGTAACGGCGCAGAAATATTCGCTATAGAACAAATACACGCAGTCTTTGACATACGCAATGTAAGGTATGCGCATTTAGATGGCTTATTCATAAACGGAAATGGCTTAGCCGAAAAATGTATAGACGCCATGCGCACAACAAGTCAAGTTCCAGTCCACCAAATCCGCAACTGCAAAATCTGGGGCGCCATACACGCTAATGTAGACCTAACGGGTTGCGAAGACAGCTTAATATTCAACTGCTGGATAGACGGCAGAAAAATCAACGACACTCCAGACGCCATAACAGAATATGGCGTTAAAATAGGCGAGTGTGGCGAAGGCTACAGAACATGTGGTCAAATAAACCTCATTCACTGCCTAATAGGGTTTCATAGAAAAGCAGATGTTTACGCCAAAAACATTGCCCAATTGAAACTTGCAAACTGCCTCTTATCAAGCAAAAACATATGGAATCCATCATTAGAAGCCCACATAGTCATAGAAGGCGGAACTGGAGAAAATGCGCTCTTACCAACTTTAGAGTTAACCAACTGTTGGGTTGAAAACGGTCCAGACGGAAACGTTCCAAACATTCTGATAAGAAATCGCATGATGTCAAAGCTCACAATAATGGGTGGAATGTTCTACACGGATAAAAGCCCAAACATATACAGCCAATTAAATCCAAGCGCAGAAACCATAATCCTAATTGGCGCTTTATTTGAGCACAACCCACAATACGATGGCTATAATATAATGGCGCCCACACAAAAACTGATTTCCATTGGAAACACCTACAACTGGCACGGCATAGACAAAACCAACGTGACAACATACCTAATCTTTGACAAAGACAACGCAAGAATCGAACAAAACAACGGAACGCCTTAAAATCTAGAGAGGGGCTATCTCCTTTACTTGGGCTAAACTTGAAAAATAATTGCGTTATTAAAGTTTCACTTCAACTCTTTCTCTAAGCATTATTTTATCATCCAAAAACTCAGAAGTGTAAGCGTAAACTTCCACACCCTTTTTAAAGGCTGTCCGCAAAGCCTCTCCAAATTCTTTATCCACATCATCAGCGGGCGAAAAAGCGTAGGCATCTGTGCACTGAATAAGGAAGAGTAGGCAGGCTCTATAGCCTTCCCTTTTAGCTTTGAGCAATTCCATGACATGCCTAGTTCCCCTTTCGGTTTTTGCATCCGGAAACATGGCTATTCCATTCCTAACAAGGGTGCAAGACTTAACCTCCAGAAGACAGGCTTCATCATGATTGCTTAAAAGGAAGTCGAAACGAGGTATGCCTATAAAATGGTTCAGGCTTAACAATGGAGTATTCAGCAAATTCTTTTAAGGCTTTATTCTTCAAATTTTCAAAACCAGCTTGTTGGGAACGCTGGAGTCAATGGAAACCTTTCGACCTTCATGATAAACTCCTATTAAATCATAAGCTGTCTTCCTTCCCTTATGCGCGGTCTTTTTCAAAACAACTTTAGCACCAAAATATAGAAACTCCTCCAACCTCCCCGGGTTTGGCAGGAAAACATTGAAAACTCCATCTTCAAACTTAACTAAAGCTGAAAAACGTGTAAGCCTCTTTATAAAAAAACCTTCAACAAGCTTCCCACAAACTTTGATAAACGTCGTCATTTGCGCATGATTTTGGTATCGCTCAAATTATTCTTTTCTGCAATAGAAAAGTGACGTGAAACCAAACATGTTGTTTAATTGATTTATCAACGTCAATATAAGCTGCTGTATAAATTTTGGTTCTAGCCACAATTGTAATAATTGTTTAAATTTAACATGGATAAAAGTGTTAACTGAATTCATAATTTAAACGAGTATGCAAAAAATTTAAGTGTTCATCAATCTTTTCTATGTAGAGAGGCAAAAAGGGAGATGCGTATGTCATCGATGCTTAAAAAGAGTCTCGAAAAATTGAAGTCTAAGGAAGCTATAACTAAGATTCAAGCAATAATCATTGCTTTGATAATAATAGTTGCAGCTGGTATAGGCATAATTGTCTACTACTTCGTTTTGCCCCCACCAGTTGAGTATAAAAAGACTTTAGTGATAGCAATACCTGAGGAGCCTGAGGGTTTAGATATTCAGCAAGTAAGCTGGTCAAATGAGATTCACGATTTAATCTTTCAGTGTTACATGAACTTCAATGAGAGTATGGGAATGGTTCCAGACCTTGCCACAAATGTAGAGATGGAGGGCAACAACATAACAATTTACTTACCTGCCGATGCCAAATTTTCGAATGGAGATCCAATCACTGCTGAAATTATGAGGGACAGCATAGAGAGATATCGTCAACTAAGTCCATATGGCAGCGATTACGATGCTGTCATAGATTATGAAATTATAGACTCACATACTCTGAAGATCATATGTAATGTCCCACCTGTCTACATTTGGTTTAATGACATACCCGTGGTTTACGGGAATGTAGTGGATACAAATGTTTCCAGTCAAGTAGGCGATGCAGCTTTCAATCAAAACCCCATCGGACCTGGTCCTTACAAGGTTAAAGAATGGGTTCACGGTTCTTATGTTCTCCTTGAGAGAAACAACTTTTACAAGACCAATTTGCCCTTTGTCCAAAACAAGGGACCCAACACATACATAGACGAGGTGATGATTAGATTCATTCCAGAAGATTTGACACGGATAAGTGAACTTGAAGCAGGAACCGTCGACATCGTAAGAGGAGTTCCATCAGACGCTGTAGCAAACCTGAAAACCAACCCTGACGTAACGCTATATGATAGCATAACTCCAGGCATTGCATACATAATGATTAATGTTAAGAGACCACCATTAGATGACGTAAGAGTACGCAAAGCTTTGATCTACGCAATAAACAGAGACGAAATAAAAACAACATTAGAGGATACTGTTTTGCCATGCTATTCTTATATGTCTCCATCCATGTTGGCCTATAACGCTTCTGTTGAAGAGTATGCAAGCCAAACTTACGCCTATAGTAATGAAACAGCTAAAAACCTTTTAGCAGATGCCGGCTGGGTTGACACCAATGGCGATGGAATCGTTGACAAAGACGGGCAACCATTAAGGCTTGAACTACTTATTCCAAATGACGAGCCTAAATTTAAGAAGATCGGACCTTTGCTACAGGCTAAATTAGCAAGCATAGGCATAGATGTTGATTATAAAGAATTTGCCTACAGTTATATCAGATCTAAAACTAGAGATTGGGATTTCGACCTTGCAGGCAGATTCTACTCTTGGTTTGATCCAGCTGGAATTTTGCCCTACCTACTACACAGTACTATGGGAAATTATACATACAGCAACCCAGAAGTTGACAGCCTTTTTGATGAAGATAGATCAACAGCTCTTAACTCTACTGAAAGAACAGAGCTTTACACAGAAATACAAAATATACTGTTGAAAGATGCACCTTGGGTTCCCTTATATATAGACATTACCTACACTGCTGTGAGAAAGAATGTGGAAGGACTCTTGGTTATGCCACCATTCGCAACACTGTTCATACAAGACGTTAAAATCAAAGTAGTGAAAGGCGGATGAAACAAAATTGTCAGCTTTGCTACGCTATTCAGTTAAAAGAGTGCTCATAGGAATACCAGTAATTCTCTTCGTATCCCTTTTTATTTTTTTACTCATGCAAATGTTGCCAGGCGACCCCATTAAACTAATTGCAGGCGAAAGAGTAACGCCGGAGAGGATAGAAGAGCTTAGAAGAAGCTGGGGTCTTGATCAACCTATCTACATTCAGTATTTTTATTGGTTATCCCATGTAATGACGGGAGACTTCGGCTATTCATACGTAACAAGATTACCAGTTTCCCTTCTCATCTGGTCTAGGCTACCATACACTATACAGTTAACGTTTACAGCATTAGTGTTATCCTATGTTTTCGGCATCCCCATTGGCGTAGTTGCAGCTCTAAAAAGAGGCACAGCCGTAGACAGCATAACAGTTGGTGTTGCAACCTTTTTCTACTCGATGCCCACCTATTGGCTTGGATTAATCCTCATGCTTACATTTGGATTACATCTTAAATGGTTCCCCATATCGGGATCTTCAAGTTTGGAATCAATGGTTCTTCCATTGTTAACGCTCACCTTACCTTATGTTGCAATGTCCGCTAGAATTGTGAGAACTGAAATGTTAGAAGTTTTAACTGAAGACTATGTTAGAACGGCTTGGGCTAAGGGGCTTCCATCAAGGAGAGTGATATTAAGGCACGCCCTAAGAAATGCCTTGATACCACTCACCGTCATGTTTTTTCTGGATCTTCCATGGATAATTGGTGGAGCCGTAATAGTGGAAACAGTTTTTGCTTGGCCAGGTATGGGCAGTCTCCTTTACAAATCTATTTTAAAACAAGATTATCCAGTTGTTCAAGCTTTGGTGCTTGTTATTACTATACTTACCGTTGTATGTAACATTTTGGGAGACGTAGTTTCAGCGTTTTTGGATCCTAGAATTCGTGTGGAGAAGGAGGCATGAAAATGGAGAGCGTTAAAGGAACTTTTCTGAAAAAATTTGAAACAAAAAGCATGCTTAGGCTAACTAGATTTAAAGAGTTTCTTCTTCTTTTACTACATTATAAAGTTTCATGCATTGGCCTATGCATAGTTTTGGGCATAACCATTCTTGCCATTTTCGCCCCAATAATTGCTCCAAAACATTATGCTGAAATTGACGTACCAAACAGACTTCAACCTCCATCGTTCGCTCATCTTTTTGGAACTGATGCGCTTGGAAGAGACATTTTCAGCAGAGTTGTATATGGAGCTCAAATAGCTTTATGGGTAGGATTGCTTGTGGTTTTAGTTGAAGCATCAATAGGCATAAGCCTAGGCGTAATAGCAGGCTATTTCAATGGTAAAATAGACAAAATAATTTCAGCCTTAGCAGACATGGTCTGGTCCTTTCCCACAGTAGTATTAGCCCTCGGCGTTGTAATGGTGTTGGGTCCAGGGATAACCCAAGTAGTTATAGCCATAGCTGTAACAAGCTGGCCGGGTTTCACCAGGATAACTAGAGCTAAAGTGCAGTCTATGATTAATAGAGAGTTTGTCTTGGCTGCTAGATCGATCGGTGAGTCAGACCTAAATATAATGCTTAGATATCTTTTGCCCAATATTATGTCCACAATTTTGGTTTTAGCAACATTAACGTTGCCTTCAGCTATAATCTCTACTACTGCACTAAGCTTTTTAGGGTTTGGCGCTCAGCCTCCGACGCCGGATTGGGGAGCGATGCTCTCTGAGGGTGCAAGTCAGCTTATGATAGCGCCATGGGTTGCAACTTTTCCTGGAATATTTATTGTAATCACGGCGTTAGGTTTTAACTTGTTAGGCGACGGTCTAAGAGATTTACTTGATCCAAAACTTAAAATATAGGTGGTAACCTTGGATGCTCCACTTTTGGCTATCAAAAATTTAAAAACATACTTTTATCTAAGCAAGGGAGTTTTAAAGGCCGTTGATGGGGTAAGCCTAACAATAAACAAAAATCAAGTTTTCTGTTTAGTCGGCGAAACTGGTTGCGGAAAAAGCGTAACTGCACTATCTACGATGCGGTTGATATTCTATCCTGGAAAAATAGTGGATGGAAGCATAATTTATGACGGAAAAGATTTACTTAGGCTTCCAGAAAACGAAATGAGGAAAATTCGCGGAAAAGAAATCGCAATGATTTTTCAAAGCCCTATGAAATCCCTTAATCCAGTGTTCAATATAGGGTATCAAATCTCTGAAGCCCCAATAGTTCATTTTAACCTAAAGCAAAGTGAAGCTTGGAAACAAGCAATTGAACTCATAGGAAAGGTTAAGATGCCGGATCCAGAAATGCGGGCAAAAAGCTATCCACATGTATTAAGTGGAGGCATGAGGCAGAGATCCATGATAGCTATGATGATATCATGTGAGCCTAAGCTGCTAATAGCAGATGAACCAACAACGGCACTTGACGTTACGGTGCAAGCTCAGATAATGGATCTGTTACTGGATATTAAAAGGAAAAGTAGTATGTCAATTATGCTTATAACTCACAATTTTGGCTTGGTTGCCGAAAGGGGAGATGAAGTTGCAGTAATGTATTCTGGAAAAGTTGTTGAAGGCGGTTCCGTGAAGGATGTTTTTAATGAACCATTACATCCTTACACTCAAGGGCTTTTGAGATGCATTCCTCTCGGATTTGAACGTAAAACAGAAATAGACTATATTCCCGGAACCCTCCCGAATCCTATTAATCCTCCTTTTGGTTGTAGGTTTCATCCAAGATGTAAGTATGCAACTGAAAAATGTGTTAATGAAGAGCCCCAACTAATTGGAGTTGGAAAAAACCACATAGTAGCATGCCATCTCTGTGGAGGTTAAGATGTGCAAAACATTCTGCTTAAAGTTGAAGAATTAAAGAAGTACTTTCCTGTTAAGAAAGGCATTTTTGCTAAGCCAAGTTACGTTAAGGCAGTTGACGACATCAACTTTCATGTTAACAAGAGTGAAACATTGGGGTTAGTTGGAGAATCTGGTTCAGGAAAGACGACGGTTGGCCTTTTAGTTTTAAGATTAATTGATCCGACTTCGGGACGAATATTTTTTGACGGAATAGACATCACAGCGATATCTCAAAAGTTGATGAAGTTTAGGAAACGCATGAGCATAGTTTTTCAAGATCCATTATCCTCTCTTAATCCACGTATGACAGTCAAAGAAACGCTGAAAAGACCTTTAGTTACGCATGGTCTAAAAAATGAAGGAGAGAACATAGCAAGAATAATGGAGACTCTTGAGATGGTCGGGCTTGGAAAGGAACACATGGAAAGGTATCCTCATGAGCTTAGTGGAGGTCAACAGCAAAGGGTAGCCGTAGCTAGGGCGATAATACTTAATCCTGAACTGTTGGTCCTCGATGAACCCACATCTTCATTAGATGTTTCAGTTCAAGCCCAGATTTTAAATCTCCTACTTAAGCTCCAAAGAGAACTTAACCTAACATATTTATTCATATCTCATGATCTTGTGACAGTGAGGCATGTAAGTGACAGAGTTGCAGTTATGTATTTAGGGAAAATTGTTGAAGTTGCCGAAACCGATGAATTATTCAGAAACACAATGCATCCATACACTGCCGCACTATTGTCAGCGGCGCCCATACCTAAGCCAGAAGCCAAAGATGTCGAACGTTTCGTTGTGAGCGGTGAACCACCAAGTCCTATTAATCCTCCTTTTGGTTGTAGGTTTCATCCAAGATGTAAGTATGCAACTGAAAAATGTGTTAATGAAGAGCCCCAACTAATTGGAGTTGGAAAAAACCACATAGTAGCATGCCATAGAGCTAAGGAAATTGACATTTCAAGTTATGCAAAAAAACTTTGGGAAATACTTATGGCGAAGACTTAAATAATGTTAAAAACCTTGAGGTTGATGAAACGGAATGGAATGGCAAAAGAATTTGTCTAAACCAACCTATGGAATAAAGGCGCTATACAATGTTTTCATACCAATGCGGGATGGTGTACGGCTTTCAGCAGACATTTATCTTCCAGACAAGGAAGGAAAGTATCCAGTTCTTCTAATGCGCACCTACTATGGAAAATGCAACTTTGATGTAAGTAACGATGAAACGCGGGAATTTATCCAGTTTTTCGTGGAAAGGGGTTACGCTATGGTGATTCAAGATTGTCGTGGAAGATATGATTCTGAAGGTGATTTTTACATTGAAATTTATGATTTTAATGATGGATACGACACCATAGAATGGTGTGGAACACAAGAATGGTCAAATGGAAAAGTTGGAATGTTCGGCTGCTCTTATCCTGGCTGCGTATGCTGGTCAGCTGCAATTTCTGGAAACAAACATCTGAAATGTATTGCCCCAAGGGACGCAACTTCAGACTCATATTTTAACGGGGGTTTCATGCGTGGAGGAGTAGTGCAAGGGTGGCTATCTTGGTGCGTGCATACGGCAGGTCGCACATCAAGGAACAAGCTTGAAAAGGAAATTGACTGGAGAAAAGCTTACAGAAAGCTTCCTTTAATCAATTTGGATGAGCATCTTGGATTTAGCTTTTCATGGTGGAAAGATTACTTCAAGCACCCATGCTACGATGAATATTGGGAAAAATTCAGCTACGAAAATAAACATGATAGAGTCACAGCAGCATCACTGAACATTGGCGGTTGGTATTCAAGCTCTGATATTGACGGAACAATAAACAACTTTCTCGGAGTTAAGGAAAAAGGAAAGAAACTTCCAGCTGGAACTCATCATAAACTTCTGATAGGTCCATGGCCTCATTGTAGAACGGTAACCTCTTTCGGCGAGATAAAATTTGGAGAAGAAGCTAACATTAACTTAAAAGAGGTTATGCTTCAGTGGTTCGACTATTGGCTTAAAGGAAAAGACACGGGAATCATGAAAGAACCACCAGTCAAATATTTTTTGATGGGTGCAAATAAATGGTGCAAAGCACAGAATTGGCCTCCCGAGGGAGTTTCTTCCGTGCGCTACTATTTACATAGCGGTGGAAAGGCAAATAGCCTATACGGAGATGGAATCCTAAGCACCGAACCTCCAAGGAATGAAAAATTTGACCAGTACACTTACGATCCTGAAAATCCAGCACCCTTTCCCTTAGGCGATTCTGAAAATGTAATATTGGATCAGAGAACCGTTGAACGCAGAGATGACGTTCTAGTATACACAACTCCTCCTTTGAAAGAAGACATTAAAGTTGTTGGACCAATTAAGGCCAAAATATTTGCCTCATCATCAGCAGTGGACACAGACTTTGTAGCAAAACTTGTGGACGTTTATCCAAACGACATGGCCATATACCTTACCATAGGAATTGTTAGGGCGAGGTATAGAACCTCTTTTAAGAAGCCTACATTAATAGAGCCGGGAGTGGTCTATGAGTACGATATTAACATGAGTAATACTGCAAATCAGTTTAGGAAAAGACATAAAATAAGACTTGAGGTATCAAGCAGTGCCTTTCCATACTTTCTTAAGAATCAAAACACTGGTAAAGACATTGGAACAGACACAGAAAGCATTGTAGCAAAACAGAAAGTTTTCCATGAGCGCAAATATCCATCATATCTTGAATTACCGATCTTAGAAGAACCAACCCACCTTATTCAAAAAGAACAAAACTGCTAGCTTTTTCTTAAAATATGTCCCTTTCTTAATCCTGTGTGAGTTCCATCTTCGACCACCACGTTTCCATTCACCAACACATATTTTATTCCTTCTGGATAACTATGTGGATTCTCAAAGGTAGCTGTGTCTCTAATCTGCCAATAGTCAAAAACTGTTAAATCTGCTTTCATTCCAGGCCTTATGATACCCCTATCCCAAATTCTAAGCTTCCAAGCTGGCATGCATGTCATCTTCTTCACTGCTTCTTCTAAGCCAAGTATGCGTTTTTCCTTAACATACCGCGAGATAACCCGTGGAAAGGTTCCGTAAAAGCGTGGATGAGGCTTTCCTTCGCCAAATTTTGTAATGCTTCCATCGCTTGAAATCATAGAAAGCGGATGTTTTATGGCACATTCAACATCTTCTTCACTCATTCCGCCGCCTACAATCTTAGCTGAATAACCATCTTTTTCAATCATTTCAAGAACTAGATCATAAGGATCTTTTCCAAGCTCTCTTGCTATTTGAGAAAGCGATTTTCCCTCAAGCAATTTGTATTTTTCAGAATAGGCCAGTACAATAAAGTCCATTCCAACATCGTAAAGTGTGTTCTCCCAATCCAAACTAGGTTTTTTTAAATTATCAATTATTTTCTTTCGAGTGTTTTCATCCCTAATCATCGAAGTGATATTTTCTAAGCCTCCTTCGCGTGTCCATGGTGGTAAAAGCGCTAGGAGGTCCGTCATCCAAGCCGTGTATGGGTAAACATCGCATGTAACTTCAACTCCTTTATGTCTGCAGCGTGTTATAATTTCCAGCGCAGTCTTTACAAGTCCCCAGTTTCTTTGGGCTGAAGCCTTAATGTGTGAGATTTCAACTGGCAATTTTGCATTTTCCCCGATGGTG
The DNA here is from genome assembly GCA_038872535.1 of Bathyarchaeia archaeon. Classification (GTDB taxonomy): domain Archaea; phylum Thermoproteota; class Bathyarchaeia; order Bathyarchaeales; family Bathycorpusculaceae; genus JASEJA01. The sequence continues at coordinate 25,644 of JAVZJY010000009.1, read as the reverse complement.
ATAGCCTCATTGATGGCGTCTAAAAGTAGATCGGATTCGTTTCGGATGTGGGACGAATATATCCCGCCATGCTGTGCAGTCACTTTGGCAAGCGAAACTATTTCGTCAGTTTTGGAGAATACTCCTGGGTCATATATCAAACCAGTACTTAGTCCAAAGCATCCAGCTTTCATTGCTTCCCTAACATAAGATTTCATTTCCTCCAATTCTCTACTGATAGGTTCTCTTCTCTCTAAGCCTAAAACGGCACTTCTTACCGTTCCATGACCTACCAAAGCAACAAAATTAATTGACGGAGCAGCCTTTTCAACTCTCTCAAGGTATTCCTGAAAAGTTTCCCAATTGATTTGAAGTTCTTTGATGTAATAGGGCAATGATTTGATGAGTATGTCCTTGTTTTTCTCCGAGACTGGAGCATAAGTTGATCCACAATTACCCACAACTATGGTTGTGACGCCTTGCAGTATGTAATTATCCGCTGTTGGAACTGCTAAAACCTCAATGTCGCTGTGATTATGAATGTCGATGAAGCCTGGGGCAACAACTAGACCGTTGCAATCCAAGATTTTTTCAGCTTGAGCACCACTTAAATCGCCTATTTTAATAATGTTTTCGCCTTTTATTCCAACATCGCCTTTAAAAGATGGAGCGCCAGTTCCATCTACTATCAGTCCATCCTTCATTATAATATCATAATTCATAACAAGCCTCCTGATTTGAATCATAACTTGTAATAGGCTACTACTTTTATAGATTACTGTGCCACTTTTTCTATTCCAATAATTAGTTTCTTCATAAGTAATAGTGTCAAGAACAGGATACTCAAAATCACAATGCTTACTTTAGCATTTTCAAAGTTTCCTTAGCCTTTTCAATTGTGTAATTTATGTCTTCAATTGTGTGAGCGGCTGATATGTGGCACCTTTTGTTGGGTTTGGGGAGGATGAAGACTCCTCTTTTCATCATTTCCTTTTGAAACTTCATGAATAGCTGAGTGTTTGAGGATAGTGTATCTCTATAGTTGACAATTTCTTTGTTTGTGAATAATATTTGAAAAATTGACCCGAATCCAACCACTTGAGCTTCGAGTTCTAATTCTGTTATGGTTTCGCTAAGTTGGTTTCTAATTTCTTGTCCAAGATTGAAGAGATGTTTGTATACATCTTTTCTTTCTAACTCTTCGATTGTTGCTAGGGTTGCGGCCATACTTATTGGGTTTCCATTATATGTTCCTCCATAGTCAACGTTGCCTGTTGGTCTAAAATGTTCCATGATTTCTTTTCTTCCGCAAATTGCAGCTACAGGGAAGCCGTTTGCCATTGCTTTTGCGAATGTTGTTAAGTCTGGTGTTACATTGAAGATTTTTTGGGTTCCACCTAAATGGTGACGGAAGCCCGTAACTACTTCGTCAAAGATTAATATAATATTGTGTTCTGTGGTGATTTTCCTCAAAAATTTTAAGAATCCTTTTTTTGGCATGATGCATGTGGCGCTTCCGTGAAGGATTGGTTCTGTTATTAAGGCTGCAATTTCATTATGGTAGTTTTTTATTGTTTTTTCCACTGCTTCTTGGTCATTAAATGGAACAATAATTACGTGTTTTGCTGCATCAGCGGAGAGGCCTGCCGTGTCTGGAACTGGTATTGGGTGTTCTCTGGGTCCAGCTTCCTTTAGGGATGGACTTGAGCTAAAAGATACAATGTCGTGCCAGCCATGGTATGCGCCTTCGAACTTTACAATTTTGCTTCTTTTGGTGTAAGCTCGAGCCAAGCGAATGGCATGGTAGGTTGCTTCTGTGCCTGTATTGCAAAATCTGACCATTTGGGCTGATGGTACATGAGCTGCAATTTTTTTGGCAACTTTAACCTCCAATTCATTGCAAAGGCCGTAGATTACGCCTTTATCTAACTGATCTTTTATGGCTGCTGTTATGCTTGGGTGGGCATGTCCTAGAATCACAGGTCCGAAGGCTAAATGATAATCGATGTATTGGTTGCCATCTACATCATAAATTTTTGAACCATTTGCTTTTGATATGAAAAGAGGATAAGGATCAAAGAACCTTAATGAGCTGTGGACGCCTCCAGGCGTGAGTTTTTTTGCTTCTTCAAAAAGTTTCTTAGATGCGTGTAATTCTTTCATGTTGAACACTTCTTAGATATTTGATAAGTTGCCTAAGAGTTTTAGGATATTTTGTTTGTCATTTTTGAGGTAATCCGAGGAGTTTTCTGGCTTCGCTTGGAGTTGCTATTTCTATTCCAAGTTCTTTTGCCATTTTAACCACTTTTGCTACTAATTCAGCGTTGCTTTTGGCTAAAACGCCTTTGGCGAGGTAAAAATTGTCTTCCATTCCAACTCGCACGTCTCCGCCCAAAATCATCCCGAGGGTAAGGAGTTGAAATTGAACTCTGCCGCCAACGGCTATGACGTTCCACCTGCAGTTTTGCGGTAAAGTCTTCACCATATGGATCAGGTTTTCCGGCGTCGCTGGGATGCCGCCTCTTACTCCGAGCACAAGTCCAAATCTTAATGGTTCTTTTAGCAATCCTTTATCAAATAATTGAAGTGCAAGGTTTATGTGTCCTACATCGTAACATTCGATTTCTGGTTTTATGTCTCTTTCAAGCATTGTTTTGGCAATTTTTTCCACAGTCTCCGGAGGGTTAAGAAATACGCTGTTGCCAAATGTCATCGTAGCCACGTTTAATGATGCAAACTCTGGGTTCAAATTGAGGGCGCACATTCTTTGCTCCAGTGAAATACCATAGGGACCGCCGCCTCCTGTGGTGAGTTGGATAATCATGTCACATTTTTTTCTAATCCTTTCTATAACCTCGCCGTAGAGTTTAACATCGGGGTATGGCTCCTTAGTTTTCGGGTCTCTCACATGTATGTGGGCGACGGAAGCCCCTGCCTCATAAGCTTTGACTGCTTCTTCGGCTATTTCTGCTGGGGTTATTGGAAGATAAGGTGTTTCCTTCCACATTGGACCTGAACCTGTTGGAGCCACAGTAATTATCATCATAGCAATTTTCACCTGTAGATTCTACATATACCCTATTGCAAGCCATAAATTTTCTCTTCTTTATTCTTGTTTTCCCATTTCTAACGCTTATGATTTATCCGTTAATTAAAGACTGAATTTCGCTTTCTGATTAAAATGACAAAGCTTAAAAAGAAATCCATGAGTATTTAAAAACGAAGGAAGGGAAGGCTTTTGGCCGAAGTTAAGTTTGCTTTTCCAAGAAAGGCAACTGGACTGGTCAGGGAGTTAGGCTGGTGGTCTGCATTTTCTATATCGCTTAGCTACACAATTGGCAGCGGAATAAACTATTGGGTGGTGCAAGCTTCTTATTGGCATCCTGGATCATTAATCCCCGTTGCTTATATCATTGGAGCTTTGCCAGCAATATTCGTGGCTTATGTGATTACAGAAATGGGAATAATGATGCCTAGGTCTGGAGGAAGCTACATTTACGTGTCGCGAGTGTTGGATCCTCATATTGGTTTCCTTGGAGACTGGCTCTATTTCGTTGCTAACAACTTTGCCACTGGACTGTTGGCTGTTATTGGCGCTGGTTTCTGGGAGAAGGTGATCAATCTGTTGGGGGTGGCTACTGGGAATGCGGCTTGGGCTGCCTTTGCGTTGGATAATATGGGATTGGCTTTAATTGCTTGTGTTATAATTACGCTTTATACATTGTTGTCTTTGTTGGGCATACGGGTGTTCAGATGGTATGTTGCAGGGTTGGTTGCTATAGGCATTGTGGGAAGCTTTTTGGGAATATTTGCAACGTTTTATGGAGTTGCTAATCCAAGTTACGTGAAGGAAGCTTGGAATTTAACGTATGGCGAAGGTTCATGGGAGCAAGTGCAGCAGGTTGCAACAACAAATGGATGGGCGACTTTTGTAGAAGAACATACCGCTTCAGCTGGCGGTGTTGGAGGGGCAACTATAGGCAATTTTGCAGATACGTTCTGGGCTTACTGGGGATCTACAGCAGCCTGTTATTTTGGTGGAGAAATGAAATCGCCGAAGAGAGGTTTCATACTTGGCGTCTTTATTGCTACGCTATTCATAATGATTTGGTATGTCTTAACTGCCATTGGGTTGTACACTGCTTACGGCGACTTTGTCAGTCAATACTGTTATGTCTACGGCGAAGGGTATGGCGACCAAGTAACAGCGATGAGGGTTATGGACCCAAGTTTACCGTTATTTACTGTGCCATTAGCTCATGGAATGGTTTGGCTTCAAGCCATATTCGCTTTCATTCCAGCCCTTTGGATTTCCAACTGTGCAGGTGCAACATTGCTTGTGGGTCCAAGACAACCCTTTGCATGGTCCTTTGACAAGTTCTTCCCAGACGCATTTAACCGTGTGAATGAGCGTTTCCATTCGCCGCATTGGTCAGTTATATTGACAGCATTAATCGCCTACACGTTTGTTCCTCTCAGTCTTCCTCCAAGAACATTTGTGGCTACTGTAGACGCAACTTTCATATTCATAATAAGCCAACTCTTCATTGCCTTAGCAGGAGTTGCAGTGCCATATAAGCGCCCAGACATTTGGGAGAGAGGTTTTAAGGCTACACTTGCTGGTATACCATTAATATCCATAGTTGGAGCCTGTGCTGTATTATTCTGGGTGTGGGGAATGGCGATAAGTGCGTCATGGCTAGAGTTCTGGGGCATGTTGTACTTGGCTTTCTGGGTTTTCGTGGGTTCACTTATATGGTTTGCTTATGCAGAACGTAACAGAAGAATGGGCATTGCTTTACAGGACATTTACGGCGAAATACCCCCAGCATAAACCCTTTAAACACCCATTTTTTCTTTAAACTTCGCATCTATTATTGCAATGTAATATCCACGCATGATACCTGGTTTTTTGACTATTTTTATCCCTTTATAATCTGTTTTATGCAACTTAATTTTGTAATCTTCAGGTTTCAGCTTATACTTTTCAATGTTTGCTCTTAACTTATCAATGTGATATTGGACAGCATCCTTTAATCTTTCCTTTGCTGTTTCCTCATCTTTAACGCCGCCTTCATCGGCAAGCTTTTTCATTTCATACTTGGTTAAGCTTAACATGAGCAATGATACGTCTGCTATGATGAAGAGCAAAATTACGCTTGGCCATGATAGAAGCCACCACAACCACTCCAAATTTGGAGGAAGAATTACGTTTCTTTGCCATGAAACAGCTAAGGCAACCACAATCATAAAGTAAGTCATGCTGACAAATTTTAGAACCTTGTTAACCCTTATCATAGTCCTAACCTTACTTGACCGTCCCATTTTCCTTAAAACCTTCTGAGTTTCTTTGCTGAAATATTTCCAATAGGCTTGGTCAACCCCTGCAGTTTTGGTTTTGTTTAAAACATCTTTTGGATCAGATATCACCGCACTTCTCAATCCATCATAATAGCTAATTAAGTAAGCCAAATCGTTCGATGCCTTTTCAGCCTTTTTCACTTCGTTGCTAGTTTTCCTCAAAATCTTACCAACTATAAACCTTAACTTAACTCTTAACGCAAATAATATAGGAGCATAAGATTATAAGACTTAAGTTAGAATTTACAACCTAACTTCCTTATACCATTTCTTCTTTGTTCCAACCTCTGCTCTTTTCAACCATTCCTTAGTTTTAGGCTCCTCGTCTATGCACTTTAATATCTGATCAATTTTAGAAGTTACATCAGTAATATCCTCTTCAGAAAGTTGCTTGTACATTGGACAAGCAGCTCTAACCTTTTTTAGGTTATTTGTGGCTGTGTACCAGAATCCCCAGTCGTTTGCAAACAATTTAGCCATGTATTTGGCATTAATCGTTTCCGGTGCGTCGTTGTCTCCGATTTTGTGGTCTCTGATTAGGACTATAACGTCTTTTGCATCTTTCTCTGTGAATTCGACAATTTCCAATTTGGTTAGCAGCAAGTCAACTAATGATGCTGTTGGAAAGTCTATGTTAAATCGGTTTCGAAAATCTATTTTATGACATAAATCTAACTCATCGTAAAATATGTCCAAATCCACTTTTCCTCTGTATACCTGACGATTTCTTGTTCCCACACCGCTTGTAAAGAAAAAGATGTAGGAATCGAACTTCCAACCCCTCGTCTCAAAGAATTTCCTTATTTTCGCCCTCTCTTTATCTGGAGCCACGAAATCTATGTCTGGAAATTCTTGTCCTTCAATTCTTTTCAATTTTTTGTGAAGTTCAATTGCCATTGGGGAAGAATGTATTCTGACTGCTGGACCACCTATTAACCTTAATGTGATGCCCTCTTTTTTGGATTCTTCTATGAGGTCTAAGGCAATTTTTACGATTTCTTCTGATGATATTTGCTTTTTTTCCTTCTCTTCCATTTTTATCCCTCTATTTTCCACCATTTCTCAACGCCATTTTTGGTAAGGTCAATGATAAATCCCCTCAACACTCCTTCACTGTATTCGGATCCAGGGTTGATTGCTAAGGTTTTGCCTACATAATCTGAAGCATAAGACTCATGGATATGACCATGCAGGCTTAAAATGGGCTGATTTTCCTCAATAAATCGGCGTATTGATTTGCTGCCAACGTTATCATAAATTATTCTTCCCAAGAAGACAACTGGTTTTAAATTCTTATCCAGTTTGGGAGCCAAATCCAGTTTCGTGCCATATGGGGGACAATGAAAGTTTAGAATAACTTTTTTCCAGTCGCCAGAAAACATATCCTTTATCTTTCCTAATTTTTTCCACAACTCATCTTCTGAGGCTTCCCTTGGAGTATCCCAAGGCGTTGGATTAACCCACTCAAAACTTAACATTTTATAATCAAAGCAAAGGTCCACAACTTTTTCTAAGGGATAGATAACGCGGTCTTCATGAGCCTTTATTAATTCATCAATTTCAAAGGAGTCATCGTTTCCAGGCATCATCACAACCGTAATATTTTTGGGTAATTTCTCATCAATCATGCCGAGCCATCTTTGAAGCCTTTCCTTCATGTAATCACGGAACAATTCGTCAACTTTTTTGGGGTTCTTCATAAGTGCATCATACTCATCTTGGTTGCAAACATGTGTGTAAAACCCGCTGAAAGTAATTTTATCTATCAATTTTTTAAGCTCACCTTCGCCACTGGCGTTAATCCACCGCCCATAAACCATAGTTTTATATTTGCCTGGAGTTTCTTCAATGATGGGAATTATAAGTTTCCCTGTCAAATCACCACACAACAATAAAATGTCTGCCTTATGCACTTTAGGAATTGAAAGCCACTTTCGCCAGACAATTTCGCTTCCATGCACATCTACAGCGTGAAATAGCCTAACTTTATCCGCCATTGTTGTTGCACTTCAGAATTACTACTACGCCTTAGCATATTTATTTTTTTATGAAAATTGATACCTAAATGTTCTCAATAAATTTATATATAATCCACGTAGTTTTGAAAATGCTGGTGGATTAATGAAAGAAGAAGTTTTAAACAAACTAATGAACGCCGTCCTAAATTATGATCCAGAAGCGGCTGTCAAGGCTGCTGAAGAAGCCCTTCAAAAAGGCGTGGACCCTGTTGAAGCTATTGAAGGCGGTCTGGCTAAGGGAGTAAGAATCGTTGGAGAACGTTTCGGCGCCGGAGAAGCTTTTTTGACAGAGCTTGTAATAGCAGCAGAAGCCATGAAACAAGCTTTGAAAGTGTTAGAACCAGCAATACTGAAAAGCACAAGGGAGAAGAAAACTTTGGGCAAAGTTCTTATAGGCACTGTGGAAGGAGACATCCATGACATTGGAAAAAACATTGTGGGCACACTCCTCATGGTGGCAGGTTTTGAAGTAATCGACATAGGCGTTGATGTACCCACTGAAAAATTCATCGAGAAAATTAGGGAAGTTAAACCAGAAATAGTTGGCATGTCTGCCCTAATGACCACAACAATGGTGAAAATGGCAGATGTTATAGAGGCTCTTAAACGTGAAGGATTAAGGGAAAAAGTTAAAGTGATAATCGGCGGAGCGCCAACATCCAAGAAATGGGCTGAAGAAATAGGCGCTGACGGACACGGCGGAGACGCAATAGAAGCTATTGAAGTTGCAAAAAAACTAATTGAGGCTTCCTAATTCGAAACTGTTATACGCAGTGAGCTGGAGTAATTCTTAAAATGGGCTTTTCTAGGGAAAACCAAAGAATAAACTTCTCAGTATTATCAAAAGAAGATTTAGAGGCAATTCACCAAACCACCCTTGAAGTTTTGGAAACAACAGGCTTCAAAATAAACAGCAAAAAATGTCTCAAAATTTTAGAAGAAGGAGGCTGCGAAGTTGACTATAAAAACCAAGTAGCGTTAATCCCTTCCTACCTCGTTGAAGAAGCCTTAAGAAAGAATCGAAAGAGCATAACCCTGTGTGCTCGAAACCCAAAATATGACGTGAACTTAGATCAAAGGCATGTGTATATTACAACCGATGGAAACGGAACCCAAACAATTGACATGGAAACTGGAGAGCGAAGAGCGTCAACAAAAGAGGATATAGCCAAATCAGCTATAATTTCAGACGCAGTTGATGAGGTAGACATATATTGGCCCATGGTAAGTGCGCAGGATTACCCAGCGCAAATTCGGCATCTCCACGATCTCGAAGCATCCTTGGCGAACACTGAGAAACATGTAACATTTGAAACTACAATGTCCCCTAAAGAAGCTAGATACCAGATAGAAATGGCTTCTGCGGTTGTTGGAAACGAAAAAGAACTGCGGAAAAAACCAATAATTTCTTCACTACACTGTACAAATGCGCCTCTCCAGATGGATGGAAACAATATGGAAGCCGCCTTAGAATTTTCGAAGGCTGATGTTCCAGTGATGTTTTTTGGAATGCCTCAACTTGGAGCAACGGGTCCTGCGACGCTGGCGGGTTCCATGGTTGTGAATAATGCAGAAGTGTTGAGTTGTCTTGTAATCACCCAACTTGAATGTCCTGGCGCACCGGTTATTTATGGTGCAGGCATTGCGGCTTTTGATATGAAAACTTTAAAACGCGCCGGAGGAGGTCCTGAACATGGATTGACTGGCGCCGCTGCTGCTGAACTGGCTAGGTATTATGGTATGTCTTCTATTGTAGGGGGTTTTGTTTCGACGGCAAAGATGCCTGGAGCACAAGCCTGTTATGAGAAGTTTACGAGTGGTTTTCCGCCAGTTTTATCTGGCTGCGGCATGATTGCTGGGATAGGGTTGCTGGATGACTGTACAACCCTTGCGTTTGAAGAAATTTTAATTGACGCCGAAATTGTGAGAATAGTTTTTCGAATTGCTCAAGGAATAGAAGTTAGCGATGACACATTAGCTCTTAACATTATTCGTAAGGTTGGTCCTGGCGGTAATTTCCTAGGTGAGAGGCACACTCTTGAGCATATGCGGAAGGAGCATTTCATTCCACAATTAACCGATAGGCGATCTTTTGAAACTTGGCTTAGGGACGGCGCAAAAGACATAGTGAAGATGGCGAGGGAAAAAGTCAAAATAATTCTTCAAAGGCACCAAGTTCAACCCTTAGAAGTTGAAGTTCAAAAAGAGATTAAAAACATAATTGAAATGGCGAAAAAAGATTTAGTTAAGCACTAAAAAGCTTATTAAAAACTTCACTTGTTAAGAAGTTCAAAAGGAGGAACTTTATGTCCAAATCTCCACAGTTTAAACCGTTATCTGAGGAGCAAATTGAATCCATCCACCTTGCTTCTATGAGAATTTTGGAAGAGGTTGGCATAAAAATATACAGTGACGCTGCGTTGAAGTTGCTTGCTGACGGTGGAGCCGAAGTTGACTTTAACAAGAAACTCGCCTACATTCCACAATATTTAGTTAAAGAAGCTTTATCTAAGGCTCCATCAACCATCAAGCTTTACGGTCGAAACAGAAAACATGATAGAACTCTGGAAGGAGATAAAGTTACTTTCAATCCGGGCTCATCTGCGTTGTACATTTTGGATTACGAAAAAAACGAGATTAGGAAACCAGTTTCAAAAGATTTAACAGAGCTGGTCAGACTGACTGACGCTCTTGATTATATTCATGCTCAAAGCACAGCTTTAGTTGTCTCTGACGTTCCACAAACAATTGTTGACCGATACCGCCTTTACATAGTCCTAAAGAATTCTTCAAAAACGATAATAACAGGCGCTTTTAGCGTTGATGGGCTTTATGATATGAAGCAGATGCTTGAAGTTGTTGTTGGCGGCGAAAAAGAGTTAGCCAGAAAACCCATGGCAATATTTGACGTTTGCCCCTCTGCTCCATTAAAATGGAGTGAACTTGACGCTCAAAATCTAATTGACTGCGCCAAGTTCCGCCTGCCCGCTGAGATTATTCCAGTACCACAATTAGGCGCAACGGGTCCTGCAACAATAGCTGGATCCATCGTTCAACATAACGCTGAATTTTTAAGCGGTTTAGTTATGGCTCAGTTGACAAACCCTGGTGCGCCGGTGATTTATGGTGGTTCGCCAACAGTTTTGGATCAAAGGTATGCCACAGCTTGTCTCGGGGCGATAGAAGCTATGATGCTTGGTTGCTCGTATACTCAAATTGCAAAAAGTTATGGATTGCCAACCCATATGTATATTGGGCTTAGTGATGCAAAAATTATTGATGCCCAGTGCGGTTTTGAATCTGGGATTGGCATAGTTTTAGGAGCACTTGCAGGAATAAACGTGATATCTGGACCAGGAATGTTAGATTTTGAAAACTGTCAAAGCTTAGAAAAACTCGTTGTCGACAATGAAATTTGCGGCATTGCATTAAGACTGGCGAAGGGTGTAAGGGTTGAAGATGAAACGCTTGCTTTTGACTTAATAAGAAAGGTGGGACCTGGCGGAGTATATTTAGCGGAGAAGCACACTTTGGAATGGATTAGAAAAGAACAATTTATACCATCTGAAGTTATTGACAGAAAGGAATGGAATGTTTGGAAAGATTCTGGAAAAAAGGATATCGTTAAACGAGCACACGAAATCGTTGAGAGAAAATTAAAAGAACATGAGCCAGAACCCCTACCCAAAGATGTTCAAGAAGATCTTGAACGGGTCATGGAGGACATTAAGAAGAAACACTAAAAGTCTCAGAGTCGTATTGTTTCGGGATAGGCAATAAAAATGGCTTTACATGAGAATGTGAAAATTCTATTTGAACCTGAAGCAAGAAAAGTTCAAGTGCCCAAGGGAACCACGATTTTTCAAGCAGTTAAATATGCGGGCATTAGTCTCAGATCTGAATGCGGCGGAAAGGGTTTGTGTGGAAAATGCAGAATAATCATTAAAAAACCAGAAGACTTAAGTGAACTAACAGAGCTTGAAAAGAAACATTTGTCTAAATCTGAAATTGAACATGGTTACAGATTGGCTTGTCAAACTAAAGTGTTAAAAGATGCTGTAATTATAATTCCGCCTGAAAGTGGTTTGGAATTTCGAAAGATTCAAACCGTTGGAATAGAAAGATTTTTGGAGCCAAAATCAACCGTGAAAAAAATTTATGTTGCCCTTCCAAAACCCACATTGCAGGATATAAGACCAGATTATGAAAGACTTATTGGTGGATTGTCGCAGATAAGCAAGTTTGACCATGTGGAAATAGATTATGACGTTCTGAAGAGGCTTCCAAGCGTTCTTCATCATTCAAATTTTAAGACAACCGTAACCATTTGGGGTGGACGCAAAATAATCTCTGTGGAACCTGGAGATACCACAAAGGATTTTTTCGGTTTAGCCATAGACGTAGGAACCTCGAAGATTGTTGGTTACTTGGTGGATTTGGCGACTGGCGAAACTTTAGAGGTAGAATCCTTAGAGAACCCTCAACTTGCCTATGGCGAAGATATAATAACAAGAATAACTTTTGCAACGGCCAACTCTGAAAATTTAAGAACGCTCCAGAACATTGTTGTGGATGCTGTAAACAAAATTATAAATGAAATGTGTGAAAGAAGGAAAATAGATTCAAACAAAATATACGAAGCCGTGGTTGTGGGCAACACTGCCATGCACCACTTGTTTCTTGGAATTCAGCCAAAATACATGGCGTTGTCGCCTTTTACACCAGCCATAAAAAAGCAGATAAATGTTAAAGCTTGCGAATTAAACATCAACATAAATCCTTCCGGAATCATAACCTTCTTGCCAGTTATTGCTGGATTTGTTGGAGCTGATGCTGTTGCAGATGTTTTAGCGTCTGGAATATGCGATTCAGAGGATGTTTCTCTATTAATTGACATAGGAACAAACACGGAAATTTTTCTTGGCAGTTCAAAAGGTATGCTTTCATGCTCATGCGCTTCCGGTCCAGCATTTGAAGGCTTTCATATTAAGCATGGAATGAAGGCTGTAACTGGTGCAATAGAGAAGGTCAGAATGGAATCAAATTTTGAGGTTAAATACGAAACAGTAGAGCATGAAAAACCTGCTGGACTATGCGGATCAGCCATCATCGATGTGGTGGCGGAAATGTTCAAGCATAAAATAATAGATTCCAGAGGAAAAATTAACCATAATATAAAAACTCAAAGGTTAAGAGAACGCAACGCTGAAGTGGAATTCGTTATCGCTTGGGGACATGAAACAAAAACAGGAGAGGAAATTACAGTAACACAGAAGGACATTCGGGAAATACAACTTGCCAAAGCAGCCATATACACTGGATGTTCCATTCTGATGAAGAGGAAAAAACTGAAAGAGAAGGACATAAACAAAGTCTTTATTGCAGGAGCCTTTGGAAACTACATAAACCCTGAAAATGCAAGGATTATTGGCCTAATACCAGATGTTTCAATAGAGAAAGTTGAATTTATAGGTAATGCTGCCATAGTAGGCGCAAAAATGGCCCTAATCTCTGAAGATGCCAGAAAAAAGGCTGATAAAGTATCAAAAAAAGTGCGCTACTTAGAGTTAGCTGCGGATCCGAATTTCAACGAGGAATTTTTAAAGGCAACGTTAATTCCACATCAAGATTTAAATAAATTCCCATCGTTAATGAGAGTTCTGAGGAGCGCTTAGGAATGTTCAAGTTTGAGAAAGAACAGAAAATTTTTGATATTGCAGGTGTAAAAGTTGGAGGACAACCGGGTCAGCTTCCCACGGCAATGGTTGGAAGCATATTCTATCATAAGCATAAAATAGTAAAGGATGAGAAGAAAGGCGAGTTTGATAAAGAAAAAGCTGAGGAACTGCTAAAGAAGGAACAGGAAATATCAGAAAAAACTGGGAACCCAAGTATAGTTGATGTTTGCTGTTCATGGCCTGAGGCTTTCGGAAAATTCATAGACTTTGCGGCAGACGCAATAAAGGGACCCTTTGCCGTAGATGGGGCAACAGCTGAAGTGAGAATTGCTGGGGCAAAACATGCTGTGGAAATAGGTGCATCTGAGAGGGTGATTTATAATTCTATAACGCCGCATGTTAAGGAGGAGGAAATCTTAGCGATTAAAGAGGCTAAAATTAAATCCGCAATACTTTTGACGCTTAACACCCAAAACCCCACAATTTCTGGAAGATTACAAGTCCTCGATGAGCTTTTAGCCCTAGCCCAGAAAGCGGGCATAGAAAACATTCTGGTAGACACAACCGTTCTTGACTTACCAGATCCGGGACCGGTTAGTAGAGCCATATACTTAGTTAAGGAAAAGTATGGGTTGCCTGCTGGGGCTGGAACGCATAATGCAGTTGAAAGGTGGAATGATAGACGTAAACTTGATAGAACAGAATACTTACTTGCAAGCAGCGTAGCCAACGTTTTTCCCATAATTGCCGGAGCCAATTTCGTCTTATATGGACCTGTTGAAAACGCAACCTACGCATACTTTTACTGCGGATTAGCCGATGCTTACGTTGCTTATTCTGCAATGCAAGAATTTAGAACAAGACCGCTAACGAAAGATCACCCACTATTTAAAATGTTTAAATGACCTTGTCCAACTCATCATTTTACATAACAATGAGTTAAAAAATGGTTGATTTGTTACATTTTTGAATAATGTTCACGGAGTCAACGTGATGCTTCTTGAAAGCTGCTCTGCCACATCTTTTAATCCAAGTTTTTCCAGCGTAGTTTGCGTTGGTATCCCTCTTTTGTCCCATCCGCGTTTGATATAGTACATGTCTAACAGTGCGTCGAATTTTGTTTTGTCAAGGGTTGTACCCTTTTGTGGTCCTTTGGTTATTGGTTCCGTGAACCATCGTGCTGGCGGATAATCCATTAAGCGGCTCCATTCTTGGTCGTGTTCGCGCACCCAGAAGGCTCTTATTAGGGCGTATATTCTGTCAGCTAACATGTAAAGCATTTCGTCTAGTGGAATTTCTATTCCAGTGGCTGCTTTTAACAGTCTTGGATACCATTCAAGGTCGAAACCCAATTCTATCCATGGAAGTCTGCATGCCACCAGAGATTCAAACATTCCTCCCCTTATGCGTTGAAATTCTATAACTTTGTCCACTTTTGCTTCCGTATATCCGGCTCTGTCAGTTTTTATTTCCCATGATATAACCCAAGCTTCCTTGTGATGGGCACCTATGGATGATGTTGCGAAGGCCAAAGCCATTCCTGGAACAGTGTGGCAGTCGTAGGCTGAAGCTTCAAGTCCTTTAACGTGTATTGCCCAGTTTTGGGAGTCGCCGCCAAGCTTTTGGCTTACTCTCATGACGCCTTCTGCAAGGAGGTTTCCAAGCTCTCCCTTGCGATATGCAATTTCTTGGATTAGCGTTTTTGTCCTTTCAAAATCTCCCCATTTTATTCCATTTTTTAGAAGCCCTTTTTCAGTTGCTTCCATGGCAAAGGCTATTGTGTTGCCCAAAGATATTGTGTCTATGCCAAGTTCATCTGCCATCCTATTTAGGACAGAAACTTTTCCCAAATGTCCCAGTCCAATGTTTGAGCCAAGCATGGCAACATTTTCGTAGTCAAGTTCGGACTCTCTTCCTTCACTGTCAAGAACCACATTTCCACATGCCATGTTGCAGTAGGGGCATCCTCTGCGGTTAATCTTCGCTGCTTCCATTGCATAACCATTAATAATATTGCCAAATTCGAAAATTCCCTCCCTAAAGTTGCAGGTGGGTAAAACGCTATTTTCGTTAGCCCAGTCTATAGTTGCCATCGTACCCTGCCTAATCCAGAAGCCATAATAGTCTCTAGATTTAATATCCGCATAAGCATCGCTTACAAGCTTCTTATAGTCTTCGGAGTCTGCTAAAGGTATTTCCTTAGTTCCCTTAAATACAACAGCCTTAAGTTTTTTTGAGCCCATAACTGCACCCATTCCAGGTCTTCCGCCAGCCCTTCCCTCCTGCGAAACGACTGTGGCGTATCTAACCATGTTCTCGCCTCCTGGACCAATCACAAGTATTCCGACGTCTTTTCCATGAATTTCTTTGAGTTCTTTTTCCGCTTCGAAGGTTGTTTTACCCCATATGCCGTCGGCGCTTAGAATGTAGCCTTTCTCTTCTTCCACGTAAAGATAAACTGGTTTTTGGGCTTTTCCCTCTATTACTAAGGCGTCAACTCCAGCTTTACGCATATGCACTGAAGCCATTGTGCCGATGTTTCCGTCTCCGTAGCCTCCAGTTAGTGGACTTTTAGATGCTATAACAAGTTTGCCAAGACTTGGACCTGAAAGTCCTGTTAATGGTCCTGCAGCTATGACCAGTTTGTTTTCTGGGCTCAATGGTTCAGTTCCAGGCTCTAGTTCATCCCATAGAATTTTTATTGCAAAGCCCCTTCCACCTAAGTACTTTCTTGCGAAATCTAGGTCGTAATTTTGTATTGCGGTTTCCATTTTTGAGAGGTCTACCCGTAATATTTTGCCATTCCAACCATACATTTTCCATCACACACATCCTTTTCAAAGGTTTCTGGATATAAAATTTTATATATAGAATAAATTTTAGCTACATCGGTGAGATTATGAAAGTTGAGAGAACAATTACAGTTTTTGAAACCCACTCTTCTGGCGAGACAACCAAGGTTGTGGTAAGCGGTTTTCCTCGAATTCCAGGAAAAACTATGTGGGAGAAGACAAAGTATTGCCAGGAACACTTTGATGGTTGGAGAAAAGCCCTAATGATGCAGCCTAGGGGTTTCTCGGGCATATTGGGCGCTATAATCACTGAACCAACCAATCCGAAGGCAGATTATGGAGTAGTATTCACGTATACTGGTGGCTATTTCAACTCTTGTGGAGACAGCACATTCAGTGTGACCAAAGTATTAATCGAGCAAGGCATGGTTGAAGTTAAGGAACCCGTAACCGAAGTAAATCTCGACACTGCTGCAGGACTCGTCAAAGTAGAGGCAAAGGTTAAAGATGGCGAGGTTCAAGAAATATCCTTTGAAGGCGTCCCATCCTTCTACCAAGAATCCAGGAAAATTAAAGTCCCAGAGATTGGCGAAATTAATGTGGACTTAGCTTTCGGAGGGCTTTATTATATATTCGTTAATCCAGATGAAATTGGCATACAAGTGAAACCTGAAAATGCGAAAGAATTAATCCGAATTGGCATGAAAATACTTAATGCTGCAAACAAGCAAGTTAAAGTCTGCCATCCAGAAAATCCAGAGTTGAACAAAATTGAACTTGTAACATTTTCAGCCAAACCCATAAAATCTGCGCATAATTGTAGACACGCAAATGTTTACGCTGATACAATATGCGTTTCCCCAGCTGGAACTTCTGTCAGTGCTAAACTAGCTACGTTGTGGGCTAAGGGAGAATTTAAAGCTGGAAATCGCCTAATAGTTGAGAGTTTAGTGCATCCGGACTTAACAATGGTTGGCGAAATCTGTAGAGAAACTAAAATTGGCGGATACAAAGCAATAATACCAAAGCTTTCAGCGAGAGCATACGTAATAGGTCTGCAACAATGCATTTTAGAAAAAGATGATCCAATAAAATATGGCTTCTTATTGAGTTAACTTTTCAAGTGCTACTCTCATTCTGCTCATAGCTTCTCTTATTTTCTCTTTTGATGTTGAATATGAAATTCTTATGTATCCTTCGCCGTATTCTCCAAAGGCTGTTCCAGGCACTGTTATTATTTTTGCTTTCTCAAGAAGGCGCATCGCCATTTCGGTTGACGACATGCCAGTTTTCTTTATGTTTGGAAACACGTAGAAGGCTCCTTCAGGCTTTAAGCATGTTACTCTAGGCATGTTGTTTAACTCTTTTGTTATGATTTCCCTTCTTTCCGCATACTCCTTGAGCATCATTTGGGTATAATCTTTTGAGCCGCGCAAAGCTGCGATTGCAGCCATCTGTGAAATGGAGCTTGGATGGACTAATATGTGTTCTTGAAGCTCCAGCATTCCTTCTATTATCTCTTTTTTGGCTACTGCAAATCCTATGCGCCACCCAGTCATCGCGTATGTTTTCGAAAATGTGAATACGCTTATTGTTCTTTCTTTCATTTCCGGAAGGGATGCTATGCTCATGTGTCTTGTTCCGTCATAGAGAATAGCCTCATAAGCCTCGTCAGATATAACTAGCAGTTCATGTTCTAATGCTATATCTGCTATGTTTTTTAGTTCCTTCTCTTTTAACACGGATCCTGTTGGGTTGGATGGCGAATTAATCAAGATGGCTTTTGTTTTCTTTGTTATTCTTTTAACTATATCATTTACATCCACGCGAAAATTGTTCTCCTCCTTAAGTGGGTAAGAAATTGGTTTACCTCCAGCCAAAACAACTTGTGCAGCATAATTTGGGAAGCCAGGGTTTGGAATCAGCACTTCGTCGCCAGGATCTATTATAGTCAATATTGCTAGTGATAAGCCTCCCATCCCTCCAGCTGTTGCCATAATCTCTTCTTCTGGGTTAGCGTCTATGCCGTTTTCTTTTCTCAGTTTTTCTGAAACTGCTTTTCTAAATTCTGAGAAACCGGCGTTCACTGTGTAATGGGTGTAGCCAGCCTTCATAGCTTTGATAGCGGCTTCAATTATGTGAGGAGGAGTGTCAAAATCTGGTTCCCCTATGGATAAGTTTATCACGTCCGTGTATTTTTGGGAAAGATCAAACATTTTTCTGATTCCAGATTTTGGAATTTTCTCTGAACGCTTTGAAAGTTTTAACAATCTAACCATATGTTGTTCCTCATTTAATGTTGTGGGAAAGGTGTTCACTCCAAATGTCCTAAGAGTTTTTTAACTACTTCAACGGCTTCGGTGGCATCAGCCCCATAACCGTCAGCGCCTATCTCTTTAGCCCATTCCTTGCTTGTTGGAGCTCCGCCTACGATCACCTTAACTTTATCTCTTAAGCCCTCTTTCTTTAGGGTTTCAATGACTACTTTTTGCTCCGGCAAAGTTGTAGTTAGGAGTGCCGAGAGTCCGAGTATGTCTGGTTTTAGCGCCTTAACCTTTTCTACAAATTTTTCTGCGGACACATCTTCTCCAGCGTCGTACACCTCAAATCCATTTGCACTTAGCATGGAGGCAACTATGGTTTTTCCTATGCTATGGATGTCCCCTGCTACTGTGCCCAAAAGCACTTTTCCGAGAGTCTTGCGCTCTTTCCTTTTCTTCTTCAGCTCAGGCTCCAAAATTTCTAAGGCTTTTTTCATGGTTTCGGCAGCCATTATTAGTTCTGGAAGGAATGCTTCTCCGTTTGCGAATTTGTTTCCAACTTCTCTTATCCCTTGAGCTAAGCCTTCTTCTATAGCCTTAAGGGGGTCAATTCCCATTTTGATGACTTCCTTAGCGGTGGATGCTGCTTCTTCTATGTTGTAGTCTAAAACTGCAAGTTTCAGTTTTTCTATAATGTTTTCCGCACTCATGTTAAGCCCTTCCTTTTACTCCCTTGACGATTTTCATAATTTTATCTTTAGCATCTTTTGATAGTGGAAGAACTTCATGTTCTTTTAATATTTTCTCCGCTTCTTCTTTAGCTTTAACCCATAAATCTTTGGCGCCGGATTTAACCCAAATTTCAGGAAATGTTCTATTAGTTATTTTCGGTATCCAAATTTCTTTCCTAAAGTGTTCAAGAGTGTGGCGCTCTCTTATGAAACTGTTTTTTGGCCCAACTTTTTTTATAATGTCCAATGCTAAGGTTTCATCTGTAATTTCGATTCCATTCGCAATTTTCTTTATCATGCTGACAATTTCGTTGTCTATAACAAGTCCTTCGAGGCTCATGGTGTTTTCTGACGCTATCAACCCCATACCGCATATTAGGTTAAGACCTGCAAGGGCTGGAAGCACACCAGTTAAAGCTTTTTCGTAGCCCATCTGGGCATCTAAAGTTTTGGAATCAGACAAAACGCCACCACCAGCGCTTGGAATTCCATAATAATGAGCCATATGGGCGACACAGGCGTGGAGCAAAGCGAATTCTGGTCCTCCAAGCACTGCTGAGGCTTCTCTTACATCCATAGCCCTAGCCCAGCTTCCAATTATAAGCGGAGCATCTTTGTTAACCACGTAACGGATTACCAGAGCGCTTATGAATTCAGCCATGTTTAAGGTTAAAGTTCCAGCCAAAGTCACTGGGCTTGTCGCCCCAGCCATAGGCCCTGAATTCACGAAAACTGGAATACCAAGCTTAGAGGCTTCAATGAACGCTTCGAGAGTAGCTTTATCAAATGTGAGTGGGCTCGTAATGGATATTAGGAGAAGCATTATTGGCTTTTTTCTAAGCTCTTCCACTCCTCCAATGATGGTTGAAGCCATTTCTATAGCGTCTAATGCGCCTTCTTTTCTCATAGCCTCATTAATTATGGGTTTGCTTGTGTTTTCGAGGGCGGCTGCCCACATATACCTATCTACAATCTCGTGGGGTACATCCATTGGAGAACCCATGCACATGTAAAACTCAACATTTTCCAGCGCATCCGCAATTTTCGTTGCGTTTGCTAAGTCTTGCACGGTAACTCTACGGTAGGTTCTTGATGTTACATCGTAAAAGTTAGTTGCAAACCCTACAGTGCCAAAATGCGTTTCATCTCCGCCTAAAATTTTCCTTGTTTTTAAATCTCTGTTGTAAACGCTGAATCTGTGTGGTGTTTTCCGAATGGCTTCCTCCGCGAGATGTTGTGGAATTAGAGCATGTTGACTCTTATAATTAACCTCAGCGCCTGCCTCGTCAAGTTTTCGAAGAACTTCTTCGTATGGAACTATAACACCAACTTCTTGTAGCACATCCAAACTTGCCAAATGCACGGCGTGCATGTCTTTTTTAGAAAGCAAATTAAGTGAAGACATTAGGCTTCCACCATTTCCTTATGTAAAGAAGAAAATCATTAAATTTGTACCTAATAATGTTTATCTTTTCTCCACAGAAATTTCATCAATAAACATTATAGAAAAATTTGAGAATTGACGTTAAACATTTAAAACTTAGTGGAGTATGTATATTTTCACGTGAAAAGGGTAGGCGTAAACCATGTTTGTCAAAGGTTTAAAATGCGTAAACTGCGGGGAAATCTTCCCTTCTGATCCAAAATTTTTTGTTTGTCCAAAATGCGGTTCGGAAAAAATAAGGGGAGTAACAGTTTTCAAAGGCATAACAGAAGTCACATATAACTATGAAGAAATCGGAAAATTAGTGAGTAAAAAACTGTTCTCTAAAAGACCTTTTAACGCTTTAAGATACAAGGAACTGCTTGGATTTCAAAAGGAAGAGCAATTATTAACATTGGGTGAGGGTGGAACCACCCTGCTAAAAAGTGAAAGACTAGCTGAAAAGCTCAAAATTAAAAATCTACTATTAAAAAATGAGGCTCAAAACCCAACAGGCTCTTTTAAAGATCGCGAAAGCCTTTTAGCCGTAAATAAAGCTCTGCAATTTGGAAAAAAAAGCGTCTCATGCGTGTCGTCTGGAAATGCTGCTGCTTCGTTGGCGGCTTATGCAGCCCGAGCGGGCTTAGGGTGTTTCGTTTTTATGCCTGCAACTGCTTCTAGTGGAAAGGTTTTCCAGTGTTCAGTTCATGGTGCCAAAACTTTTCTGGTGGATGGAATTTATGAGGAAATTTTTGAAGTTTACTTGGAGGCAGTTAAAGATTTGGACATTTTCGAGTCTTGTCCAGGTCACAACAGGTTTAGGGTAGAGGGAGACAAAACAATTGCTTATGAAATATGCGAGCAGTTAGGGTGGAGGGCGCCTGAATGGGTTATAGACAACGTTGGCAATGGCACCCATTTATATGGGATGTGGAAAGGCTTCAAAGAGTTAAATGATTTAGGCTTCATAGACAATTTGCCAAAAATTGTTGCCACAGGACCAGTTAGCGGGGCACCTATAGTTGACGGTTTTAAAAATGGGAAAGTTGCACCTTTGGAAAGTTGTGAGGATTCAATAGCTGAGGGTTTGGTTGGACGATGGAGTTATGATGCACCCTTAGCCCTTAAGGCATTAAGAGAATCAAAAGGAAATGCAGAGTACGTTTCAGATAAGGAAATTTTGAAAGCCATGAGTTTATTGGCACGCCTTGAAGGAATATTTGCAGAACCCTCAGGTTCAGCATGTATTGCAGCTCTTCCAAAACTTTTGGAAGCCGGCATAATTGATAGAAAAGATGAAGTTATATGCCTAATAACTGGGAATGGGCTTAAAGATCCTAGAAGTGGGAGAAGAATATCTAAAAATGCAGTTAATGTGCCGCTTAGTGTGGATGCAATGAAAAAGTTTTTGGAATAGCTATGTTAAGAAGGAAGAAGTGTGAGTTTATTTTTTGGAGCTGAAACCAAAAGCAAGGATAATGCAAATGCACATGCGCTTGGTTTATGTTGGGATAAAAACTCATCATTTAGAATTGGTTCAGCCAAAGCCCCAAAAATCATCAGAGAATACACAAGTTCAAAAATTTATAATCCGTATACGGAGACCAATGTTAACATTAAAGAGTGTTGGAAAATTTATGATTTAGGCGATTCAACTCCCACTTCATTTTTAAACATTTTTCAAACAGTTAAAGAGGCAGTTAGCGAAAACGCAAATTCCAAATTATACATTTTTCTCGGAGGAGACCATAGCATAACATACGCCACATTAAAGGCTCTAAAGGAAGTTTTAAGCGGTTCTTGGGGTTTAATTTACTTTGACGCTCATCCTGACTTATATGAAAGTTATGGAGGGAACCAGTATTCCCACGCGTGCACTGTGAGAAGAATAGTTGAAGATCGCGTCGTGAACCCTAAGTACATAATCCAAATTGGCATAAGAGCATCCACGACTGAACAGACAAACTACGCCAAAAACCACAGCATAAACATCGTAAGCACATCTGAAGTTTACAAAAACGCGAAGAAATCAGCTTCCATTATCAATGAAGTTTTGAATAACGTCAATAACGTGTATGTATCCTTTGACGTTGATGTTTTAGATCCTGCATTCGCTCCAGGAGTTGGTAATCCAGAAGGCGGGGGAATCACGTTGCGAAATCTTATAGAGGTGATGCATAACTTGAAAGGGTTAAACATGAGGGCTTTTGATGTTGTTGAGGCAAACCCAGACTATGATTGTATGGGCGTAACTTTCTGCAGTGTATCAAAATTTATCAGAGAATTTTTGGGGATTACAGCCAACAAACCATGACTGTTTCTAGCGGTTCAACATTATAATCTCAGTTGTTTTCTTATTTCATGTAATTCTTCTTCGCTTATTTTTCTTGGATAGTTGTAAATGGGTCCGCTTGGCTTCTCGTTGTAGTATGGACGGTTACAGTTTGGGCATCCTGATGTAAGGAAAGGCGCACCCGTTTGAATAATGTGCATTAAATTTTGCTTTTCAACACTGAAATCAATTATGCAGCCTTCCTTATCAAAGCGCATATCCTCGCATCTAACGATTCCAGTAACTATTAAATGTCTGGCAATTTGGATTCGCCTATAACTTTGAATTGGCGGTTGAGAAATGCTTTCCAAGGCTGTCCCAGCAATTGGCGTGAAAGCAAAAAGTGCTGGAAGAACACCCATGTCTACGCATTTTTGGATGGTTTCAACCATTTGTCTTTCAGTTTCTCCTAGACCCACAATTAAGTGTGTGCTGACTTTACCTTTTCTGAAAATGTGAACTGCTTCGCTTAAGAGTTTAAATTGAGTTTTCCAGGTGTATGGTCCTCCCGCAGCAGACCCTTTAATTTTTTCAAAAAGCTCTTCTGAGGCAACATCTAATGGTATGCCTATTCTTTCGGCTCCAGCCTCAGCTAACTCTCTTATTTTTATGCTGTTTTGGGGTTGGCATGATACTGATATGGGAACGTTGACTTTTTGCTTTATTGCCCTTATAAGCACTAATAGATGCGTGAAAACCTCTGGATAATTTAAGGCTTGAAAACAAACACGCTTTATTTTCCCCTCCTTAACGGTCTTCTCTATTCCGTCAAAAACTTTTTCGGTGGCAAAAACTGGCCATGAAACCCTTGAAAGCATGTCACCCCTGGCGTTGCTTTCTCTTGCTTGGGGACAAAAGCCACAGTTTGCTGTGCATTTTTCCTTTCTATACGTCATAAGATAAGCAGTTGTTGGCGCTGCTTCAAGCCTTCCACTTAAGAGTTGAATGACAAAGGCTGAGCCTAATGAAACCCGAATTTTCTCTGGAAGAGTAGGATTTTTCATAGCAGCTTCATTAGTGAATTCTCTGTTAAGGCTAAAAACTATTTGGAATTTCACATTTGTAATCGAAATTCTTAAATGCAGTTTTGCAAACCCATAATGGGCGAAATCTCATGAAAGCTTTCATTTCAGTTGATATGGAAGGCATGCCTTATGTGGTCATTCCAGGTCATTTAAGCCTAAAAGGAACATTGTATTCTGAAGCGAGGAAAATTGCAACAAAAGTCACATTAACTGTGGCTGAGGAGCTAAACAAGAATGGGTTTGAGGAAATTGTTGTTGCAGACAGCCATGGTCCCATGGTTAACCTTTTGGTTGAGGATTTGCCGGAATATGTTGAAATTGTTAGGGGTTTTCCAAGACCATTAAGCATGGTTACGGGCGTAGAAGGATGCGACATTGCCTTATTTCTCGGATATCACGCCAAATTTGGCACTTCCAAATCCACGTTCGACCACACTTACAGTGGTGGAAGCATTAACAAAGTTAAGGTTAATGACGTTGAGGCTAGCGAATTTCTTTTGAATGCTTATGCAGCTGGAGATTTTAAAGTGCCAGTTGCCTTAGTCGCTGGGGAGGCTCAGCTCTTAAAAGATGATGTTAAAAAATATGCGCCATGGGCTGAAACCGTAGCCTTAAAACATTCTTTTGGCAGGCTTTCAGCTAAAAGTTCTAGCATGGTGAAAATTGAGAAGGAGTTGAGAGAAGCCACTAAGAGGGCGACAGTCAACTTTAAACAAAAGGCTGTTACGCCCCTTGTAGCGGAAAAACCAGTAAAAATTGAAGTAACCTTTCTGACAAGCCATTTTGCGGATGCTGCTGAACTGCTGCCAACAGTCAAGAGAGTTGATGGATTAAATGTGGAGTATACGGCAAGCAGCATGGTTGAAGCTTATAAAATGTTCGAGTTATTGGTTCTTGCAGCAAGTGGCATATCAGCCCTACTTCAAAACACTCAGTAGCCAATTCAGTTGGCTAAAGATTTTGAATTCATAAATATTTTATCTAAAATAAATAAAAGGAAAATTTAGTGTTGCAAATGCGAAAGTCTAAACTTGAATCCTACGAGGAAATTTTAGAAGCATTAATTAAGAAACCTTTAGCTATAGATGCCATAGCCTATGAAACCAACACGGAATGCAGTGTTCTTGGGCGAAGACTAGAATTCCTAATCAAAAATGGTCTCGTTGAAGAGCGGGATTCTGGCAGAAAAACGCTTTATGCAATAACAGAGCGTGGCATAGCCGTTTTTAAAACCCTCAACTTTCAAAAGTATCTTGAGAAGGTCGTTAGCACCATCAGAATTATGGACGAAGCCGTGCATATCATTCCAACAATTTCGGAAGGGCAGCGGAGAAAAGCTGGGGAAAACGAAAACTATTAAAGAAATGGCGGATGCTTTCCTAAGAGAATGTCATGGCACAAATTTCACCAGAAACTGTCTGGCAGATGAGCGAAAAAGAACTTGCAAGTCTATTGGATGCTAACCTATTATCCTCAAAAATAAGGGAAATCCATTTTTACGCTCCAAGCTTCATGTATTACAAAACAAGCCATTACTCTTCTTCGCCTACGAATTTTCCAACAATATCTGTAACTGGCAAGGGCTGCGCACTTAAGTGTAAGCATTGTGGTGGAAAAGTTTTAGAAACCATGTATTCCGCTGTAACGCCCGAAAAACTTTTTGCACTCTGTTCAAAACTTAAACGTGAAGGCGCATCTGGCTGTCTTATAAGTGGCGGATGCTTGCCTAATGGTTCTGTTCCTCTTGAAAATTTCGTTGACACTATTGGGAAAGTTAAGAGGGATTTGGGTTTAACAGTTTTTGTCCACACAGGCATAATTGATTTTTCTATGGCTAAGAGGCTTAAGGATGCTGGGGTTGACGCTGCATTAATAGACATTATCGGCTCGGACGAAACAATAAAGGAAATTTACAATTTAAAAATGACAACTATGGATTATGAAAATTCTTTGAAAGCCCTAAGCGAGGTTGGCATTGCTTTTGTGCCTCATGTGATTGTTGGGCTTCATTATGGAAAGCTAAAAGGCGAATTGCATGCTTTGG
>JAVZJY010000008.1:0-41909 GCA_038872535.1 Bathyarchaeia archaeon | reverse complement strand
GCTGGATTTGTGCTGCACAAATCCAGCTACAATCTACATTTATTACGGCAAATCAGATGCCACAACAACAAGCAACGGCGCAAATACGTTTCTGTTTTTTGATGATTTTGAAAGTTATACTGATGGAAGTGATATTAACGGACAAGGTGGATGGGTAACAAAGAGAGTGGGAGGAGTTGGCGAGGCAAAAGTTAGACTTGTTAATGGAAGAAAACATTTGCACATTACGTCAACCAACTACCAAACTGCTGTTGTTCATCAATTCAGCGCTCAAAACAATATGGCAATTCACACATACAAGTATGCTGATGATTGGGATGAAGCATACGACATGGGATTTGGAGACGGTGGTTATTCAACTTATGGGTTAGTGAATGGTTATTGGGCAGTATGGTGTGGATGGGCAGGCGCATATTCTAAAATAGTAAAATATGTTAGTTCAACCGAATATCCTTTAGCTTCAATTAGTGATTCTGACCAAAACAACGTTTACCATAAATGTGATTTTGGATGGTATGGTTCAGGTCTGAAAGCCTGGAAAGATGGTAGCCTAAAATTATCAGCTACGGATACGACTTTTAGTTCACAAACATATCTTCATTTACATTGTTATTCTGGCTCAAGCCATTACATTGATTGGGTATTCATAAGAAAATATGTTGACCCAGAACCTTCGCATAGCAGTTGGGGAAGCGAAGAGCAAGCAGGCGGCGGGCAAACTCATGAGCGCAGTGCAAGTCAAGCCATAAATATTTCAGCGAGTCCTACAAAAATTTCTAATTTTCAACGCATACGAAATGAAGCTTTCGAGATTTCAGGCTATCCAACAGCGCAGGTAATGTTCACTCGTTCAGCAGAATTAATTAATGTTATATCTTCCTGCGTAGCCAAAATTTTAACGGTGAATAGACAAGCTTCAAGTTTCATACAAAACCAGTTTTTCATATCAAAAACACTAAACTTACAAAGGGAGGCAAATATCATCTTTCAACCTTCAATTTCTCCAGAAAGGATATTAAGTCTTCAACGTTCTACAGGTCAAGCAGTCAATATTCTCTCGCAACTGACACGGAACACGATGTTTACACGCTTTGCAGAAACTGTCAGCTCCATAGTTTCGAGTATAGGCAGAATATTAATGTTTAACAGGCAAGTCTCAAGCCTCACATTCGCACAATTTTCGACAGCCAGAACTTTAAATATTCAAAGGCAAATGGCACAATTTTTTGCAGTTACCAGTTCTGCTTCTAAAGCTTCAATTTTAAAAAGAACGGTGGCCGAGCAGTTTTTATCGTTTTTCTCAATTGACAGAATACATATTTTTGTTAGGGTGGCCTCTGGAACTGTTTTAGGTCAAGCCTCTGCAATTCGTTGGCAACAAGTCATAAGGCAAACTGGTGTTCAGTTTCAAGTAATTTTGACTGCTTTAGGTGAAAAAACGGGGTTCTACGAAAGATTAGTTTCGCAAACAGTGCTGATATTTCCATCTGCAGCCAGAACAATCCAGTTTACCCGTTTAACACCTCAAAGTTTAACCTTAGAAGCCTTAACATCAAGAACCTTATACGCCTCTCGAAACATAGCAACATCCCTTACAATTTTACTTTCAACATCAAGCCAGAAAATTTCTTATGGAATCTTCCGCACAGTTGACCTATCAATAATAGTTAATGCTATCGGACAGCGGACACATGCAAGCATGACACGCACGGCAGCTGCATTATTTCAAATCATAGTCAGCGCTAACCGCTGGGCTATACCTCTTATGGAAGGCGTTCCAAGCGGACCAATAACCACACCAAATTTCGAAATAACAATAAAATCTTTCACTTACAACTTAAACGTCTTTTCTAATCAGCTTGAAACAAAAGCCATAGTTAAATTTCAGCCTTTAAACGGATTTGATGGAAACGTAACCTTAAATTATTGGATAACCAATATGCAAGCAACTGAAACTTTTGCCAGCCAAAATCTAACCATACAAATGCACTCCACAGACCGCGACCCAACATTTTACACTTTAAACCTTAACATTCCAATATTCTGGACAGCAATTACGAATGACCAGTTGATTTGGCATTTAAACGCTGAATACAATGGCATAACAACAACGGAACTTAGAATCTTACTAACACCATTTCCTTTACTAAGACAAGCCAAACTATTCACACCATACGCTTTAATTGTTTTAGCATTATGTTGCATTTACATGATTTTCTTCAAAAGCGACTAGCATTTTTCTTTTGTGGAGAACATGAGAGCTAAACTAAAGCAAATTTTAGCAATTGCAATTATCTTCTGCATTATTCTATTGTGTCTTCCTTTTTTGGGTGACAAATTCTCCATTATGACTGGTAGTGAAGGTTTACAAGTTGGGGTTTGGGGTTTCCAGCCAAACGCAGCCGTTTTAGGCGCATACGACATTAACACTACTTTGCCTTCTCCTTTCGCTTGGGGTCAACAGCCAATGGACCCGTCTAACGCTTTGATTAGGCATGTGGGTTCTGGCGATACGGCTGGAACCATGCTAATTGAAACTCAAAAACCATATCCTGAAACCGGTTTGGCAAGCAGAGAAATAACCTATTTTGTCAAAGTCAGTGAGAATGAAACGCATACGGTTTGGAAAAAAGTAGTTGGCATAGTTCAGCCTTGGACTTTTGTGTTGCAGATAAGCTTGCGTCCAATAGCGGGCGAATATTATGCTTGGCGTAACCACGCAGTTTGGTTAGGTATGGGAACTGTAAAGTGGGACCGAGCTTACAGCGACCCAGACGACCCATCTAAAAGTAGTGACGCAGGCTGGAGCATCCCATTGTCAGCCTACATTGAAGAGTATAATCCTTACGGTTCATGGACGGAGGATGATGGCGTAACAAAGAAGACTCCGCCAGCCCAATGGGTGGCTGAATGCTGCGTGTTAACGCCAGATTATAGCGGAAGGACAGTTACGCTTTACGATGACCCAAATAAGGGAGTAACGCTTGACGAGATTTGGTATGCGGGCATGCAAGGACAACCATACTTTAAAACGTTAAATGAAACGTTAAGCAGTGAGCTTTACCCAGACACCAAATTTAAAAATCACGTTTACTTCCGCATAGCCTTCAGCGATTTCAGACCTTACATGGAATACAATTGGGGCATGTTGCAGGCAGTTTGGTATCCAAGCGTTTACTATCGCATAAGAGTTTACTATTTAAGTTTGGGCGAATTCACTTATGTGCTGCAAAAAGACGAGATTCCACAATGGGAAGAACGTGGTTGGACGCAAATTTTCATGCCAGCTTATTACTTGATAGATGAAATTTGCAGAACCTTAAACATTTTAAACCCATTCAGTGCTTTCGGACCCTACGCTGGCATAGTCGCCTTCGTTTTCCTCATAATCATTATTTTAGCAATAATCTTCGTTTTATTGGCAATCTTTGCACCTTGGGTTCTAACAAAAACAGCTAAGGCTACTAAAGATGTCACAAAAACGCTGAAAAGCTGAATTTTTCTAATGGTGAAAATATGAATCCAAGAACGAAACTTGCGTTGTTTGCAGTGGTCTGCCTTTTGCTAGGAGCTTTTATAGGCTACATGGCTTCGGGCATCATTTCTCAAGCAATGTTGCGGCCAGACCATAGAGAATTAGCTGAAAAGGTTAAGGTTTACGATGCTGTTTACAAGCGATATCAAAATTTAAGATTTGAACGAGCTGGCAAGAGCAAAATGCTTTCAATAACACCCTTGTTCGTTTATCAAGAAAAAGAATATGACTATTCCTTTTGGACATTCACGTATGGCGATGACATTAATGCAGTGATGCATATTTGGGGTCCAGACGAAAACGGCAAATATTCAATAGAAATAGCAAAGCTGGCTGGAAACAGAATGGACGTAACATGGCCTGACGGAACAACAGTTCAAGACATATTATATGCAGGAAAAGAATTTTAATCCTCTTATTTTTCTATTGGAGAGCAAAATGAAAATAGAGTTGACAAACATTAAAAACCTTGGCACGGTTTGGCTTTGGCTTGGCATAGCAGTTCTATTGTTGGACTTCGTTGCTGTTGGCGTGTCACGATGGGAGTTCAGTTACGGCTTGATGTATGGGTTGGGCTTCTTAGCTGTTGGCGTAATGCTCAGCAGCGAAAAAGGTGGACTAATAGGCGGGGTATGCGCTGGCTTGATTGGGTTGTTTGCGGTTTTAGTGGAAGCATCCGGTGGCACTTTTCTAGCGGCAACTTCAGGCGCAGTGTTAAGCGTAGTGCTTTTCTTTTTAGTCGTGGCAAACGAGACGGGCTATATTGAATGGGGCGGAAAGACAGAATACGCTAAATACGCTACGTTGATGGCTTTTGCAGTGTGGTTCATTTGGCCGTTAACATACTTCTACAATCGCTGGCTTTATAGTACGCCGGTAACTTTTGAGACAATATTATACCATGGCGGCATAATGCTTTTGGCAGGCTTAGACCTTCTAACATTTATTGGAGCAGTTAAATTCAAAGAGTATCACACGGTAAGAGCTCTGTTTGCGTTGATGGCGGTCTTCGGAGCTGTGCTGTTAACGACAGTGCTTGGCTGGGGCTTAACGTTGAAGCCAATCTAATATTTTTCATGTAAGGAGGATAAACATGGCTAAAAAAAGTTCAAACGCATGGATTGCTTTGGCGTTAATATTCTTGGTAATCTTTGGAGTGGGCATTTACACAAACTGGACTTTCAAATTTGCAGTGACACCGACTCCAACTGAAACTGGAGCAGTGCCTGTTGGCACGTTTACAATGCGGTGCAGCGGTTACAATACGCTTGATGTAGCGTCTAGTGTAGCCATTGGCAGCGGTGGGCTTAAAGTGAGTTGGTATGCTTACCGTAACGGTTGGGTTTTGCTTGGCGCTGGAGACAACGTTAATATTGAATTGGAAGAGCGGGACAATGGGTATATTTACGTGGTTTGCGAGGGCAATTCCTCATGGTATATAGACTTCAATAAAGTTCAAAGTATGAACAGCAGAGTTAAAAGCGTAAGCTACGAGGATGTGGACGGCGACAGCGTTAAGGAATGGGTTTTCAAATATAGTATGTGGAACATTCCGCCTGCAGCAAGCGGTTATCCACAGACAACCTTCTACTTATACGCTTTAGAATATGATTCAAGCTTCGCTTTTCCAGCTGGCGGGCAACCAAGTGACATTTCAAGTATAGGCACAAGCACGGTCACTAAATACATTGCTTGGTATATGGGTGCGAGCGCTGAAAAGAAAGGCGTAGCCGTCTACAAGATTGAAATCAAAGTGAACAGCACAAGCACAAGCCTTTGGGATTTGAAGAACGTTAACGTTCCAGGAGTTGGCTATTTAAGTGGAAGCAACTTCCAAGAGCAGATCCTTGAAACCTACACGGTTTACACTTACGTGATAGGCAGCAACCTTAAAGACAGTGTTTATTGGAAACTTCCACCCAATGTGAACAACAAGTTCGATTTGACAGTAGGCATAGAATTCCACTTTACAGCAGGCACAGAAGTGCTGCAGTGGACATTGACGGTTTACCAGCTTACGCCAACCGAGACCAGCGTGACAGACGCAGATTCAGTAATCACGAAGGCTGGAAGCTAACACAATTCCCCTTTTTTCTACTTGGCGATTTTTCTTTTGAGGTTTAACATTGAAGCTGTTAATCTTGTTCAATGTTGTGACTTTACTTGTGGCAGTGCATTATTTGCTTTTAACTTTTGATACACCCATGTTTGCCACAACGCTCTTCTACATTATCATGTGGATTGTTTCAACCGTTATGCTAATTTGGATGCGCATATATTATGGCGAAACAAAATGGTTAGACTATGACGAAGAACCAACAAGAGAACATGTCACAAGTTGGCTTGGCGGATTAGCGGGGGTTATTGCTGCTGCAGCAGTTGTGCCTAGAATAATTGAACAAGTGGTTTTTACAAGTGTTATTTATGTGCCTAGTCCCAAAAGGATGTTGGCAGCCACACCTTTTGATATGTGGAGCTTAATGAGTGATGTGCTTTTTAACATTTGTCTGGTGGCGTTAGCTGAAGAAACCATGAAAACAGCATCTCATATTGCATTATATAACAGCACAAAGAACGAGTGGATAAGCATTTTAGTTCCTGTTGGCGTCTGGGCAATTTTGCATGGATATACTGCTTATGTTGGGGCTCTACAGTTTCCGTTGATTGCAGCAGCCTTCACTGCAGGGGTGATAATTTTCTTTGTGCAGAAACACACACGTAGTCTTTTGGCAGCAACATTGTTGCACGGCGCTTACAATTCGATTATCCTGTTACTCAGATTTTTCTTGTGGTGAAGTAATAAAATGAAAAAACTTAGAAAAGCGAACACAGGATTATTCATAACAACATTTGGTTTTCTAATCATTGGTTTTCTAATCATTAGGTCGCTCACCCCATTAGTGTCTGTTGTTATAGATTCAACACCACCAATCTTCGAATGGACTGTTCCAGAGAAACAAAAATGTTACTTAAATCCTGTTGCTGTAGCGGTTTGTGTCCAGGATTTGGAAAGTGATGTTATAGCGGTAACTTTTAAATATTCTTTGACTTTAGGACTTACATGGATTGAAGTTAATCTCACTCGGTCAAGAAACAATGACGGGTCATGGTCAAACATTTGGAAAACAACTCCGATAACATTTCCAACAGGTCTTGTTATCCCATTTAAGTTTATTGCAACAAACAAAGCTGGACTTAGGTCTGAAAGTCCTGGAAGTTTACTGGGATCGCTTGAAGACTGGTTTCTTGTTCATCCACCATTATCAGGAAAATGGTATATTGACAATATTCAAATTGAATCTCCAGAACAAGAGTTAATCTTCACGTCACATGAACTTAACTTTAGATTTATTTCAACATCTGGATTAGTTGGTGAAGCTTATGTCGAGTGGATTGGAACTGTTTCAGGAAAGAAATACTTAGTGCAAACAGCGAATTCAGAATGGTCTGAAAATATAACACTTCCCGACGGCAGATATAAAATTGACATGGTTGCGGTTGACAAACTCAACTCAACAAATAAAATTGTAATGACTATAGCAGATATAACTATTGGAACAGAAAAAATGCTGATTAACTATGATGCCATCTTAACAGGTTTTGGATTATTCTTAGTTGTAACCGGTGCAGTAATTATGTTTATAGGTAAGAAGTCAAGGTTATAAGGTGATGAAAAAGAAAATATTCATCTTAACTTTATTCTCCATGTCTTTACTAGCATTAGTTCTGTTGCTAAATGAGAGTAAGGCTTCTCCATACCTCACAAAGGTTATGAATTCTGGGGATGGGTTTTTACACGGTTCTGCTTTCGCAAACGGTAGTCTATGGTTCAGCAGTGCAGCAAGTCCTCCCAAAGTATTTAAGATGAACTTAATCGATTTATCTTATTCAACAATCTCTCTCCCTGAATTGGATACAGCTAACACTGTCCCAGATTTAGAATATGCTGAAGGCTATATCTGGGTGATAATCGAAGACTTAGGAGGTGCACCGTCAAGGCTTGTAAGACTTAACCCGGACACTTTAGAATGGCAATTTGTTTGTAATTTTTCAAGTTTCTATTACGGACAAAGTTTACACTATGATTTTGGCTTTCTATGGATAGGTGGACGTTCTAAGATAGTTAGAATGAATTTGACAACACTCACCTATTCAATGTATGATTACTCGGGAATCATAGGAACAAGTGATATTCATGCTATAACCTCAGACAACAGCACCTTTATTTTAGCAACTACTGCTCCTACTGGTTACATTTTGAAAATAAATGCCACAGACCCGTATTCCTACACTTATGCTAATATTGGCTATTCTATCTCGGATGATATAGCTTATGCCGAAGGATATCTGTTTTTTGGCACAGAAAATTTTTCATATCCAAACAGAATTTACAGAATAAATGTGTCTAATTTGACAAGTTCTTATATAGAATTAAGTTACGAATATGTTTTTGGTGTTGTCTCATATAACGGCTACATCTGGGCTTGTATTGATACACGTCCAGGAACTGTTAAAAAATTGGATTTTTCCCTTAATATCCTTAAAACATTGAGTTTACCATCTGGATATGACTCGGCAAATGAAATAGTCTTTGCAGAAAACTATATGGTGGTGACTTGTTATATGTATCCTGCAAAAATAGTAAGATATAATATGATTTTACAGAATGCTGGGTTTGCATTAGTGAATCCATCAATCGGCACACAGGGATGTTTGGCAATGAAGGGGCCTTACATTTTCCAAGCAAACGTGACAGATGATGGATTGTCAGATGTAGATTACATTGAACTTACCTTAGATTGCGACGGACAAAATCTTAAAGTTCGGTGGACAAGAAGTTCTGATTCCTTCGACGAAATTAATGACCCAAACAATTATATATCTGTCTCTGGCTCATCATCTTACTCTGATTACCAATGGACTATCAATTTTCAAATAATATTCGCATGGACGTATCCAGACGAGAATCTACATACATGCAGACTTTATAGTGTAGATATTAATGGTCTAAATGACACGGATGACTATCCAAATGTTTACTATGTTGAAAATGACCTAGTTGCTTCTGGCCTTTCAGTTAGTGATTACCGTTGTGACCCAGGACAAACCTTGACATTTTCTGGTTACTGGTATTACCAGGGGACGTCAATACCTCCACCAGATGGAAATTACAATGTTAAGATAAAGTTAAGCGGAACACAGAAAGGTTCAACAGATACGACCTTAGTTAGCGGCTATTTCTCAATCTCAGATGTGATTGCAGAGTCTTCAGTCGGTTCATATTCTTACACAGTTGAAGCAGACTACATGGCAAGCGCTGGCAGTTTTAGTGCTATCATTGTAGACAGGCTTGTAGTTACGATTTCAGCAAACACAACAAATCCAACACCCAATTCTTATGTTAGTTTCACAGTTACCGCAGTTTATGATTATGATGATTCTGCAGTTTCAAGCTGGACCGTTAATATCTTACGAAACTCAACTCATTTTGCCTTTGGGAACTTCACAGACGGCGGATATGATGGAGTTTTATACCTTTACACAACAGAAAACGTAACTGAAAACATTTACGGGTTGACAGCGTTTTCGTCAAACACCGTAACGGTTTATTGGAGCACTTATGTTGCCTTAACGGTTCAAACAAAGGATTTAGACGGAAACATTCTCGCTAATGCTCTTGTCTATTTTAACGAAACTGCAATTGCAGTTGACAGTAATGGATACGCTACGAAATCGGAAATAGTCCAATACAGCAACATAACAGTTAAAGTTTTATGGAAAGGTTCATGGGTTAATGGCACATGGACCATAAACATGACTACAACACAAACTGTAACGGCTTACTGTAATGTTTGGAGCATGCTTGTCATAGCCAGAGATAGCGAATCCACGTTATTCAGCAGTTCAAATTTGAAGCTTGCGTGGACTTTTCCAGGAAGTGCGGAACTGCTTGAAACTTCTGATGGAACATGGACTTTTAAAACGTGCAATGGCACAAGCTATTACCAAATTAAGTTTTTCGACGTGTGGGTTTCCGCCAACACTTCCATAGCTTTAGATAACAAAAACGTTACGGTGCTTTACGTTAACTGTCAAGCTTACCCATACACTATTGGAGCCGCCAAGTATCATTGGGCGAGCAACGCAACCGCTACAAGCTACGTTTGGAATAGCACAAGCCTATTATTGCAGATTGAGTTTGGCGATTCGCCAGACAATTATGTGCTTGTTTCAGACGCCCCACGCCCAACATACCTTTTAAATGTGACGTTCAACATGCCAATTGATTATGCAAGTTATCTTTGCCTAAAACATTATGGCAACACAACCATAACCGTCAGCTACGAGAATTGGGGTGACTTTTACATTCGAAGCGTTCAACATCGCCTCTCAAACGTTTATTGGACAGGGCAACTGCTAACCATAATTATTGAAGGCGAAGCTGGCGAAAACGGCACTTTAACAGTTTACTGTGGATCTCGTGGCAGCCCACGGCAAGCATCCAGCTTAACAAATCCAATATATAATGCAGACACGAAAATTCTTTCTGGCACCTACGTTTTCTCCAGCACGGTTACCGTCACGTTAGATTGGACGTCGGAGACTGGAGGAACACCAGGCGGCACAACAACTGTTGGAAGGTTGGAAATCAATGTTGAAAATGCATATTTAAGTTTGGCTAGAGGCGAGACGGTAACGTTTAACTTGACAATTCATTGGAGGGGCGTCAACGACATAGTTGTAAGCAAAGTGACGGTGACGGAAGAGTATGTTACATGGTTCAGTTTGGCTGAAACTTTGCCTAAATACGGCAGCAAAACAAGTGCAGAAACTGAAGGCACAGTCACTGTTATGCTTAAAGTAAGTGTTCCATGGCAAATCACTCTTGGCCAGCACACTATTCCAATAACCGTTACAGTTTCACAAGAAGGTGGAATAAACGTTGAGAAAAGCGGAGTCATATATTTAACCGTTTTAAGCGGAGCGCCGAGCCCAGCTGGGATCCCGGAAATAATGACATATCTTTTCTTGGCAACAGTTATTGGCTTATCAAGCTACGCTTTCTTAAAAAAGAGGCGCTGAAATTTTTCTTTTGATAAAAATGAAGAAAGCGTTTCTATACGGTTTACTTGCGGTTTTAATCGTTGTTTTTTCAGCCTTCTTGCTCTTTTTCACGGATGCTTTTCTCGTTTTTTTCAATGCTGTTTTAGGGAATAACGTGTATGCTGTAACAGTCAGTTATACGGTTGACTCAAGTCCAGACTTTACCTTCACTGTTAGTCAGTTAAGGATACCAGTAGAATCCATCCTATCACGCTATAAAATTAAAGAGTTAAGCGAAGCGGAAACAAATGGAAACATAACCTTAAACGTTCTCATCTACGTTTTAAACAGACAGAAACTTTTTCAAGGAACATTCACTTTCACCGATGCAAAATCACGACAAATCATTATTTACTTGCCACAACTGAAACCAGAATATGAAATTGTCACAATAGAAGTGATTGGCAACTACAACAACGCTCCAATAACAGCGGGCGCACAGGTGAGTATTAATGGATAAAGCTAAAATTGCCGGGCTGATTTTGTCATGTGCTGGCTTCCTTTTAGCCATGGCAGTCATGGATTTCTCAGCCATGCATTACAGTTACGCCCAAACAAACCCAAACCTTTCAGCAGACGAATGGCTATACAAATACTGGATAAGCTACGGCATAGTCGTCTTCTTCGCAGCCTTCACCATCAGCTACGCTGTCTGGCTGGCTGGCGCCAAAAAACAAATCTGCCTCGCCACATTCGCCACAATAACACTACTCTTCATAGGAGGACTACAAGACATATTCTACGGCACAATAGCCACATTAAGAGGCGAAGCCTACAACTTCCAATACTGGAGCGCCCAATACAAATGGTTCGTAGCCACAAAACTAATCCCAGACTGGACATGGACACACCAAATAATCTGGTTCCTCACATTCCTCACAATAACCACCCTAATATGGCACCACATATTGAAAAAGCGTTAAATGACAAGTCGCAAACAAAAGTCACCCAAAAAGTGCTACCAAACAAAAACAAAGTAACACCAAACAAAGACAAGACACCCAAAACAAACAAAAAAGACGGGCGAACTGACACCTAAAGGTTTATGTCTTGTCACTTTGTTTTTGTTTTTGGTGGTTGTTGTTGCGGTGGCGGCGGTTTGGTTATAGTGTTTCGCTTAAAGATGTGGAGTGTTTTGTGCGGGAGAATGGGTGTGTTGGGGATTTTTTGGCGAAGTATGATTGGGGTAGTCAGACATGGTTGGAGAAGGCTGTTGGGTTGTGTAGGTTTTTCCGTTGGCTTGAGGTTGTTAAGGGTTTACGTTTAAGGCCTAAGGAGTTTTTGGATTTGCATTTGCGGAAGCGTAGTGCGGAAAGTGTTGAGGATCGGCGTTGGGCTTTGCGTTTGGCGCTTGAGTATAGCCGTGATAATCCTGATTTGAGGGATAAGGCTTTGCATTATCGTTATAGCGCTTGGTTTCTGCCTGTTAAATTATTTTGCGATTATCATGAAGCGCCTTTGACAAGTGTTAACGGGTTTTTCCGTAAGCGGAACCGCCGTAAATATGAGGATAAGCCTTTCACCGTGGATTTTGTCAAACAAATATTGGGTGTTTTAAGTCAGCGGGACCTGGCAGTTTGCATGGTTATGCTTCAAAGTGGGCAGTCTGTAGAGCAAGTGCTTGTGGATGTAAATCGGCAAGCCAAATATGTTATCAGCCAAATAAACATGGGAAAAGAACGGATTCGCCTTGACTTCCCGGAAAGAAAAGGAAACGGCTTCCGCTATTTCTCATTCATTTCAAAGGATGCCATCCAAGAAATACGCAAGTGGCTACCAATAAGACGGAAATGGCTTGAAGAGGCTGGAATCAAAGATTCAGAATGGCTCTTCATAACTGATGCTGGAAAACCCTTAACGCCGAAGCTTTTCCACAACAGATTCCGCCAAGCAATGATAAGGCATAAACTGCGAGAAGGACCATACTCGGTTCGCCCACACTGCTTCCGCAAGTTTTTCGAGCAGGAAGCAAGCCCGCCAGAACGAGGCATAAACAAAGCCTACATCAGCTTTATGATGGGACACAGCACTGGAGACGGCTTCACACATAAGCTGGACGCTGTGGGAGGAGTTTACGACAAGGCGCCATGGATTTACGAAAAAGCCGTAGAACAAGAATATTGTAAGCTTGAGCCTTTCATTAATATTTTCAGCGGAAGATCGGCAGAACCCATTGGCATAAGCGAACAAGACGTGGAAACTTTAAAACAGCTTTTAGAGATGATGAAAGAAGGAAAAATAAAAATAGTTTCACTTTAACTTACCTCTCTCCCCTATTCGCTAAATACTCTCAAAAGTTAAATTTTTAAAAATTCTTTTTCTAAAAGCAAATTTCCAAAGGTGATTGCCATGGTTGACATCATTTATGTTCGAGGATGGCAAGACTGCCTAGATGCAATAGAAGAAATAATTAATAAATCAGCTAATCTAACAGAGGCTAAAAATAAAATTCAGCAGTTACAAAAACTCATACGAGAAAACAAATTTGAAAAAATACGATACGAACTGGGCGCTTACAGCATTTTCTAACTCTTTTTTATTTCTTCATATTTCTGCACGATGAGAAAACGAATTATATCAGCATTTGACTCCATCTGCCACTTATTTTTTATAGTCAAGAACTTCTTGAGCAATTCACCCTCAAGCGTTAAACCAATTCGTATCCTTTTAGTTTCCGTCATTCTTCAAACCCTTTATATTATCATAAGCAATTTTATATTATTTAATCTAATAAATTTTGCTGTTATTATTTAAACAAATTTTATATACCTCTAAATCTTATAAAATTATTTCACGTGATGCTAAATGACTGAACAGCAGAAAATAACCATTAACATAGACCTCAAAGATGAACTTGCCGAAAAATTCGAAGCCATAAAGAAAGCAAAAGGCATTAGAAACAACACGGACGTCGTGCGCAACCTAATCGCTGAAGCATACAACAAATTAAAGGAGGCCTCCGATGTCAAAAAATGAAGCAGCCAACCTTCTACACGAGCTTGCCGTAGAGTTTCGCCGGCTCCTAAAAAAGAGCAAACGTGGAGGCTCCCGACTTGCCTAAATGTCCAATTTGCCCCCATGAAGCTAAGACTTACGAAGTGCTGTTCAACCATGTGATACACCACAAAAAAGCCGACATCGTAACGGCTCTTCTAAAAAACATCGAACTTATGGACACCAAACTTTCCCAACTGGAAAAAGATGTTGCCTTCCTCAAAAAGGAAGTGGAAAACCGTGCCAAAACTTGAAGTGCCTTCAGACCTTGCTGAGCATTTCGCTAAAGCCTTAGGCTGGAAGACACAACTTGTAAATGAAATCTTTGACTTTGAAGAGGAAAAGGACGGCTACTTTATTGCACGTATAAAACGAAAGAACGCTTTAAGCACAATTGATTTTAAAACATTATGCAGCCTATCCCGTGACTTAGGCGGAGACTATGTTAAAGGAACAGGCAAATTTCGAATTCCAGGACCATACGCCAAAAAACATGAGCCTGAAAGCAGTGTAGCCCCGCCAAGCCCTCCGCATGAAATTCCAAACATCAAAATAATCCCGATCAACGCTATACACATACCGCCTTTTCTGCCAACCCGAGAATTAATCAGCCACGAGAGACTCGCCGAGATCCGCGAAAGCATCAAAAAGCATGGGCAACGTGTGCCAATAAAAGTTAGACGCCACAACAGCGACTACGAACTTATTGATGGATATTTAAGGCTTAAATGTATGGAGCAACTGAATAGGCCAGCAATTTTAGCGGAAATCGAAGAGGCATCAGACCAGCAAGTCCTCATTGAAAGCATAATCACAAACAAAAACCGAATAGAAGAAGACCCAATAACCATAGCTAAAAAATTAGATACCCTCGTGAACGTCTTCGGATATACACAAGAAAAACTCGCAGAAGAAATAGGCGTAACGCAGCCTTGGGTCTCTAACATATTAAGACTTTTGAAGTTGCCCAAAGATATTCAACATTATTTAGCGCTAAATAATGTTAGCTTTTACCACGGGCTTCTACTTTTACAAGTTCAAAAACCAGAGCTTCAAGTGCAGCTTGCCAAAGAAATTGTTGAAAAAGGTTTAACCACACGTCAGCTGGAAGAGCGCATTCGAGAATTGCTGCCGACCCCAACAGCTATTGAACTCCCCGAAGAAGCAGTATCTGAAGCAAAGCCTCCCACCGCCAAGCCTCCGCCCAAACCAACATTCCAACCTGAACCAGCACCCGTAGAGAAGTGGGTTAAAACTTCTAAACCAGAACGAGAATGCGAAAACTGCCATACCATTACATACGAGCTTAAGCCTTGGCATGAACACATGCTTTGCCCAACATGCTTCCAAACCGCCCAAACCCTCGAATCCCAACCAGAAGCCAAACAAACCTTCCTTGAAGCTTTAGAAAAAGGAAAAACTGCCAAGAAAGAACAGCCAGAACCTTTGTTGACTGGTTTTGAAGTGGAATGTCCAGAATGTCACAAGAAACTGTTGATTAACCACATCCAATATCCAGATGGAAGTTGCACGCATGAGGTGGAGATTAAATGAGTAAGGCACCTTATGAAATCACTACTACAGCAAAATTGTCTAAACCATTATCGTTGAAAGAAATTAGCAATAGCTTATTATCTCCAGCAGAATTCGACGCATGTAAAACCACACATTACAGAATTATCATTTTTAATAAGGTGCTTTTTTCTGGAAAAGAATCAGTCTACCGGGCAATACTGCAAATTGCGTCACCTAAATACATCAATGACGGAACTATAAAAGCTGAAGAACATGAATATTTCAACTGGTCTTTAGCGAAAAAAAGAATAATCAGCAAATATGGTCTTTCAAATATAAGCTATGTTGGCACGAAAAACAAAGTTAAGGGGATTATAATAAGTTCTGTAACGAGCAACGATACTGAACATCAACATAAAATCAGAAAAATCGTATGGGATATAACTTCAAAGTTTCCGAATGTTCTATTTACATGGGAAAAATGCTTAACAACAATTGCTTGTAACGCCGAATTGATGTCAAGAATAAAGGATGTCAAGAATAAAGGATTTGACGCTAAGGAGACAAACGGCAAAGGATAAGGAGTGAAATGAGTTTAAGAGTTATTTACCAAAGAATACCAGCAAGCCAAAGAGTCTGCACATATTATCGCTGTCGAAAACCCATTCTCCGAAACATTGACAGAGACAAGGACGACCGCCTTTATCATCACGGCTGTTTGATGCGAGCACAAGATGAACGTTACCGTTGCCTCGAATGTTACGCCATTTTCGACGCTACCCAAGCTACCGTCTTAGATGATTTCGGCAAAACCCAACTAGCATGTCCTTCATGCGGTTGCACAAACTTGAGGCGACTCTAAATGCCTTTAGTTTATGATTTTCGTAAGAGACGGGCTATCAAAAAACGTCACAGAAAACAAAAACCCGAACCTAAAGGAAAACAAGCCACATTAGAAGAAGGTGAGAAGCTTGTGTAATCGGGCTGTTGAAACTGCACAGAAACGGCATGAAAACAGAACAAAGTGGTTTAGGGCTCGCAAAAAACCAGTTGAAGTGCTCGTAAGAGAAGTCAAACCCGAAGTTGACATATTTATTGGGAAGCATCAAGTTAAAGGCGAGCTTATACGAACAAAAGAAGGCAGACTAACCGCTGTTTCTGGCAGAGACTTCATAATTAAAGGAGTTGATGGAGAACTTTACCCAATTTCAAAGGAAATTTTCTACAAAACCTACGAAATTTTAGGTGAAGCGAAATGAGCAAGATTTTATTGGGTTACGAAGTTGGCTCTGGCGAACCCGTCTATTTGCCCCTACACCATTTAGCCATTTTTGGAATGACGCAGCTATCAGGAAAAACGACTACTCTTGAGGCTTTGATTAATCGTAGCGGATTAAGGGCTATAGCCTTTATTACTAAGCGTGGAGAAGCCGGCTTCACCAAATACAATCTGATAACGCCTTACTACAAGCCCAGATGTTTAATCGGCTCTACAATAGTTATAGCAAATAGTTCGCCTACTGAAATCTCTTCTTTGAACGAGTCTGAAAGAACACTGTCTTTAAACGGCGAGTTTGAACCTTGCCTTTATCGCGGTGCTCGTAGTTATGAAGGCAACGTGATTTCAATAAAAGCCGTCGGAATCCCAGAAGTAACTATGAGTGAAGACCACCAAATTCTAATAGCATCAAGGCGTGTTAAATCATGGAAGGAGTGGAAAGTAAACGAAGGTTGGTATGAAGTAGGTGAGCCTAAATGGGTTCAAGCTAAAGACTGCAAAATTGGGGACTACCTTGTTGTTCCTCGGTTAAAGGAAGACCAAGGAAATGACCAAATCTTTCTTAAAAAATATCATAGAAGAACAGAGTGGAATTTTCTCAGCAGCCTTAAACTGAATGAAGATTTAGCGTGGTTAATTGGACTCTATGTTGCCGATGGTGCAACTTCGCATGAAAAAGACATTCGTATCTATCTGTCTCCTGATGAAATTGACAAGGCAAAACGAGTAGAAAAAATCGTTACTTTAAATTTCAATCGAACCGTCAGCATACACTATCGTAACAGAACTCTGGAAGTTTCTTTTTCATTTCAAGCCTTGGCAGAATGGTTAAATAATAATGTGGGCAAACCCGCCTGTAAGAAGCGTGTTCCTGCTATCTTTTACACATCCTCTAACAAAATTGCTCGCGCATTTTTAAAAGGCTGGTTA
This sequence comes from Bathyarchaeia archaeon, assembly GCA_038872535.1. Lineage (GTDB taxonomy): Archaea > Thermoproteota > Bathyarchaeia > Bathyarchaeales > Bathycorpusculaceae > JASEJA01. The sequence continues at coordinate 24,552 of JAVZJY010000008.1, read as the reverse complement.
GATGGAGATGGAGATGGATGCTATCTCACGAACTCAAATAACCGCGACAGAGCTGTGGGAATTACAAGTTCAGAGGCATTAGCCTATGGACTGTTCATGCTTTTTGCGAAAGTTGGGACGCCATGCTATTTAACGAGAAATGTGAAGCCGCAAAAAGGTTTAGGAAAAACATGGAAAGATAAATGGCAAATTGAAGTATCTGGTGATTATGCAAACCTTCTTGGTGTGGAAAGAAGAAAAAGACAGAAAACACGTAAAACCGTAAAGATAACTGAGAACTTTGTCTTTTATCCAATCAGAAAAATTGAAAAGAGATACTTTGAAGGACAACTTTACGACATCACCACACCAAGTCGTTCCTTATGTGTGCCTTTTATTGTTCATAACTCGGATTGGCAGTTTGTTGAAGGGTTAGTTAATGTGGCTTTAGGAGAGAAAGTGAAATACGAGCCTGGAATGCGTTGGGCAATAATCAAAGTTAGCCGAGGAGCCAAAAACCTAAGAGAAGTCAAAGCTAAGGCTGAGGAAATGCTTGCCACAGCCAAAAGAGACTTTCAGAAGCAGCTTTTCGAGAAGTTAATCACCTACTTGGAGATTGTCGTTCCAGAGCTTGAACGTTGGAGCTTTTCCGATAGGCTGGAGTTGTCTGAGGGCGTTAACGTTATGGACTTGTCTGGTATGCACCTTGAAACACAGCATTTAGTCATAGCCAGCACAATTGAATATGCTTTTCAAAACTTGGACCATGTTATCGTCATTATCCCAGAAGCATGGGAAACGGTCCCTGAAACGAAAATGACACCTGTCAAGTGGGTTGCACAGCAATTCATTCGGAAAGGCGCAGCCATAGGCAACTATATGTGGATTGATTCGCAAGATATTGCGGGAGTTTCAAAGGTTCCTCTGCGTCAATGCGACAATTGGCTTATGGGCCGAATGAAAGAGGCGCATGAGGTTGAGCGTATTCTCAAGCAGCTTTTGGGCATGAAAGTGCGGGCTGAGGAGATCCAGACGCTTCCGCTTGGTCACTTTTACGCTGTCATCGGCAATGAAGTTAAGAAGGTTTACGTTTTGCCTGCAGGCGTGCCTGAAAGCGAGGGACGAGCTGTAGCCCTTGGACAGTTAACGCCTGAATGGGTGCGAGACCAATATCTTAAACCTAAAATGTTGGAGGTGAACGACGAATTGTGGAAGGAGAAGTATCTTGAGTTGGAGCGCAAATTTGCGGATATGCGGACGTCAATATATGATGAGTTGAGAAAGGAGTTTGAAGCTAAAGTGAAAGAGGCTAGGGACGAGGCTTACCGTGAAGCTTTACAGAAGGTTGACGAAATCAAGAAACAGTGGAACATTGACGAGTATCAGCAGACAATAGCAAAGCTTAAGGACGAGAAGGCAACGCTTGAAGCAGCGCTTAAACAGTTGGAGCCTCTGAAAGCCTTCAGCGAAGCCTTCACAAAGTTTCTACAGTCACTAAACATTCAAACTGTGCAAGTTGAACCCGCAAAAACGACGATTGACCTCGAGCACACGCAATTAGCAGTCAACATTCACCATGCTGGCGAAAGAACAGTTAGAATGTCGACAAACACCAAGGAAGGGCAGGTGATGTATTGCATAGTAAACGAGTTGCCAAAGGACGGCTGGACTCAGTCGCAGTTGATTAAGGCTTTACAGGAGCACGGCTGGAACATTAAACAGTCGACGGTAAGCGTCACATTGGGAAGGTTTGTTTCAGACGGGCTGCTTGTCAAGACAGAGAAGGGGTATCGCTTGCCAAGCAAAGTGAAGTTCACGGTGGGTAAGACATGAGCGAGTTGGCTAAGAAGGAGTGAAGCGAAAAAATGAGTGAAATAAGTAAAGATATTGCTCACGACGTAGCAATGAAGCCCTCAATAACGCTTCATGGAAGCCTTCCTCTGTGAACTGCTCAGGCAAACGAATTTCCAATTCCAAATACTTTCTGACAAAATCCATTTCGGATTCTGGAACTTTGGCTGTTTTTCCTTTGCCTATGCGAAACGAAACTATCTTTGACATTAGAGTTTTCCTCCTAAAACGTTGAGCATGGCTAGAAAGTTGTCGTGTAAGTTGAAGGTTATTCCATGCTTTTCTTTTAGCTTTCTGTGGTATTCGTCTATGACTTTTGCTTTTCCTTTGTTGGTGTAGTTTCGCAGATACCGCCTTTCATATTTGGCGGCGACTTGTATGGCAATCGCCATGTTTTCCGCTTCCTTTTCAACTTCTTCAAGAGTCCACTTGTGACCGTAAGGGTGAGTTTCGCTCCAGTCCTCGCTGTGGGCGCAGTCGAAACCGTAAACCATGCTATCGTCTTCGCTTTGCCTTGCGTAAGTTATTCCGCCGTGGACAGGCACGTATGCTAAAATTCCCTCGTAGCCCTCTTCTCTGACTGGACGTTTTGGAAAGCGCACGTAGCCGCAGTAATGTCCCATTGTGGAATGTTTGACGATTGAAAAGGTTAAGTCGCCTTTGCGCCAAACTTTAACCGCTTTAGATTCTGGAAACTCAACTTTTTGGCTCATGGCTTTTCCTCATCCTCTTCTTGTATAGCGTCTGACATGCATTTTGGACAAACCTTCAAGGGATAGTAAAGGGCTCTACGATCAATCAGCAAAACGACACCAGGATTGAAGGATTTAACTCTCCACACTATTTTCGGAGTTTTAAACTTGAAGCCACAGTTTAAACACTTAAAAACCTTCATGGCTTTTCACATGCCTCTCTTATGAGTCTTTCAAGCTCGTTTGAAATGCTTCTTTCCCGCTCAGCACATTTAGCCTTGAACCTTCGCCAAAGCTCAGCGTCAATGAAAATGCTTGTTTTTTTCCTCAATCATATCCCTAATTCTTTATTTACCAAAATCATTATTAAGGTTTTCCTTTAAACCATAAGGTAGAGGCGAAGTGAAAGTGGAAGTGGGTGAAATACGGTATTATAAGGGTTTAGCGCCCGTCGTCGTTGAAGTAGTCGGCAGGGGAGTAGGGAATGTGGGTGTTAGGTTTTTGGAAGATTTTAGCCGTTGGAAGCGTGGCGAAAGAATTGTTACACGTCCCAGACTGTTTTTCCGCATTGCCAATGAACGTGTAGAGGAAGAGCTTATCAGTGGGCTCCATCGAGGCTTACATATTGTTGATTCAAAAGAAAAAATTTCCTTTGTAAACTATTACAGTTTTTATCACAATGGCAGAATCCCAGAAGAGTATCAAATAACAATTTTTAAAGACAAACTATTAGGCGAAGTCAGCTCAACCGAATCTGGCGAGGTTTATTCTTATGAGGACTGGCAAAATCTCTTATGGGACTTAAATGGAAAAAAAGCGATAGTTCTCCATGCTTTCAAGCGAGTGTGCTATGAAGCACACGGACAAATAGACCCAATAATGCACTGGAAACTTATACGAAAACCGATGCAACTGATTTTTCTAAGAAGGAAGGTGAAAGCGGAAAATGAGTTCTCGGATGTTTAGCTTTGTGGAGAAACTGGTGAGGGCTGTGGCAGAAAATTATACCGTTTCTGTCCGTATTGTGGCTCGAAGCTTAAAGTCAAAAAATTAGAGGGAGGAAAATGAGTCATTGGCGTAAGCTTGACCACGTAGCTTTCCTGTTAATGTTTCCATTCATATTTGCAGTGGTATTGTATCCTTCCCTCTTATTTTCGATGGGCGACAGAAATTTAGCCTATGTTGTAATCTCAATGTGCGGTTTAGTTCTGTTCGCATTGTGGTGTGTAGCGTTGGCTTATGATATTGAAGAAAGTAAAATGTGTGGTTGGTAAAATGGCGAAGGCGAAAAAAACGAAAGTGAGAAAACGCTATCTTTTGCCCATGATAGCCTGTAGTTGTGGAAATGACGTTTTCGCCCTATATTCTGACGGAACTTACCGCTGCAACAAGTGTGGGAGGAAGCTGACATGAGTGAAGGTAAATGTTTGCTTTGCGAGCGAAAAGGAAAATTGCGTAGCTACTACTATTCTGATGGAGAGCAAATTGAAGTTACATTATGCCAATATCATTATGGATGTTACATGGCGCATGGAATCAAACGTTTAGACAAAGAAATGAAACGCATTCGCAATAAAATTAAGGAAGCGGAAAAATGAGTTCTCGGATGTTTAGCTTTGTGGAGAAACGGCGCTGGAATCCAGTAGTCGGCTGCATGCACGAGTGCTCTTACTGCTGGGCAAGAAGGCTTGCTGAAGGGCGATTAAAAAGGACTAAACGCTACGCAGAAGGCTTCAAGCCTCAATTCATAGAGAAAGAGCTTGACCGCAACTTTAGAAAGGGCATTGTGTTCGTAAGCGACATGGGCGACCTCTTCGGCAACTTTATTCCCACAGAATGGATTAAAGCAGTTTTAGACAGAATATCAACCATGAAAGGTGCTGATTTTCTATTACTAACAAAGAATCCATCAAGATACTTATCGTATCCTTATTTGATTCCAGAAAACTGCATTTTGGGAGCGACAATAGAATCAGACTATTGCTATCAAGAAATAAGCAATGCACCTTCCCAGTTTGACAGACTATATTGGATGACTAAACTTGCTGACCTCATGCGCATAAGAAAACAGAGTGGCGGATTTGCCCACAGACTTTTTATTTCAATTGAACCAATCTTAGACTTCAACCTTGAAAGTTTTGCTAACATGCTGATTAATTGGGTTAAGCCTTGGGCTGTAGCCGTCGGATACGACAATTACGGAAACCGCCTTCCCGAACCAACCTTAGCCAAAACGACACATTTAATGGGCTTGCTGGAGAAGGCGGGCATAACGGTTTACCGTAAAACAATCAGAAAAGCGTGGTTTGAAAAATAGTTTGAGGAAAGAGAGAGGTGAAGCAAAATGAGTGAATTGAGTGTTTGCGACTTAGACTTCGTGAAAACCATGTTTGAAATGTTCCCTATCCCTTTTTGTCCTAAATGGTTTGAATGCTGCCCTGAAATTCTGCTTGAGTTTATACATAATGGATTCATAATTTGGACACGCATGACTGAAAGTTATTGGAAAGACAATCATATATGGAGGGTGAAAGCGGAAAAATGAGTGATTTAAAGGTAAGAATTAGAAAAGTTTGTGCCTTGCATGGCAAAGCAGAAGAACAAGCTAAAAAACAAGGTTTAAATCCAAACGACTTAGTTATCGTAGAAACAATTTTTGTAAAGGGTTCTCCGCCACAATATCATATAAAAAAGATAGTTGGAGACCCAATTTCTTTAACGAGTTTGAACTCAAATTTTTACTGTTGTGTGATGAGGGAAAACTACCTTTCAAAGTTACAATAAAAAGCAAGGAGGGTTAACGATGAGGAAGTTCAATAATCCGGACCATTCGAAGCTTGTAAGAGTTGGCAGGTTCTATGTTCCAGCAAGTTTGGATGAGGCTGTTCTTGTCGAGTTAGCTGATGGATGTTTTGAAAGTTTAGACTGCTACGAAACTGAATGTTTGCTTGAAAATTTAGGCTTTAAAATTGAAAGGCATGGTTGGGCAAGCTGGGAAAGAGATAACTGGCGGTTTGAAGGCGACAACGTGCTTTTCCATGAAGAAAAATGCACATGGTGTCATCATCAAGTTAAAATTCCAAAAAAGCAAGTGGCTGAAACATTGCTTCTGCTTAAGTGTCCTCACCTTTCCAAGCATGGCAAGATAATCTTAAAAAGATGTGGCGACTGTCTTTACCATTATAAAGGTTGCAGCTACCGTTCAGAATTTTTCAAGCCCATGCGGTTAATGAGTGCTTATGGGTTTGGAAACTTTGTTGAACTTTGGAAATGGCGAGACGATGTTTTTGCAGATTGGGGCGCAAATTTGTTTTTCCGCATTGCCAATGAACGTGTAGAGGAAGAGCTTATCAGTGGGCTCCATCGAGGCTTACATATTGTTGATTCAAAAGAAAAAATTTCCTTTGTAAACTATTACAGTTTTTATCACAATGGCAGAATCCCAGAAGAGTATCGAATAACAATTTTTAAAGACAAACTATTAGGCGAAGTCAGCTCAACCGAATCTGGCGAGGTATATTCTTATGAAGACTGGCAAAATCTCTTATGGGACTTAAATGGAAAAAAAGCGATAGTTCTCCATGCTTTCAAGCGAGTGTGCTATGAAGCAAAGGGACAAGTAGACCCGATAATGCATTGGAAACTCTTACAAAAACCGATGCAACTGATTTTTCAAAGGGAAAGGGAAAATTAATGGTTGACATTGAATATTTAAAACAAAACTTCATAACTCGAGACCTTAAAATTTACGGAAAATGCATTTGCATTCCGAACAAAGATTTCGTGCCAGAATGGGAAAAGCAACTTGAAAAGCAAGGCTACAAAACATTCGCTACATTTCTGGATGGTAGCCCCTTTATGCTAGTCCAGCTTGAACCGCCAAATCCTACTGTTAAATCAGTAGATGCGAATAAGAAACGTTGGAGCGAAGACGAAGACAAGAAGCTGATGGAACTTTGGAATGCGAAGTTAAGCATTCCCGAGATAGTTGCTAAATTTCCAAATCGCTCTGAACATAGTGTTAAGATGCGTATTGGAAGATTGAAGATAAAGGGGCTTATTCATTCACGATGGAAAAGGAAAACTAAAGAATCAACCTTTCTCGCTGAATCAGTTGAAACGATGCCTAAGGTGGAATCCGCAGAGATCCCGCAGCGAGTAGTGAATCAAATGCAAATTATTCTGGTTCAGTTTAAAGACGCTAGAAGCGAAACACACCTTTGGCTAGACGAATTAGAACAAATCAAACTGCCAGACTTCATGGCTGTAGGCTTTTTAATTAAAGAAACAGATGAATATATTGCAATAGCTCAAAGCTTCCTTCCAAAAACAGACGCGATAGACAACACAGCCTACCGCAATGTCTTATTTATACCAAAAAAGGTGATAACCAAAATCCAGAAGGTAACTTGATGAAGGTTAAAGTTTTGTTAAAATATGAAAATCCCTTAATGATAGAACAAATCTGCGAACTCGAAATCAACGAGCAACAAATACCGGAATTAAAAGAAAAATTGAGAAAAACGGTGAAAAATTAATGCGCATATTTGCTGTTCGAACTGAAATAGTGCGGGCTCTTCTGCAAGACAAAATTTGGTGCGAGAAACTTAATCAAGCCAAAAATTTCGCCGAAGCTGAAAAAGTCTTGATTGAATTCTGTAAGGAGAAAGGATGTGAACTACCCCCACCCTATCGGATGGGGTCTTCTTGCGTGACTAGATAAAATAATTGACATCAATGTTTAAAAGTTTTATGAATTTCAGAGAGAACTCGTTTAATTTTATATCATTTTACATGACATAAAATCATATATAGTTTTTCAGTTAACTGTTTGCTTTACCGACGGTGGCTATATGGGTTGTAACAGTTACGAAGGTTACAGTGACAGCATCAAACAACAAGTTTTCGCTTTACTCGATAAAAACCCGCTTTTAACATCTAAACCAATATGCAAACTTCTAGGTTTAGACTATAAATATCATGGACAATACATAAGAAATCTTAAGCTTCAGTGGAAGCGTAACTCGGTGGATAGGCGAGGCGTTAGGAGTGTTTGTTTTCATGGGAGGCGTGGTTGGGTTTTTGTTGGTGGGGTTTTGGGTTTGTGTTTGGATGATGTGGGTTTTGTTGGGCGTATTGTTGGGTGTGGTTGGCGTTTGAGTAGGCCTGGGAAGGTTAGGTTTGCTTTTTGGCGGGATGAGTTGGGGCGGATGGAGTGGTTTAGGACTGGGCGGGTGAATTTGTTTGTGCGGAAGCCGGGGAGTTTGGGGCATGTTTACCAGTTGTTTTGTAATGGGTTTGTGAAGACTGGTTTGATTAGTGACATTAACGTTGTTGAAAAACTGCTTAAAAGTATAAGATTTAAGGGGGCACATGCAGTTTTTGACGTGGGCCAACGTTTGCCAAAGTTAACCATTGACTTGTTTAAACAAAGCAACGGTATAAGAATCAAGCTCGGCGACCTAAGCCATCCCCAATGTTTTGTTGCTGGAACGCTGATTTGCACAGATGAGGGTTTAATTCCTATTGAAAAGGTTAGAGTTGGTATGAAGGTTTTAACGCATTTGGGCGTATGGAAAAAAGTTTCTGAAGTTTTTTCAAGAGATTATGAGGGAGAGATGGTTGAAATTAAAATTAGTAATGGTATGAGGTTTATGGTTACTCCGAATCATCCAACGTCTGCTGTAAAGGCAAAATTGGATTGTGGTAGAATTGTGTTGCATAGGGAAGAATTATGGAAAAGTTTGGATTGGTTGCAGGTGGGTAAGCTTACACGACATTACTGTATTGCTTTTCCGCTTCCAAACATTAATGGTGAGGGGCTGTCAGAATTAAGGTTTGCAGTTGAAAGAAAAAGTTTGAGAAATAGGGTTTATTTGGAATGGTTACGAAATCCAAATCATACAACAAGAACAATGGTTGAAGCCTTAGGGCTGGATAAATCTGCTCAAAAAACAGTTAAACGATACTTATGCAAGTGTAAAAGGGAGGAAATTAGGGCTCGTCCTACTATGTTTTCAAAAGACATATTTAGACTCATTGGGTATTATATTGGTGATGGTTCAAATAATGGTGAAGAAATTAAGGTAGTTTTCAATCGTTCAGAATGGAAAAAAGCTGAAGACTTAAAAAACATTGTTGAAAAAACTTTAGGGAGAAAAGCCAGAATTTATTTAGTAGGTAATACCTTCGTGGTTCTTTTTTCTCACAAATTACTTTTAAATTGGTTGGTTAAGTATGTTGGAAAAAATGCCCACGAAAAAACCTTGCCAGATTTTGTTTACATGCTTTCAGATCAAGAGAAGATTGAATTGCTTAAAGGCTTATTTGCCAGCGATGGCTGTATGATCAAATATAAAAAAAATCATCAACGTTTTATTTATGTAACAGTTTCATCAAAACTTGCTGTGCGGTTGATTCTTCTTTTGTTATCTCTTGGGCTTTGCCCATCATTCACGGTGCGAAAGCCTCATTTAGGATATATTAAACGTCAAGGGTGGATACGTGGCTCTCAGAATTATATGATAAGCTTGGAAGGGGCATCGGGCTGCAAACTTGCAGAATATTTTGGAGAAAAATGGCAGATTGGTAATAGACTTTTCAATTCAGGTTTTATAAGTGGGAATTTTTGTTTGTTACCAATTCGCCAAATCAAAAGAGTGAATTTTAAAGGAAAAGTTTTCAATCTTGAGGTTGAAGAGCATCATTCCTACACAACGATATTTGGTTCATGGCATAATTGCGTGGAAGTCGAGTTTAGCTATCCGGACTGGGCTGAGAGAAACGAGCAGCTGTTATCACAAGTTAATAATGTTTTGGGACAATTAAATGACACTTTGAAAGCTTTAGCTGGATTAGGAAGTAATGAACAGAAACTGCCAAAGCCAGACTATGCAAGGTGATTGGACTATCCAAAAAGACACTTGTTCCCAAGCTCAACAGAAAAAATTTAGCAATTGGGCTAGTCTACTCATGTGTGAAAACGTCTTATATGTATATTTCTATATATTTTTCCTTTGATATAAAATTTAGTTTCAACATAAAAAATGTAAAATCTATTGGAGAGTCACGCTTTTGAATAAAGTTCGAAAGTCTGGAAAACACGCTTTTATTGAGACGACCGACATTGAAAAGATTGGTTTAACATATCTGCTTCCATTAAAGTCTGGTTCTCGTGTATTTTACATTACTATTCCGCCCAATGTTGTTAGAGCTTATAAATTATTACCTGGCGATCTATTAAAGATTAATTTGATTGAAGTTAGAAAAACTCGAGAACATGAAGAAGAGCAAAGTGAAGACAAATTTTAAATATTTACTTATGAAATAATGTTTCACGAGTCTTATGCAAGAATATGAACGCTGTGTGCAATGCGGAGGCCCAATTCAACGGAGAAAACATGAGCTTGTATGCATGGAATGTGGGCTTGTTCAGGGCGAAGCTGTAAGTATGGTTCACCGTTTGCCTATGGACGTAACCTATCAGCCAACTAACCTGCTTGTTTTTGGTAAGGGCTTAGGCGACACACTGGACCATAATGGTTTACTTCGTGTTCTAGCTAAAGCTCCAAACGGCACGAAGGACCTTGGTCTGCGAGCCCGATTCATACGCATTCTAACACAAATGGTGGAGCCTCCACCTTTAAAGAAGGCTTTGGAACACGCATCAAAAACACTTAGTTTACTAAAGTTTGATCAAGACCATTTGGTAAGCAATGATGTTGGGGCACTAATACGGAAGTGTTTTGCTTGGGCTTTTTTAACTAGGCAACAAATTTCGCAGAAACAACTCGCACATGCTGCCATTTTCTATGTTTTAAATCGGAAATACGGTTTAACGCCTGTGCCGGCGCCCACCCGCCAAAACGGATACATAAAAACACAAGCACTACTTTTTATGGAAAAATATTTGAAGCTTTGCGAATTCATAGACAAACAGACAACTTCGTTCACTTAAATTTGCAATGCGTGCAATCTCTACCCTTTAAAGAATCCGATTACAAATCCTATAATGAACCCTAATGTGCTTGATGTCATGTTTGCCGTGTTTAAAATTCCTTCATACAAGGGTTTTAAAGCATTTATGGTTTCCGTCAGTTGCCTAATCATTTCAGGCGTTATAAAACCAACAGCAAAAACAACAGCAATAATTATTAAAGCTACTTTCAAAGCAGACTTTAACTGACTGCCAATTACATATCCGATTAAAGCCGCCACCCCACCAAGTATAAGCGTTCCAGTGCCCACTTCACCAATAAACGGAATAATCATTCCCGTTTCTCCTTTTCCAAGTCTTTTTTATGCGCCCAGTCCATGTATTTATCTAACCCTACAAATAAAAGAAATTGTGCTAAAACATGGATAACAGCAATTTCCCATCCAAATCTTAAAGTTAAATTCACGGACAAAGAAACAATAAGGATTATATAGAAAATCCAGAAAGGCAAATTACTATACTTCATCCCAGCTTCACCTTCTCGCTTGCCAACAATCCGCCAACTAAGGCCATAAGAAACGGTGTTAAAACATAAGTTAAAAGACGCCAAGTTTCTATTGAACCTGTAGGCAAAAGTTTGCTCCAAACCCAGAAAACGGCTCCGTCTTCAGCTTGAAGATAAACTGAACTAACGCCATCCATTGTTCCAACTGTGACATACTGCACGTAAGCACTTTCCCAATCCACAACAATAAAAAAGGCAAACGTAATTAGCAGCAGACCAAAAGTTTGCAACGGCTCTTTAATTTTTATTCCTAAGACGACTAGCCCCATTCGGCTTAAAACATAAAGACAAACATACAAGATAATGTAATAAACGATTAGTCCCTCCAACGGCGAAAGCTCAGCAAGAAACAGTAACCACTGACGAGAGCTCAAAGCCAAACCCATAAAGGCTAAAACCAAAGCCAATGCAAACTCTTTATCAGTTAATTTCATCTACATCAAAAGAAAAATCAGACATTACATCGAATCATAAATATTTATTTATCTTTTGGGGAAGCGGTCAGATTGCCTCGAAGAGGGTTCATTGAAGGTCCTAAAACTACAGTTACGTTACAAATCCCTTTATATCTTCTGCGATTGATTAAAGACGCATGCAACAGTTGTTCTCAAACAGAATTTATTGTCGAAGCAGTATGCGATAAACTCGGAGTTGCCGTTGACGAGATTATGCGTAAAAACAGGGAAGCTTGGCTTATTACTAGCCCAGAAGGTGAAACAAAATGAGTAACGGCGTTGACTACATGACTGTTTTCCTCTTGAGTTTCGGCACTGGCGTAGGGACAGCTTTAGGCACGGAATTTGTCAAGGTTCTCTTAAGCGTTGTGAAGGAGAAAACGAGAGGTTGACTTGAATGTTGCCAGAAGACCCGTTGCTTTTCATGGGCATATTCACCGTGACTGTCGTGGCTTGTAATGTATTGTTGGCTTGGCGTATCACAAGACTCACTAAAACCCTCAGCACTATTACGTTAAAGCAAAGTTTTCCACAACTGCCCGAACCTATGCCTCATGAAAACAAGAATCCACCGCCAGCTGCTCCTCCTCCCTTCTCCCCAGAACAAGTTCAATACCTAAAATCGTTATTTGAAGCAAGGAGTAGCGAAGGGCGTGGTCCAGGACGACCTAAAGGCGCAAAAGATACTAAGCCTCGCAAGCCCTACACGAGGAGGCAGCCTACCCCTTCCCCTGAAACTTCTCAGCAGGAACAAGAGTCAGTGGAGAGTGCGTTTGCATGGTTTCTAAAACAGTCGGAATCACAGCAATAATCCTTCTGCTTTTATTAACAAACGTTACATTTTCCTCTGCAGAAATATCTGTTGCACATCAAATTAGTGTTGAATCATACGCAAGCACAACCATAATCATCAGTTTCGCCTACGCTGACAACGTTACAAAAAGCGATGTTTACAGTGCCAATCGCAGCCTTTGGCGGCTTGAAACAACGCCGATCAGCGTAACATTCACAACGGATGCTATAGACGTGTTTTACTTCACCGTAACCATCAACTATGCCATTGAAACAAATCAGACATTATTAATAGATGTTTATAGTGGAAGTCAACGTATGCATGACAATTTAAAATTAAATGTTGACGCGCACACCATAACATTAGTTTTCAACGTGGTAACGGCAGAAGAACCCCACTTTCCAACAGTTGAAGAATACGCCAACATAGTCATGGAACGATTTCCCACACGCCAAGACTTTCAAGACTGGATAAACTATCAAAGAGAACAAATGAACATTATCCAACAGAACCTTGTAACAATGTGGATTGTCGTAGGCTTCAACGCATGCACAAGCATAGCCAGCGTAATAATAGTATTGTTTAGAAGACCGAGGCATGAAGAATGAAGTTACCAATAATTGATGACATTATTTACCATCTTCATTTATTTCATAAACCTATACCACCATATCGTTTAAACCTATTAATATTCCTTGTTATTACTGCTACAGTTCCATCTTTATTGTTTATGATTTCGACTTTTTTGGAAATATTTTCATGTCTAGTATTAGCAGACTATCTTTCACTTTTTAAATTTCTTTTTAAATTTCTATATTTCCTTTTCACATCACTACTATTATTTAGAATATTGCAAATTCTTTCCAAAGAAGCTTCCAAGCATTCAAAAAATGAATTAACATGGAGAAAACCAAAGGCTCAAGGAATGAAGCAAACCACGAAATATGGAATCGTTTCAGCTGGATGGTTTATTGCGGCATTGTTATTTTTGCTTTGGATGGTATGGGGAAAGTCGCAAGATAATTTAACAGTAATAATATGCGGTTCTGGCTTTGCTTTGGCATCAATAATAATTGGTTACCATTTTAAAAGAAAGTATGAGAGGTGTATAAATGCCGGGAATTCTTGAGCAACTTCCAAGTCTGGTGCTTTACGCTGTGGCCGGAGCAATAATCTTCGTGATAGTGGGATATGTTCTCGCCGTTAAACGTCCAGCCACAAAAGGACAAATTATCGGACACTATACGTTTCACATTTGGGGAATTGACAGTATTGAAGGTTTAACCAGCCTCGGACAAGACGTTCTGCAAGACGAAGCATTCACCAAACTTGCCTGGCTTACCACCAAAAAAGCTAATCCTGGACTTAACGAACAAGAATTTCAAAACTTCAAAGAAAAAATGCAGAATTTCCACGTTTATGGAGTCCGCAAAGGATTACAAAAATATTTAATAGTCACCAACCAGAACGTGCGAACCCCAGAAATAGGCGAATCCCCACCAAGCGAAAGACGCAAATTCACTTTTCCACACGGTTGGTTGGACAAAGTCCATGTTTACGGCTCAGGAAAAGGCCCATTACACTTTAAGGGCTACAAGGTTTACGTTATGAAAACAGTAAATATTCAGAAGTCTCTTCCGGACTTAAAAACTTTTGAAGCTATGGAAACTGTCGGAAAAGCTGTTGGAATAATGCAGACTAGCATACCGTTAATAGACGAGTTTAAAGCATTAAAGGAAGAAAACAATGTATTGAAAACTAAAATAACAGAAGTCACTGGACAGCTTGCTCAGAAAGAACATGAACTAAGCGTGATGCGTGAAGCTTTAGCTCAAAAACCATTAGGAGGAGAAGCCAAGCCTACAGAAGCCAAAGTCTTTCAGTTTCCCAAATTTCACTTCACCCTAACACAAGCGGTGATATCGTTCATAGCTTTCGCAATAGGCGCCTTCGTTATTCCACAACATTACAACATGGAAGCCTTCACAGCAGGCATAATTGTAGCCATACCAACATTCATAATCACTGGTTTCTTAAAAAAACAGTGAACTACCCCCACCCTATCGGATGGGGTCTTCTTGCCGATTCCTATTTAAGAATATTATGGGCAAATTCCTCCCACGTTTAAAAACATGGGTTTCCTTTGCCCGATGTATATGAACAAGTTTCATGAAGCTATTTGAATGGTGTGTGGTGATGTTTTAAGTAGTGCCTTACTAAGAAATCATGTTCTCTTTTGGCTTTAGCCTTACCCACAGCCTTCTGGTATCGTCTGCTATGAGTAATAGCGTGTCCGTATACTGCTTGCTTCTTGTTTTGAACCCTTGTTAAACGACTAAAACCTTTAACTCTCCCAGCCAACGTCACCATCCCGAAAGAAAAATATCAAAAATTAACCGCTCCTTTTTTAAATATTTATGTATTTTTCTTTCAGCATGAGCAACGAAGAGTTTGAAGCTTTCAAAACAGTTAAGAGTCTTTTGGATAGTATAGACGCTGACAAAAAACGGCTTGACGAGGAGCTTGCCAGAATTGAAGGTGACGTTAAGAATATTGAACAGTTAGTTTATTCGGATTTTAAGGATGGGGTTCCAGAAGAGTTTGCGAATGACAAGTTGCTAGGCCTTCTTGATTCATTAAGTAACGCTGTTGGGTATGCTCTCCAGCTTGTCTTGGAAATGGAGCGCAGAATTGAGCCTTTAGAAGAAATAGCTGAAGAGTCGGAGAAAAACCCAAGCCCGCAACAGCAACAGCCTATTATTGTCCAAGCTGGAAGTTCACAGAAGCCTGAGAAGAAGGGTTTTTGGGCCAGCCTGCTAGGAGGATACTTTGACTATAAAACTTTGAGACTTCAACTTGAAATGCAACAGAAAATCGAGGCTAAACCAACCATAACGCAAAGCCAAGAAGTCAAAGATGTTCTTCAGTTCGGCAGGCAAATTATTCCAACTCTTAACGAGATTAAAACTTGGCTTAAAGGCTGCAAATGTCGCTTATACTTCTTCCAGGATCACAGCCTCTATTATTATTATCATGTTGAACTTCAAGCGTATCTAAGCAAGGTTATTGGCATCATTCGCAGTTTTGCAAAAAGCTGTATGGAATATCGTAAGAAGGAACTCGACAGACTTAAGATAGAGTTGGGCAAAGCCGTAGCCCAAATCGCCACAGCAGAAGCCTACGCTTCTGGACAACGTCAAGTAATAGAGATCCCACAGCCAGTCAGCCCAGGCGGCTTCAGTTTTCCAGCTCCACAAAAAAGAAGACCTCCAACAAGTGATTAATCATGGAAGATTTCAGCCGTCTGGACCAAGTCCTATACGTTGATTTAACTTCCCTTTATTATTCAGGAAAACATATTTTAATTGCTGGCGGAGCTGGTTCTGGAAAAACAAGCACGCTTCTATTATTGGCAAAATTACTTTACGATAATAACGAAACAATTATTTGGCGAGACGATAGCAGCCTAGAATTTTCAAGTTTAGCCGAAGAAGTTCCAATAAAAATTTTTATTCCAAAAAATTGCCAATTAAATTATTCACATCCAAACATCGAATTTTTCGAGTATGACCCCACAAACATCATGACAATACTCAACAGTTTAAACAACCAAAAAATAAACGCAATTTTATTTGACCTTTTCTGCTTCAACATTGACAGGTTCATAAAATTCTGGCGAGACTTCTTCTACGCCCTCTACAAATGGAAAAGAACTAAAATGGGGTCAGCCATAAGCCTAATCACAGATGAACTCAACGATTTATGCATAACTCCTGAAACTTTAGTGCTTGGTTGCACAGCTAAACCGATCTCTGAATGCCAACTTGGAGAAAACGTTTTAACTCATATTGGAAAATTCGGCAAAATTTCTGCTCTACACACACGTCCTTACAACGGTGTCATATATCGTATTAAACCAAGATACACTAATATCTGTAGCCTTTTAACTCCGAGTCATGAAGTGTTAATTGTTGACAAGAAAAAAGTAAATTGTGTAAATGAAAACGATGAAGTATTACCTATGGCCGAATGGATACCAGCGCATCAAGTGGATCCTAATTCTCACTTTCTGATTATTCCACGTTTTACTCAAAGCCACGATGTTGAATATGTTGACATGCGACCTTACCTTTGGACTAAGAAAAAATATCCAAAAGAAACTGTTGAAAAGGCTCTTGCCTTATCACAGGAAGGTTTGAACGAATTTCAAATTGCCAAAAAATTAAATGTTCCCAGACCTACTGTTGAATGGTGGATTCGATATAGCCCAAAAGAAGCTACACCCCACACACACAGAAAAGTTCCCAACGTTTTAAAATTGGATGCAGACTTGATGAGGTTGATTGGATATTACCTCGCTGAGGGTAGTGTAAGTTGGAATGGACTGCATTTCGCCTTTCACTGTAACGAACATGAATACCATGAAGACGTATCCAAAATAATTCGGAAAATTTCCTTTCATCACACTAAAATCTTTCGGGGAAAACAAGACTTGGGAGTTGACATTGTAGTTTACTCTCTTCCACTTGCCAACTTCATGAAACAATTTGGCACTAAATCTAAGGAAAAACATTTGCCCGAATGGGTTTTGAAGCTTCCAATCGAAAAACAAGCTGAACTAATAAAAGGTTTCTGGAGGGGAGACGGTTCTAAATCCAAAAACCGATTCAGAATGTCAACAAGCTCTCAAACATTGGCTTTTCAATTAAGTTTGATACTTCACCGCATGGGCATTGTTCATGGGCTTTATAAACGCATTCGACAAGGCAGAGGTGTCGATTTCGAAATTGAAATAAATAGCTCCAAAAAATTTGCAGAAATAATTGGCGAAAAAAGTTTTCATAACAAAAAATTAAGACATGCGCAGGTTGCAAAAGACTCAATAATTTTAGGTTTCCAGAAAAATGCCGAATTGTATAGAGGAATCGTATGCAACATAGAAGTTAATCCAGCCCCATCTTATAGTCTCGTCAATATTTGCGTCCATAATTGTCCGGGGTCAAGGCGTGGCTATGTTCCTAAGCAGATAACGTTGGCAAACAACATTTTCTTTAGTATGAAAAAGTTTCGCAAGGAAAAAATTAGGCTTGTCGGCTCAACACATAATTTTACTGATTTGCATAAACCTGTGCGTGACAGCTTCAATTTTTACATAATTAGAAAAATGCGCAGAGAAGCTGTGCCGGAACGGTTTGCCAATTACGCCAGCCTCATAGAAAAATTGGAAATAAATCAAGGAATTGTGGTTGACGAGTTCGGCAACTTCAACCGCATGGATTTTCCGCTTTATGTAAAGCCAAAAAATATTAGTGTGCCCTTTGAAGGTGACGTAGAAGAATTATTTGCGGAAAAACGCAGCGAAAAGCTTGCTGAGAGGTATCGTGAAAAATTGGGAATTTCTGGAAAATTGTTATTGGACCATGGCATAGTTAAAAGTTATAAAGAACTCGCAGACCTTTGGGGCGTTGCAGAATCAGCAGCTTGGAAAATTGTGCATGGACAAAAATAGAAATTTTTTTTCACTACTTGGGCTAGGCTAAATAATTAAAAGTTGCATAGTTTTCCATATAGACTTTTCCAATAACCATGGAACATCAACATTATTCACCGTGAATAATGTTAAAAACATTCCAGTTTTCGTTAAAACTCATGGAAAAATACTTCCCACAATGCGTGTTGTGGGCAAAAAAACGTATTTTTCAATGGGACGAAAATGCAAAACACAGAAAACGACACTATAAAACAAATTAATTTAAACACTTATGACATAAGTCATAAAGAAGAAGGCATAGACCGCTTTCGCAGAATGTTAGAGGCTAAAAATCTCCCTAAAGAAACCATAGAGAAATACATCGCTGTAGCTGAAAAGTTCATTAAAACCATAGGAAACAAGCCCAAATACACTAAAGACGATGTCACTCTATTTCTTTCTAACGAAAAACGAGCAGGCAAAAAAGGCGCCACATTACGTTTCTATTTTACATGCATCAAACGGTTCTTCAAGGCTTTAGAGCTACCCTGGGAATTTGATGTTGGAGATGCTCCTCACATCGAAGAACAATACCAGCCCATGTTTGAACCAGAGGAAATAACTGCCATGGAACGAGTAGCTGAAAAACGTGGTTTGCGAGATTTGGTTTTAGTCCGGCTTGCTTATACAGTTGGCCTCCGCCGTATTGAAATAAGCCGTCTGGATCGGAATGATTATCGCAGACCAGAAATTTACGTCAAAACCGCAAAACATGGGCTGCCAGTTTGGAATCTTCTTGACGAAAAAACATGCAACATTCTGGAATCCTATTTGGCTACACGAAAAGACCGTAATCCAGCAATGTTTGTTCGAGGACACGGAAAAGCACGCTTAAGCCCACGAGCCCTAAGCCACATCCTAAAAAGTATAAGAGAAGAAGCTGGTGTTAACAAGCCACGTGCAGGCTTCCACGCCGCCCGGCGCCTCCAAGTAACACGCCTAGACGAGGCGGGAATAACACCCAAACAAATAACAATTTACAAAGGATGGAAAGACGACAGAACAGTTCTACGTTACACTAAACCCAAACCAGAAAAAATTAAAGAAAAAATCCGCCAAATCATAAACTTGGAATGAAAATTTTATATACCTTTAACTCATATAAAATGATTTTGCGTGATAAAATGAAAAAACTTTCGGAGAACGCCAAGTTGCTCATAACCATTGCTTTAATCGTAACTTTAGCCTCCGCAGCAACTGCAGTCTACTGGATTTACAGCCGCCCCGTTAGTGTGACTGTAACAGAATATTCACTAAGTTTAATGGTAGAGCCTACAACTGTCGTCAAAAATCACAACGTTACTTTTACAGCCACTCTAACTGGTCCTGATGTTGATGGCAAAACAATAACTTTTTATAGAACAGACGAGACGGGAGCCATATTAGAAACATTAGGAACGAACACAACTGACCCATCAGGCGTGGCAATTCTTTCTTGGAACATGACATACAGTGCAGGAAGCTATTATTTCATAGCTGGCTACGAGGTGCCATAGACGTCTCAAGCCAAAATCTTCCCCTTTTTTATTTTTCTTGTGATGGTGGTTATTGTTGCGGTTGGTTAGTTACCTCTTCATGGCTGCCGTATTAGCTGTTGTCTGTTTTGCTTATGTGCAGTTTTGGTGGATGCTTGTTCAAGGCGAACTGCCTCAAGTGTCCAGTTGGCTAATGCCCAGTTCAAATTTTAGCACCGACGTCGACGTGAACGTGGATGCTTCGGCAACAATAATTGTTACACGGATGGGCTTGCCAATTTACGCTTCTGGCTTTCCTTACCTATGGCCAGTTCACATGCTTTTTTTCACGGTTCTTTGGACCAGTTTTCTAATGGTTGCCTTTATTGACTTAGTTTGGAGGATTCGCCTTGGCTAGGGAGCATTTTCATCTAACATTACCTACCCCAACCTCAATGCAATGTATTATAAAAAATAATAATGGCGAGAAGGAAACCGTAACCGTGGCCATTGTCCCAGTCAAAATTACGAAAATAGACTATGACACTTGGCAGATTGCTTGGAGTTGTTCGCGGGGTCATCGCTGTCCGGTTCAAGAATGCGTCTATTCTTATAAGAGGTAACTTTATGAACGTTTACAAATTGTGGAGCGTAATGGGCTTTTACTGGTTTATCGTTTGCATTCTGGCAGGGGTGCCAGAGCTTTTTGATTTATCTTTCATCTTAACTTTGATAGGGTATTATCTAAGTTGGCTTTTCGTGTTTGTGTCCGTTTTGGTTTTGCTGGAAAGAAGGTTCATGTTGAAAAAAAGAATCAGAGGTTGGTTTCAATGAAACATTGCGAAAGTGATGAAATAGAGTTGGAAAAAATTCCAAACGTTGAAGTTAAAATCAAATATCTGATACTACAACGCTACCTCGACTATTGCCACACTATATGCCGTTGTTACAACGAATGTATAGTTTGGCTTCCATGTGAAATGGTGGAAGAACGCAGAAAGGTAAGTTATATATGGAAAAGTGAATTTGTTGACACTTGTCCGCACATGAATATGCGCAAAGCATTCCACATCCTTGAAAGAATAATTCAAAATTGTGACTATATTCCAACAGTTCACGAATTGGAATTGCTTGAGTCAATAGTTCAGAAAAGACTAAAAGCTAAAATCGTGAGAGTTTAAAATGAAAGTTTCAGTTGTTATTCCAACATATTATCGTGTTGAAGAGTTATCTGAGCTTTTTAACAGCCTTTTAAACGAAACCGTTAAGCCTTTTGAGGTTATTGTGGTAGATGACACGCCTGACGATACGATTAGGGCCTTATGTGAAACATATAAAGCTGCATTTGAAAATGTAGGTAGTGAGCTTATTTACATTAAAAATTCTAGAATGCGTTCCTTGACCATTTCACGCAATTTAGGTGTAAAATTAGCAAGAGGAGAGCTTATCATGTTTCTTGATAGTGACGTAGTTCTCTATCCAGATTATGTTGAAAAGATATGTCACGTTTTTATGAATTATCCAGCCTTGGGAGTGCAGGGTTGGATTGTTCCTAATAAAGACAAAAGCAAACTTGACTTTTTCTCTCAGATTTTAAATAAACTATTCTTTCTTGACCGCTCGTCCAAAAACAGCTGCAAATTTCATGAATATCCTTCAGTGCTTACAAAGATAATCAACTGTGAACGTTTAAGTGGAGCCAACATGACTTATAAACGTGAAGTTTTTAATGAATTCGCATTTGACGAAAACATGAAAAAATACTGTTATATGGAGGATGTTTTGTTTTCTTATCTAATCTACAAGAAACATCCAAAAGGGCTATTCATAACTCCTTATGCCAAATGTGTTCACAAAGAAAGTAAAACTGCACGAATGGAAGATCAGGAACTGAAGGAAATTAAGAATCGCCATAGAAAATACGTGTTAATAAAGTTATTTGGTTTAAAAGGATGGTTTCTATATTACTGGCAGGGTATAGGCATTAAAATCAAAACAATGGGCAAAACTTTTCTAAACCTATTTCGCCGAGGTGAAGTAACTTGAAGGTGAATATTTTAATGTTAACGCACAAAAGCGCACATTGGCTTCCATACGTTCTTCCACCATTACAAAAGTCAGTTGTAAAATTTATTGCAGTTGACAGTGGCGCAGACAATTCTGCTAAGATAATAAGACAATATTTTCCAGATGCCATCATAATACAAGATAAAAGTAGCAATCTTGCCTATTTACGTAACCTTGCTTTAAGAGAAAGCGAAAAACACGAAAGCGATTACACTGCTTTTATAGATAGTGACATGGTTATGCCAGACAATTTTTTTGAAAGAACCATCAGCTTCCTTGAAGAGCATAAAGATGCTGGTGCCGTTTATGTGGGCGGTATATTAAATTTTGACCCTCCGAAAACTTTTGTGGCCAAATTCTGGAGAAACATACCAGAACCTAACGGAACCTATGAAAAGAAGTATGCTTGCACAACAAGCATAATGTTTAAAACAGAAGCCATAAAAGGAATAGTTATAAACGAAAATTGTGATAGGGGCAACGAAGATGCAGATTTAAGTTTAAAGTTGAGACGCAAAGGCTATAAGGTTTTTGTTGATAACAATGCACCTGTTGCTGTTCATTTGCGTCCAGCTACTATAATGGAAGAACTCAAACGCTACTACAACTTTGGAAAGACTAAACCAACAATACTTTTTGAGGAGGGAGACAAATTAACTGTTTTGAAAACCATTTTGGTCGACATATTTGCGTTAATAGGATTGCTCGGAATCATTCTGTCTCCTTTCATAGGAACTTTAGCATTAATCCCCATAGTAATAATATTCATAAGACAAACATTCAGATTAAAGAAAAAATGGCGTTTAGATCATGCCTTATTCATGCTTATTTTAAGCCTTGTTTATAATATATCCTGTCTCACCTTTTTGCTCGTAAGAAAGGTGAGTAAATGAAAAAAATACCCAGTTTGCGGGGTTTACTAATTGACTCAAGAAAAAGAATTGTAATGGCTTTAAAAGGAGACAAAATTACTGATAAAATACTGCTCTTTTTTTGGGCGGTTCTCGATTCAACACCTCATACCCTCCTGCATCTGTTGCCATTCATTAAACATCCAATAAACAACATTAAAAATTTGATGGTGAAGCGAACCATAATAAATTTAAATGAAAATAAGTTTTATTGTATAGATTCAGAAAGTATATTAATTCTCTCTTATGATTTTGAGAAGTGGATGTGGAATCACTTAAAGCTAGGTGGAGGTAATGTTTTTTTAGATGTAGGAGCGCACATCGGCAAATATACAATTCCAGCAGCAAAAATAGTTGGAGTTAACGGTTTTGTTGTTGCTGTTGAACCAAATCCAGAAAACTGCAAAATTTTGCTAAAGAATGTCCAATTGAATAAGCTAAGAAACGTGGAAGTCGTAAATATTGCTGCATGGAACAGAAAAGAAATTCTAAAATTATTTATAGCAGAAGACTCTGGACAGCACAGTATAAAAAGAAACTTTGGTTTTGGTTTTGTAACTGTTCCTGCATTGCCATTAGACCATCTTTTAAATGAACTTGATTTGGATAGAATAGATTACATAAAAATAGACGTTGAAGGAGCAGAATTTGAAGTTTTAGAAGGCTTAAAAGAAACTTTAAGGACTAAACGTCCCATAATCATAGTTGAAGTTAAAAAGTGTATAGACAAGTTAAAAGAAATGTTTAAAAAAGAAAACTATGGAGTAGAATTTCTCGCTCCAGAATATTATATGTTTAAACCCTTAGAAAAGAATTGAAATTAATTATTTTTCTCTTGGTGATTGGATGAATAAATTGAAGATTTCAGTCCTTGCAGAGATAATACTGGTGACGGGGCTACTCTTTGCCTTGCTTCCTAATCCAACATTTTATGTAGAGCAACCAGTAAGTTGGCAAGGTTCTGTCAACGTTAAAGTGATACGGAACGGACATGTGATTTACGAGTATACACAACATAATATTCTTGTGACTATTGGAAGCACATGGATTAAAGACTTCCTTAAATCTGGAACAACCGGAGCTGCAAACGCTACAGATGATATTGCGGTTGGAAACCACACAACACCTTCCGTAAGCGATACGAAACTTCAGACAGAATGCACAATTGCGAATTTGACAAGGCAAGACTGCTCAGCAAGCGTAACCAATCTAAACGCCACAGCCTATCAAGTAGTGTATTCTCGTATAGCCAGCGCCATGGTAACTATAAACGCAACAAGCCTACACCATGACCCAACACCTAACACGGACAACAATGCTGTTGCCATAGCTAATATCCTGCAAGCAAGCTTAATTGCAAATGACCAAATACAAGTAACATGGACTGTTAACGTGCCAGCTGGATAATTTTTCCTTTGATGTCGAAACAAAAACTAAAAACGCTCTTTCTAATTTATTCTCTAAGTTTGCAGTTTTTGCTAGTCTTCGCATTTGTTTCAAATGTTTATGCCAATCCAGATTGGTTGAGCGGTTGGACCTATCGTAAAAGCCATGTTATTAGTAGCGTAAGCGGTGCTGGAACAAATTATCAAGTTAAAATTATAGCGCATTACGGAAGCGGAACCGATTATAACGACAACACTAAGTATCCTCCCGAAGGACATATCTATCTTAACAGTCATTGCAGAACAGATTTTGGAGATGTCCGCTTCACAGATGATGATGGCGAAACAGTTTTGGACTATTGGATGGAAAGTAAAACCGTTAATTCTTCAGTTACAGAATACGAGAATAACCCAGTTTACGCCGTTTCTGGTCATGCTTGTAAAGACCCAAGCATATGGAAGGATGGAAGCACATATTATATGGCGATAAGTTATGACCCAGAAGCAGATAATCCTGCAGACAAGAAAATTCGGATTTTGAAATCTACCGATATGATAAGTTGGACTTACCTATACGACATTAGTCCGGCAGCAGATGAGAACGGCATTGCAGCTCCATTCTTGTGGAAAGAAGGCAATACATGGTATCTGTTCTACCAAGACTTGCAGACTAACTGGAAAATTAAACGGATGCAATCCACCGATATAGAAAATTCCAGCAGCTGGACTAATCGTACAACCGTTTTAGAAAAAAGCGCAAGCGGATGGGACGCCTATCACGTTTATGATGCATTTATAATCAAAGTAGGCTCCACATACTATTTGTTTTATACGGGACAGGCAACTGCTACGGGGACACGGCAAATCGGTTACGCAACATCAGATTCGATAACTGGAACATTTACGAAATATTCTGGAAATCCAGTTATAACAG
>JAVZJY010000007.1:18809-45460 GCA_038872535.1 Bathyarchaeia archaeon | reverse complement strand
ACACAGCACACATTTGGAAGCCGTGCAATCTCGCTTTCCACCTCTAAAAGCCTACCCTTAGAAACTGTTAACTCAGTAACAACAGTCAACTCATATCCAAGCTTCTCATGGTCAAGCAAAGCTGAATAACCTTTTATAACGCCTTCTTTCTCCATGCTCTTTATTCGCGCTAAAACTGTGCTCACAGACTTTTTGCATTGTTTGGCTATTTGCCGCGACGAAAGTCTTGCGTCAAGAGTTAACGCTTTTAAGATTTCGACGCTTGTTTTGTCTAATTGCATTCTCATCACCTTCTTTCACACATTTATTCATTTAAAGTATCCTTTATTTAACATTTGCTTTTATTTTCACCAATAAAGCTTTTATATTTATGGGAATAATCCATTTTACTGTAAACTTGCATATCAGAGGCGACTTAATGCGAAGATTACCAAATGCGACGCAGAGTTTGGACACTTATCTAAAGCTGATGAAAAATGCCGATTACATCCTCCTCCATTTCACAGACATTCTCGGAGCCCTCAAAGGCAGAACTATTCCGGTGGAAGAAGTGGAAAACGCTTTCACAGAAGGCATAGGCTTTGATGGTTCATCAATTATGGGTGGAGTTGGAATAGAAGAAAGCGATATGCTTTTGAAGGCAGACCTATCAACCTTTACGGTTTGTCCCTACTATTTTTACGATAAAGGCGTTGCGAGCTTCATCTGCAACATATACAAACCTGATGGTGAACAATTTGAAGGCGACTCGAGGTTTATCTGCCAAAAAGTCTTGGAGAAAATATCGTTGGAAAGATATAAACCAAGTGCGGCTGCTGAATTGGAGTTTTATCTTGTACAGAAAGGTGCAGATGACGAAGTTTGTCCAGTTGAAAACCACATAATTGATAAACAGAGGTACTTTGACATAACGCCTGGTAGGGACGTTACAGAAGCTTATCGAATGGATTTATCCAATGTTTTATCCACTATGGGAATTAATGTGGAGCGAATGCATCACGAAGTGGGTTCAGCCCAAAACGAAATCACATTCACATATTCAGACCCCAAAACTACATCTGACAATATTGTTCGATACAAATTTGCAGCCAAAGCTGTAGCAGACAAAAAATATGGTTGGATAGCCACTTTCATGCCCAAACCGTGGTTTGGAAAGCCTGGCAACGGCATGCACGTTCATTTAGGACTTTTCAACGCAAAAACAGAAGAAAACATTTTTTACGACCCAAAAGGTTACGCCCATATTTCACAGAAATGCAGATACTTCATAGGCGGCATTTTAGAACATGCAAGAGCCCTCTGCGCCATAGTAGCGCCAACAGTCAATAGTTATAAGAGACTTGTGCCTGGCTATGAAGCCCCAGTATATGTGACTTGGAGTAAGAGAAACCGTTCAGCCCTAATAAGAGTACCAGAATATTTTCCAGGAAAAGAAGCAGAAGCCAGAATAGAGTTTAGATGCCCAGACCCGCTTTGTAATCCTTACCTTGCATATGCTGTGATTTTTGAAGCTGGATTGGATGGCATTAAAAAGAATATTGATCCCGGAGATCCTGTAGATGTAAACGTTTATCATCTCAGCGAAGTGGAACGCAGAAAACTTGGAATTAAAGTTTTGCCAACTTCATTGAAGGAAGCATTAGAGGAGTGGGATAGTGATGAAGTTTGTATTCAAGCTTTGGGTAAGGAAATAGCTGAAGCGTATAGAGAACTTAAAATGCAAGAGTGGAAAGAGTACGAACCACAGATGCCGAAAAACAAAAATGAAGTGACAGGTTGGGAAGTGCAGAAATACCTTTACGCCTAAAGTTGCAAAATCAAACATCTATGTTTAAGTATGAAGCATGTTTTCTAAAATGGGAAGAGATGTAAGAATGAAGTATGATGCCATACTTGTCCTTGACTTTGGCGGGCAATACTGCCATCTTATAGGGAGGAGAATAAGAGAACTTGGGGTATATTCTGAAATAGTGGCTCATGACATAAAACCAGAAGAAATAAAACTTCTAAACGAAAAATTTAATGTTAAAGGGCTCATATTTTCTGGAGGACCAGCCAGCGTCTACGAACCAAATGCTCCAAAACCCAACCTGAAAATTCTCGATTTGGAACTGCCAATTTTAGGCTTGTGTTACGGACATCAACTTATAGCTTATATGGTTGGAGGAAAAGTTACTCCGGCTAAACAAATGGAGTATGGAACGGCTTATGTCACTGTTGACAAGCCTGCTGATGTTTTGAAAGGGTTAAATAGGAAAGAAAGGGTTTGGATGAGCCACGGCGACACAGTTTTCTCCATCCCAACAGATTTTGAAGTCTTAGCCCACACAGAAAATTGTCCAGTAGCAGCTTTCAAACATAAAGAAAAGCCAATCTATGGCTTGCAATGGCATCCAGAAGTAATTCACACGAAAAATGGTATGCAGATGCTTCGCAATTTTGTGTTTGAAGTTTGTAAATGTAAAGCAAACTGGAAAATAGAAAATATCATCGAGAGAATGATAAATGAAGTAAAAAAGGAAGTTGGTGGAGAAAAAGCAATAATAGCCCTCAGTGGAGGCATAGACTCCAGCGTAGCTACAGCAATAGCAGCAAAAGCATTAAACGGCAACCTCACAGCAGTTTTTGTCGACCACGGATTTATGAGAGAAAATGAGCCGGAATTTGTGAAAAAGACTTTTCAAAAATTCAAATTAAACTTGGTAATAGTAGATGCACAAAAAAGGTTCTTGAAAAAACTTAAAGGCGTCGCAGACCCAGAAAAGAAGAGGAAGATTATTGGTGAAGAATTCATAAGAGTTTTTGAAGAAGTTGCAGAAAAAACAGGCGCTAACTATTTGATACAAGGAACAATTTATCCAGACAGAATTGAGTCGGGGTTTAGAAAGTTTTCTGACAAAATAAAAACGCATCATAATGTTGCAGGATTGCCAACAAAAATGAAGTTCAAGAAAATAGTCGAGCCACTCCGCGACTTGTATAAAGATGAAGTTAGAAGAATTGCAAAAATCCTTAAATTGCCAAAAGAAATCGTTTTCCGACAACCCTTTCCAGGTCCTGGTTTGGCTGTGAGAATTATTGGAGAGCTTACTGAAGACAAAGTTAGCATTGTAAAGAAAGCGGACAGAATCGTTAGAGAAGAGATAGAAAAGAGCGGGTTAGAAGAGAATTTATGGCAATATTTCGCCGTCTTAACAGATACAAAAGCAACAGGCGTTAAAGGCGACGCCAGAGCATATGGTTATGTTGTTGCCATTCGAATTGTGGAAAGCCGCGAAGCTATGACTGCCAGTTTTGCAAGAATTCCGTATGAAGTTTTAGAGAGAATCTCGACTAGAATAACTAATGAAATAGCAGAAGTCAGCCGAGTTGTTTATGATATAACTCATAAGCCTCCAGCAACAATTGAGTGGGAATAGAAGGTAAGTTTAAACTTTAGGTTTCTGCACCAAATCTTCGATTTTAGATTTTTTAAGCTTGTTAACGTGCCCAACCAATTCGCTAATGACAGCTTCTAAAACCTTTTTCCCCTTTTTCGCTGAGGCTGTTGTTGACTTACCGAATACACCTGAGCTTGTGTAATCTATGGTATCTAATGGAAGGGTTACGCCTTCTATTTGGACTATATGCTTGCGCGATTCTTCATCCACAGCCTTGCTCATATCCACAAGTTTTGGGTGCAAAGCCAAGTTCACAGAAGTTTCCTCTGCGCCTGCATGTCCTCTTTCTTCTGGCTTAAAAAGCTCTGGCAAAAGCTTGCCCGCCGCCGGCCACCATTGAAAAACGGATACGAAAATGCCGCTTTCTCTAAGTTCTCTGGACAATTCTGCCAAGGCGTTTAAGTTTCCGCCATGACCATTAACTATGACAACTTTCTTTACTCCGTAATAATTAAGTGCTAGGCATACGTCTTTCACATACTTCTTAAGGGTTTTTGGAGATACATGGATTGTTCCCCAAAACTGTTTATGATGAGAACTGACGCCAAAGGGAATAACGGGCAAACAAACAACACCAGTACGTTTTGCGGTTTCTTCAGCCAAAGCCTTAGCGATCAAGTGGTCTGTTCCAAGAGGATTTTGCGGTCCATGCTGTTCATTTGAACCAACAGGTATAAGGGCGATATCATTTTTTGCAAAATATTCTTTCGCTTCAACCCAGCTCATTTCATGGAGCAAAACTTTCATAGGCTTCACTTTTTCTAAATCGTTTATATTACAAAATAAGTGAAATATAAGTTTACAACTTAGGAATGGTGAAAAACGTTTGAAAGCCGTCATCCTCGCAGGAGGTTTTGCCACAAGGCTTAGACCACTAAGCTGTACGAGACCAAAGATTCTGTTTCCAATAGTTAACAAACCATTATTAGAGTGGATTTTAGAAAGAATTGCCAAAAACAACATAAAAGAAGTGATAATGGCAGTTAACTATCAAACGGAAATCGCAATAAAACAACACAGAATCCAAAAATACGGAGTGCACATTTCCTATTCACATGACCCATTAAGAAGACCCTTAGGAACTGCCGGACCAATAAAAAAAGCTGAAAAACAAATTGGGCACGACTCTCCCTTTTTGGTTTTGAATGGAGACGTTTTTGCCGATGTAAATTATAAAGAAATCTTAAAGGTGCATGAAGAAAAGGGAGCTGTGGCAACAATAGCTCTTCATCAAGTTGAAGATCCGAGCAGGTATGGAGTCACAGAACTAACAGAAGATAATCGCATAAAAAGATTCATAGAAAAACCACAACCGAAAGAAGCCCCAACCAATTTGATAAATGCAGGCGCCTATGTTTTAAATCCAGAAATATTTGAATATATCCCACATGGCAAAGCAGTTTCCATGGAACGTGAAGTTTTTCCAAAACTTGCAGAAAAAGGCATGCTTTACGGTTACGTGCATGATGGTTTATGGATGGATATAGGTAAGCCGGAAGATTACCTAAAAATAAACAAGATCGTACTAGATTCTTTTTTCACACAGCAAGAAACCAAAGTTAAAATTGGAGTGGAAATTAAGAAACCAGTATTTTTCGACAAAGTTTCATTAGGAGAAAACTCGGTCATAGGACCGTACACGGTTTTAGGACGGAACGTTACCGTTGGAAGAAATGTTTGTATACAAGAATCTGTAATACTGCCAAACACGGAGATATCAGATTTTGCTTACATAAACGGCGCAATAATCGGTGAAGGAGCTTTTATTGGAAAGGGAGCAAAGATCAGTGACGGATGCATTCTCGGGGACCATACCAAAATAGGAGATAACGTCTCACTCACTAAAGGAATGTTAATTTGTCCCGCCAAGGAAGTTTCTGAAATCATACAAGCAACTCAATGCATTATTTAAAATAAACGCCTATTTCTGAAGACTCAGGCTCACTTAAAAACTTAAAAGGACCGATGACAGCTTAAAGAGTTAAAAATGGTTTCTTGCAGCACCATTTAGAGGCACTAACATGTCATTAGAAGCATTAAACATAAAAAAGGAAGACATTGACACGACAGAGAAGCGTGGAAAATACACAGTCAGTATTATAGATTGCGGAAAAAATGGCGTTCTCCACGCTTGCAGCTTCGCTGAAGCGGGATTCAAAGTAATATGCGTGGATACCGACCAAACCATAGTGAATAGTCTCCTAAGAGGAAAAGCGCCCTTTTTGAAACGTGAAACTGAGCTTAAATTAAAAAATTATGTGAAAATGGGAATTTTAAGCGCCACAACCGATGTCAAAACAGCAGTTTCTCAAAGCAATTTTATCATTATAACAACTTCTGTTGAAATCAACGAAAAGAAAAAACCTGAATACTCAAACATCGAAAACATTTGCAAAAAAATTGGACCAAGCCTTCGCCGAGGAGCTTTAGTTATTATTGCAAATACGGTGGGAGTTGGTACCACAGAAAGTCTGATTAAAGAGACTTTAGAAAACACTTCAGGACTCAAAGTTGGAGTTGATTTTGGATTAGCCTACAGTCCAATCCGAATTTTAAATGACCAGGCATCTGAAACGTTAACAGATCATAGTAGAATTGTTGCAGCATTGGACAAAAGAAGCTTAGATGCAGCCTCAACAATTCTGGAAACAATCACGAGGAACAATGTTAAAAAAGTTGGAAACATGAAGATAGCAGAGGCAACAGCACTTTTCGAAGCCGTGCAACACGATGTCAACGCTGCCCTTGCCGCTGAATTCGCCATATTCTGTGAAAAGGCGGGTTTAGATTACCTTGAAATTTACCAGCTTGCAAAGGCTTGCGGCTATTCTGAAATTCCCCTGCCCATGTTCACTGATGAAAAAACACATGATGAACCTTATCTATTTTTTGAAAACATTGAAAATTTTGAATTAAAACTCCGAATACCCCAAATTGCAAGAGAGATAAATGAAGAAATAATTAAGCACGCGATTAATCTAACTAATGACGCCTTAAGAAGTTGTGGAAAAACATTAAGAAGAACAAGAGTTTCAGTGCTTGGAGTTTCACAGACGCCAAACGCAAAAAGTTCTCCCAAAAAAATGGTGAAAAACCTTATTAAAATGTTAGAAGCTAGAGGTGCCAAAATTAATATTTATGACCCATACCTTTCAGGTGAAGAGATAACAGAAATGCAGCACTATTTCAAGAAAAACTTGGCCGAAACGCTGGAGGGAACAGATTGTATAATAATATTTACAGGACACAACCACTTCAAACATCTGAACCTGAAAAAGATAAAACTAATGATGAAGATGCCTGCCGCCATTATCGACTTTGAGGGAATAGTTGAACCATATAACGTTGAAAAGGAAGGTTTCATATATAGAGGGTTAGGCAGAGGAGTTTGGACGAAATGAAAAAGTTAGGCGTCGCAGTTATTGGAACGGGTTTTTGGGGAAGAAACCATGCAAGAGTCTATAAAGAAATAGAGGAAACAGAGCTCCTAGCCGTCTGCGACATAGATGCTGAAAGAGCAAAAACAGTAGCAAAACAATTCGATGTAACATCATATACAAATGCAGGAAAAATGCTGAAAAGAGAAGATATAGAAGCCGTTAGCATATGCACATGGTCAACAAGCCTCGCAAAAGAAGCATTAAAGGCTTTGAAGGCTGGAAAGCATGTTTTAGTTGAAAAACCCATGGCGGCAAACGTGAAGCAAGCGGAAAAATTGCTGGAAATTGCCGATAGAGAAGGACTCCACATTATGGTAGGCTTCTTAATGCGGTTCATTCCAGGATTACAACATATCAAAAAGGCAATTGAAACAAAAACGCTTGGCGAAATTGTATGCGCCACAGCAAAAAGAGTCTCCCAATGGCCAGAAAGGATTGGTGATGTAGGAGTTGTTAAAGACACTGCCATACATGACATTGACATAGTGCGATATCTTTTCAACCAAGATCCTGTTGCTGTTTACGCGAAAGCTGGAAACATGATGCATAAAAAATTTGAGGATTACGCCCAAATAATGCTCACGTTTGAGGGTGGAAAAAGCGCTTTTATCGAGTCTAATTGGCTGACGCCGTATAAAACCAGAACGTTGGTGGTTACTGGAAGCGAGGGCATAATGAAACTTGATTACATAACACAGGAGTTAACTATTGAAGATATGAAGGAAACTGTGCAGCCAAGGTATCCGTGGCAGGAACCATTAAAACTTGAGCTTCAACATTTTGTAAAATGCATATCCGGAAAAGAGAAGCCTTTGATAACTGGGGTGGACGGGTTAAAAGCATTAAAAATAGCAGAAGCAGCGTTGAAGTCTTCAGCAACGGGCAAAGTGATAAAGCTAAAATAACATTTTATGATTTCTTTGAAACGCCACCTTTTAGGTTAAATGGTTTACCTTCTTGCAAGATTTTTTCCGGAATTTTCTCTTTCCATTTTTTCAGGAAGGGTAAATCTTCACTTTCCTTTCGCAGTTCATCTGGCAACATCTCTGGAATCTCGTCGCGTATCGGATACCACCTTAAACATTTGGGGCAAACAATCAACCCTTCGACTATTTCTTCCTTCTCTTCAAACACTAACAACTCCAACGGATAATGTTTGTCTATCGGACATGCTAGCATCTCCATCAGTTTCCTTTTCATTTAATATTCTCCTCTAAAGAAGGTAAACAGCGAACATTTATTAAATTTACCAGTTCACTGCTTAATGGCTATGTCTAAAACCACTTGATACCAGTTTGGACCAGTTGAGCGAACAACCCGCCCAAAAACAAAATCAAACACCACATTTAAATCCTCAAGCTTTTCAGCCACTTTCAACTTAACTTTTTCAATGGGGTTTTCGCTTTTCAGCGCATGTTCAAAATCATAATAGTGTATTAATCCAGATTTCTTAAGGGTTAACAAGGCGTAAGGCAAATACTCAAGCGCTTTTTCAGGCAAAGGCATTAAAACCCTATCCGCTACATGGCGCAACCTTTTTTCAATAACTTCTTTTGCGTCGCCAAGAATGGGTACAACTTTTCCATAAACCCTGTTCAGTCTAACGTTTTCTTGCATATACTGAAAAGCAACTGGATTAACGTCAATTGAATAAATCTTCTCAACTTTAGAGTGCTTAGCAATAACTATGGAAAAGCAGCCAACACCAGCAAACATATTCACAACAACTTCCTTGTCTTCAACTTGTTTTGCGATTCGCATTCTTTCGTAGAAAAGTCTTGGAGAAAAATAACATTTCTCAACATCGACATGAAATAAGCATCCAGATTCCCTATATAATGTGACCGTTTTATTTTCACCAGCAACATGCTCCAACTTTCGAATTCTAAAATCGCCACAAACAGGACCAGTTTGAACCAAAACGGTTCTAACATTTCTGTGAACATCCATAATGGTTTCAGCAATAATCTGGCTATATCTCATCGACTTGCCAGTTAACCGCAGAATTGCTATATCCCCAACAATATCGTAAGAGTTATAAACATAAAACAACGCATCCTTTGGAAGAACTGTTGAAAGAATTTTTTTCAAACGCCTTTTCAATTATCAGTCCTTCTTTCCTTCTGAAAATAGAATTGTGTCTGGAAACGTTTAAAAGCAAAATGGATTCCCGTTATAAAGAGAGGAAACCAAATTGGAGAAAACCACGGCTGGAACCGTTTATGAATGCGTCAGATGTGGTGCAAAAGTTCCTTCTGAAGAGTTGGAACTTCGCGGCGGAGAAATAAAATGTATAGTGTGCGGCTATAGAATTTTGAAGAAAATTAAACCGCCAGTTGTGAAACGTGTCGAAGCAAGATAAAATAAACTACTCAACCCATGCGAAGCCAATTTCTACAGCTGGACTGCTGTGCCAATAGAGATGCTAGAAAACTTCTTTTTCTCCGATTTTGCGAAGAGCTCTTCCACGAAGTTTTATTGTTGGACCAATCACTTCTTCCGGCGGTTTCTCAACAGTTTTCCGCTTTATAGTCTCTCCACAGATTCCTTTTGGCAGTAGTCGCCTTTTAACGCAAATAGCATATGTACAGTTTGCAATGTTGCACATTTCTTCCGTCCATCTGCACCACACGCCATCTCGACGGTATACAGCAGCATTTTTCGCACACTTAAAAGATTGACATGTTGGAGAACAAGTTTTCACTTGAGCCAATGCACGCACAACCCTTTGACCATTCATTAACAAAATTTTAAATCGCTCAACTGTTTCTCTTTACAATTACATTTTTCCACAAGAGTGAATATAAACTTTTTTCCTACAAACTCTTTATTTCAACTCTCACTTTGGCTTGTTTTTGGCTTTAGGCGTTTCCTTCTATAAATTTCTAAAGAAAGAATCACGATAACACTAACCACGATTATTATTGAAGTCGCTAATTGACTTGTCTCCACAAGAAAACCTGCAAGCATAGTGTACCTTTCAATTTTAATCTGGATTGTTTTTGAACTGTCGACATACAATTGAGATGTCATGTATGGTTGTGATTGTCCAGGCAAGTAAACCATTACAGTTAAGTTTCCGCCAATAGTGCTTGGAAACTCTGCTGTGCCATCAGACTTCGTTAAACTCCACTGCTGTAAGTTTTCAAGCGATAATGTTACATTCGCGTTTGGAATTGGCTGCCCAAAATAATCAACAACTTGAATTGCAATGTTTAAGCCGTAAAATTTGCAGCTTATAGATATGTTAACATAAGTTTCGTTTAAGTTCGCAAAGGTTTCGTTAAGCTTTATTCCATTAACATAAACTTCCACAATATACTTTCCAAGAGTAGTGTTAAAAAACACAGTTCCATCGCCAGTAGTGGTTTTATTAAAACATAGTCCGCCCATAACTTCTTGAATTCTCACCAAGGCATCATTAATTGGTTGATCATTCGCATTGGGGTTGGTTACGTTAACCTGTAACGTGTAAGTTGGGCATAGTATTGTTAGGTTAAACCATGCAACTGGATTTCCATCTTGAAACAGTCCATAGAGTATAGTTGTGTTAAACTGTATGTCATACCTTGAAGCGTTTAAGGTATAGTTTTTGTTGGGCAAAAGATTGCGGAAAACAGCTAATCCAGTAATGTTCGTGTTTAAGTTTGGGGTTGAAGTCAGATTTCCTGGTGATAGGCTTAATCCAACTTCAGGCATAAAAAATTCGTTCTCATCCACAATCGCCAAAACTAAAACCTTCAAGTTAGTGAGGTTGCAGGTAATATTAAAGGATAAAGAGGATTCTGTAACATTTATCGGTTGCTCACCAACCTTCTCGCCTTTAAAATAAGCATTTGCAGTGTAATTTCCAATTTCAAGGGTTACACTTGCCAAACCGTCTGAACCGCTCGTAGCATTAACAACAGAAGCATCATTCTCAAAGATTTGAATAGTGACCTCCGGCACGGGTTCTCCTGCAAGGTTTAGCGCAGTGACATTAACAGCAAAACCTGGAACTGTGAAATTTTGGATGTCTGGCGGATTTTTTGTTGTTGGTCCAGATAGGGAAGTGATGTTAATGGTGTATGTGCCAATGGATGCGTTTGCAGGGACAGTCCAACTTGTATAATGGATTACTCCTACATCATCAGCAGTCAAATTTTCAG
The DNA here is from genome assembly GCA_038872535.1 of Bathyarchaeia archaeon. Taxonomy (GTDB): domain Archaea; phylum Thermoproteota; class Bathyarchaeia; order Bathyarchaeales; family Bathycorpusculaceae; genus JASEJA01. Next base: position 34,432 of record JAVZJY010000007.1, on the reverse strand, counting down.
AATAATACAAATCTTTTCCTGTTATTGTAAGACTCACATTTTCCAAAGGCGTGTAAACAGCTTTAATGTCTACTATTTGGAATCTGTGGTATTCTGTAGAGTTTGTTAATCCTATGTTGAAGATTGCGGTTGCAAACGTTCCATTAAAGAAAACTTTGTATTCACCAACATAGTTCGTGTTGGCATTTGTGAAGTTTTCAGGATATTTTAAAGTTGCGTCAGCGCTTCCAAGCTCTGAGGTGGGAATGTTAAGCAGTTTTGTGTAGGATGCATTATTTGGAGCTTGAACTGTAATATTTGCAACGTATGGTTCATTTGATTTTCCGCCAGTTATGTTCACAAGGATATCTGCAGAGTCGTTTTCTTGTCGCTGTTGCGGCAGTTCAATTTTAGGACTTATTTCAAGGAGATATGCGGTCAAAACCTCAAATGTTGCTGTGGCATTTTCTTTAGCTTCAGATTCTACATCAACTATAGTGATATTGTGGCTTCCAGCAGGCGCTGGAGGAATAGTAATTGACGTTTCCACGCTGTTTCCAGTCGCATTATCGCTTAGCAACAAGTTTCCATCAAACAAAATTTCGTATCGTCCATTAGGAGTTGTTATGTTTGCTGTTAATGTGACGTTTGCGCCAACATACCCTTCAGTTGGTTCTATGGAAATTGTTACTTCCGCATTCACTTTTGGCATAAGCGAGATAGTTGTGATTGTTGATATGATTAAGAACAAAATTATTATAGATTTAAATTTTTTAAGCGAGAGGTTCATCAATTTTTCCCTCGTAACATTCAGATTTGTGAACACTTCTACTACTCAGAACATTTTAAACTTTACCTTTTATTTTTCAACATAAGCAAACTCCAAAATGGTAAGAATGAGTTAAATGTTTAAAAATGCCATTATTGCCTAAAATTGCGAGGACTTAGCATGATTAGTGAAATTCTAAGTTTAGTTAAGAAGCACGAAGAGTGGCGAGGAAAAAAGTGTTTAAACCTTATACCATCAGAAAACGTTATGAGTCCAGCAGTAAGAAGTCTTCTCTCATCAGAACTTGGAAACCGCTACACGGCAAGAGACCATTTTTACATGGGAACACGCTTCACAGACGAAATTGAACAGTACGGCGAAGAACTTGCAAAAAATGTCTTTCGGGCTGAAGTTGCCGATTTGCGCCCCCTTTCTGGGCATATAGCTGACATGATTTTCTTAGCAAGTTTTGCAAAACCAAACAATACACTCATGTGTGTTTCTCCGGAGGATGGTGGATATCCGGGAATGTGGAAAAATGGCTTAGCTGGAATTTTCAACCTTAAAGTTATACCGTTTCCATTTTCAAAGCATGATATGAATATAAAGGTGGAAGAGGCAAAAGAAACAATTAAACGCTTGAAGCCTAAAATCGTGATTTTTGGTGCAAGTTTCATCCCATTCCCGTATCCAGTAAAAGAATTGGCTGAAGTTGCCAGCGAAAATAATGTGGTTGTTGGATTTGACGGCTCCCATGTAATGGGACTATTCGCTGGTAAGCAATTTCAAGAACCTCTAAGGGAAGGCGCCCATGCCCTGTTCGGTTCAACCCACAAAACTTTCTTCGGCCCTCAAGGAGGCATAATTTTAGCAGACAAAAACCACGGAGAAATAATTAAGAATAAAATCTATCCGGCTCTTGTCGATAACGCCCACTGGAACCGCATAGCAGCACTAACTTTAGCCTTGGCTGAAATGAAAAAATTTGGCGAAGCTTATGCTACTCAAGTTATCCGTAACGCTCAAACTTTGGCTAAAGCCTTGCATGATTATGGTTTTCCAGTCATTTGCAAACATTTAGGATTCACCAAGTCGCACCAAATCATATTGGATTATGGAGGCTATGAGCATGGCAGGGTTTTTGCAGAAAAGCTTCAACGGGCAAACATTATTGTGGATTGTGCTGTCAGAATCGGCACATGCGAGGTTACAAGGCGTGGAATGAACGAAAATGAGATGACTAAAATAGCAGAACTGATTAGGAGAGCTGCAAGTGGCAAGGAAAAACCAGAGGATGTTAAGAAAGATGTTGTAAAATTCTGCAGTGAGTTCCAAGAGCTTCAATATTGCTTTGAAAAATAAGCACTTTTATTAAACCACTCAATTTTTATCTTAAAGGAAATCTTTACTCAAGAAAGTGAAACGTTTGGAAACTTTAGTTCCCACCTCACTCGTAGATGCATTAAAGAAACAGAAATATCACATGGTTGGCAGACATTCAGCGGTTAAGAGGTGCAGATGGCTTTATGAAACCTTAATCCACGATAGACCATGTTATAAACAGAAATTTTACGGAATAAAAACGCATCAATGCATACAAATGACCCCAGCGCTTTTTTATTGCACGCAACAGTGTCTTTTCTGTTGGAGAGCCCAAAGTGGAGACCTTCAAATAAAATGGGATGAGATGGAACTTCCAAAATGGGATTCGCCAGAAGAAATTGTGAATGGAAGCATTGAAGCACAAATTAAAATCTTAAGCGGGTATAGAGGTAATCCCAAAACAAAAATGCAAAAATTTAAAGAAGCCCTAACCCCCAAACATGCAGCCATAAGCTTGACGGGTGAACCAACACTTTATGGGCCTATAGGAGAGTTAATCCAAGCATTTCATAGAAGAGGATTCACAACATTTTTGGTTTCCAACGGAACTGTACCCGCAAGCCTAAAAAATTTAAGCCAAGAACCAACACAACTTTACATTTCTGTTTGCGCCCCAGACCAAGAAACGTTCAAGCATGTTTGTCGTCCACAAATTTCTAAAGCTTGGGAGAAACTGAATGAAACTTTAGCCTTATTGCCCAGTTTTAAATGTCCAACAGTCATCCGAATAACTCTTGTGCGCGGTTTAAATATGGCAAATATAGAGGGATATGCCAAACTTATTGAAAAGGCAGCGCCTACTTATGTTGAGCCTAAGGCTTACATGTATGTTGGATTCTCCAGACTTCGTTTAGGTTATGAGCATATGCCGAATCATCAAGAAATTCGGGAGTTTGCAGATAAATTGGCAAAGGAGACCGGCTATAATATTATTGACGAATCCGTAGATAGTCGTGTTGTATTACTGAGTAAACTTGAGAAACCTATAAAGTTTGGTAACGGTTAAAAAATATTTGCAAATGATTCAATCAGTTCAACTTTAAAGCCAAATTGAGCGATTCTGGTTAAATCGAATGAGAACAAAATTTAAATGCTGCTGCGTTTTCCTTTAGCCCAAAATAAACCAAAAGTTTAATCGAGGTGACGACAAATGGTTAGCGAAGGAAGAGGACGCCTATTCAGAAGAAAAGACGGCAAATTCCTGATTTACCTACCAAAAGACCTAGCCGAAGACAGCATGTTCCCATTTAAAGGCGCAGATTCCATATTCGTAAAAGTAAGCTTCAAACTAGGAGACAACAAACTGTTAGTGGAGAAGTGGAAAGAAACTGCACAATCATAGCAGCAAACATTCCAAAAAGTAAATGCTGCATCCCATTTTTACATTTTTAATTGTTAACATTAACAATATAATAAAGTACTCCAACTGTATCTTAAAATGGTAAGGGTGCAAGCTTTATGCCATCTTTAAGGAGTATTCTGAAAGGAATAGGGAAAGAATTGAGAGAGAAGGAAAAAGTACGAGAAACCCTACAAAAGAACATGCGGAAAGCCACGAGTCTTTCAAAACAAGCCATACTCTTGATTCATCAAAAAAGGTTAAAGGAAGCAAAAAAACTCATAGAAGAAACGAAAGAAATCATTTCAAAACTTAACGAAGCCTCAACAACAAATCCCGACATTATTTATAGCGGCTTATTCAGCGCCGCCCTTCAAGAATATTCCGAAGCATGCATATTTCTAAAACTAATTGAAGAAAACAAATTTGCAACACCAGAGGAGATTAACGTACCATCAGTTGATTATGTATTAGGCTTGGCGGATGTTATAGGGGAATACAGACGATTCGTGCTAGATGCCTTGCGCGAGGGAGACGTAAAAAAGAGCGAAAAATGTTTGCGAACCATGGATGAGATTTATGTAGAGCTTATGGCTATGGACGAAGCTTACATGTTAGTTCCAGGGCTTAGAAGAAAATGCGATATTGCAAGAAAAATTATCGAGTCAACGCGAGGGGATATAACGCAAGAGGTGCGAAGGAGCGAGTTGGAGAAGCAACTGAAAAGACTTGAAACACTTACAAGAACTTGAGAAGAGAATGCATGAATAAAGCAAGAATGGAACCAGAATTTTCTGTTGAAAAGGCGCATAAGGCACAGTTGCGATTATCTGAGAAAATTGTTTTTGAGGATAAATTACCCAAAAAGGTTCGGTTTGTGGCGGGAGTAGATGTTGCTTATGGAAAAGACTTTTCTGTGGGCGCTGTTGCAGTTTTAGATTATGATTCCCTCACGTTAACTGAATCCCAAACAGCAATATGCAAAACTCGCTTTCCCTACATTCCAACACTGCTTTCCTTCAGAGAAATTCCACCATCAATGTTATGCATCAAAAAGCTGCAGACAACGCCAGATGTTTTTCTTGTTGACGGGCATGGTTTTGCGCATCCTTATAGGTGTGGATTTGCAAGTCATTTAGGATTAGCAATAGGCAAACCTACGATAGGTGTTGCAAAGGACAGGTTATTCGGAGAAGTTGAAAACATAAAAAATAAAGATGGTTCTGCTTTTCTGAAGCATAGTAATAGAATTATTGGGGCAGTTGTGACAACAAAGGATGGACGCAAACCAGTTTACATCAGCGTTGGACACATGATTTCGTTAGAAACAGCCATAAAAATAGTTAAACATTGTGCACGCTCCAGCCGCATTCCAGAACCAATTTTAAAAGCTCATGAAACAGCAAATTTAGTTAAACGAAAAATCAATAATACTTCAACAATTATAAGGTGAGAGGAAACCAAATTGCTTAACCCAAAACTTAAGACACTAACCAAAAAGATTCAAGACAAAAATCTTCAGAAAAAAGTTGTTGAACTGCTTGAAAACCCCACATTTGAAATAAATGGGAAAAAATATTCAGGTCTGCCCATAGACATTTCACCAGCAGGCTTATCCCATCACCACTGTTATCAAGGCGGCTATTTGGAACATATTATTTCAATGGCAAACCTCGCTGAAGCATTGTGCGATTCCGTGGAGAAGGTTTACCAGGGAAAAGTGAACCGTGACCTAGTCATGGCTGGTGTTTTGCTGCATGACATCTTTAAGCCTGTAACTTATATGGTGAACGAGAATGGGAGTTATGGCTCAACAAATTTAGCTGAGTATTTGGATCATTTATCTCTTGCAGTTTCGGAGCTTGTTAGAAGAGGCTTTCCATTAGAGTTGGTTCACATTGTTTCAGCCCATCATGGAAATTATGGTCCAATAAGTCCCCACACAATTGAAGCCTTAATTTGCCATTTAGCAGATTTGATGGATTCACGATTGAACGGTGAAGTTTTGAGTGCAGCATCATACCTTACAAAGAAAGCTGTTGGTGAAGAACTGCCTGGATTAACTTCGAAGGAGGCCTTTGAAATAGTTCATTCGAAGACTGTTGAAGGTTGGGAAGGCGTAGCAAGAACGGTTGAAAAGATAAAACAGAAAAGAAAAACACATAAAGCTTAAAAATGTTTACTGCTTGAGAATTGAAAAACATTAGGTGCAGAGAAAATGGAAATATCCTTTGAAGAATTTCAAAAACTAGATATGAGAGTTGGAAAAATTTTGGAAGCAAACCAAATTCCCGGCTCAAGAAACCTCATAAAAATGATTGTCGATTTTGGAACAGAGAAAAGACAAGCGGTGGCTGGACTCTTACAATGGTATAAGCCAGAACAACTTGTCGGCAAAAAATGCGCTTTCATCTTGAACCTTCAACGCAGAAAATTCATGGGCGTGGAATCCCAGTGCATGATTTTGGCTGCAGAAGATGAAAAGGGGAACGTTGTAGTTTTGCAACCAGAAAAGGACATTGAAATAGGAAGTAAAGTGCACTAAATCCGCTGTTAGAGCCAGTTTCTGAAGTGAAAATTGTTAAATACACATACACTTCAAATAGTTTGATTATTGTTTAGCGCGCGCATAATAGCCTCATGGTGGCTCTTGTTGGAGTTGCCATAGCATTAAGAAAGAAAACAAGCGCTCCGCCTCCTACTGCAACGCAGCCTTCTACACCCTAAAATTCATATTTCTTTTTCTATTTTCAAAGTTCTTTATTTTCCAGTTAAATAATCAACCATTTCCTGGTCCAAATCCAACCATTTAGCAAGCCCAGCAGCCATCTCAGCATTATTTCTGAAAATAATTTTTAGATAGGGTAATATTTCTTTTGAGGCTCTGTTTGCTGAAATGTGGCATTTATGCTTAATCTTGTATCCTATTTTCAATTGCATGGCACGTTCAACCTTGGATCTTGACAACGACTGGATGCGTGTGGGAAACTTGAATGGTATCCATCCGCTGGGCTTAGTGTTTTGTCTAGCCATGGCAACGCCAGCCGTCATATAATCAATAACGTAACGTATGAAACTCCAGTCTTGGGTTGAGCGGATTCTGCCTCGATAAACGTCAGCCATTGAAAGAGCATCCATAGCCCTTGCCAAATCATGCGGATCCGTGAGATGGGCTGGAACGTTTTCATATATCCACTCAAAAAGCATGTCAATGTCAACATCAGCCATATCTACAGCCTGTTTTGCACCCATACATGTTCTTCCATAAATTATCATTCGCAAAACATTAAAAATGGTGTCCTGCCTATCACGGTAGCCCAACCAAGAAACATCCTCATACGTTAACTTTTTCTTACCTTGAGCCAAAGCTTGAAGATCATTCACCGCCGAGCGAACATCACCTTCCGAACGTTGGGCAATAAACTTAAGCGCATTTTCTTCAGCTTGAATTCCTTCTCTTTCGCATATACGTTTGAGATGCTTCGTAACTTCGCCTGCTGGCGGTTTCTTAAACTCTATTAGGAGGCAGTAGTTGCGAAGTTCTGTGAATCGGGGATCATAGGCGTTATTTGCAATCAAAACTATTGGACATTGAGCGGATTTCACTACATCAGTTATTGCTTTCACTCCGCCTTTGTCAGCTGTTCCCGTCAACCCATCCAACTCATCAAGCAAAACAATTCTCCGCCCACCAAACAAGGAACCATACTGGGAAGCCAAACCAGCAAAATGCTTCACAGCCTCTTCTGTTCTATAATCACTTGCATTTTTCTCCACAAGTTCCATCCTCAAATCGTTAGCCAAAGCCTCAACAGAAACTGTTTTTCCAATGCCTGGTGGACCATAAAGGAAAACAGCCCTCTTTTTTGGAATCCCTTTCTCCCAAAATTTAATCCACTCAGTGAATTTTTGGATTGCTTCTTTGTTTCCAACAACTTCTGTTAGGGATTTCGGTTTGTGCTTTATGGTCCAAGCGGCATACAAACTATTAACACCTAATTTGCCCTTTTTAATTCATGTCCAGCCTCAACAAGTCTTGCCAATAAAGCGCTCAATTGAACTTCTTCGTCTGCGCCTTCAACAAGCCTATAGTCTATTTCGCCAACGATGTCAGCCAATTTTATTTTCCATTCTTCTGGAATGTCTCCTCGAAAGATTTCTGTGTGAATTTGTCGGATTATGTCGCTTCCAGCCACTCCATATTTTTGAATCATATCGCGCAACTGTTTTCTCGCTTCTAAAAAGTCTCCTTTCATGGCGGCTTCTATCATTTTCTGCACATCTGCGGGGTTGGCTCTTCCAGCAATTGAATAGACAACCTTTGCATCCACTGGCTTGTTTAATGATGCTGCCGCTTGCAAAGTGTTAATTGCTTTTCTAAGGTCTCCGCCGCAGACTTCAAAAATTGCTTCTAATCCTTCCTTTAGCAGTTTTAAGCCTTCTTTTTCTGCTATGTGCTTTAGATATTTGTCTTGTTCTTCTCTTGGCAGAAAAGTGAAACGAAACGGCGCACATCTAGACTGAATTGGCTCTATTATTTTTCCACTATAATTAGCGCATAGAATAAAGCGGCATGTTTCTGTATAACGTTCCATAGTTCGCCTCAGTGCTTGCTGTGCATCAGAAGTCATATTGTCAGCCTCATCCAAAATCATTATTTTGAAAGGAATTTCGCCAATAGACCTAACTCTGGCAAAAGTTTTCACGGTTTCCCTAACAACATCAATGCCTCGCTCATCACTAGCGTTTAACTCCATAATATGTTCCCTATAAGCGTCTCCGTAAAGGTCCCTAGCCAAACAAAGAGCAGCTGTGGTTTTTCCGGTTCCAGGTGGTCCAGCAAAAATACAGTGGGGCACATTCCTTGATTTTACGAAGCTTTTTAGGCGTTCAACTATTTCCTTTTGGTTAACCATATCGTCTAATGTTTTTGGACGGTATTTTTCAGCCCACATTTCAAAACTCAAAGGCAACCCTCATAGCTTCCATATTATAGTATTATAATAATTAAATACTTACTAACTTTACTAGACTTCGCTGGTTTTCTCTTCTTCCTTCTCAAGAAAGCCTGTTAGAAATATAGCGTACTCGCATGGGTGTTCATTCTGAAGAAGCGATTTTATGATTTTTATTTTTCCTTTTTTGCCGTGGCTGACCCGAGAAATGACGTATTCCAGTGTTTTTTTGCGAAGGCCGCATAGCCATGTTTTCTGATTAGTCTTAACAAGCTTGTAGTAGGGACAACTCTTGTATTTTAGGGTGAATCCGCCTTCAAAATATTCTATTTCCACTTCTATGCCGAGTTCTCTATACATGCTCATGAGTCTTTCGCCAACATCCTTTATCGTCCACGGATAATCTTCGGGGAATATTTCGTCTAATTGTTCTTTTTCGCCGGCGAAAGCTTCTTCAATAGAGTTGCAGGACATGCCCTCAATAAGTGTTTGCATCATCTTTTTCCTTGGTAGTGGTTCTAAAATGGGTTTTTCTAAAAGTTTCAATTTAAAACTGAGGAGATTTTGAAAGGTTGTTGTTGTAATTTCGTAGCCTAACTCTCTAAACATGGACTCTATCAAGACTCGCTGGCTGTTCATTACGAGAGGGTCGATTCGTTTGAATATTATGGTAAAATGTTCATCATCAACAAACCTTACCTCTGCGTCAGGCTGCGTTACACCAATGTTTTTAAGAATAAAATTCTTGGAAAGCCTGTTAATTTTCTCCGAATCATTTCTTGCAAGCATGCGAATAGCGTTTGAAATGCGGACTCCTGTTGCACGGTATATTTCCTCGAATTTCTGCCTGTCACTTTCGTAGACTTTTGATGCGAAGGAGTTAAAGAGATCCCGAGGAACAGGGACTACATCTAAAAATTGTTTTCCTATTATTTGGAAGAGGTTTAATTCAGCCAGTTGGTCAAGAATGCTTTGATCTTCTGCGCCTACAAATTGGATTGCCATGTTTACGGTTGTGTGTTCAGCGGAATAATTCAGGAGTTTCCATCCTCGGGTTGCTAACATAACGGAAAGAACAGTTACGGATAATTTTGTCAGTGGAGCTACGGTTACTTGATAGACAAGTTCCAAAGTGTTTTCTTTCTTTTCAGCCAAAATTTTGGCTTGTTTGAACCAGTTCATTTTGACAAAAGCTGAAAGGATAGCTTTTACAAAATCTTTGGGTTCTCTTGGAAACTCGCTCATGCCGAGAACGGTTCTTGCATCTTCTATAAAGTTGCCCAAATCTGTGACAGGTTCTTCCAAATGTTTTTCTGCCCAACTCATAAAGGCTGGACCAACAAGCATCAAAGTGTTTTTGAACAAACCTGGAGTTACGTTCATTAATTCTTTTTCAATCTGCTGATTCAGAAACTCGCCGAATTCTTTCCTTTTTAGAGGATAAACTTCGGGACGAATCATTTTAACAGCTATATCTTCACCCATCACACGAAGATCGAAGCAAACTCCAATGCCTTCTAAAATCGTGGCAATTTGAAAAGCAACCAAAACTGGCAAACGCTTAAAGACTTTAGGTCTTAAAACTGCCATGCTGTCAATTTCGCTGTATGATGGAATGTCAAAAAGGTTTGTGAGGCCCCTAATCTCCTCTAAAACTAAGAGAAATTCTTTAAAGTTGGATGGAGTTTTCCAAGCGACAGAACTTTTTAGAATTTCAATAATATTTTTCGCCTCTTCTTTCTGCTCTTTAACCAAATCTTCAATGGTTTTATTGCCAATGGCAACGTCCAAAAGTCCGTCAAGACTTCTCCTTCCAATCGAGGTTAGGTCAAGGGCTTCTCTTAACTTGGTTTGCTCGTTAACTTTCGCTTTTATAACACAGTCATCACAAGAACCAACCTTATCCACTCTAAGCAGAGTTTCTACAGCTTTTTCAAGGACACGACTTTTTGTACCGTAGGTTTTTGCCAACTCTTCAAGGATTTCATTTGTTTTTCTTGTTATGGTTGTATGAAGATGAACCGACATGCCATTTCCCGTGTTTATTCTTCTTAACAGTTGCTTTTAAATATGTTCATAAAAATCAAAAAATGTACACATAAAAAAAAGGGGAAAGTTAACGAGGTGTTAATGGAGATTCTAAAGAGAAGGCGGTTCCTTTGCGTGCCAACAGAGCGTCTGCCACCCTCTTAACAGCCAGCATGTAAGCGGCGGTGCGCATGTTCACGTTATGTTGCTTTGCCATATTAAGAACATCGTGGAAAGCTTTTGTTATTGTTTCTTTCAGTTTGTTTCGCACTTCCTCTTCTGTCCAATAATAGTTCATTTGGTTCTGCACTTGTTCAAAGTAGCTGACAATAACGCCTCCGGAATTGGCGAGAATGTCGGGAATGACGAAAATTCCTTTCTTGAATAGGATTTCGTCTGCTTCTGGAGTTACAGGTCCGTTGGCGCCTTCTGCCACAATTTTTGCTTTTATCCTGTCTGCATTAGCCTTAGTAATCTGATTCTCCAAGGCTGCTGGAACTAGAATGTCGCATTCTAACTCTAACAATTGCTCATTTGTTATGAAAGTGCTGCCTGGATAGTCAACCACAGAACCTGTCTTGTCTTTGTGGGCTAATACTTTTTCTGGGTCTAAACCTTCTGGATTGTAGGCGCCTCCTTTAGAATCCGAAACTGCGACGATTTTACAGCCAACCTCACGAAGCAATCTTGCAGCGTGATAGCCAACATTTCCATAGCCTTGCACTGCCACTGTTGCACCTTTTAGGTTTATACCTAAATGTTCGGCTGCTTCAATAACAGTGTACATTAAACCTCTTGAAGTTGCTTCGCTTCTTCCACGGGAACCTCCAACATTGACTGGTTTGCCGGTTACAACCCCGAAAACTGGATAGCCTATTATTTCACTGTATTCATCCATTATCCAAGCCATCATTTCCGCCGTTGTGTACACGTCTGGAGCTGGCACATCAGTGAATGGTCCTATGAATCTTGCCATAGCTCGTACGTATCCCCTTGTAAGGCGTTCAAGTTCAGCCTTTGACATTTCTTTTGGATTGCATCGAATGCCGCCCTTACCTCCGCCGAGAGGTAGCCCAGTTACAGCAGTCTTCCATGTCATCCAAGCAGCTAGGGCGGTTACTTCATCCAATGTAAGGTCTGGGTGATAGCGTATTCCACCCTTTGTTGGACCTAAGGCATCGTTGTATTGGACTCGGTAGCCAGTGAAAACTTGGATGCTGCCATCATCCATAACTACGGGAATATTGACTATGAAGGTACGCATGGGACGCTTCAATATTTCATGTATTCCAGGGTCAAGTTTCAGTTTCTCGGCAGCTAAATCCAGCTGTTTAAGGGCGGCTTCGTAAGGGTTTGGCGCAACAGCCATAGGAGCCAGCGTGTCCACTTTGATGAAAACTGCTGTTTGAAGCTTCTCAACCAAGTTTTTAAGAGTCTCTCTTGCCACTTCACCGTTGCCTTCATTGCTTCCATAAAACCACAGGTATGCTTCAGCCAAGGCATCTTCTTTTTTCGACAGAAACGAGCCAGCTGGAGCCATTTTTGGGCTTTCGGAGAAGTAATCAACTAAAACCCGTAGCATGTTATGTTCTTCCCTTGTTAATGGCAAAAGTTTCTTTATCGGTTCCGGCGCCTTCACGTGAACATATTCAGCTTCTGTCAGTTTTCTTTGAAGTTCTTCGAAGACTTTTAAGGCGTCTTCTATTGGTATGCCAAAGTTTTCAGAGTATGTTGTTAAGAGGGCATAGTGGGCTGTTGTGTAGCTTTCTATTTTTGCTGTTAGTTCTGGTTTTTCGGCGAAGAAGTCCACCATAAGCTTTATCATTCCCAATTCGCGTGCAGATAGTTCCACAGAGTTCAACATTTTTTATCACTTCTTCTGAAGAATAATAAAGCTTATGTTCAACTATAGAAGGATTATGTCCATTATGTACACTCGTGTACAGATCAATAAAATATCTCAAAGCTTAACATAACATTTTTAACAATCCCCACGAACCTTAAACGTGGTGCATATTCATTGCTCAACGAAAAAACAGAGTTCCATTCAACAGGAATAAAAAGTCTAGACCAACTTTTGGGAGGCGGGTTGCTACTTGGAGAAAACGTGCTATGGGAAGTTGAATCCGGAACCTTTGCAAGAGAATTCTTATATTCATTTATGCGGCAAGGCTTAGTGGAAGGAAAACAAGTTATCTATTTGGATTTTATATATCCCCCACAAGCCCTAATGCTTCAGCTTGCACCTTTGACCAAAATATTGCCGGAAGGATGGGAAAAGAAACTTTTGGTTCTTGATTGTTTCTCAGAATCAGCTGGACAAGGCGAACTCATATTCAGCGACTTTTATGATAAGGCTCCATCATGGATTAGAAAGGTTCCAAGCTCAAAAGACCCGGACCGTTTCCACCACTTTTTCGGAAGAATCGAAAGAGAATTCGTAACTCCTGGAACAAGACTTGTTTTTAACAGTTTATCTATTATGGAACATAACTGGGGAAGAGACGCCGTTAAAGCCTTCTTTGGACATGTGTGCCCCGCATTGTATGCTTATCAAACCCTCGCCTATTGGACAATGGCAAAGAATGCACATCCAAAAGAGTTTTGCGCCATAATTGAACACATGACACAGGTGGTCATAGACCTTTCTAAACAAGACGAAAAGAACTTTTTAAGAGTTAAAAAGGCTGGCGGAAGGTATACCCCTCAAACGTACCAAAGGCGTGAGTATACGGTTAATGGGTTGCAGATAGATATTCCTTAAATGTCCAGGCTAGGGCAAGGGCTAAAGAAAATCGTGTACATAAATGTTCATTTTACCGTTCTTTTAAAGTAACGTTTAAATGTATATGCAAATTACCCCTCATATCTGAAAGTTTGCAAATGTAAAGGTGAATAAAATGACTGAACGTGTTCAAAGAAATAGTGCATACTTAAATGGAAAATCAACAACGGGAACAATGACACGAGTTAAAGATACAAGCCCAACAAGTGGAATGTGCCCCATTTGTATCCGCGACTGTCCAATACTGTGCGAAATAGGCTTATCAGCCTTCAGAGGAAGAGAAGCTCTCTATCCAGAACCAGTCCAATTCGGATACAGCACAGCTGGAGCCCTCAAAGATTTCGGGTTAGACTGGTCCCACTTCAACATTCAAGCCGGCTTATTCGAAGCATTGGGAATCGAAGAAAACTCAGATGTCGCCATCTTCCCAAATGTTAACATAGAAACAAAGGTTGCAGGTATACCTCTCAAAGTCCCAATATTAAATGGTGCTTTCGGTTCAACAGACGTTGCAAGGTTAAACTGGGAAGGATTAGCAATAGGCTCAGCCCTTTCAGGAGCCATAATCGTTGTCGGAGAAAACGTTTGCGGCATGGACCCAGAAGCGCAATTCACAAAAGGCAAAATAACATACTCGAAAGAATTAAAACGCAGAGTGGACTTGTTCAGAAAGTTCTGGGATGGAAAATATGGCGACATAGCCGTGCAAACAAATGTTGAAGACCAAAGATTAGGCGTAGACGTATACGCCATATCCAAACTTGAAGTGAACATTATCGAAAGAAAATGGGGACAAGGCGCAAAAGCCATAGGAGGCGAAGTCCGCGTAAGAGACTTAGAAAAAGCCATAATGCTAAAGAAAAGAGGCTACATAGTAATCCCAGACCCAGAAGACCCCACAGTGCAACAAGCCTTCAAAGAAGGCGTATTCAAATCCTTCGAAAGACACAGCAGAGTCGGCATACCAAAAGAAAAGAACATGATAGAAGACATAGAATGGCTACGCCAACAAGGAGCAAAACACGTCACATTAAAAACAGGCGCATACAGACCCTCAGCCGTTGCATACACGATGAAAATAGCATCAGAAGCCAAAATCGACGCAGTATACTTTGACGGAGCAGGCGGCGGAACAGGCATGAGCCCGGTTCCAATGATGGATGAAATGAGCATACCAACAATTTACTTAGAAACTATAGTCCTCAAATGTGCTCAAATACTAAAGAAGAAAGGACGTTATGTGCCAGACCTAATAATGGCTGGAGGCTTCATAAACGAAACCCAAATCTTCAAAGCCATAGCAATGAGCAACTTCGGAGACGGCCCCTTCGTAAAAGCAGTTCTAATGGGACGCTCACCATTAACAGCTGTTATGAAAGCAAGCTACTTCAAACAATTAGCCCAAGAGGGAAAATTGCCAAAAACCTTCGCAGACAGATATGGCAACACGCCGGAGAAGTTCTTCATTGCATTTCCAGAATTAGAAGAGAAATATGGCGAACGCTTCAAAGAGATACCATGGGAAGCCGTCGCACTATACACATATCTCACAGACCGCATAGGCGTCGGACTAAAACAGCTTCTCGCCGGCAACAGAAAATGGAAACTTGAACTCATCAACAGAAATGACTTGATGAGTTTAAGCGAAACAGCCGCAAAAGTAACAGGCATACCAATGCCTCACGAAGCAGAAAAGGACGCAATCGAAAAAATCCTAGAATAACATCCCACCCCCTTTTTCTAAATTTTACACGCCGAAGCCAACTACTTATGTTTAAAATGTTAAATAACAATTCAAACAAAACATGCTAAAGAAGAAGGAGATTTTATGAAAGAACAGTCAGCCTTAGACACCGCATTAGAACAGTTAAGAATAGCTGCTGAAAAATTAAAACTTGACCCAGGAGTACATGAAATGCTAAAACACCCAAAACGTTCACTTATCGTCTCTGTCACAATAAAAATGGATAACGGCAAAATTGGAACTTTCCTTGGTTGCCGCGTACAACATAATGATGCAAGAGGACCATTTAAAGGCGGAATAAGATATCACCCAAACGTTTCACTCGACGAAGTCACTGCGTTAGCAATGTGGATGACTTGGAAATGCGCCGTCGTAGATATACCCTATGGTGGCGCAAAAGGTGGAGTGTGCTGCAATCCAAAAGAAATGTCTCAAGGCGAATTGGAACGCCTTACAAGACGATACACAAGCTTAATTTTAGACGTTATCGGACCATACCGCGACGTGCCAGCCCCAGACGTCTACACAGACGCCCAAACAATGGCGTGGATAATGGACACCTACAGCCAATTTAAAGGCTACAGTGTTCCAGAATGCGTAACAGGAAAACCTATAAGCATAGGCGGCTCGGAAGGAAGAAC
>JAVZJY010000007.1:13370-18711 GCA_038872535.1 Bathyarchaeia archaeon | reverse complement strand
CCCAGACGTCTACACAGACGCCCAAACAATGGCGTGGATAATGGACACCTACAGCCAATTTAAAGGCTACAGTGTTCCAGAATGCGTAACAGGAAAACCTATAAGCATAGGCGGCTCGGAAGGAAGAACTGAAGCCACATCCTTAGGCGTGGTTGTTTGCGCAAGGGAA
The DNA here is from genome assembly GCA_038872535.1 of Bathyarchaeia archaeon. Taxonomy (GTDB): domain Archaea; phylum Thermoproteota; class Bathyarchaeia; order Bathyarchaeales; family Bathycorpusculaceae; genus JASEJA01. The sequence goes on along the minus strand of JAVZJY010000007.1, from coordinate 18,542 downwards.
GCGGCAAAAGTTGCTGGCTTAAAGTTTAAGGGAGCAACAGTTGCCGTTCAAGGTTATGGGAATGTGGGGTGGAATGCTGCAAAAATAGCCTATGAAATGGGTTGTAAAGTTGTGGCAGTAAGCGATTCTGTAGGAGGGATCTACTGCCCGAAAGGCTTAAACCCATACGCTGTTTATGAACACAAATCCAAAACAGGTTCTGTGGTTAATTATAAAGGATGCAAGAACATAACAAACGAAGAACTTCTCGAAACAAAATGTGACATACTCATACCAGCAGCCTTGGAGAATCAGATTACGAAGGCTAATGCAGACAGGATAAAAGCAAAAATTGTGGCAGAAGGCGCCAACGGACCCACAACTCCAGAAGCAGACAAAATGCTTAATGAAAAAGGAATAATGCTCGTTCCAGACATATTGGCTAACTCAGGCGGTGTGACAGCAAGCTACTATGAATGGGTTCAAAATCTAACACGTGAACACTGGACGGTAGAAGAGGTAAATCATAAATTGGAAAATAAAATAGTTAAGGCTTTCAACGACGTTTACCATCTAATGAGAAAGGAAGAAAGCGACATGCGAACAGCAGCCTTGATGCTTGGCATTGGAAGAGTAGCTGAAGCAATAAAAACGCTTGGCTTGTGGCCATAACAACAGTTTAGTGCTAATATTTCGTATTTTCTTAAACGCTTTAATCTAAGTTTTTAAACTGTTGCTCTTATATTTACTAGTGCTAAAAAGTTTAGAGTCTTGAGAAGAAAGGGGCGAAAGGATGCAAAAAACAATAGTGTTGCACATCAAGAATCTGGATTTCATTTTTGAACACACACCTACAAAAATTATTGCCAACCGAAACTGCCCAGAAATTAAGCTTGCCGGATTAAATGTGGGTCCTTTTGAAGAAGGAAACGAGTATGAGGTTCAGTTTTGGATAGCTCAAGAGTTAGTTAAGGCTGGAATAGCCCGCTTTCGAGAGGATGAGCGTTTAGACACCACAAAACTTTACAAGATTCAATGGACAGAGCGTGTCCAAACAGCTGGACAAATACCAAAGCTGCCGGAGAATTTTTATCCAAAACTTCGCAGATACCTTTTGGAGCTTAAGGAGGAAGCTTCCAAAGTTCCTGAAAAAATGCGAGAATATGAGAAAATTAAACATTTAACACAAGATGTGTTAAACGCCAGATTGAAGAAGATAGTTTCCCTCGCCTCAGCTCCAGCCCAAATTGAACAAACATTAAAAAACTTAACAGTTGAAGAGAGAATTCTTTACGATCAAATTTACAATACTATTCAAAAATGGAAAACGCAAATAATGAGCTATGAGAAGGTAGAACAATGACGGAGAAATTAGAAACTTTAGACCCGCAAGAACGTTTTCAAGAGTTTTTTAAAGCAGAAAAATATCGACAAAGAATTTCGCAAATGGCCGTAGCTGGAAAAACATCCTTAATAGTTGATTTCGAAGACATTTGGGCTTTCGAACAAAAACTCGCCGAAGGACTTTTAGAAAAACCAGACGAATTTCTAAACCACGCCAACAATGCAGCTTACGCACAACTTCAAAGCGAAGACCCAGAATACGCTGAAAAAATAGACACGGTAAACGTAAGAATCGTTAGGCTTTGGGAAGCAACACAACTGCGAAAATTAGGCTCGCTCCATATAGGAAAACTTGTAATGGTGGAAGGCATAGTTGTCCGCTCAACACCAGTCCGCCCAATGGTCATGCAAGCGGCATTTAAATGCAAAAGATGCGGCGAAATAACCCCAGTAAACCAAACAGGACAATTTCTTAAAGCACCCTTCGCCTGTGCCAACCCCTCTTGCAGAGCAAAGGGACCCTTCGATTTCGTCCAAGAAGAATCCACCTTCATAGACTCACAAGACCTACGCTTACAAGAAAGGCCAGAAGATTTGCCACCTGGACAGTTGCCAAGAACATTACACGTTAAGCTTGTTGGAGGCGAAATAGTTGATGTGGCGAGACCAGGCGATCATGTTTCCGTAGTTGGAATAGTTCGCGCCGTTTCGCCAACGCTTCCAAGAGTGGGAAAACTCCGCACCTTCATTTTGCACTTAGACGCTAATTCAATTGAAGTTTTGGGGAAAGAGCCAGAAATCGCTCTTCCATCACCAGAAGATGAAGAAAAAATTTTGGAACTGGCAAAAGACCCATGGATACACCGCAAAATAATCAACTCAATAGCACCATCAATTTATGGATACGATCATATAAAAGAGGCAATAATGTACCTTCTCTTCGGAGGCGTCCCCAAAACCCTTCCAGACATAACAATTAGAGGAGAAATGAACACTCTTTTGATAGGAGATCCTGGAACAGCAAAATCTCAGCTACTTCAATATGTAGCCAGAATCGCACCACGCGGACTTTACACTTCAGGACGCGGCACAACAGCAGCTGGCCTAACAGCAGCCGTTATCCGCGAAAGAGGCGGCGGAATGAGCCTCGAAGCTGGCGCACTAGTGTTAGCTGACAAAGGAGTAGCTTGCATAGACGAAATTGACAAAATGCGACCAGAAGATAGGGTTGCAATCCACGAAGCTATGGAACAGCACACAGTTTCCGTTGCAAAAGGAGGAATAGTGGCAACCTTAAACGCAAGAACAGCCATACTTGCAGCCGCCAACCCAGCCTTGGGGAGATATGAGCCTCACCGCACAGTTGCCGAAAATATTTCCTTACCGGTGACAATACTTTCAAGATTTGACTTAATCTTCGTTCTAAGGGATGTGCCAGACAAAGAAACAGACGGCAAAATGTCAGAGCACATCCTTGAAATTCACAGAAAAGGCTTAACTCCTGTAGAACCGCCAATACCCTTAGAGTTGTTACGAAAATATGTGAGCTATGCAAAGGGAATCAAGCCTGTTTTAACCCAAGAAGCACTGAAACGCTTAAATGACTTTTACTTAGCCATGCGCTCCGTAAGCGAAACAGAAGGCTCCCCTGTGGCGATAACAGCACGCCAACTTGAATCCCTTGTACGCATAGCAGAAGCAAGAGCAAGAGCAGCCTTAAGAAAAGAAGTTTTAGCAGAAGATGCCGAGGCAGCCATCAACATCATGAAAAGGTCTCTTGAAGAAGTTGGCATAGATTTGTCCTCTTACAAGTATGACATCGACCTAATAATGACGGGGAAACCAAAAAGCGTAAGAGACAAGCTTCAAACGGTTCTTTCAACAATGCTTGAAATGGAAAAAGAAACAGGAATCGTGGAAAAAACAGCGCTATTAAATGAATTGGAAACTAAATACAAAATTTCAAGGAGCGAAGCAGAACGCCTCTTAGGACAACTATTACGAGAAGGAACAATATACGAGCCAAGAGAAGGCTACCTAAAAAAGACTTAAAACGCAAAGTGGATAGAAAAAGGATTGCTGTCTATTGTGCCGCTGCGATGTTGGTTTCCACGTAGTATTGGGCATTTGAAGTGAACACCGTGATGCCTACTGGAAGCCCCACATCATTCAATGCAATGCTGTCTGGATTCATAATGTATACAACAACGGTCCAGCCTGACTTTAACGTTAAATCTGTTGTAGCTTGCTGAAAAGTTTCTCCAGAGGGAAGGTATGTAAATATTGTTCTCCATCTTGCCTCATCCATGTTGGTAATTTTATCTTGCGTCACGTTCAAATCAGCAGAGACTGTAACTGTGTTTGTTCTCCAATAATAAACGTTCGACCATGGACATTCTTGCCCTCTCACTTGAATTTTATCAAGAACCACATCTCTTCCGCCAGTATTCAGAATAACCAACGCAGCTTCAGCCCACCCTTCAGTCGTGTTATACCATATGTGCTGTTTAGTTAGGTGCAGCGATTCTTCCTGAACCCGTGTTGTTGTAACGTTTATGGCATAAAATGTCACAACCGTTGCCAATAGCACGGAAACAACCAGTATTATCAGTGTGGTAACTACTACGCTTAATCCCTTTTCGTTCTTTAACAGTCGCATATACTTTATCACCAATCGATTTTGTTACAACATTAATTGGAAAAGAAAAGTAAGACGCTTTGTATGTCGCAAAAACAAACGCAATCTAACGATTATTATTCAAAGCGTTAATTAGAACTTAGAACTTTCTAGAAATATTAGAATTAAGTTTCAATGGTTAGTTTTGGTTTTTGAATAAACGTTAAAACTCGTTTATGGCATTAATGAGCAACTGTGAAACGGATGAAAACAGCGACGGTTGTTGTGGGCACACGCCCAGAAATCATAAAGATGGCGCCCATAGTCAGAGCCCTTCAACAAAAAGGGATTCCGCTAACTTTTGTTCATTGCGGACAACACTACAGTTATAATATGTCTCAGCAATTTATTGAAGAACTTGAACTCCCAACACCAAACTATGAATACAAGGTTAAAGCTTACTCCCAAGGATTACAAACCGCTGCTATGATAACCCGTATGGAACGCCTACTGAAGAGAATTACCCCTTCTCTTGTTTTGGTTGAAGGAGATACAAACGGAGTTTTAGCGACAGCTTTGGCAGCAGTTAAACTTGGAATATGTGTGGGGCATGTTGAAGCTGGATTAAGGAGTTCTGATTTGCGAATGCCAGAGGAACATAACAGACGCCTAACAGACCATATATCAACGTATTTATTTGCACCCACCAAGACAGCGAAAAACAACTTGAAAAAGGAAAATGTTTGGGGAAAAATCTACATCACAGGAAACACAGTCATAGACGCCGTAATCCAGCACCTTCCAATAGCACAAAAAAAATCAAAAATTTTAGATTCTATTCGTTTTGAAAAGTTCATTTTAGCAACAGCCCATAGAGCGGAAAACGTGGACGACTTCTCAGTTCTTAAAAATTTCATGGAAGCCTTCGCAGAAGCACCATTACCAATTGTTTATCCAATGCACCCACGCACCAAAAAACGTGCTCGCCAGAACAAATTTTATGCAAAAATCAAAAATTCTAGAAACGTGCAGATTTTGCCGCCCATTGGCTATTTAGATTTTCTGGTTTTAATGAAAGAATGCGAGCTTATAGTAACTGATTCAGGTGGCATACAAGAAGAGGCAACAGCGCCATGCATCAGAAAGCCCGTTCTGGTTACTCGCCTATCCACCGAGAGGCCGGAAGCTGTGGAGGCGGGTTTTGCGGAAGTTGTAGGCGTTGAAAAACATGA
>JAVZJY010000007.1:0-13272 GCA_038872535.1 Bathyarchaeia archaeon | reverse complement strand
AGGTGGCATACAAGAAGAGGCAACAGCGCCATGCATCAGAAAGCCCGTTCTGGTTACTCGCCTATCCACCGAGAGGCCGGAAGCTGTGGAGGCGGGTTTTGCGGAAGTTGTAGGCGTTGAAAAACATGATATAATAGACGCTATCAATCGAATGTTGAATAATCGAAAAGAATTGCCAGATAAATCGCCTTATGGGGATGGAAAAGCGGCTGAAAGGATTGTTGGAATAGTTAAGGAAGAGTTAGCCTTTTAATGCTTTACGAGATATAAGTAATTTTCTTATCTTCCTCTTTCTTCAATTCCTCAGTTTGTAAAGCTCTCTTTTCCTCAATCTTCTGCAACCGTGCAACCATCTTTTCTGCCTTAGAAATCTCTTCATCTAAACCAGCTAAATCCACATCCATACCCAACAATGCCCTTAACACTTCCAGAACACTTTTAGCGGCTTTCGGGTCAGGAAGATACCCACGTGTCTCGCCTAAAAGGCAAAGAGCATCTATCTTTTTGAAACGAGCCAAGCCCAAGATTAAGCCAGCCGTGCCAACAATGGGGCTTCCCATGGGACTTACAACGGCCCCAGATTTTAAGGCAGTGTTTAATAGCTCAACATTTGTGGCTGCCGCTACAACTTTTGGCTTTTCCTTTGCCTCCATTCTGTAGCCACCTATGGTAATAATTAATTTTACATTGCATTTCTTGGAGAAATCTAATATTCGGTCAGAAATTTCATATTGCCCCTCAATTGTTTGCGCTTGACTGTCGCCTGTAAAGAAGATAACGTCATTTTTGCCGTTTTTGTTTTTCCAGAAATAAAAAGTTCCACGCAAAAGCCTGACGCTTCCCTTCTTATTGACAAGCACAAAATATGGAAAATGTGGAGAATAAAGGTGAGCGAACTTTTCAGCCTTTAACTTTTTAACGAGGTAACGCGTGGCAATTTTGCCAACAAGCCCCAAGCCCGGAAGCCCCTCAATAAGAATTGGATTGTTCAATTCAACTTTCACAAGTTCCTTGATGAATGTCTCCTTCAACTGGTTTTTCCCTCCTCTTTAAAGCCATTCTATACATGAGATATTTATCGTCAGGCGAAAATTTCGGCGGATGAGGCACTTGAACCTTTCCACCACAGTATGGGCATGCCTCTTTGTTTAACGTGTATTTTCCACACTTTTCACATTTTCTTAAAAGCCAAACCATCATTTTTCCCTTCTAAAAACTCCTTGTCCGCCGGCCTTGACAACATTTGCCACAACGCTTTCGGCAACCTTCTGCAAAACCGCTTCTGCACGCTTATAATTTTCAGCCATAACTTCAATGCAGTATTTTGGCGCAGCAACCACATAGAAGCGAACTTTTGCATCACGCGACTTTTCAGCCTTTTTTGCATTCAAGAAGGCTTCTTTGATGATGTTAACTCCATTCGGTTTCATACAACGCAGCTCAACTGAACCTTTCACCTTAACCATGGGCACACGCATTCTTTCTTTGGCAATTTCAGCAATAACTGTTGCAAGTTCTTCCGGCACACCTATTTTTGTCAGAGCCCCAATATCTTCTTTCACAACCTTTTCGAAGCCTTCATACAACCCATATTCCTTTTCCATGAGAGCCCCGGCTTTTTCATAAACCTCTTCTAATGATACGCCAGCCTTTTCAGCAACATTACGAAGTAAGGTTTCAGCTTTCCTCTCCCTTTTCCAAGACATAATTTTCTCGATTTTCTCTCGTTTTGTAACCCTCCTAAGAGACAGATCTATGTGCCCCTTTTCCACATCCACCCGCAAAACTTTCAAAACCACTTTTTGCCCTTCACGAACAAAATCACGGATGTTCCGAATCCAAGAAGAGGACACTTCAGAAACGTGAAGCAAACCCTTCTTATTATATTCATCCAGATTTACATAAGCGCCATAATCAGCAACAGACTGCACAGTGGCTATCACTAAATCGCCAACTTCAGGCCACTCAGGTTTTTTAAACGCCATCTCATATCCCTACTCGAAAACAGCGACAATTTCACCCTTAATTATTGCTTTCCCACCAGAAGGTTCAGCCAATTCTGCGCCACAAACGTTACAATTAACTCTATTCACTGCATGACTGTAAACTAGCTGTTCGTTGCCACATTTTAGGCATTTCACTCTGAGAAAACTGCTTCTCGGTTTTGGAATAAGTTTTTCCCATTCAGCCATAGTATCCGCTCCTTTTTATTCAATAGCCAATTTTCTTAAACGTATTCCGTCTTTATGTCGCGTATAACCACAAACCTTACACTTCAGCTTTAAAGTTTGCTTTTTAGTCGTTTTTGAAAATTCTCGCTGAAGAGGATACTTTTGCCCACCATAACCCTTCTTTTCCCGTTCATGATGCCGCTCACCCTTAGCCAAAGCCCTACGCTTTCCAGCTTTGTAAAGAGTAACCGCATGAAGTTGATGAGCTTTACATTTTGGACAGTAAGTTCTAATCTCCTTTGGCACATTCACTTCGAACACGCCCAGCTTTGCATACAAACAACATACACGCTCTTATACTTTTTCACTATTCTGAACGCTCAAGACCGCCATAACTTAAATCCTTGCAAGGCGATTTATAATTTACAAACTATAAGTAATGGAAAGGATCAAATGCCAAACATAATACAATCACTAAAAGATAAAATCCTAAATGCTGCACAAACACTTAAGAACCCCATTATCTTAATAAAAATCTCATCAATCCTTTCATTTATCATACCATTTCTCATATTATATTCACTTTATCCAGAATCCTACGAGGCAACATGGAAAGGCAGAACCTACTACATTTTCTTTATATGGCTAATCCTTTTAGAACTCATACTAAGTTGGGAAAAAATCCAAATAAAAATCCATAAAATAAGGTCTATACGATTCATAGCATTCGCCATTGCATCGCTGCTTCCCACAATATACGTCATTATTGCAAACTTTTATGGATTAAACACAGCGATTGTAGACGCATCCCCAAAAGGTTCTTGGGCAGATTTTATGCCCCTTTCAGTAGAATATCTTGTTTTCACGATATTTTTTGCCTTAATAATTTTAGTTGCCCATGGAATTAATGGACTAAAAGATTTTTTGATCCCTCCGTGCCTAATAGGAATTATCGGCTCAATCTATCTTATAGATAATTTGTATCCCTACGGACAATTTACTCCATTTCAAATTCTCGTTCCAACAACAGCCACACTCGCCGCAAACGTTCTAAATTTAATGGGATACCATACCGAATGGGTAAGTCAAATGTACGGAACGCCCGTGTTATTAGTTTCAGATTCCTTCGGGCACTTGGCAGTTGCTGGAATAGCTTGGCCATGCTCAGGTATCGATAGCCTCATTATATATTCCGTTACGATTCTTCTATTTCTAAAAAACAGTAGCATTTCATGGAAACATCGAACAGTTTATTTTATAATCGGCGCAGTAATAACCTATTTCATCAACATTATGAGAATAGTTACAATTTTCATTTTAGGAGTAAACTATGGTAGTATGAATTCTCCTCAAGTCACCCAATTTCATAATTACTATGGTGCATTGTATTCAATCACGTGGATTATAACATACCCCATAATAATAATAGGAACTCAACGGTTATGGAGAAAAATCAAAAGGAGAAAAAGTAGTCAAGTGAAAAATTTCAAACATCCTTCACTGGTAAGTTTCTTTAAAAAGATGCTTCAACTTTCTCTGCTAAACCTTGCTTAATCAATATTTTGGCATTCTCAGCAGGTAAGGATGCAACATCTTCGCTTTTGAATGGCCCATAGGTTTTCATGTCTGAACCGATAATTGCTGGAACATCCTTGAGAAAACGTAAAACAACAACCTTATGCTCCTTTTCCATCGCAACTTTCAAAAATTGTCCTTGAATAAGGCTTTTAGCAAAGTTGAGATACGCCTCTGCGAAGGGTGAAGCACCTGTAAAAACTTTTCTTTCCTCCATCGTCAAAGTGTCTAATGGTATTTTTTCACCCTTGGTCAATTTTTTAACCAACTTTTTGTAACGTGCCCGAGTCAATTCATGAAGCATGCGCTTAACATTATGCCACTCTTTTTTAAGAAGATTCGCCTTCACCGTTCTTTTATCAAGCATCCGACTTTCTTCTCTAACCATCTTTAAATATTCAGCAACTCTCGAGTAAAAATTGTCAGGAAGCCTTACAAGTTCAACATTTTCCATTTCCTTTTTCCAAACTTCATATAACTCACTATACATTTATTCTACAACCTCCGCCCTACCCTTACAAATAAGCAACATAGCCGCGGCCATAGGCAATTCAACCTTCTGATTTTTGTATGGACCAAAAAATTCATCACCAAGTCTAAACTCTGGCGCATCAGAAACAAAAACAGTTACAAACCCCTTTTTAAAGGCTACTGCCCTCTTGAAAGGATCAAAATCTTGAAGTTCCGAAAGTGACAACTCAACCTTTTTTAGGCCTGTTTTGCCGTGTAATGTGTTAACTAACCTAATCAAACGGTGAATGTCCGTCGTAACAACTGTATCAATTTGAACAGATTGAGACTTAAAACAAAATTCAGCAATTTTCCTCCAAGTTTCAAAACCAACACCTTTAACAGCACGCCACCAACCAATAACGTTCAATCTTTTTAAAATCGCATCTTTATTCCTTATTATAATGTCGGCAATATTTCTTTTTATCCCTAAATTCTCATAATCCTCATGTTTAGAATTAAGAATAAACTCATAAATGCCTCTGGCAATTCGCCCATCCCGTCCAAGACTATTTAAAGACATAGTCTCGTTGAGACCTTTAGGGAAAACATCAAACCCTAAACCACAAACATAGTCAACAATTTCTTTCCGCGCAACAGAATCCAAACCCCTGACAGTTTCGCTCTCAATATGAATGTGATAACCTCGGTGACCAGAAAAAAACAAATGAATCTCTTTTTCAGAAAAACCAAAGTCTTGCACTAACATATCCAAAAGCTTAATAGTCTCCGCCCTCGCAGAAGCCAAACAATTTTCACAAGGCCACGTACTCACCTCAAACTTTTCACCACCACAAATTGGACACCTTTCTGGCTCAACCCCCTTCCCAGCAAACCCACAACCACCACAAACCCAGTTATCATGAACCTTTCTGCAAGAAGTGGTTATGTGATCAGCATCAATATCAAAAATTAAGTCAGCACCTAACCAACCCTTCTTTTCCATTTCAGCTTTTGGATCTTCATAATAAGCACAAGAATAGTAAGCGTCGGATGGTGCAAAATTTCTCAAAAATGTTTCCAGCTCATCGCTATTTCCAAATTTTCTATGGCGTAACATGCCCTCCTCGAAAAGGTTGAACCCAAATTCACGTTTTCCAATTTCAGGAGGAGCCTTAAGAAATAAAGAGCTCTCCTCGTAATATTCGCGGAATATTTTTTGAATGAAGATTTTTGATTGGGACATTACACTTTAAAAGATGTGGTAGTAAGTAAAATCTATTTCTTTGCCTTAACTTCTTAAAAGATGCATCCATTCATCTACAATTCTCTTTTTATCAAAAAGGCGCGCTCTTCTCTCGCACTCCTTTCGCATCAAAGATGAATAACCATTGTTCCATATGTAAAGAGCCAAATTTATCATCTCCTCGTCTGTTTTAGCAAGCCACCCCGTGATTTCATTCTGCACAGTTTCGCTTGGTCCTTGCTTATTAAATGTTAGAACCGGAGTCCCGCATGCCATACTTTCAATCGGGATATACCCAAATGGTTCATCTAGAAAGGGATATACGGTGAAGAGGGCGTTTGAATATAAATAAACAAGTTTTTCATTACTTATTCGCCCAAGAAAGCGAATTTTCGGATGTTTTATCAGCCATTTTGGGGCGGCAGAAAATTTCCCACCAAAAACCACTATGTCGATTCCAAAATCTGCCAACTTCTTGATTATAGTAAGTTTCATTTCTTTACCAAAATAAGTTAATATGTAATCAGAATGGAAATTTGACCTTTTTGAACGAAATAGCTGACAATCTAATGGAGGGTATATCACTTTAGATACTTTAACACCAAACGAATGATAAACATCTCTCAAATAATTGGAGTTTGCCACCACTATTTCGGAATTTTCAGCAAATTTTTTCATACCTCTTTTGTCTAAAAACTCCAAACATTTAGAGCTCAAATTATAGACTAGTTTATAATGTGTAGCAAGTGCTCCTTTAATATTCTTGAGCGTAACAGTAGGTGGACCCTGAGCATACCAACACTTAGAGGGAACAATAATAGTGTTTGAAAAATTAAGTGCGACACCTTTAAGTTTAGGAATTTTTCTCGAATTCCTAAAAAAAGAAACCTCCATAACCCATGATTTAAACCAATTCAAAGATTCATTTTTTGAACCTTTTCCTCCTGTAAGGCTAAAAACTGATATACCTTTTGATTGGAGCAAATTTTTAACGTCTTCCGTAACTTTCGTGGAGACAATTTTCACTCGAAAATTCCTTTTTACAAGTTCTTCAGCAATTAAGAGTGGTGGTCGCGTGGGTCCAAACTCGCTTAGTAGGGGATCACTTACTATAGCGACATTAGATTCCATATTTAACTCCAACAGATGGTTGGACGCCTACCTTATAAGGTTAATAAGCTATTTAATCTACTATCTTATTTTAAATTTGTTCTAAGCAAAGAACAATAACATTTCAGATGCAACTCGGCCACGTCAGCCCAATATCTTTTGCCGAAATTTCTTTTCAGATTTGAAGCAAGTTTTTCCTTTAATTCTCGATTATTAACTAATATTTTTATTGTTTTCACAAGAGCATCAACATTTCCTGGAGGAAACATGAAACAATCATACCCATCCCTTAATTCTCCCTGGAATTTAGGAACCTTACTGCATATGATAGGTTTCCCAAAGTCAGCCATACGAGCGAGAGCGCCACTGGCTTCTATAAAGTAATTCTTAGTTGAAACAAGAATTATGAGGTCACAACCATAAATTAGTTGATCCAGCGTTTTGTCTGATACAAAATTTACCAGGTGTACTTTATCTTCCAATTTTAACTCGCTGATAAGTTTCATTAATTTCTCTGCATAGTTGCCAGTATCGTGGGGATGCCGTTCGCCTACTAGGAGAAGTTCTGCGTCAGCATTTTCTTTTGAAAATTCGTAAAATCCTTGAATTACTTGTTCAAGTTTTTTCTCTTCTCTTAAAAAGCCCAGAGAAAGAAATGTCAAATTGCCATTGGAAACATTTTTACTGTAATAGCTTGTATCCGCCTTGACAACTCCATGAGGGATTATGACCACTTTCTCACTTTCACATTTATAGTTTTCTTCAAGAACTTTTTTCATCAATTCGTTATGCACAATAACCTTACATGAAAATTTAGTCAATAGTTTTGTTAAAGTGAAAATGACAAAGTTAGCCGTCACGTTCAGAATATTATTATTGTAAATTTTTGCGTCCCTTTGGATAACTGTATGTAAAGTTAAAATAATTGGTCTTTTTGTTAGACGTACTGCCAATAAAAAGAAGGGAATAAACAAAGTTGAAAAATATCCGTACAGAAGCCACCCATAGTGTATGTGTATTAAATGAGCATCGCATTTTAAAGTTTGTTTGAACGTTCGCAATAAACTGAAGATGTTGTTTCTGCTCCAAATTCTATGAACAACAATACCGTCGTTATAGATATTTGAAACAGAAGCCTCGGTCTTATTTGCCATAACTTCAATGTGTGCAAGTTCTGCTATCTTTTCGTATAATCTTGCGGAGTAAAGTGCTATTCCGTCTCGATATGGAGGCCATGTGGTTATTGCACATATATGTAGGTTTTTATTCATTTTTTTCACTTACACTTTTTAACATAGACTCAAATTTTGGGAAAATTTTGTCAGTACTATAATACATTGCCTTTTCATGAAGCTTATGGGTAAGTCTGTAATATTTTTCTCTTTCATTGAAATACAGATTATACACTTTAATGACAACGTCAACAAATTCTTTAACAGTTGTAGCATAAAATAAGGGAAGGTTAAGCAAATGCGCAGGAATAGGAGTAGTCGCTACTGGAGTGCCACAAGCAGACGCTTCCATTATCACTCCTCCAACAGTATCCATTCTGGAGGGATAAAGAACAAGGTGGGCTTCCGAATATGCTTCGGCTAAGTCTTTGTCAACTAAAAAGCCTTTACCCTCAACCTGTCCAAAGCCTCTTCCAGTGCATACAAACTTGATGTTATAGCTTTTTTTATTCAAGAAAGAAGCAACTTGAAGGAAAATGTCGAATCCCTTCTCCCAGTGATGTCTTCCAGCAAAAAATACAATAAAGTTTTCACTTTTTTGCTTGCTTCTAGGTTTAAAAATTTCAGAATTCACCCAGTCGGGAATACAAAACACACGTTTATGCTTTACATTAAAGTATGGAGTTAAAATACGCACAGCCTCAAAAGCTGAAAGATCCCAATTTTTTAACACAAAAGAAAACCAAAAGGAAAGGGCGTATACTGGTGAGCGATAATATTTTCCAACTAATAAAGGATTGGAAAATGTTTTGAACCCCTCTTTTGAGGGAAAAAGTAGTGGTGAATGAAGTCCGGCTATTGTTGGACATAAAAATTTGAACTTGCGCCATACGATTGGTGCATAAACAACATAGGTTGTGTCAGCTTTAATAGTAGCATCCTTTCCTTCGTAATATTCAACGTCAAGTTCTTTAAACAAATCATTTATCTCTAATTTTGAACCATAAGAGTGTGTAAAAGGAAGAGCGTATATGCGCACATTGTTTCCTTTTTCTGTTAAAAGCTTTGCTGCTTCTAATATTTTCCGTTCTGCTCCGCCGAAACTTCGAAGGCTTATGGGAGTTGCAAGAGCAACATCCATCTCATTCTCCCTCATTTTTGGTGACAGCTTGGATATTGATATAGTCTATGTAAAGCATTATGTTAGTGCTGAGCGATGTTCCGTTTAAACTTACACATGCTAGGGTGTTTTTCACTTCAAAATCCAAGTTAACTTCTTCCCATACATTCTCTTGTACATCAGAAGCAAAAACTGTAAAATTTAAATACTCATTTCCCGTATTGACTTGAAGCATGAAAATATTTGATGTTTCATTTGTTATTCCCGAAGTTTTTATTCTCATTTTAATCGAATAATTTCCTTTTGGCAAAAAAAGCATAGTTGTCTCCAAAAAAGTTTGGTTTTCTGTGCCATTGTAAAACAAAACTGTTCCACTTCTTGATGAGGGATCGCTTATTGTCTGGCAAGGGGGATAGATGGTGAGGTTCGCATAGGTATATGTGCAATTAACCATCTCATAGATAAGTGGTGTATCCACGTATCCTTTTTTGAGAAGTATTATTCCATCCAGAAAAACGTAAACTCCATAGTGCACTCTAGAAAGCAGTTCATGTATTGTTAAATTTAAGTTATAAGCCTCAATTCCTCTTTTATTTATATCCCATAGAATAAAGTCAGGCTCTTTAGTTCTAAGAAAATTAGGAGCATAGTTTTTCCATACATCGGAAATCCCTGTGTAGTATCCTTCATAAGGTTCATTATAAGTTAAAGGTAAAACCCATGCCTCCCACCTAGAAGAAACATGAGGATGAAAACTGTTAATTGTTAAGACCGAAGCATTTCCTGGCAAATAACTAATTACACGATTTACCCTTTGGGCATAGTCTTCATCAAAATATGGTAGTGAAAATTGAAAGGTAGCAATTGCCCATATTGCAAAGGTTAATGCAGAAACTATCAAGAGTTTGGAAATTTTCCCCCAGTTAATCGCACCAATGTAGGAAAGAAGTCGTTTAGTTCCATAAATAGAGGCAACCGCAAAGAAGGGTATGACCACCAAAGCATATTGATATCCAATAGCATAGTAAGGACCGTAATTCAGGGCAAACGCTACAAAGAACCAAGGTGCAACTAAGGTGACACGAGGCGAAAGTAAAGGAGTGAAGAGAAAAGGCCACAACATCATTAAGATGTACCAAAGTTTAGGAAATATATTCTCAGTAATTCTAAAAAACAAATTTCCAGGGTTTTGAAACAACTCCATTATTATTGGCGCTAAAATCGACTGCTCTTTTGTTTCTGGCACTCTTAAACTGTAACTCACTAAGAAAGCTGTAAACAGCCAGACAACCGACGCAATTAACGTTAAAACAGTGAAAGGAACAAGTCGTTTAACCTCGTCCTTTCTTCTCCAGTTTATAACTAACTCGTAAATTATGATTAATAATGTTAGAAAAGCAGTAAATTCAAGTGTAGAAAGTGAAAGAAATAAGAAAAGGGTATAGAATTTGAAATTTCTTTTATGTAGAAAGTACATGAGACTGATTAACGTTATCGGCAAAAATATTTCAACGTGAAAGTCAAAGAGGTTTGCTCCTATAATTGTTGGATTAATAATATAAACTAGACTTAGCTTTAAAGCAAAAGAATGGTTTATCACTTCCTTGGCAAGGTGATAAAGGGGCACTACGCCCATTGCAATAATTAAACTTTGTAGAACAAGCAATGTTTCAGGTTGAGGATAAATTGCATAGAAAGGAACGAGAAAAATAAGTATTGGTGAGAAATGCATTGCAAAGAAGTTGTCGCCGAACCATGGTTCTACAGTATAGTAGAAGAATCGCCCATGAATAGTTGACCAGAAACTTTGATTAAATATGCCCAAGTCCCAAGCAGTTGAAAGAAAAAACCAATGCTTCAACATACATATTATGCTCAAAACCACCGTATAACCCATAACCATTATGAATAATTTATTTTCTGGAAAAAATCTTCTAAAAACTTTCACCAAATTCTCTTTAAGCAAACTTATTTCAACGCTTTTTAATACATTAAACATTTTTGCACCATCATCAAACCGTCATACTATGTTTTGATAAGGAATAGTAAATGGGATATCTGTTTTTCGATAAGAATTATATATTTCAAAGCGAATAAATGCAAGTCAAAAATATAGTGCTACTTCGCCAAAATAGTAATACTAATGATGCTATGAAGGAACTAAGAAATTAAGTATAAAAATAATTCAATTATTTTAAAAGATAAAAAGTGGGTTCCAATTGGAAGAACATGATGAGGAAGCTACTAACGATAGTAGACTTATAGGTATTATTAGAAAATTAAAAAAAGTTTTCAGTGGATTATTTTTAACTTCTGTCTTTACCAGACCTGCTATAGTGCTTACAGTTTTTGTATTTCTTTATGCAACCATCATGTCTTATTTATCACTAATGAAGTATTGCACTTTTCACGCAACTGCATGGGATTTAGGTATTTTCTCTCAGTCCATGTATACAACGCTCAACTTTCATACTCTTTTCTATAATAACTTGGAATTAGGAAGCCATTTTCATGTACACTTCTCGCCAATACTTTTCCTATGTCTACCGTTCTATGCAATTTATCAAAGCCCCACAACACTTCTTATACTACAAGCTATCGCTGTAGCTTTAGGCGGAGTCCCACTTTACTTTTTGGCAAAAAAGGAATTTGAAAGCCCGAAACATAGCGTTGCCTTCACAGCGCTATATTTTCTTTATCCTCCACTTCACGGAGCAAACCTTTTTGATTTTCACCCGGAAGCATTTATACCACTTTTTGGTTTTTCGGCTCTCTACTTCTACAAAAATGAAAAGTGGGGAAAATACTTCATTTTTCTAATTGCATTGCTAATGATAAAAGAGGACATGCCTCTAATTGCTATTGGCATTGGATTATACGGCTTTTTTAGTAACATAAAAATACTCCTCAAAAAGAGAATCAACAAGAACGTAATTATAGCGCTATTCACAATTCTTATTGGAATAGCTTGGCTTTTTTTGGCTTTTTTTATGGTAAGTTATTTTGTAAGATTAGACGGGTACGGATCTCTTTGGGATTATGGTTACTCTCATCACACCATGAATGTTTATGGCGAATTTGGAAAAGGAGGCCCATTAAATGTTTTTTCTCATATAATCAGCAATCCATTAGAAAGCATCATCCAACTTTCCAATCCTCCTTCACAGAAACTTATCTTTTTTACCGCTCTTTTCTTGCCATTATGCATGTTCGCATTTCTTGATATCCCACACATTTTACTTTTCCTTCCTACACTTTTAGAGTTAATGTTCGCCTCTAACCCATATTATTTTGACATCGCGTACCATTATCCTTTTCAGTTAACACCAACCATTTTCGTAGCAACAGTTTATGGAATCAGAAAAATTTCCACAATAAATAGACAAATTCCACTAAACAAGAAAACATTAACACACGTGTTACTCGTTATGGTAATGGCAACGTTAATCACTTTATTGTTTACCACCCAGATAATTATGCAAAACGTTCCTTTAACAGCTAACAAAACTGATGAGATGAAAAATCACATAATTTCGTTGATACCTATTAACACTAATCCCCGCATTCTGACCCAAAATGATTATTTTCCACATGTATGCAATTCTAAATATTCCTACGCATATTGGAACACCACCAGCATTGATTATATTTTGATTGACATTTGCTCATTCTGGTACCGTAACCAAATCCCAGCTCCTGATGAATATATTTTTAAATATGGAGAACCCAAAAAAACTTTTAACGCGTTAATTAAAGACTACATTGAAAGCGGAGAATTTGGACTTTTGGCTCAAGCGGGCAGTTTGCTGCTTTATAAAAGAGACTATGAAGGTAATCTATCATTGTATTCTCCTTATACGAGAATGATAAACTGGCAAGAGCTCTATTTTATTAACGCTACAGTCATAAATGATTCAACAGCGGCAAGCAAAAAAATACTACTACATAAAGCAAGCAGCGGATTTGGAGAAACATTTTGGTACGGCCCATACATTGAAGTGCCCCCAGGCGAATACGAAGTTAGATTTAGACTTAAAATAGGTAATCTTACAGATGAGTACATAATCTCTTTAGACGTGTTCGATTATTCACATAGTAAAATTTTAGCCAAAGGCATAGTTACAGGTTATAATTTTTCAGAAGCAAACACATGGCAAGATTTTGTCTTGCAATTTAAATTAGATGAGTTTGCATCGCAAGTTGAGTTTAGGGGGATGTATGTTTCCAACGCAACTGATGTTTTCTTGGACTATATAGCATTTAATCAAACAGCGCCCCTTATAAAATTTGTCAACCATTAGAAACAAATCGTACACACATTTATGTTTCTTTTATTTTAGAAGTTGCTTTAAAAAAAATATGCAGAATAAATTGTTTTATTTCATTGAAAGTTAACTTTGATTTTCCTCTCTTTCTATTTGCAAACGT
>JAVZJY010000006.1:0-48780 GCA_038872535.1 Bathyarchaeia archaeon | reverse complement strand
TCCATCGCCATAGCGTCGCCCACTTAACTGCGCATACTCATCATTCACTTGCCGTATTATACCAAGCGCATTTTTCATGGCTTCCTCTTGTTGCCTTTTAAACTCGAAATAATAGTTTGGTAAGGCTATGGGTCCCATTGTTGTTGGATTTTCAGGGTCAAGCCGAAGCGGCACCTTTTTCCCTTCATGATTCGTTATTAATGGAAATTGGCGGGTTCCAACAAACTTTTTGACAACATCGTCTGGAAGAACTTGCACATTTTCCAGCGTGTGGCTTAAGGTGAAGCCGTCCAAACCAACAATGGCTGGCAACAGAACTTCTGGATTTTCAGCTATTCTAAACGCTTGAATTACAGAGTCATAAGCTTCTTGAGCATTCTCAACATAAATCTGTATCCAACCGCTGTCCCTCTGAGCCATTGTGTCAGAATGGTCACCATGAATGTTCAAAGGCGCAGACAAAGCCCTATTCGCTATTGCCATAACAACTGGCGCACGGCATCCAGAAGTCACAAAAAGCATCTCATGCATTAACGCCAAACCAGCTGAGGCTGAAGCCGTGAAAGCTCTTGCGCCAGTCACCGAAGCAGCAAGACAGGCGGTTAAAGCGCTGTGTTCTGATTCTGTGCACACAAATTCTGTTTCAACTTCGCCATTAGCAACATACTCGCTGAACTTTTCAACAATTATTGTTTGAGGCGTTATGGGATAAGCAGCCACAATATCAACGTCAGACTGCTTCGCCGCGTAAGCGACAGCCTCATCCCCGTTTAGGGCTAAAACCTCTTGTTTAACATTACCCTTCATTTTTGCATTCCTCCACTATCCAAGTTTCATTTCAATAGCCTTCGTGGGACATTCATTAGCACATATTCCGCAGCCTTTACAAAAGTTGAAATCAAACTCAATATCCTCCTTCTGGGAATTCCAATGAATTGCGCCATCAGGACAGAAAAGGACGCAGAGAAGACATCTTGTGCATTTTTCAGGGTCTCTAATGGGCATGTATGTTTTCCAATCTCCAGTTAGGAATTCTGTGCTTGATTTCCAGCAGACTCCTGCTGGAGCTATTTCTTTCCAACCTTTCTCTTTGGCTGTCATTCTGATTTCACCCGTTCATAGGCTTCTTTTATAACTGCAAAGTTTTTCTCAGCCACGCCTAACCTAAAACGTTCTTTTATTACTTTTTCTAGGCTTTCTACGCTTACTATTTTGGTTACACGTGCTACAGCGCCTAGCATGGCTGTGTTTGTTATGGGCATTCCTAAAATGTTTATTGCAATTTCTGTGGCTGGAACGGTCCATACCTTGCCTTTATTTGTGTTGAGTGTTTTTCTCATTTCGGTTGGGTCATCCTTGGAGTTGATTATGATTGTTCCTTCTTCGTTTAATCCTTCAGCGACAGAAACGGTTTTTAGTAGTGTTGGGTCCAAAACCACTATAACATCTGGATTGTAGACTGCACAGTGTATGTGAATTGGTTCTGTGCTTATTCTTGTGAAGGCTGTTACTGGAGCACCCATCCTTTCTGGACCAAACTCTGGAAAGGATTGGATAAACTTTCCTTCGTAAATGGCTGCACGGGCTAATAGTTCGCTGGCTGTCCATGCTCCTTGACCGCCCCTTCCGTGCCACCTAACTTCCAAGATTTTTTTCAATATGCTCATTTCTCCATGAGTCTTCCAAGCTAATTGGGAAATCTAACATATACCTTTTTCTATACAACATGAAAAAACGGAATAAGCCATACAACAATTTTTAATTCCACTTGTTCGCTGAAAATTTGTTATTATAACCATAATTCTTAAGTGAGAAAATGTCAACAATTAAATTTTCTAGGCAACCATGCAGGGGCTGCGAAACTAATGCGCGGAACTGCAGCAGCCGGTAAAGTGCTTTTGACAGCAGACAGGACTTTAATGAGTGATTATCATCGAAACATATTTTTGGGTTTTGGGACGTGCGCCCCGCCGAACGTTATTCCAAGCTGGCTTTACAGTTGGCTCTTCTTCCCACCAATAAAAACTAAAAACGGCATACCAACTGCAGCTCCATATGGACTGAGAAAAATTGAGGCTCAACTTTTAAGCGAAGGCTTCGACGTATTAACTGTTGCGCCAGACCACCTTAAAAACTACATTGATGAAGCAAAGGTTTTAGGCATCCATGTCATGGATCCGTTCGGTTTAGGTCCAGCGTCAAGCACATTCGCCTACATCCTTAAGAAAGAACCCTTTTTGGCACAGCATTTTCGAGCCCTATTGAATAAGACAGAAATTAAAGAAGCCAAAAAACATGGATTAAAAATTGTTGTTGGCGGACCAGGCGTTTGGCAGTTCCGTTATAGACAAAAGTTTGTTGAAGAATATGGAATAGACTGCGTAATTGAGGGAGAAGCTGAAAAAGTTATTGGAAAAATTATCCACGCAGCCCTTAACGATGAAGAACTTCCAAAATATTATGAGGTTGGCGTTAAAGAAACTCCGGCTTTAAATGAGATACCTGAAATATTGAATCCTTCCATTGATGGATTGGTGGAAATTGGTCGAGGATGCTGCCGTGGATGCCAATTTTGCAGTGTGACATTGAAACCCTTAAGATGGTATCCCTATGAGAAAATACTACGAGAAATAGAAGTAAACATGAAAGTTGGGAACGTGAATTGGGCTTGTCTCCATGCAGAAGATGTTATGCTCTATGGCTCCAGCAACACTATACCAGATGATGAAAAACTCATCAAACTCCACGAATTAGTTGCAAGAAAATGCGAAGGAATAAGCTGGAGCCACTGCTCCCTAGCGGCTGTAGCTTCAAAACCAAAACTTTTCGCGAAAATTGCCCAACTCATACTTCAAAAACAGCCTTGGTGGGGCACAGAAATCGGAATAGAAACAGGCTCGCCGAAACTTGCTGAAAAGATTATGCCAGCAAAAGCCCATCCATTCAAGCCGCAACAGTGGCCGGAAGTTGTCCGCACAAGCATGGGTTTAATGCATGATAATAGGCTGATTCCAGCTTGCACATTAATTGTTGGAATGCTGGAAGAAACAGAAGAAGACATTATCAAGACGATTGAATTGGTAGAAGACCTGAAGGATGTTAGAAGCTTGATTGTGCCATTATTTTTTGTTCCATTGGGCAAGCTGAAAGATAGAGAATGGTTTAAAGGAGCCCAAATGACCCCACTACATGAAGAATTATTGATTAAATGCCTAAAACACGACTTTTACTGGATAGAAAACCTCATTGATTTGGCTTTTGCCGGCAAATGGTACGCAGGCATACTCCACCCCTTTTACAGAGGTTTCGTAAAAATTGTTAAGTATAAAACCCAAAAGGCTGGAATACCAATAAAGACCAGCTAATGACTAAACTTAAATATCACACAAAACTCGTAAAGCATTAGAATGG
Organism: Bathyarchaeia archaeon; assembly: GCA_038872535.1. Taxonomy (GTDB): domain Archaea; phylum Thermoproteota; class Bathyarchaeia; order Bathyarchaeales; family Bathycorpusculaceae; genus JASEJA01. The sequence goes on along the minus strand of JAVZJY010000006.1, from coordinate 45,369 downwards.
AAGCCGCCGTAGCTCAGTTCGGTAGAGCGGCTGGCTGTTAACCAGTCGGTCGTAGGTTCAAGTCCTACCGGCGGCGCCTTTAAAATTTATAAGGTTTCGCTCTGCTAAATTGGATACCCTCTCTAGAATTTTTCAGTATAATTAGAAAAATGCGAAAAGAGAAGTTTTATCATAATTTATAAGCCATGGGGAGAATATAACATTAAAAGGAGGACAGCTAATGAAAGAGGAATTTTCTAAGCTAATTTCCATAAAGAAATGTCCAATTTGTGGAGGAGAACTCGACAGAGGATATATATTTTCATCTTCTACCATTCGCTGGGATTTAGAGAAGCCTAAATTTTCATGGGTTTGGACGTTTAGGGATATTGTACCTTTTTGGAATGCTCCAGCCTTAAGATGCAAGCAATGCGAAATTGTAATTTTCGATTGGGAAGAATATGTGAGTTCGACAACTCCAAAGAGCTTTATGAAGAAATGCGTAAAATGCGGCAATGAAATTCCAATAGCTGAACTACAGTGTCCATACTGCGGTTCCAAGCAAAATTGACAATATTCACATACTACATCCTTCTCTTTGACTACCAAAAACGTTAAGCGAGAAGAGCTTACGCTTAAAAAGGAAAGCTGTTAGGTTTTATTGATTTTTGCTTCTTTTCTGATTATGGAGATTTGCGTGGGCATAGGCGGCGTTGGTGTGCTTGCCACTATTGGACGCTTTTGTATATGCCTATATCCACATTCACATTGAAAGCCTATTATTTTGCCTTTGCGTTTTATTATTTGCCACTTTCGCCCATCGCATCTAATGTTTTGTTTGTGAATTTTCCATAAGAGTCTTGCTTCGTAGGGGGTTAGGGGAGCGTAATGTTTTGCTGATGTGAAATACCATGTTGCATAAACTATAAAAATTGTCCACAAGGCGAAGGCGAATATTTCTAATGTGTCGAACATTTTCCACACGACGTGTTTTTGTGTTTTACACGTGTACAATATGTCTTTTGTTTGACATATCTAACTTGAGAATATTATCTCTTACGATATAAGCATTATGTAAAATTCCGAATACCAAACACTAAAACCTAAAACTGCTGAAGAACATCTCTCTTCTCCATAATATAACCACAATAATGACACTTCAAAACCAACGGATCCTCACTTTCAACATAAAATTTAGTCACCACGGGCTCATTACTGTTACTTATACAAGCCGGATTAGCACATTTAATAATGTCCTCAATAACCTTTGGCAACTGAACCCTTTGTTTTGCCACAACATTATAATCGCGAATAATGTTAATTGTGGCGTGAGGCGCCAACAAAGCAATTTTATGCACTTCTTGTGGATTCAACTCCCTACCTTCAATTTTGACGATATCCTTAACTTTAAAACGCTTACTAGGCACATTAATAGCAATTGTAATAATGCCCTTCTCTCGTCCAGTTATCCCCAAAATTCTAGCAACATCCAAAGCGTGACCGCCAGTTATATGATCAATAACAGTGCCATCCTTAATTTTTGAAACATGCAACACCGTCTCACTCATGCGCAACCAACCTCTCTTTGAAGAGGCTATAATCCAAACAAGCATAAAAGATTTTAACCATTCAAATTCCATCGCTGATAAAAGTTATTTAGTAGTTTCTTAGACTTGTTTTGGGTATAAGCGTGGAGTTTGAAGGCAGAGACATAATATCAATTAAAGACTTTTCCCGCGAAGAAATAGATTACATTTTGAAAATTGCAAAAACAATGGAACCCATAGCAAAAAAGGGTTCAGACATGCTGAAGGGAAAAATCCTCGCAACATTATTTTTTGAACCAAGCACACGAACACGCCTAAGCTTCGAAACAGCAATGCAAAAACTAGGCGGCTCCACCATAGGCTTCGCAGAAGCAGAAATCGCGTCAGTTAAAAAGGGCGAAAACCTCGCCGACACCGTGCGAACAGTGGAAAATTACGCAGACGTAATAGCAGTGAGACATCCACTTGAAGGAGCAGCAAGACTTGCCGCAGAATTTGCAAAAATACCCATAATTAATGGAGGAAGCGGAGCAGAAGAACATCCAACCCAAGCCCTTTTAGACTTATACACAATAATGAAAGAGAAGGGAAAAATTGACGGATTAAAAATTGCTTTGGTAGGCGACTTACGATATGGAAGAACTGTTCACTCCCTTGCTTATGCTTTTTCACTATTCAACATAGAATTATATTTAGTTTCACCAGAATCCTTGAAAATGCGAAGAGAAGTTCTCCAAACAATAAAAGAAAGAATAACCGTAACAGAAAGGACAAGTCTGGAAAAGATAATCCCAATAATAGACGTCCTATACGTTACAAGAATACAAAAAGAACGGTTCCCAGACCCAGCCGAATACGCAAAAGTCAAGGGCTCATACAAAATTGATTTAACAACCCTAAAAGAAGCAAAAAAAGACTTGATAGTCCTTCATCCCCTTCCAAGAGTTGACGAAATAGCCGCTGAAGTCGACAACACCTCATATGCACGATACTTCCAACAGGTTGGAAACGGCGTCGTCATGAGAATGGCACTATTAGCCTTAATACTAGGCGCAGTGAAATAACATTCTAAACTAATGCAAACCGGTCAAATGACGTTAAAGTATCTATAGCCCCACAAGATGGACATTTATGTAAAATGCCGAACCAACTTCTTTTGCAATTAAAACAATAAGTCAGCTTGCGGTCATAAGTGAAAAACCCAATGTTATAGCTGTTGAAAAGTTGTTGAGTCAAGGCGATAAGCTCTTCTGGCTTATGTTCAGCTTCTCCAAGATCTATCACCGTTAAGCTTCCACCAGAATAAAGCCCTTCCATTTCCTGTTCAAACTTTACAGATTCTGGAACAATTTTCCCATCCTTAAAAGTTAGTTTACTTACTGTTGAATAGTACGGTCTTTCTCTCGTTCCTAAAAATCGAACCTTCGCCACACCAAACCTTTCTATATCCAACCTTGCCAACCTTTCAGAAGCCTCAAAATCAGGCAATTTTGCCGTAACCAAACGTTTTCCACATCTTCTGCCAATCTTATGTGTATAATCCAAAATGCTCTTCATAACTTCTCGAGCAAACTCCAATGCTTTTTCACTCTCACAAACTTGTGTTCCGCAAAATGCCCCAACAGCCTCTCTTAACCCCGCCAAATTTATTATGCAAGAACAATTTTCATTTCTAAAATATCTGTCACCATTAACATCTTGCATAAGAAACGGAAGCAAACCTTTACCATGCTGTTTGACGGATTTATACTTAATTTCCAATGCACGTGACGCCACATCAAGCCTCTCTTTTAGTATCTGAAAGAATTTCGCCTTATCCCCCTCACACTCGCATGAAATCCGCGGCAAATTAAGCGTTACATGGGCTAAATTGCCAGTTCGCAAAGTGTCTATTTCCCAATCTCCATTCAAGTTCGCCATAAGCCTAAATCCAGACATGGAAAAAACACTTTGCCTTTCATCCTTTTTTAAGAGGTTAGCAAAGTATAGCATGCCCCTTTCTGAAGCAAACTGATGCGCCTTAAAAAGTATAGCCTTAACTTCCTCGTCTGTAAAGGTTTCTGGACGCATTTTAAAAATGAGTTTTGGATTAAGCAATGGTTTACATGTGCTTTCTTCGATAAATATGTCCAAGAGAATTGAAGCCAAATTTCGGCTTTCTTCAATGAAATCTCTGTAATTGCCCTCTATTTTTCCAGAAATTCCAACTGCTGGTTTATCTGAAATAAAATCTGGAACTGTAAGCTCCAAGCTTATGGAAACGTTCACATGCTGATTTACATTAAGAATGAACAAGCGCAAAGCTTCTTTAACCTCTGAAACGCTTAAGCCCTTTACAAAAGGGGCAAGAAAAACATTAAAATACTCAAGCGACTGCGTTTCGCATATTTCCTTAGAGGAATGTAAAAGAACATTAAAAATAATGGACAAGGCTGATTGCAAATTTTTAGGAGGAGGAAAAGAAGACTGAGAAGCAGTTATTTTCTCCAATTTCAAACCATTCTGGAAGAAAAACCTCAAGTCATGCACTATTCCGCTTGGCTTCAAAATCCAAGAACCTAATCCGCCAATATGCATTGAACCAGACAAGTGAGCATCAGCAATATCCCTTGGAAAAACGTTTAGAAGCGTAAACTCTTTCAAAACAATTTCTCCAGCTGTCTCATGAATGTAAACTGGCCACTGGGGAGTTTTACTCTTCAAATCAACGAGAGCCGCCACATCATAAACTGGAAGACCCAACCGTGTAAGCTTATGCCGATAATCCTCTAATCCTTTTTCAATCAAAATTGCGTTTACAACTTCTCTCACAAGCGGAGCCGTTATATATTTCGGTTTTGACTTAAGCAGTCGTTTTTCTGCTTCTTTAGCCACTTTTTGCGCCAAATCGGCGGGCATTTTCGTCTCTCTTATAAGCGAATTTGCTATTTTGCTGACATCAAATTCCTCCAGCGTGAATTTAGAGGTTCGGACAAGCATGCCTTTTGGCTTGAAGGCTTTCTTCTCAATGCGTTCCGCAACTTCAATAACCATCTCGCCCAAATCGGTTAAACAATACTTCTTTGTCTCCACATCAGCCTCAATCAAATCTGCCTTCAACAAAAACTTCAAGTGATAAGCAAACCTTCCAGCATCCCTTGTAGGATTCATCTTCAAAGAACCCATCAACTCAGTATAGGAAAGGGGACCCTTATCAAAAAGCAAATTCAAAATCTGCAGCCTAAGAGGTGAAGAAACAGCCTTAAGTATCCTAACTCCCCGCAAACGATGTGGAACAGACAAAGGCTCACCTTCAGCCAATAAAGCAAATTAGCGGAATAAGGGTTTAAAAGTTAAGAACACTTTATCCTTATATGCTTTTCAATTCAACTATTCAAAAAGGGGCTGTCGGCTAGCTTGGTCTAGGCTTGGAGACTCGGGCTCTCTAGACCCCGGTTCAAATCCGGGCAGCCCCATCCACGCTTGTTAAGTTTTTATTGCAGTTTTTGTTATGCATTATATGCAAATAATGAGGAGTCATGGGGCATGGAAAAAATTCCTGGACTAATTGTTGATAGAAAGTTTATTGCTTTAATGTTTCTTGTCTGTCTAATTTTGGGCGGAAGTTTCGCTTTTATCTATTTGGATTTAAAGGCTGATTTCAAGGCTTTAAGCGATAAGTATACGCTTTTGAAGGATGAATATGACACGCTTTACGAATATATGCAGCAGCTTCAAAACTTGACTGAATCAAAATATTATGAGCAAGTAATTAACTTAACAGCTGTTCAAATATACAATTTAACCAGATATTCCGTAGTGTTGATTTCATGCAACCTCCCAGACGGTTCCAGAATTCAAGGTTCAGGTTTTGTTTATCTTGAGGGAGGGTATATTGTTACGAACAGCCATGTCGTGGGAGAGGTAACTGAACAAGGCTTTGTAAGCGCTGAAAGCGTTAGTGTTACGTTTTTTAATGGAACAACCCTTCAAGCACAAGTTTTGGCACATGATGTTTACAGCGACTTAGCAGTAGTGAAAATAAATGACGCTGAACTGGATAAAATACCTGAACTATCCCATCCATTAATTATTGGAAACTCAACTTTGCTAATGGTTGGAGAGCCTGTTTACGCCATTGGAAACCCGTTTGGGTTGAGGGGTTCTATGACTGCTGGAATAGTCAGCCAATTGGGCAGAGTCATACGTTTAGGCGATTTAGGCGTTCCCAACCCTTGGGGAAGATACTCCATAGTTGACCTTATACAGTTTGATGCTGCAGTTAATCCTGGCAATTCTGGCGGTCCATTATTGAATGGTTTAGGCGAAGTTGTTGGCGTAACCTTCGCTATAGAAACAGTAGGAAATATTTCGGCTTTTATAGGGATAGGCTATGCTGTGCCATCGGTAATACTTAATCGGGTTGTTCCAGCCTTAATTGAAAACGGCAACTATACGCATCCTTACATGGGAATAGGATACGACAGCCAATACTTGGGTGGAATGAACATATCTTACATAGAAAAAGATGGACCAGCAGATAAAGCTGGCTTAAAAGTAAACGACATAATAATAGAGGTTGACAATCGCACAGTGACTTGTCCCGAAGACTTGGTTATTTATTTGGAGAGATACAAATCTCCGGGAGACGTCATATACTTGAAGGTTATACGTGATGGCTCAATTTTAGATTACCTAATTGAGTTAAAATTGGGTGAAAGGGAAGCTTAGCTCTAACTTTTTAAATGTCTTGCATTGTGAAGGCTACAGATGCCAAAACTACTGTGGCTATTATTGCTGTTATGAATGGGTAAAAGGGTGAAATGCCGTAGAGAACGCCTCCTACATAAGGAGCAACAAAAGAGGCGAACATTGTTACAGTTTGAGGTACAGAAATCCAGCGAGCCCTAATGGATTCTGGAGCCAAAGGTCCCACAACCGCCCCTAAAAGGGACCATGTCAGATAGGAACCGCCAGTTATGAAGAATGTTACGGTTAAGATTTCAAAATTTCCAAAAAACAAGAGAAGCGCAATGGAAAGACTGCATAAGAGAAGAGAGGCTGCAAGCGCATAGGCTTTCCTCCATTTGTCTCCAATCTTTCCTAAAATGATTGCAAAAACTGCTGAGCCGAAAAAGGATATTGAGCCTAAAATACCAATTTCAAAATCGCCATAACCATAAACGTCCCCAAGAAATTTCGGAACGAAAGGTCTAAACATCATTATGGTAAACATCATGAAAGCAAAGAAAACCGAAAGTTTCAGCAGTTTTCTCTTCTTTAAAAGTTGAAAAAAGGACGCGCCTTCTTCTGAAGAGCGAACGGCGTAGCCTTTTGCCTTTTGACTTTTAATGAAGACAAGAATAAGCGTGGCAATGGCGTAAAAGGTTGAAGCTAAATAAAAAACAGTTCGCATCCCAACAGTTCCAGCTAAATAACCGCCAAAGGCTGGAGAGAAAATGTATCCGAAAGACCATGAAGAAGAAATCATTGCGAAAGTTAATGTAACCTTTTTCTCATCAGCAGTACTTACAATGTAGGCTGTGCTTGTGGGACCGCCAAGCCAAACACCCCACAAGAGCATTCCAGGCAACATTTCAATCCAGTTTTTTGCAAAGGAAAAAATTATTGGAGCTGGCAACCACGCAACCCATCCGGCAAGCATAATCTTTTTACGGTCGTATTTGTCTGCAAGCGTTCCAGCAAAAAGAAGCGTTAAGGCTGCCACTAAAGTCATTACGGCATAGAGAATTCCAACCTCAACAGAACCCGCATTAAGGCTGTTAGTTATGTAGTATGGTAGGAGATAAGCGTAAAGACCATCTCCGAAAGAACCCACCAAGTTGCATATATAAATCAGTTTCAAATCTCTGTTTAAAACATCCCATGGAAAGCTTGACTCCAAGATTCTCTGCAGCCTATTAAACCTCATACGTCTTCAAGCCTTAACAGTTGGCAATTTTATTGCCTTTCTATTCTTTAATGTTTAAAACAGTTTCACCATTATTTAACAAAAGTTTTGAAAGTTACCTTACTTTCTTCTATCAATTATGTCCAAAGCTTCTGGTCCTGTTCCAATAAGCACAACTGGAATTCCCGTTTGCTTTTCAATCTCTTTAACAAATTCCTTTGCCTCTTTCGGCAACTCTTCATAAGCTCTTGCACCTTTGCATTGTGGATATACCGCATCAAGTTTCGTTAACGCCGCTTGCGTAGCACCATTAATTTTCACGGCTTTCCTTGCCAATTCAAAATTGAATGGAGCTGAACGTCTTTCACGGCCTGTTCCCGCAGCAGTTTCAAACCACCCACGCCTTTGAGCTTCCTCTTTTGTTAATTCTCCTGGCAATGGACCTGTGCCGACACGGGTCATAAAAGCCTTAAACACTATGAGGACTTCGTCAACTTTTGTTGGGCCTACGCCTGCTTCTGAGCATATGGCTGCGGCGCTTGTGTCTCTTCCCGTCACGTAGGGGTATGTTCCATGATAAAGCGACAATAGCAAACCTTGTGTTCCTTCCAATAAGACTTTTTTTCGTGCGTCTATGGCGTTGTTAACTTCTTCCGCTGCATCTGTTAGGTACGGCTTCAGTTCTGCAATGTCCTTTGCAATTTTTGCCGTTCTTCGAACACGTTCCTCAATTGCAGGTCCAACACCCCAGCCTGTTGTTCCCAAACCTTTCAAGTGGGCGCTTGTTTTGTCTTGGGTTGAATGTTTCTCTTCAATTATGGAAGCCTGATAGTCCACGCCTATGCGGTTTTTAACATTTGTTTCCTCAACTTCTTTGAGAAATTGTGCGATGTGAATGTTTGAGCCTGCGCCGATTAGTAGTCGGCATTTTTCATAGACGAAGGCTGCTGGAACCATATGTAATGCGTAACGTTTGCCCTCAATCCAAACTGTGTGGGCAGCATTAACTGAACCTGTTCTAACACAAAAGTCCAGCTTATCCTTTAGGGCTATGTATGAAACTATTTTTCCTTTACCTTCGTCTCCCCAGAAGGCTCCGGCTATAACTGTGCACGGCATTTTATCACCGTTGACAAAACTTGTTACTGGTTATTTAAGAGTTTTTGCTGGTTTTGTGTAAAATTCTTTAGTTTCTGTCGTCAACCAAAATGAGGTTTAAGTTGAGTATTTCAGCCCATGCGATGTTCTTTAAAGGTATTCTAAACTCCTTTTCTTTTCCGTATGGAACACATTTAACAAGTGTTTCCCTTCCAAACTCATCCCTTAGAATCTCTGAAAAGCAAACGTTCACTATTACTGAACCATCTTTCAAGTGTAGGTTTACATTTTTTCCAAGGAAAGATTTTGCCGTGTTTAAGCCGAACCTCTCCATTCTCTACCACTCCAAATCTTTGTTGGCTATTCTGCTCCAACATCTCCTACAAATTGGAAGTTTTTCTCCTCTAAACAGAATGTAAACTTCAATATCACTGCTTTTGCATTCTTTGTTCCATGGGTTTTTGCAATGTTCCATCAAAGTGAACCTCCGCTGGCAAGCTAATTCAAATGTTCAACTTTTTCTGCTTTTAAAGCTCTCTGCGAAACGACAAATGCATGCTGCGGAGAGAGATAAGTTAAAGTGAACTTAACATAAACCATTTTCAGGAGAAGTTGAAAGTTGAACACGGAAGATTTAAGAAAAATCCTATCAGAATACAAGACAGTTGCCGTTGTAGGGTTATCAAGGGACCCCTCAAAAGATAGCCATAGGGTTGCTAAATATTTAAAAGCACAAGGCTTTCGCATCGTGCCAGTAAACCCCATGGCAGATGAAATTCTAGGCGAGAAAACCTACAAAAGCCTCTTAGACATGCCCGCAGAAATTCAAAAGACTTTGGAGATTGTTGACATTTTCAGACCTTCGGCTGAGGTTTCGTCCATAATTGAACAAGCCATTCAGTTGCGAAAGCGTCATGGCTTGCCTTATGTGGTTTGGATGCAGCTTGGAATAGTTAACAAGCAAGCAGCAGAAAAAGCAAGAGAAGCGGGCTTGGCAGTGGTTATGGATAAATGTATAATGCAAGAGCACAAAAAACTCTTTCCCAAGAAGTAACCGCTTAAATTTGGATTATTTCAGGCGTTATTTTTTCTTTCGTTATTTTTAGCAAAGCCAAAGTTGGCTTTGTTATGAAAGGCGGGATGGGGTTTGTGGGGCTTCCAGGGTTTATGAAGAGGGTTTTTCCTTCCCATTTTAAGCTGGAGTTATGGGTGTGTCCATAAACTAATACATCAAAGCCATTCTGTTTTGCAATTTCACGCATTTTCCCCATTCCGAAAAGGGCTCCCGGATCATGCATAACTCCAATCTTCCAATCAAAAATCTTAACAGAATTCATTTTTGGAAGTTTTCCACGGATTTCAGGTCCATCCATGTTGCCATAAACAGCCAAAACAGGCGCTAACTGCTCCAACTCGTCAATAACTGATAATTGCACTAAATCGCCAGCGTGCACTATAAAATCCACCTTCTCAAAGATTTCAAAAACTCTTTTCGGGAGCACCCTAGCTCTCGCAGGTATGTGGGTGTCAGATATTAAACCCACAATTCTCTCCACTGAATATTCGGGTTGTTTAGGAAGAATTTTGGGTTGCTGATAAACCATTTAGGTTTCCTCTATAAAACAATTTTAGCGTTTCAGAAATAAGAATCTTAGCCAGAAGCTTTAGAAACAAACTTGTTGCCTTTTATGAAAAATCTTAACTCTTTCGGCAAATCAAACTTCACGCCTATCCTATGGGAAGAAGAAATTTCAAAACTTTCCCCTTCCCCCTCAACCACAATTAGTGGACTATTCCTTTTTGTAACGTAGACTCCATTTAACTCTTTAGTTATTGCCAAAGCCCTTGACAATTTTCCAGGACCATTAGCCAAAAAGCGCAAATCCTTCACCTTTCTGTTCTTTTTCATAGTTTCAACTCCAAGAACTGGTTCCAAAGCCCTAATCAAAACGGCTCCAACATCACCTTTTGGATGCGCAACTATGTTTAGTAGCCAGTTTCCATGAACCATATAAATGAAGGCTCTTCCAACATCCAAAAACATTAACTCATTAAAAACTTTCCTGCCCCTATAAGCTTTTGATGCTGGGTCTTTTTCTCCATAATAGGCTTCTGTTTCAACAATTTTTCCAGACAAAATTGTGGAATTCATTTTTCTTATCAAAATTTTTCCAAGCAGTTCTTTGGCGACTACATCTGGCTCTCTTTCATAGAAGTGTGGGCTTAGTATCCTCATTTTCTGCAACCCTTAAATATGTTTTATGAATGATGAAATTTAAATTGTAAAAGAGGGCTAAAGCGTTTAAATGGTGCTAAGCTTGATAGAGTCCTATGATTTTGGTGTGATGGTTATAAATGGTAAAAGGTACACAAGCGACCTCATAGTTTATCAGGAAAAAGTTTTTGATGGCTGGTGGAGAAAGGAAGGCCACAGATTGTACCTAGAAGATTTGGATAGAATTTTCAGTTTTGAGCCTAAACCGCATGTTCTTGTGATTGGAACTGGTTATTATGGACTTTTAAAGGTTTCAAGAGAAGTTGAAGAAGCCTTAAAATCTTATGGAATTGAGTTGGTGGCGCAATCCACAAAGGATGCTGTTCAAACCTTTAACAAACTTTTGGGTTTAGGCAAACGTGTTGCTGGAGCTTTCCATCTCACTTGTTAATTGATAAAACCTTAAGTGGAGTAGGCATTTATAGTCTGCCACAAAAGGTGAATCATTAGAATGTGTGCTCAGTTGTTGAGGGAAATAGAAGAGGAAATCACAAATCTTCTAAGCGATTTAATTCGCATAAACACCACAAATCCGCCTGGAAACGAAACAGAAGCAGCAAAATATTTAGCAAAAAACCTTGAAAAAGAAGGCTTCAAATGTGAACTTTTCGAGTCAGCGCCTGGAAGGGGAAGCGTCGTAACAAGGCTTAAAGGCAAAGGAGCAAAACCGAGTTTACTTTTACTCTCACACTTGGATGTGGTGGCTGCAAACCCAAAAGAATGGAGCGTAAACCCATTCGAAGGCATAGTCAAAGATGGCTTTGTTTGGGGACGCGGCGCCGTAGACATGAAATCCATGACAGCCATGGAAGTTATGGTTATGAAACTTCTTAAAAGAAACGGTGTAAAACTTAAGGGCGACATAATATTGGCTGCAACTGCAGACGAAGAAAAGGGCGGAGAAGCTGGTGCAGGATGGCTTGTGCGCAACCATCCAGAAAAGGTTCGGGCGGATTATGTCATAAACGAAGGTGGAGGACTCGCCATACCAATCGACGGCAAAAACATTTTTACAGTTCAAACTGCAGAGAAGGGAATTTTATGGTTCAAAATTAAAGCCAAAGGCAGTCCCGGACACGGTTCAGTGCCGGGCGCTGCTGACAACGCCATACTACGCATTAACAAGGTTGTGGAAAAACTTGGAAACCACAGGGCAAAAATTTCCATAGTGCCAACCATGAAGGGCTTCCTAAACGAAATTGCAAAGGAAAATCCAACTTTAAAACAGGGAGTTTCGCTTTTGCTTCAAAACCCAGACATTGGCGACAAAATATTAGACATGCTAGCTCAGCAGGACAAGGCTATGGCTGAAGAGCTTCGGGCAATGCTCAGAATGACCATAACCCCAACAATAATCCACGGCGGCGTAAAAGAAAACATTATCCCCTCAGAATGCGAAGCCATTTTTGATTGTAGAATACTGCCGGGACAAAACACTAAAGAAGCCATGGAATACATCAAAAAATTGCTTGGAGACGTGGGCTTGGAAAAGTTGGATTTTGAAATAATTCAAGCCAATGACCCTTCAGAATCGCCAGCAAACACGCCACTTTATGGGTTGATTGTGAATGTTCTGAAAGAGTTTGAGCCTAACTGTTCTGCAGTGCCATTCCTACTCACTGGCGGAACGGACTCCCGCTTCTTCAGAAGGATGGGCAGCGTATGCTATGGCTTTGAACCAATGTGTGCAGACTTACCATACGGCGAAATCTTGAAAATGGCTCATGGCATAGACGAAAGAATTTCCATAGAAAATCTGGTTTTTGGAACAAGCGTCCTCTACAAAATTGTTGAAAAATTCATGACCTAACTAACTAAATCCTTTAATATGCTTCCAAGGATTGTTTGCGGCAGTAAGACTGGCTTCCCAGTTAAATGGCTAAATAATCCTTTAGCTTTCGGGGTGAAACCGATACAGTCAAGAAATATCAAGTCAATATCCTTTTTGGCCAGAAATTTGGCAGCTTCCTCTAAAGCTTTGCTTTCGCCGTAAGGATTTGCACTGGTTATAACAACAGATACGCCTCTGCTTCTCCATTTTCTCTCCATATGAGGTATTTGCTCCTTTTCTGGGATAACTATGCCGATTTTTCCGCCCTTAACGCATCGAATAATGTTAGAAAGTAACTTGTCTGGCATAATCAAAGGCTTTTTTGTCTTCAAGCGGGGAAACTCTCCTGTGCACAAAAGCAGATTTACGTCAACGCCTAACTCTTCGAGTTCTTCTATGCACTTTTGAATTTTAGATGTGATACGCCTTCTCGCCACCTTAACAAGTGTTCCATTCCTTAATCTGGTAACCAACATATAATCTCGTGCTTTAGGGGCCAACTTTTCGATTTCTTTATTTTCTAAATCATCTAAGGCTCCTTTCTCAATAAGCTCAACTTGTAAACCAAGCATATTTTTTAAAATTGGCGTCACATCTGTTCTGGGCGATTGTCCAATGGTTATTAATCCAATCTTCAACCCTATCCGCACTTCATTTATATTTTTGCCAATAATTTTTCATATTCTAAAACAACATATTTTTTGCCCTTTTTGACCACTTTATGTCCTTCCATTTCCAAAAGTTTCCTTTGTCCTATAACGCCTCCCGGATATTTCTCATTTATGACTCCGCCAGTTTTTAAAGTGCGCCAGTAAGGCGTTGTATCCCTTTCGCCTTTTTGTCTCTTTTCTTCAGCAGCGTGCGCAGCGATCCATGCAAAAATGCCCGTAGTAATTGGGCAACCAATTGTTGCCTTATGTTTTCTTGCTAAGGCTGCGCGAATCTCCTTTATTGTGATGAGTTTTCCTTTCGGTACTTTTTTCATTATTTCGTCAACTTCCATTGGGGCTGGAATAACAACAGTGCCCTCACCCCACCTTTTGCTCATTTTTCCAGTGATCTTTTGCACTTTTGGCAGTTCCTTGTTATCTTTCAATTTTTCAGACCAAGTTTTTATTTTCACCATTAACATCCAAACCTAATCATTAAATTGAGCAACCAATAAATATATGTCTATAACGGTTTCTAATAAGCTCTTAAGGAGGGTTGAATGTGCCAGCAATAGAGGTTGGCAGAATCTGTGTAAAATTAACTGGTAGAGAAGCTGGAAGAAAATGTGTTATAGTGGATATAATTGATAAAAGCTTCGTGTTAATAACAGGACCAAAAAACGTGACTGGCGTGAAGAGGAGAAGGGCAAACATTAACCACATAGAACCATTACAAGACAAAATAGCCATCAAGCGCGGAGCATCAGACGAGGAAGTAACAGAAGCATTAAAGACAGCTGGCAAACTAGAAGAAATGGCGCAGATGGTTAAGCCAACCATCGGCACGGTTTAAGCTCTTATACTTCTAAGCTTTTTCTCTACATTATAGGAGTGATACATTACATATGCCTAGAAGTGTTGCTCCATGGGAAATTAAGCGTCAACTATTAGTGAAGGCTGAGGATAAAACGAATCCACGTTACGGTCATAAACCAGAGGAAAGACCAGCTGAAGATTACATACGCTATGGTGTCATAAACCTTGACAAACCAGCTGGTCCAACAAGCCATGAAGTAGCTGCTTGGGTTAAACGCATCCTCAAACTTCAAAATGTTGGTCACGGCGGGACTCTAGAGGTTTAAGCCCTTTTTAAACCAGAGAAATCCCAAAGTGACCGGCGTCTTACCAATAACTCTGGAAGAATCAAGGAAAGTCGTTCAAGCCTTGCTGTACAGCGGCAAAGAATACGTTTGCCTAATGAAACTTCATGGAGACCTGACGGAACAGCGGGTTAAAGAAGTCTTAAGCGAGTTTGAGGATACAATTTATCAGAGACCTCCTTTGAGGGCTTCGGTTAAGCGTCAGCTAAGAACCAGAAAAATTTACTACATGGATTTTCTTGAAATGGATGGACGAAATGTTCTCTTCAAAGTTGGATGTGAAGGAGGAACATACATTCGTAAGCTCTGCTTTGACATGGGAGAAGTTTTAGGATGCGGAGCGCACATGCAAGAACTTCGCAGGACAAGGGCTGGACCCTTCGTTGAAAATGGAGAAATTGTAACTTTGCATGATGTGGCTTACTGGTTTATGGAATGGCAAAAACAAAAAGACGAGAAAATTCTGCGAAAATTCATCCAACCAATGGAGAAAGCCTTAGCTCTCATTCCAAAAATTTACATCAGAGATTCAGCTGTTGACGCCATCTGCCACGGAGCAAGCTTAACAGCACCGGGAGTTTTATCCCTTGAAACCGGAATAAACAAAGACTCCATAATTGCCATCTTCACATTAAAGGGCGAAGCAATAGCTCTCGCCAAAGCCACAGCTTCAACAGAAGAAATTTTCAAAATGGAACACGGAGTGGTCGCCAAAACTGAAAGAGTTTTAATGATGAGAGGCACATACCCAAAATGCTGGAGAAGCGGCGAAATATAAATGCAAAAGAAAAGCGCAAACCACTATTTTGAAGAGCACCCAAAATCTAAGCTTAGACTTGGAATAATCCACACAAACCTCCGAGGAATCTCCTTCGATTTTTTGACGGCTTCAGGAGTCTTTTCCAAGAAACATATAGATTTGGGCACAAGACTACTCATTGAATCAATGATTCTCCCTGAAAAGGGCTATGCTTTAGACGTTGGCTGCGGTTATGGTGCTGTTGGAATTGCAGCTGCTGCTTTCAATCCTAATTTGCATGTTGTGATGGTTGACGTGAACACTCGGGCTGTTTGGCTTACAAAAAAGAACATCGAAATCAACCATGTAAAAAATGTTGAAGTTAAACGCGGAAACCTTTATGAACCCATTAAAGGTTTAACTTTCAACTGCATCCTTTCTAACCCACCGGTAAGCGCTGGCATGAAAACAGTGAAAGCAATAATTTCTGGAGCACCAGAACATTTGGTTGCTAAGGGCTTTTTACAAATAGTTGTAAAATCAAAAATTGGCAAGGAGAGACTGAAATTATTTTTTGAAGAAGCTTTTGGAAATTTTAAAGTTCTAGCGAGAAAAAGCGGTTACCGCGTGTTAATGGCAGAAAAACAGCCATACATGAAAGAAAGAGTTGCGTCACAAAATTCTGGACTCAGAAGCGGGAAATAGACGTCATCCACATTTGTGTACTTGTACCTCGATTTCTTCATTGTCCATATGATTCTAATTAGGTAAAAGATTTTAATCTTATGGCTGATAACATGAATAATTGCTTGTTTCATCTGGGTATAACGATCTTTGATGATAATTGCTTTTCCATTTTCGATTCAAAAGCAGCGTATGGGCTAAGAATTTGTGAAATAAAGAAAGGGATAGTGAATTTTATTTTTCCGTAGGCCCTGTGATGTATGCCCAAACGCTTATTAGGACTAGTGTTAAGCATGCTCCTGCGAACCCTGAAACTAAGAATTTTATTTGGACAAGTGCTGGTAATACTTCGAGTAGTGCTGGGATGACATAGTCGGCTGTGAGTTGTGCTATGATTCCTGCTATGAATCCTAAGAGTGCTACTAATCCGAAAACCTTTAACCTTTCACCCATTTAATTTCACCTTTGCTTAGAATTCAAATTAAGCCTCTTTTTAGTCTAACTTACACATTTATGTCTATTACTCCAAAACCAGCAACCTCATCTTTTATTTTTCCAACTAAAGCCTAAAGCCATTTTTACTCTGACATATAGCTCTAGGTATATACGTGCATGTTTTCAACATATTAACAATGTATAAGATTGTTTTATGCGTCCTTCTCTTTTCGGAGGTATTAACTTGTCTGAACGATTTGGTAAAAAATGGGAAAGCAAAAGAGAAGAACAACCTTTCACAAACCGCATAAAAGAAGCTGTGAGACCACCAGGACCTTTAAAGCCACGCTTAGACTTTGCCGTAAGACGCATTGAGCTTCAAGTTCAAAAGCTGGATCAAGCATCTGAAAGGTTCAGCCAGAGGGACAAAGCAATATTTGCAAGGATAGTTGACGCCTACACAAAGCATGACACTGCCCGTGCAAACGTTTTCGCCAATGAATTAGCCGAAATTCGCAAAATGGAAAAATTAATAATGAATGCAAGGCTTGCTCTTGAACAAATAGTGTTAAGGTTACGAACCGTATCAGAACTTGGAGATGTTGTATCCACATTAGGACCTGCAGTGGGAGTTTTAAGGTCTGTTAGAGCTGGACTTGCAAGCGTTTTCCCTGAAGCAGAAACAGAACTTGGCGAAATAGGCAACATTTTAAGTGGCATAATGATTGAAGCTGGACAAAGTTCTGGAATGACCCTAAACTTTGACACAGTAAACGAGGATGCGCAGAAAATTCTCACAGAAGCAGCAACAGTCGCAGAACAAAGAATCAAAGAAAAGTTCCCAGAGCTGCCGCCAGGAATTCCAACAGCCCCAGTAGGCGAAAAAGCGCCAACGGAAACCTCGTAAATACGGGGGAGAAAACATGTCACAAAACCCCAACCCTTTTCTTTCTCTTGGAAAACAAATTAAAGACGAATATGGATGCCCGATAGGCAAAATAGCTTCTTTCGCTTTAACTCCAAGCGGAAAATTCGACGCCGTCTTCATAGAACAAGGCGACGGAAAATTCTCAAAATACTCTATGGAGCACCTAAAATTTGACGGTGCAGATGTCACGCTTATATCCAGCATTAAATCAGGGGCAAATGTTCTATGCGACCAAATTCCACTGTTGTGGCGCAAAAGCCAAGCCCTCAAAGAACTTTTGGAAAAGAAGAAAATTTCATCAGAACTTTACGAAGAACTCCATAGTAATTTTGATGGAGCATTAAATCAACTGAAAACTGAAGCCCAAACTCTCATAGAAGAAACAGATAAGGAAATAGCCAGATGCGCCGATGAGATTAAGGAGTTGAACTACGCTTTAGTGCATCTTGAAATTGAACATGAAATTGGAAAAATAGACGACCAATCTTATGAAACAGCATTTTCAATAATACAGGAAAACCTAAAAAGAGTGAATGTAAAGAAAAGCGACTTAGAACTAACAAAAAACAAACTTTCAAACATTATATTGGGTGAAACACCAAAAACGATGGAGCAAGAGAAAGACAAAGTAACAGCGGAAGTTTCAAAAGAAGCAACACCATCGCCCGCCCCTGAACTTCCAGAGCCGCCTGTAATAGTTTACGTGAAAGAAATGGGAAAGGCAAGCCTTTAGGTGCTTTAAAGTAGCGGGCGGAGGGAAAAGCTATTAAAGGATTTATTCGTCAAAGCCCTCCACTCCGTGAAGTAGTTATAAAATCCATACAAACCTTAAAGGTTCAACGCAACAAGCTTGAGCAGGCGAGTTTCAGACTGAAAGAAAGAGACAGAATCCTCTTTCAAACATGCATAAGTGCTCTTAACAATAAGAACAAAGAAAGGGCATCACTCTGCGCCAACGAAATTGCGGAGATTAGGAAGTTAATAAGGTTTCTTTACAATGTAGAATTAGCCATAGAACGAGTAATTCTCAGACTTGAAACAATAAAAGAGCTAAGCGACATAGTTTTCGACCTAAAACCAGCTTTAAAAATTCTTCAAAGCGTTTCTCAACAGTTATTTGAAGTTTTGCCAGACGTCTCATCCGAACTTAGCAAAGTTAACGAAACAATAAGCGAAACATTATATTCAACAAAAATAACAGCGGACGAATCCATAATCCCAGTAGGTAAGAAAACACCTGGTGGAGAGGAGATATTAAAAGAAGTTTCAAGTTTCCTTGAGCAAAAATTGAGTGAGGAGCTCCCTGAACCGCCCGCCGCTTTAGAAACTCCTGAAACTGAAAAAACCACATTGAAAGAGATGGTGGCCTTAGCAGCTAACTGTTCGCAGGCAGTGGCACATGAAACAGTTGAGGATTCGGATAGGAATTCTTCTCAGACCCTACTTTCTTTTAAGAAAGCTGAAATTCAGGAAATTTCCCTAAAAGTTGAAAAACCATCATTAGAAGATGTTCTCCTCGAATATGTTAAGAAGAGTAATGGAGAAATTGACTTAAAACGTTGCTCGGCTGACTTGAAAGCATCTTATGAAGAAATTGAGAAGGCTCTTGAAAGTTTAGGAGCTAAGGGAAAAATAAAAATTGAATTAAAGTCTGGATAGGAGAAGTCTGAATATGAGTGCTTCTCAAGAGCTTGAGAAAGCCGCAACCAATTACGCTTTGGAAGCTGTCCGTTTGGATAAGCAGGGTTCTCGTGGTATGGCAATAACCATGTATCAAAAGGCTATTGAAAGTCTCCTAAAACTTGTGCAGTTATATCCCGAATATAGCCTAAACAAAGTCTACATACAAAGAGCTATAGCTTATCAAGAAAGAATAAAGGCTTTGCAAGGTGCAACTGCGCCTGTGCAGCCGCAAGAGGAAGCTGCTGATGGTGAAGGCGGCGCCAAAACTACTCAAGGAAAGTCAACTTATGAGGAATTAATAGTTACAGAAAAACCAAATGTGAAATGGGAAAAAGTTATCGGCTTGGAAAACGCCAAAAAGGCAATAAAAGAAGCCATCGTTTATCCCGTTCAACGACCAGATCTTTTCCCATTAGGTTGGCCGAGAGGCATTCTTTTGTTTGGTCCGCCTGGCTGTGGAAAGACTTTGTTGGCTGCTGCTGTTGCCACGGAAATAGATGCGACTTTCATTTCTATTGATGCCGCCTCAATAATGTCTAAGTGGTTGGGCGAAGCCGAACAGAATGTTGCAAAACTTTTTGGTTCAGCTAGAAAGTCCGCTTTAGAAGGAAAACCAGCAATAGTCTTTATTGACGAGTTAGATTCGCTTATGGGGCGTCACTCAAATGAGGTTGGCGGAGAGGTTCGCGTTCGAAATCAATTTTTGAAGGAGACGGACGGCATTTTAGATAAGGGTAAGAACCTTCACGTTTACGTTATTGGAGCGACAAACAAGCCTTGGGATTTGGACTGGGCTTTCATCAGAAGGTTCCAAAAGAGAATTTTGGTGCCGCTTCCAGACCATCACACAAGGTTGATGATGTTTAAGCTTTATACAAGTCATTTGAAACTTGCTCCAGACGTTGACTTGCACGAGTTAGCCAGAATTTCTGAAGGATTTTCTGGAAGCGACATAAGAGACGTTTGCCAATCAGCCCAGTTGAAAATTATAGGCGAATTCTTTGAGTCAGGTCAAGCTGCTAACAAGTTGGCTAAGCCGAGATTCTTAACAATGGACGATTTCAGACAAATATTAGAAGAGAGAAAGCCAAGCGTTTCGCTTGACATGTTAGCGCTTTATAACAGGTGGTTTGAAGCCTTCAAGGCTCTCTAAAAGGAGGTGCCAATGAGGAAAGCCTTAAAGTTGGGTGGAAAGGTTTGGAGAAAACTTTCTTATTTTAAAGAATCTCCTTTCTCCCCCTTAAACAAAATCTCCAAACCTCCACAAACCAACCTAAGGCAAAATCACTTGGAAACTCTTTCCACAATATCCGCAATTTTTTCTGGATTTTTCATCAAATCCACGTATGGAATTTTTGGATACAAGGCTTCAGTCGAATAGGGTCCCGTGAAAGCCAATATTGGCCCAAAATTTTTAAGAGCTTCTGATGCTTCCTCTGCAGATTTTACAACCACAATTTTGTATATGCTCTTGTCTTTGCCCACAAGTTTTCTGAATCCTTCGATAAAAATTATGTCATGACCTTCACATTTTTTCAGAATTTTTTTAAAAGAAAAATTTTCTATATTCACTTTCTCTATGGTTGCTATTTCGTTTGATGCTACGCTTATGATGGTTTTTGCTCCGGACTGGGCGAATCTCCAAGTATCCTTTCCAGTATGGTCGATTGTGAAGTTTGGTTCTGGAATATGCTTTACGGCTGCGATTTTGTAGCCTCTTTTTGTTAACTCTCTTGTTAGGGTTTCTATTGTTGTCGTTTTTCCAGAGCTTTTGCTTCCAACAATCGCTATTATTACTGGCTTTTTCATTTCATTTCTTCCTTGAAGATTTCCTCTAATGCATTCTTGTCTAGGTGCAGCTTTTCTGAAAGCCCCTTAACCCATTGGACGTAAATTTTAAAAATGTTTTGCAGAATCTCCACTTTCTCTTTTTCACTTAAATCCTTCTCCTCCGCAATTAACAAAGCAAACCATTTTCCCAAATCTGAAAGCCTATAGGATTTAACCCATACAATGCGTCCGTTCTGCTTGGTCTTCTCCATATCCTCTTCTAAAATTCCAAGGTTAGTTAGCGACTTTAGGTTTTCGATAATTGTCTTATTCGAATAATCAAGTTTTCTAATGAGGTCTTTCTGATAGATTTTATTTGAGATTCCTTGGCTTAGTGAAAATTTTAAAAAGTCGATGGCTGCCTTTGAACCAAAAATTGCACTTAAAACTTTGCTTTTTTGTTTAGATGGAAGAAATACTACATAGGGATGTAAATCTTCGCTCACGCCAGCCACATTATTCTGCTTTGTATTAAACATTTTTTAAACATTACGGCTTTAAGCAATAGATTTTTAGGTTTTCCACCTAATTTTTATCAAGGTGTTTAAAAACGACAATTGAAGACTGGCTTCCTTGCGATGGAGATTCCTTTGTGACTGCAGAAGGATTTGTATTCAATGTTTTTGGGTATGAACACCCAAGCAGTCGAGTTTTTGCTTTTTTAAAATATATTCCATCCAAATTTAGAACACTTTTTAACATTCAATTTTTGGAAAGGTCGTGGAATTATGGAAGGCTGAAACTTTTTAGAGCTGAAAAACTGTATACAGCCAAAAATTATCAGGAATTTCTTGGAACTTTTCGGAAAAGTTTTCCAAGCTATTTGTATTTTTGCCCTTACCGTGAAAAGGAAGTCATCAGTGCACCGTTAAGTTCTGTTAAGAAAGTTTATGTTCCCAAAGAATGTCTGCGTTTATTAATTAAAGCTAAAAACAAGGATGCTCTGCAAAAAATGACATTAGATTTTATCGGTTTGCTTTCAAGCGAATCTAATATCGCCATTGAAGATTTTGGTATCCACGGCTCCATAGCCCTAAACATGCACACGTCCAAGTCAGATATAGACATAGTCGTATATGGTTCACAAAACTTTCGCAAGCTAGAAAAAACAATAGACAAACTTGTTAAAGCTGGAACCTTAAATTATGTGTTCAATAATCGTTTAGACGCTGTTAGACGTTACAAGGGGCGATACAAAGACAGGATTTTCATGTACAATGCCGTTCGAAAACCGGAAGAGGTCAATTCAAAATATGGAGAGTTTAAATATAAGCCTTTGATTCCCGTCAAGTTTCAATGCACAGTTAAGGATGACAGTGAAGCCATGTTCCGTCCAGCAATATACAAAATTGAAAACTACAAGCCAGCCAACCCATCTTCAGAGCTTCCAAAGGAGAAAATTCCCAAAATTGTAGTATCCATGATTGGATGTTACAGAAACGTAGCCAAAAAAGGGAATGCCATTAATGTTTCCGGAACTTTGGAAAGCGTTGAAAACGTCAAAACATGTGAAGTTTTCTATCAAGTTGTCATTGGAACAGGCACAAGAGAGGAAGAACACATTTGGCCAGTTTAGGACTTAGGGACCGAGACGCAATTATAACAAAGGAGGGCTTAATCTTTCGTGTTTTTGGTTATACACATCCGCCGGAAGGTTATATATGTGATGTTGAATATGCTCCAGCGGAAATTTTCAAGTCAGAAAATCCAAAAGCCTATAGAACAGATGGAAAACAAGTCTTCTACAAGTTTTATGAAGATGAGGGCTGGAAGTTTGTCGAAAGGAATTTTCCAGAGCACATGGTTTTCCACAAGCCTCTTAACGGGAAGGTTGTCGGTGTCAAGCATCATAACATCGCAGAAATGAGAAAGCCCGAAAAAGAGCTTGAAAGGCTTGTTGCAATGAAGCCTAAAGACGAGTTATTGAAAGCTTTACAAAAGGTTTTAGAAATAGTAACTGCAAACTCCAGTTTACCGACAAGGAATTTTGGGGTTTTTGGGTCGTTACTTCATGGTTTTTATCATCCAAAATTTTCTGATATAGACCTAATTGTTTATGGAAGACAGAATGCAGTAAAAATACGTGAGGTTCTACAGGAGCTATATGGGAATAGACGTTCTTCATTGACGAACGAGTTTGAAAATGACAAGTCAGTTAAAGGGAAGAATTGGCGTTTTAAAAACTTCAGCTCTCAAGATTTCATATGGCATCAAAAGAGAAAGTTAATTTATGGAATTTTCAACGATAAAGCATCTAGGCGAACAATTAAGGTTGAGTTTGAACCTGTAAAAGAATGGAATGAGATTCGAAACGAGTATGAAGAAACCAAAAAAATAGCCCGTGAGGGATGGATTAAAGCTTTTTTACGAGTGAAAGATGACTTAGACGGCTTTTTTATGCCTTCATTATATGATGTGGAAGTGCTTGAGATTGTTGATGGTCCCAAATTTGGCGATGTTAAAAGGGTTGTTTCTTATCTTGAGGAGTTTAGGATGCAAGCATGGAAAGACGAGGTCATTTACGTTGAGGGAAACCTTGAAAAAGTGGAAACAAGTGATGGAAGTTTTCATCAAGTAACGTTGACTTATAGCCCAAGATATTATGAGCAAGTCCTTAAAGTTGTGAAGTAATTTTTGCTGGGTGTTTTAGAATCATGTAATCTAAAGGCTTATTTCCAATGAGCAACCTGAAATATTCTTGATTGTTTGTGTAATCGAAGACTTGTTCAACTTTTCCTTGTGCAATTACAATTTCGTTTTTTCTGGCTTGTTCACAAAATCTTCCTCGAAAAGAGGCAACTTCCTTTATTGGCTTAAGTTTTGTTCCCTCAATAACTTTAACGTTTTCAATTTTGTATATGCATGGCGTGAAAATTGACTCTGAATCGTCAACGACTGTGGCTTGAATTTTTGTATACCCACAATTCTTATAGTGGATGTCACCGTATTTCTCATAAATTTCATCCCAGTCCTTCACAAAGCGAATGAAGTAGTCTTTTCCCATAAACTTGCCTTGCAAAACCTTTCTGGATTCAACTGCAATAAAATCTTCGAAGTTCATGAATGTGTCCTTAGAACGGAAATTGAATAAAACACGCAAATCCTCCAAAGTGTATCGTTTAAAAGGCGTCTCACAGTTTCCTATTAAATCTTGTAAGGCTGAGTAAACTCTCCAGCAGTTTCGTGAGCCATAAACAATCGGGTCAATGTCTGAGCTTTGACTGTGCATTTTAACTAAAATTGAACCCGAAATTCCCGTTTTGTTCCATGGTATTTTTGCAGTTTCTTTTAAGATTTTAAGGCATTGCAGAGCAGTCGCTTCTAACTCGTCAAGAGTTTGGCTTCTTTTGAGCTCTTTTAGGCGGTTAATGGGATCATAAACCTGCTTCACATTTTCCAACGGAACTTCGCAAAGTTTTTCATCAAAAATATTGTCATAAACAACATAGCTTGGAAAATTTTTCTCTAAAAATTTGAAGCGCTCACCTAAACCATAAACTTTCCTATATCTAACACTTCTGCGTTTGCGTGAACCCTCTTGATCTGGAATAAAACGCGGAAAGGCTATTACTTTGTGTGGAGGATGAACTAAGCCTTTCACATCGAATATTATGTTTTCAACAGACTCTATGAGTGCTCCTTCTCTTAATCGCATAACTTTCATGCTGTATGATGCTTGCTTCCCTATTTTGTATTTTCTATTATAGACTTTTCAGCTATTATCCATTCCGTATTTTTAAGAGTTCGAACTAGTGGAACCGCAATTATTGTCGCTAGCACGGCCTGCACAATTCTTATTGCTGGGTAAATAAAGGGGCTTACAATAAATAAAAAGCGAACGCCCTCTAGAGGAATGCTAAAAATAGACTCGTAAACTATTGGTAGGGCAAATGCGTTACATCCCCACATATTATCTGCTTGGTTTCCAATGAACATCAACAAGAAAAACAATATCGAAATGTTCTTTGAAGTAGAAAGTCGTCCAGCAAATTTAACACTAGGTATAATCAGAAACAGCGTGATGACCTTGTCCCATAATACAGCTATTGGCACATAATAAATAGGTATATCAAAATGATTGCTTGGATTAAAAGGGTCAAAGACTTGACCATACCCCATTATAGGTTGAGAAGGTGGTGAAAACAGAAAAGCCAAAATTAGCAAACCAAATAAAGCAAAGGCTCGTTTCCACCTTCTATAAAAAATAAAACCAACGACTAAAGCGTTTATTGGAGGAGAAAACAAGAAAGGTGCACCATAAGGACTCATACTTCCTGGAGGTAAAACCCATGCTATGAACGCTCCCAAAAAGGCAGCCAACGCTCCCAAATATGGTCCTAAAATAAGCCCGAAAATTGATGCAATTAAAGCTTCGAGCTTAATTTTTAATTCGGGAAGCCCTATTGCAGGGATATACGGTGATATTAATGATAAAACAAAATAAAGCGCGGCAAAAACTGCGGCCAATGCCACCTGACGGCTTGAAATTTTCATTTATGCATCATCTATGTAGTTTGTTATTTTGCTGTGTAATTTTTTACACAACATTAATAAGCATTTCTATACCATGCCTATATGAGGACAAATGCGGCAGTTTCACGTGTCTGACAAGGCAAGATTTATTTCACAATGTCTCGAACTGGCTATTCTCTTTGAAGTTAGTGCGGATAAGCCTGGAAACGTAAATTTGGTAGTTGGCTTTGAAGGCACAAATCATGCACATTTTCTTGCATCAGCTGTTGCTGCTTCGCGTAATTTTGAGCTTGCAGTTGAGCGAGGGATAGCTGTTTCTAAAGGTGAAATAGGCTTGAGCGATATAAGAATAGGACATATTATAAAAGATTGTGTTGCAGACGTTAGTTCTTGGCAGAGCGGCGGCAATACACTCCTCGGAACAATAATTCTTTTTACACCTATTGCCGCAGCTGCTGGAATAACTCCTATAGAAAAGGAATATTCCTTTAACATTGCCGATTTGAGACGAAATTTGAAAGTTATTGTAGAATCAACAACACCTGAAGATGCAGTGGATGTTTATGAAGCAATAAAAATAGCTAAGCCAACCGGGCTCGGAAAGGCTCCAGACTTTGACGTTAACGACCCAAAATCAGTGGATAGAATACTTAAGGAAAAAATTTCACTTTTCCAAGTGTTCAAAATTGCTGCAAGTTATGATAATGTTTGTTACGAGTGGGTTAACAATTATCCTATAACATTTGATTTTGCTTATCCCTACCTGAAAAGGCTAGTTTGGGAAACTGGGAACTTGGATGTTGCTATCATTCATACTTTTCTGAAGGTTTTAGCTGAGTATCCAGACTCTTTTATTGCCAGAAAAGTTGGTGTAGATAAGGCCCGCGAAGTTTCATTGATGGCTCGTGAAGTTCTCAACTTTGGCGGATTGAAAACTGTAGTTGGCAAAGAGAAACTGCGTGAATTTGATTTGATGCTTAGAAAATCAAGTAATCTTTTAAACCCTGGAACAACTGCGGATATAATTGCTGCAGCTTTAGCCTTGCTGGTTCTCAGCGGATATAGACCATAATCATTCTTTTTCAACCTCAATAACCGCCTCATTAACCAACAACAATCAACCTTAATTCAAATTTAAAGCACCCTTCTACTACCATTTTTGACTTAAAAGCCTTTTCCACAATAAACAAGGGAACAAAAGTTAATTAAATAATGTTGCACAATTTACTTTTCAAACGCGTGTTAGACATGGATAAGCCGAAACTGCATGTGACATTGCTTACTGGAAGAACAATAGAGCAAGGCGTAGGAAAAGAACATGGAAAAGCCTCAAAGGAGTATGTGGAAAGCGTTTCCGTTTGTTACATGGACCCTGAAGATTTAAAGAGGCTTGGCATAAAGGAGAAGACTAATGTTATGGTTTCAACGGATTATGGTTCAGTTGTTGTTAAAGCTTTAAAGTCTCTTAGGGCTCCGCATCCAGGCGTAATTTTTATTCCTTATGGTCCTTGGGCAAATGTTATAGTTAATCCTGAAACTCACGGGATTGGAATGCCATCCTTTAAGGGAATTCCAGCAGAAGTCGAGCCTACACCAGACAAACCAGTTTTAAGCCTAAAAGAGCTTCTTAGGGAAGAGTTTGGGAAAGGAACCTAAATGACCATTGTTAAAGCCGTGACATGTCCAATATGCGGAAGCTTATGCGATGACGTAGAATTAACGGTTGAGGATGGAAGGATAGTTAAGGTTAAAAATGGCTGTGCCATGTGCGAATCAAAATTTTTGGGCTACAACAGCGAGCATAGACTTTTAAAGCCTCTGATAAGAAAGAATGGAGAACTTGTTAAGGCTTCATGGAAAGAGGCTGTTGGAAAGGCTGCGGAAATCTTGGCAGAAGCCAACTACCCAATCCTGTATGGTTGGAGTTCAACAAGCTGCGAAGCCATACGCTTAGGCCTTGAACTTGCAGAAGAGGTTGGAGGCATAATTGACAACACATCAGTAGTTTGCCACGGACCATCCATCTTAAGCATTCAAGAAGTTGGCATTCCGTCATGCACTCTTGGGCAGATTAGGCATAGGGCGGACCTTGTCGTTTATTGGGGAAGCAATCCTTGGAGTGCTCATCCACGCCACATAGAAAGATATACCGCTTTTTCTGAAGGACGCTTCGAAAAGAGCGCTTGGAGGGGCTACTTAACAAAGATTAAGGCTTCAAATGTTAAGAAGAAAATTGAAAGTGCTATAAGGCGAGTGTTTTTGAAGGGAAAGCCTTCTGCTCCGTCGCACATTAAGAATGAGCCTCCTTCAACGCTTCAGAAAGAGGGCAGAAAACTCGTAGTGATTGATGTTAGAAAGACAAGGTCGGCTGAAATTGCCGACTATTTCATTCAAGTTGAACCCAACAAGGATTATGAGCTTCTCCAAGCCTTTAGGGCTTTGATTCTTGACCAAGAAATTGACGTTGACACAGTTGCCGGCGTTCCAGTTGAGTATTTGGAAGAAGTTGCTGATTTAATGATTAGGTGCGATTTTGGGGTGCTATTTTTTGGGCTTGGACTAACCATGAGCAGTGGCAAATTGAGAAACATAGACGCAGCCCTATCGCTAGTTCGAGATTTGAACATGCGAACAAAGTTTGTGATAATGCCCATGAGAGGGCACTTTAACGTTACTGGCGCTAACACAGTTTTTACATGGCAGACTGGCTACCCCTACGCTGTGGACTTTTCACTGGGCTATCCTCAATATAACCCTGGTGAGACGTCTATAGTTGATGTTCTTTTGCGTAAAGAGTCAGACGCAGCCCTAATAATTGCTTCAGACCCTGTTGCAAACTTTCCCAAAACAGCAGCCGAACACTTAGTTAAGAATCCACTTGTAGTTGTTGATCCTCACATGAACGTAACAGCTCAAATGGCTGATGTGGTTTTGCCATCAGCTTTTGTCGGCATAGAAGCTGGCGGAACAGCCTATCGAATGGATCATGTACCCCTTCCGCTTAAGAAGGTGGTTGACCCGCCAAGGGGAGTGCTCTCGGATGAGGAGATTTTGAGGAGAATCCTTGCAGAAATTAGAAAAATAAAGAAGAAAAGGGCGGAGGCAGCTTAGTGGAGCTTTTAATAAGGAATGGCTTTGTTTATGACCCCGTTAATGGCGTTGACGGCGAAAAAATGGACATAGCCGTCAAGGATTGGAAAATTGTTGAAAAGGTTAACGAGCGTAAAGCCAGAAAAATAGATGCTTCTGGCATGATAGTTATGCCAGGTGGCGTGGACATTCACTGTCATATTGCTGGTTCTGAGGTGAACAGTGGCAGACTATTAAGACCTGAAGATCATTTTAGAGATTTTGAACGCAAAACAGCTGTAACAAGGTCTGGGGTTGGCTATTCGATTCCATCAACCTTCACAACTGGTTATCGTTATGCGAGGATGGGTTATACGACAATAATGAATCCTTCAATGCCTCCGCTGGAGGCTAAGCATACGCATGAAGAGTTAAGCGACACGCCAATTGTGGATAAGGCTAGTTATCCGCTTTTGGGCGACTGGTGGTTTGTGCTTGAATATTTAAAAGATGGAAAAATTGAGGAATGCGCAAGGCATGTTGCTTGGATGATAACTTCAACGAAGGGCTATGCCATAAAAATTGTTAATCCAGGCGGCCTAGAAGCTTGGGGTTTTGGAGGCAATGTCAAAAGCTTAGACGACCAAATTCCATGTTTTTGCATTACTCCCCGCGAAATCCTTCGTGGACTCTGTAAAGTGAATAAGCTTCTTAATTTGCCCCATACGATTCACGTTCACACAAACAATCTTGGGAAGCCTGGAAACTATCTAACGGCTTTGGAAACTATGAAATGCGTTGAAGATTTGGCCACTGAAAATAAGCCGGCAATTCACATAACACATTGTCAATTCTCAGCCTTTAGGGGCGACGACTGGAGAACGCTTGAGTCTGGAGCTGAGGAAATTGCCAATTACGTAAATGCGCATTCGCATGTTACTTTGGATATGGGACAAGTGATATTCACAGACACAACAACCATGACTGCTGACGGACCCTTCCAATACACGCTTTACGAGTTAAGCGGAAACAAATGGGTTAACCATGATGTGGAAACAGAAACAAGCGCTGGAATAGTGCCCTTCCACTACCGCCGAAAAAGCTATGTCCACGCCATCCAGTGGTCTATAGGCTTAGAACTAGCCCTACTAATAAAAGATTCATGGAAAATTTTCTTAACAACAGACCATCCCAACGGTGGACCATTCACAGCTTACCCAAAAATTATTGCTTGGCTTATGAGCAGAAAAGCCAGAGAGGCGACACTAAAAAGGATTAATTCAAGGGCACGAAGCAAAAGTCTTCTACCATCAATAAACAGAGAATTAAATTTCAAAGAAATTGCAATAATGACAAGGGCTGGACAAGCAAAAGCCTTAGGTCTAAAAAATAAGGGGCATTTGGGCGTGGGAGCGGATGCTGACATAGCCATATACAACGTAAACCCTGAAGCAATAGACCCTTCAAGAAAGTTTAGGGCTGTGAGGAAAGCCTTCAAAAAAGCTGCCTACACGATTAAGAATGGAAAAGTTGTTGTCAAAAATGGGGAAGTTGTGAAGCATTTGGAGGGCGCCACCATGTGGCTTGACGTGAAAGTTTCCGAATCTGCTAAGATAAGTGAGGATATGCAGCGAAGATTTAGGGATTATTGGACTGTGGAATGTGAAAACTATCCAGTAACAGAAAACTATCTTGAAATTTCCCATCCAATAAATGTAGAGGCAAAAGTGTGAAATGATAACCCTAACCCCGAAAAAGGAATTTAGATTTCCAATAGTTGCCGAATGTATAAACCCAGATGTTTTCTGTGGCAAAACACCAAACGAAATTGAGGAGCTTAAAATCTGGGAAGGAAACAAGCAAAAAACGCTTGGAGAACTCTTCAAAATTGAAGAAACCAAAACAGAGAATCCGCAGGAAAAAGAAATTATAACCATAAACGGCAACGTAGGCAAGGTGAAGAAGATAGGCGCAAGCATGACAAGCGGGGAGATAATTGTTCACGGCGATGTTGGCATGCATTTAGGCGAAGAAATGAAAGGCGGAAAAATAACAGTTCACGGCAATGTTGGCGGGTGGACTGGTTCAATGATGAAAGGTGGAACCGTCGAAATTCACGGAAATGCCGGCGAATATCTTGGCGCTCCATACCGTGGAAGCAGCGAAGGCATGCATGGCGGCAAAATTGTTGTTTATGGAAATGTTGGAAATGAGGCTGGCGCTTACATGAAGAGGGGTTTAATCAAAATTTATGGAAGTGCCGGTCAATTTTTGGGTTTGCGCATGCGAGACGGAACAATTTATGTTGAAAAGGATTCTTTGGGAAGAGTTGGAGCGTGCATGAAAGGCGGAAAAATAGTTGTTAACGGGTTTTTAGAGTCTGTTCTCCCAACTTTCACCATAGACAGCATAAAAGAAAAAGTCAAAATTGAAGAAGGCGAAACAGTTTCTGGGCCATTCTACCTTTTCCTCGGAGACCTTGTTGAAAATGGGGAAGGCAAACTTTATGTTTTTAAAGAAAAAAATCCTCACCTAAGCCAATATGAAAAGTTTCTTTAAAGGAGAGAAAACATTATGAGAAGAACTTTAAGCGTTAACCGTTTGGCATGGAAAATTTTAGAAAAACTATGCGATAACCCAGAACTTTATGGAATAACAGTTGAAAAAACAAGTTATGGCACGACAATTGTGGATGCTGGAATAAACGCCAAAGGAGGATTTCAAGCTGGAAAACTCATAACTGAAATTTGCATGGGAGGCTGCGGAAAAACCAAAATAATCAACAAGCAGTATGGCGACGCGGAGTTTCCATCAATTTTCGTATACACGGACAACCCAGCCATAGCAACATTAGGTTCCCAATATGCAGGTTGGCAAATAAAGGAAGGCGATTATTTCGCAATAGGTTCTGGACCGGCAAGAGCCTTAGCCCTAAAGCCTGAGGAAATATACGAAGAAATTGGATACAAAGATGATTTTGAAAAGGGAATTATAGTTTTGGAAACGGATAAGCCTCCACCAGAAAAACTATTAGAAAGGTTCACACGAGACTGCAAAATTCCGCCTGAAAACTTGGCTGTGATTTTAACGCCAACAGCCAGCATAGCTGGCGCAACACAAGTTTCAGGACGAATAGTGGAAACTGGAATCCACAAGCTCAGAAGGTTAGGGTTAAACCCAAAAACAATATTGTACGCTTGCGGATGCGCTCCAATTCCGCCAATTCATCCAAAATTTACACGAGCAATGGCGAGAACAAATGATGCAATCCTCTACGGCGGAACAACCTATTTCATTGTTGAACATGAGAATGAAGAAGCACTAAAAGAGATTGTGGAGAAGGCTCCCTCAAAAGCTTCTAAAAATTATGGGAAACCCTTCATAGAAATCTTCAAAGAAGCAAACTATGACTTTTACAAAATAGACCCAAACCTCTTCGCACCAGCCGCTATAACAATTAACAACATAAAAACTGGCAACACGTTCAAAAACGGAGAAACCAATGCAAGAGCGTTAGCAGATTCATTTGGCTCAAAGATTTCTTGAATATCATTTTAATTTTGCAAGTTATCTATCTTTTTTGTTTTAACAGTCTTAGCGGAATATCCTTCGAGTTGAAGAGGATTTAAAAATCTGGAGATGAATTCTCTGAACCCTACGTTTCCTGCTAGCGCTCCCATTAAGAGGCTCATCACTGTTATTTCTATCCATGCTTTTGGAATGACGATTGGTATCATAAAGTCCATTCCCCATCCATAGACGATTTGAACTATGTACAAGAAATATATGATTGTATAGATGCATTCTGGAATGTATGATATGAGTATTGTTGGGACAGTTAAGGTTGAAGGTCTTGAACTATTATTTATTTTCAGTTTTTTATAGAGGAATCCAGCTGTTAAGCCAGTCAAGGCTTTTCCGAATGGGACTCCTATGAGCGAAAGTATTCCAAGAGAACCCATAACATAGCCGAAATAATAACCTGCATAAATACCGCTTAAAAAGCCAACTACGGCACCTATAAATGGTCCACCAAAAATAGCTGCTATGAAAGTTGCAACATGTGACAGGTCTAAGGCTGCCCCTCCTTGACCGACCACGCTTAAAAGAGGTGCAAGGTTGATTGAGATTGCCGAAAGAAGTAGCCCTAAAGCGCTCATAGCTGCAACGAAAGCTGTTTGTTTTGCATCCATGACTATCCCCATGCTATTATATCATGCTTGCTTCTGCGTTATTATTTAAGAGTAGCTACTCAAAAAAGAGTTACTGATCTCGAAAAATAAATATTGCTTAAGTGTATCTTTTATGGGGAAACGTTTGGCAGAAGTCTTAAAATTCTCCTCAAGTGAGATTAAAGGTTGGCTTGAGAAAGAGACAAGTTCGATTTTTGTCCCTGTTCATGCTAAGGCTCAAAAATTGCTTGATGAAATGCGTAAATCCATTGAAAGCCTTGTGGATTCAAGCAAGATGCTTCTTGATAACAGTGGAAAAGAAATTGAGAAAAGGAATATGAAAACTTATGGGAGAGCCAGAGCCTTAAACAAGCTTTCGCGTTTGTTTTTGGATAGAATGCGACAGATTGAAGTTCCAGAAAAAGTTTCTTATGACAGTGTTCACGATTTTGTTGAAGAAACCCAAAAGGCGTTTTTGGTTACAGAGGTTGATATTAGAAATTGGTTTCCGAGAATTTCGCCCTTTTTCATTCTTGACAGGAGGAAATTCCTAACAGTTTTTGAAAGGGCGAAAGTGTCGCTTAAGGAACTGAATGATTTTCTAACAAAAGAGTATGTTAAAACCAAAACCTTAGAAGAAACCTTCCAACTTATTGATAAGCTCCAAGCCCTAAAAGAAGAGCTTGCAAAATTAGGTGAGCAGAAGAAGAATATAGAAACTGAAAAGGCTTTAGTTGAAAAGGAAATTTCTGAGACGCTGAAGAGAATGACTGAGTTGAAAAGTAAGGGAGGAATAGGTCAACTAAGCCAACTGGATTCGGAGATAGAAACGTTAAGCGTTGAACTGAAGCATAGTTTACAGCATCTGCAAAAACCCTTCATAAAACTTCAGTCTTTGGCGCTTCACGGTGAAGGAAGCGGCTTAACTCCAGAAGAAATTAACAAGCTTAACCAATACTTGAAGAACCCACTTGAAACCTTCTCCACAGAAGAGGCTAATTACCCGCTTTTGAAGCAGATTCTCCAAAAGTTAGCCAAAGCAATGGCTGGTGGAAAGCTTAAACTGAAACCGGATAAAATGCGGAAGGCTGAACACGCCATAAACAGCATCATTGACAAAAACTCTTTGGCTGAACTCCATCAAAAATGCGTTAATATTATGGCGCGCAAAAGGCAGCTTTCTGCTTCTGTAGAAGTGGCAGAAACAAGAAGTGGCTTGTTAAAGCTTCAGGAACACTTAGAAAAGTTTGAACAGAAAAGGCGTATTTTAGACTCAGAGGAAAGCATGTTGGAACAGACATTTAACGGCACTCTGGAAAAAATTCACACACATAAGAACCAAATAGAAAAGAACATTTTTGATTTTGTAGGAAAAAGAGTTCACATCGAATAATTTGAGGACATAAATGTGCGAGCAAGTCTTTCAGAAATTGTCAAAGAAGCCTTAGAAATTCAATGCGACGGTTTTGTAAAACTGGTTGAAGACGCTGCAATTTTGCTTTCCAAAGAAAACGGGAAAACGGGAAACCTAAACATCACTGGAAGGCTTGTTGACATAGAACCTCAAGGTGAGGCCTTAATAATAGGCGACTTACACGGAGATTTGGAAAGCCTAATACAAATTCTTAAAGAAAGCAATTTTCTCCAAAAAATGAAACAAAATCGCAATTCACTTATCATTTTATTGGGGGATTATGGCGACAGAGGCGAATACTCAAAAGAAATCTATTACACGGTTTTAAAATTGAAGCTTCTTTTCCCGTCACAAGTGGTTTTGATGCGTGGAAACCATGAAGGTCCAGAAGACTTACTGGCTTCTCCTCACGATTTACCCATAGAGTTTCAAATAAAATTTGGCGAAAAATGGGAAAACGCCTATTCTAAAATTCGAGAACTTTTCGCATGTCTTTACAATGTCGTGTTTGTTAAGGAACGCTATCTAATGATTCATGGAGGCTTGCCATTAAAGGCTAAAACAATTGAGGATTTGGCATATGCACATGCCACGCATCCAAAACAAAGTTTTCTGGAGGAAATGCTTTGGAGCGACCCAAACGAAATGGTTAAAGACTTTTGTGCATCGCCGAGAGGCGCTGGAAAACTTTTCGGTGAAAACATAACAAATGAGACGTTAAGAAGGTTTAATGTGAAAATTTTCATTAGGGGACATGAACCGTGCATGGAAGGCTTCAAAATAAACCACAAGGGCAAAATTCTAACATTATTTTCTCGGAAGGGACCGCCCTATTTTAACGCTTATGGCGCTTACTTAAGAATTGATTTGGCGGAAAAGTTTGAGAATGCTGAGCAGCTTATTCCTTATATCCACAAATTTTAGCGTCATATAACACGGAAACTTTAAGAGCGAATTTCCATAGCATCTTCACAGATTAAAGCAAAGAAGGTTTCGCTTTTGAAAATTGGAATTGTTACACGAAACAAAAATTCTTGGAGCTCATCCCAACTTAGACAAGCCCTAACAAAACGCAAAATTCCCCACATATGCTTCAGTTTCCCACAACTCACCGCCCATATAGACTATAAGCCCTACTTGAAAGTTGGAAACATAAGCATCCTAGAAGGGTTAGACGCCTTAATAATTCGTCCAATTGGGCGGGGTTCCCTTGAAGAAATAGTTTTCAGGATGGACATGCTTTATAGGCTTCAGCGTTTAGGCTTTTACGTTATAAACCCGCCTGAAGCCATTGAACACTGCGTTGACAAATATGATATTTTGGCGATTTTGGAAGAAAACGGCTTACCAGTGCCACGCACGGCGGTAACAGAAAACGTTAGCGAAGCCTTGAAAGCTTTTGATGAGCTTGGCGGAGATGTTGTTGTTAAACCCCTTTTTGGCTCAAGGGGAATTGGTTCAACAAGGGTTAGGGATGCGGAAATTGCCTCAACGATTTTCAGAAACATAACCTTCTATCACGGCGTCATATACCTCCAAGAGTTTGTGCATCATGGATTCTCTGACATCCGCGCCTTCGTAGTTGGCGACCGTGTTGTTGCGGCCATGCGCCGCATTGCAAACAGTTGGAAAACAAATTATAGTCAAGGAGCCAGACCAGAACCAATAACGCTTGACAAAGCTATTGAGGATTTGGCTGTTAAATCAGCAAAACTTATCGATTGCAAAATTGCAGGCGTTGACATTTTAGAAAGTCCAAGAGGACCGTTGGTTGTTGAGGTTAACAGTCAACCTGGATGGAGGGGCTTGCAGTCTGTGGCTAATGTTAACATTGCAGACGAAATTGTAAACTTCATTCTGTCTGAAGTTAAAAAGTAGAGAGGAGCGATTCAAGAAATGCTTGAGGTCGAAATAGTTAAAATTGACGTTTCTGCTCAAACAATTTGTAAAGTAAAGGATTACGTGGCAGAAGAGAAACCACTCCACATATTCATAAACAAAACTCATTACGTAACCATCCTTTGTTCTCCATCAAACCTAAAAGAACTAGCCGTGGGACACTTACTCTCGGAGGGCATCCTAAAATCAGTTGAGGAAATCGAAGAGATAAGCATAAAAAATGAAGCATGCCACGTTAACCTTAAACTTAACATCGACATAGAAAAAAGATTGAAACTTTCGAAACATTTTTATCGCATAATCACCTCAGCCTGCGGAACCTCATCCGCTTATCCGTTTTCTGGTAAAATTCCAAAGATCAATTCAAACCTAAAAGTGAAAGCGGAAACAATCCTAAACAGCGTAAAAAACTTGAACTTCATTGCGGAAACGTTTAGAAAAACTGGTGGGGTCCATGTCGCCGCCCTTTACAAAAGTGACGGAAAACTAGCTGCTTTTGCAGAGGATGTTGGTCGCCACAATGCGGTTGATAAAGTAATTGGTATGGCAGCTCTAAACAAAACCGATTTCAGCCTATGCTTTCTCGCCTTAAGTGGAAGGTTAACTGGCGACATTGTTCTTAAGGCTGGAGGGGTTGGCTTACCAATAATCGCCTCTTTGGCTGCAGCATTAGATTCTGGCATTGAAATTGCTAAAGATGCAGGCTTAACTTTGGTTGGATTTGTACGTGGAAAACGAATGAACATTTACACTTGCTATGAAAGAATTGCCTTATGACCACTTCATGCATATTGTAAAAAAGAGGGTAGGTTGCATGTCTAAAGATAGATGTGCAACACGTTCTTTTTAAGCAAAATGAAGATAACAATGGCGCTGATTATGAATTCTGGAACAAGATACGTTGCGTTGTAAGCTGCTGAGTATGCATAAACATTCCATCCTTCCCATGCATACTCACCGAAGAATACGACGCCGGAGATGAAATGAAAGATGAATCTGCCAAAGATTGCAACTCCGACGCCAGTCATTGGATGTTTCTGGAAAGCGCCTGCAAGTCCTAAGGCTCCAAAAGCCAATGGATAATCAAGCAATATCTGTACTGGATAGTATATCTCGCCAAAAATGGCTATGTGAACTAATCCATAGACTACTCCAGCCTCTAATCCCCATCTCAGCCCTCTTCTCAAAGCAAACCATATCAATGGCACCATACTGCCTAAGGTTATGCTACCTCCTTGTGGCAAGTGCAGAAAAGGCAAGTAAAGTTTACTAACAATGTACAGAGCCTCTGCAAGAGCGATGAAAACTATCATTTCAGCGAATATCTTTGTTTCTGCAGCTTTTGAAATACTCTTACTTTGTTCCATGGTTCTTCCCTCCGCCAGTATTATCTGGATCAGGTTCTAGGGGTCGACGGCTTTCAGCCGTCCTCTCAGCTGGGTCACAACCCAGCTCCCCCAAACCCTTGAGTGGGGTAATTGTTATTTACTCGTATATTTATCTTTCCTAAAGTTAATGGCTACTTGGATGTTAGAACATGAAGCCTTTGCCTAAAGAATTCAATCCAATCGAAATTGAGAGGAAATGGCAAGAGAAGTGGGAGGAGATGGGTGTTTACCGTTTTGACTGGAAAGACTCTAAGCGTCCAGTCTTTAGCATTGATACGCCTCCGCCTTATCCTTCCGGCGAATTTCACATGGGCTTAGTTTTAAATTGGACATATTTTGACATAGTAGCCCGCTACAAACGCATGAGAGGCTATAATGTTTATTTTCCTCAAGGGTGGGACTGCCACGGCTTGCCAACAGAAGTGGAGGTTGAAAAGAAACATAAAATCAAGAAGACAGACCTTCCGCCAGACAAGTTTAGAAAACTTTGCGAGGAGCATGTGGAAAAGTATATAGGGCTTATGAAGGAAGCCATAGCAAGATTGGGATGCTCAATAGACTGGACAACCGAATACAAAACTATGGACCCGGACTATTGGAGGCGCACCCAACTCTCCTTTGTTCTGCTATATAAGAAAGGTTTCATTTACCGTGGAACCCACCCAGTGAACTGGTGTCCAAGATGCGAAACAGCCATAGCAGATGCTGAAGTGGAATATGAGACAAGAACCGCTACTTTACATTTTATTAGGTTTAAACTGGATGACGGCGGTTTCCTAACAATAGCCACGACAAGACCGGAACTGATTCCAGCATGCGTAACAGTTGCCGTAAACCCCCACGACGAACGCTACAAACAATACATCGGCAAAAAGATTCAGGTGCCAACAACAAACAGAACCGTTGAAATAATAACAGACGAACTTGTTGAACCAGAATTCGGAACAGGCGTAGTAATGATATGCACTTATGGAGACAAGGCTGACGTAAAAAGCGTTGTAAAACATAATTTGCCAGTCATAATGTGCATAGACGAGAAAGGCAGAATGACGGAGAATGCTGGAAAATATGCTGGATTAACCATTGAAGAAGCGAAGAAAGCCATAATAGAAAATTTGAAAAATGATGGTTTGCTAGAAAAAACCGAAACCCTAACGCAGGAGGTTGGCGTTTGCTGGAGATGCCACACTCCAATAGAGATTCTTGAAAGGGAACAATGGTTTATGAAAACCCGCATCCTCACGGATAAATTGGAAAAGAATGCCTTAGAGGTTAAGTGGTATCCAGATTATATGAAATATCGTCTAATAAACTGGGCAAAATCCCTTGACTGGGACTGGGTGATATCCCGCCAAAGGGTTTTTGCAACACCCATACCAATATGGTACTGCAAAAACTGTGGCGAGACGATTCTGGCTGAACCAGAATGGCTTCCTATAGACCCGAAAATAGAAAATCCAAAAATTGCAGAATGCCCAAAATGTGGTTCCAAAAAGTTCAAGCCTGAAAGAGACGTTTTAGACACATGGTTTGATTCGTCAATAACATGTGCAGTTCATGCCGGCTGGCCAGACAAGAAAGATTGGCGTAGGCTTTTCCCAGCTGATATGCATCCATCTGGCGTTGACATTATCCGCACATGGGCTTACTACTTGATGGTTAGACATCTCGCTTTGTTTGATGAGAAGCCCTATAAAAGTTGCCTAATTAATGGCATGGTTTTAGGCACAGACGGACGGATGATGCATAAATCTTTAGGCAACTATGTGCCTTCATTAGAAGTTTTTTCAAAATATGGCTCAGACGCAACAAGGCAGTGGGCAGCCGGCGGCGGAGCAACAGGCTCAGATATTCCATTTCGCTGGTCTGATGTGGATTATGGAAGGCGCTTCTTGACTAAGCTTTGGAATGCGGCACGATTCACTGGCACCCAAATAAGGGACTATAAACCGGAAGAGAAGGGCGACTTGCAGCTCTTAGACAAATGGGTTCTGAGCAAACTTGAGAAAGTTACAAAAAGAGTTACAGAAGCGTTAGAAAGCTGCCAATTTAACATGGCCCTTGAAGAAGTTCGCAACTTTACATGGCACATTTTCTGCGACGAATACATCGAAGCTGTGAAGGACAGACTTTACAAACCAGAAATATACGGAGAACAAAAAAAGAAGGCTGTCCAATTTACACTTTACAATGTTTTGTATCGCATAATTCAGCTGCTGGCGCCTATAACGCCTCACATAACAGAGGAAATTTACCAAGCAATATACGCCGAAACTATAAGACAAAAAAGCCTACAAATAACTCCTTGGCCAGAAGCAAAAATGGAAATGGTGGATGAGGAAGCGGAGCGTAAAGGTGACTTAGTAATAGCTTTGATAACGGAGATCAGACGCGAAAAGGCTGAGAAGAGGAAACCCTTAAACTCGCCTATCAAACGGGTTAAGATATATGCTGGAAAAAGCGAGTTTGCACGAATAATCAGCGAAAACAAGGAAGATATTGCTGGAACATGCAAGATACTACAACTTGAAATCTTATCTGAGAAAGGCGATGGCAGGCAAATCCGAGAATTTCCAGAAATAAGTTTCATAAGCGAATACTAGCGCCTTTTTATGGTTTTACGCCCGTCCCAACGTCAACAAAAAGTTTTTCGCCTATTTTCTGATAACCAATTTTCTCATAGACTCTGATGGCTGAATAATTATCCGACCTCACAAATAAAGCGGCTGAATCCGCATTTTTTAATGCTTCTTCTGTTACCGCTGATGTGGCTAATGTTGCATATCCATTATTTCTTTGACTTGGATGCGTGTAAACTCCACCTATCATCCACACTTGCGGAAGCTGCAGAAAAGAGCTTGCATATGAGACCAGTTCATCTCTTATGAAAACTCCATAAGTGGGCATTTTCCGTATCAGTTCTAAGCTGCTTTCCACAGTGCCAGCTCTGCGGTCTTCGCGACTCGAAAGAAGTGTAAAGAGTTTTTTGGCGTCAACTTCAGAATATAACCTACGCACAACATCTGACCTGAAAAAGTTTGCTTGACCCCTTTTAACCAGCATCCAATTTTCAACGTAAGTTTTTGCGTCTTTAAACTTTTCCTTAATCATTGGAAGGGTTTCCGGTGGCGCATGGAGTATAAAACGGTTTTCTGAAACATATTCTAATAATTGTCTTGCAAAGTCTTTTTTGCACTCTAAAACTACGCTTGGAAACTGCAGCGCCTTGTAGATGAGAACGTATCCCTTCAATTTGCTGTTTTTAAACGCTGTATGCATAATTGTGTGGTTTGGGTCATGTTGAAGGTCATATATGGCAAAAACATGTTTAACAACGTCAAATTTTAGAAAATCCATAACCCGCTGTTTATTGCTTTCATCCACCTTTTCCACTTTAAGCGTCAAACTATTCCCTTTACCATTTCTTGACTTCTTCAATCAACCTGTCAATTTCATCTTCAGTATTGTAAAAGTGCGGCGAAACCCTTATTCCATGAGCTCTGGCAGAAACAACGATTCCCTTTTGACGCAATTGCGCAACCAACTCTTGCGGTTTATGTATTCTGAACAAGACTATGCCTGAACGATGTTGCCGTTCTTCTGGAGTGAAAATTTCCAGCCCCAAACTTTTTATAGCCTTTATGACGTGACCTGTCAGTTTGAGTATTCTCTCTTCAATATTTTTTATGCCAAAGTTTAACAGCATTTTCAGCGCTTCTGCTGCGCCGACTAGACTTATGAAGCTTGGTGAACCAACTTCAAAGCGGCTTGCCGTTTCTGAAAGTCTCAAACTCCAAATGTCCCAAAAATCTATTGTTTCGAATACTTCAGGCTTTACGCTTGCCCAACCCGCAAATGGCGGCTCAAACTTTTCGATAAGCTCTTCTTTCACGTAAAAGTAGCCTGCTCCAGGTGGGCTTAGGAGCCATTTGTAGCAAGCTGTTGCCAGAAAATCAACATCATCTTTCTTAACGTCTATTGGTATGGCTCCTGCGGATTGGATTGCGTCAACAATT
This sequence comes from Bathyarchaeia archaeon, assembly GCA_038872535.1. GTDB lineage: Archaea > Thermoproteota > Bathyarchaeia > Bathyarchaeales > Bathycorpusculaceae > JASEJA01. The sequence continues at coordinate 4,209 of JAVZJY010000006.1, read as the reverse complement.
AGGTATGCGCCGTGTTTGTGGGCTATTTCGCTTAAAGCTCGCAGATCATTTCGAAAACCATTAACGTATTCAACATGGCTTACGGCAACAGCCACAGTCTTATCGTCAACAGCCTTCTCCATATCATTAAGCAAAATTTTGCCATCAACGTTTTTCACATAATGAACTTTTACGCCTAAGCTTTTGCGAAGCCAAGGATAAACTACAGAGGGATATTCCAAATCTGTTGTGACAATTTTTGAGCCCGGCGGATAATGAAGCACGCTTGCGGCAATATTCATGCCCATAGAAGTGTTTTCGATGAACGCTATTTCTTCCTTTTTTGCGCCAATCAACTTCGCAAATAATGGTTTTCCGCCGTCGTTCCATTCTATCGAAGTGTCTCCGAAATTCGAGAAATCGTCAACATACTTGCGAACAGCGTCTGCAACGCTTTTCGGAAGGGGCGATTGCGCAGCGTGGTTTAGGAAAACTTTATGCTTAGTTACGGGAAACCATTCACGAACCTTATCAATGCTTTCCATAACACTTGTCTCCTTGCCATATCCAGATGAGAAACCAAATTAAATAGCTTCAACTATTAAAGTCTCTGGGTTAACCAAAATGAGCGAAAAAGAAATAATCGTGGTAACAACGCCAGAACTGGCTGGATATGAAATAGTGAAGGTTTTAGGTACTATTCATGGATTAACAGTGCGCACTAGAGGAGTTGGCGGAAAAATAGTTGCTGGCATCGAAGGAATCTTCGGCGGAGAAGTAACCGCATACACTTCAGAATGCGAAAAAGCCAGAAAAGAATCTTTAGACAGACTAGTTGAAAACGCTAAGAAAATAGGTGCAGACGCCGTTATTGGCGTGGATTTTGAAACAAGCGACATACTTCAGGGAACAGCTACAGTTTTCGCAGCTAAAACGTAACAGTCTGTCAAGGCGAGACTGTGATTTAGTTTTGCTTTGCCAGTTTCTATAGCCAAGTTTGTATTTTCACTTGGAATAATAGTTGTCGGCAGCTTGTACAGCCATTCGATAAGCTTTGAAGCTACAAGCCGTAGGTTCACTTGAAACATGTCCACTTTTTCTTTAGCAAACCCTTCAATTCTTCAATTGTGCTTTCAACTTTCTTTCTGCAGAATGGCGGTTCTTCCGGTGGAGTGTAAGGGTCTTTCACGTTAATCTCTTCTAGACCTATTATGCCTGCGACAAGTGCATACCAACAAAGTGGCAAAACTTTGGGGTTGTATCCGCTTCCAGGTATCAAGACAAGTTTTCCATGGCAATCTTTCTCTGCAGTTTCACGGATTAAGCGGGCTATTTCGAAAAAGCCTTTGACGGTTAAACTTAAATCGCCGAGCATGTCTGCAAAGTGGGCGTCGCTTCCGCCATTTGCAATAATTATTTCAGGCTTAAACTCTTCAGCTAAAGGAACAAAAATTTCCCTTAAAGCATAAAGATACGTGTTGTTGCCTGTTCCGGGAGGCAGGGGCACGTTAACATTGTAGCCTTCGCCTTTCTCTTCTCCTATTTGCCAAATGAATCCTGTTCCAGGATATAACGTGCGGGGGTCTTGGTGTAAAGATATGTAGAGCACGCTTGGGTCTCGATAGTAAATGTCGCTTGTGCCGTTTCCAAAGTGAACATCATAATCCAAAACAATAAAACGTTTGACGCCATATTTAATTCGTAAATATTCAACCAGAACGGCTATGTCATTAAATAGGCAGAATCCGCCGCCATGATTTCTGCCTGCATGATGGTAACCTCCACCAATAGAAATTGCCCGCTTCGCTTTTCCATCAAAAACCGTTTTACCACATTCTATTGCACCGCCAACGATTAAGAGTGCAGCCTCAAGAATTTCTTGGGAAACAGGAGTCTCCATATCATATGGCTTCTTTTCTCTTGCTAAGCGGAAAATGAAATCAACATAACTTTCATCATGAACCCTTAACAAATCTTCCTTTAAGGCAGGTTGAGGTTCCACAAGGGCAATTTTAGAAAGGTTGAATAACCCTTGACTTTCAAAAAATTTTATGGCATTTACAAATCTGTCCCCTCTGAAAGGGTGTCCTTCGCCTAAATCATATTGCTTAAACTTTTCATGGAAAGTCATAATTACTTTTTCAGACATTCGCATTTCTCCTAAAGGAAGATGCTGTGCTTTTATTATAAGGGTTTGTAAAATAGAAAAAGGGAAAGTTTTATTGTTTCCTTAGCTTTCTGTCTTTTCCACCTGTGCCGTTTCTTCTGCGATTTGTGGTTTTTCTTGAATTTGTTCTTGCTGAGCCTGAGGAGAATTTTGCACTTTTGGAACTTCAACTTCAGTCTCTTGCAGTTGTGGTTTGACTTCTTGCTGCGGAGCCACATCAGTTGCTGTTGGAATCTGCACGTTGCCTGAAAGCTGGTTTAGGGCTTCCTTAACAGCGTCCAGTTCTTTCCTCGCAGTGTCAAGCCCAACAGATAAGAGGCTAATTTCTCGCTGGTAGACTTCCTCATCCACTTCGCCTGTTACATGTTGAATCTCGTAGTTTGCAACTAAAACCTCTAATGTTTTAATTTGGCTTTCAAGTTCTCTAACTTTTGAATTCATTTTCTCCAGTAAATCTCTCTTCTGCCTCTCAATTTCTGCAATGGCATCAGCTATTTCTTTGTCAAACATTTCATGGGTAGACTGCGAAATTCTGCCATTACCTAACAAACTGTCCAAAGCTTGCTTCTTTTTCTTCGCTATCTCGTATTCTTCGTTTAATCTCCTAAAAGAGTGCTTCCACGAAATCAATTTTAACACCGTCCATTTTTATGCCTTTAAAGAAGAAATAACATTTTTTAATATGCAGATATATCGCTGGCTGTTAAGAACGTCTGCTTTTGGCATTTAAATGGGAAATTATCTTTAAAAATTGAGGGTGCAGCTAACTTCTTATATAACTAAATGTTAAAACATTTGATTCATCAGCTAACATTTGTGAAGGGAATTTTGTTTCGAAATCTTATGGATATTATGAAGTATAAACTTCTCGTAATCTATTTCAACTTCTAATTCGGAATTAGAATAAAATTTAAATATTTATATCTAACCTAAAATCTTAAAACGTGAACAAACATGACGGCGCTGACAATAATCATTGGCGGTGAAAGATTGGAAGGAAAAATATTAAAGAAAATGCATGAACGCATAATCAAAAACTTCATGGACATAATAATACTTGCAGAACTAAGAAACGGACCACTAAGCGGATACGACGTAATCTCCTTCATCCACAACAAATTCCACCTCCTCGTAAGCTCAGGCACCGTCTACTCACTCCTATACTCGCTGGAAAGAAACGGACTAATCGAAGGAACATGGAACGAAAGAAAAAGAGTCTATCAGCTCACAGAAAAAGGCAGAAAAACAATAGAAACAATACTAAGCGCCAACGACAAAATAAAAAACTTCATAACAGGACTCCTAAAAGTCCAATCCACCCCATAAACTTTTTAACGAAACCAAAACAATCGAAACCCTAAAAAACACCTTCTAAGACTTCTAAAAGCGAAAGCGAAGAAGGGGCCCGTAGCTCAGTAAGGATAGAGCACCGGGCTTTTAAGCCAATAAAAGCCTAAAAGAAGAAACCCGGGGGTCACGGGTTCAATTCCCGTCGGGCCCGCCATACACGGCCTTTAACATTTTTAAATAAAATTACGAGGTTATGATGCTTCTAAAACGCATCGTTTATAGTAATATTTGTGATTACGGAATATTTGTTAAAGAATTCAGCATTCAATAAATGCTTGATAAGGATGAAGGTCAGGCTAAAAAAGTTAGTTCTAATGCTAACGATAACCATAATCCTACTTAGTCTACCACTGCCAAACATGAAAGCTGCCATTTCAGAAAGCCCAAGCGGAAAAATAGACCTTTTCACACAAAAAGAACCATACAGCGGAAAAGGCCCAAACAACCCAAGCGACGCCTTTAGCCCGCAAGAAATCGTCATTTTATATGCGTTTGTGACTTACAACGAAATGCCTGTCCAAAACTTGTTGGTAGCTTTTTACGTGCAAACTCCAAATGGGGCTTCCTTTAGTTTTTCCGAGAAAACTAATTCAAGCGGGATTGCAACCATTAATTTTACGATACCATGGCCTTGTGAAAATACTAGTGAAAGCGAAGTTTTTGGAGAATGGCATGTCTTAGCAGATACCGTAATTGGAGATGAGCTTTTTCAG
>JAVZJY010000005.1:0-55172 GCA_038872535.1 Bathyarchaeia archaeon | reverse complement strand
AGCCATAAGAAAAGGCAAACACGTTCTATGCGAGATGCCCATAGCCCCAACAATAAAACAAGCCATGGAACTTCAGAATGAAGCCGAGAAGGCCGGAGTGATTTTGATGCCTGTTCTGAACTTCAGATTTGCGCCTATATACATCAAAACGAAAGAGATGACAGAATCTGGAAGCATAGGCAAACCCGTAGCTTTACATTTCCGAGAATTTTTGCCAGCAATGAGCCTTGCAGAACAGTGGCCCGCCGGTTCCTGGGCTTGGAACATAGAAGTGAGCGGCGGCTATCCCGATTTCACTCTTTCAGTCTGGTCTATTGATATGATCCGTTGGATGTTTAAGAGCGAAATAACAGATGTGGAGTGGAAAAGCAGTTATCCAAAAATTGAAAAGTACGGTGGAATACTTGGCTATAACACTATGGGTTTGATAAAACTCTCAAATGGCATGGTTGGCTCACTACATTACAGCGCTTCCGTAAATCCGTCAGCAAGCATAAGCCGATTGGAAGTTTACGGAGACAACACAAACGTTATCCACGCCATAGGATACGACAAAATCGTCTATTACACTTCAGACAAGGAAGAGCCGCAAGAAACAAAATTGGATGTGAAAGGAACTCGAGTTTGGGGACACCGTCAACTAGACGAACACTTCATAGAATGCATCATCCACAACAAGAAACCCCAAGTAACCGTAGAAGATGCCATAAAGGCACAGGAAATCGCACAAAAAATCGTTAAGAACATTAAATAAACTTCATATTTCCCGAATTTCGCATTGAAGCTTCTTAATAATTTCCTCAGCCTTGCCTGGCTCAACCTTTAACGTATAAAGCCTCTTAGAAGTGCGAAGCTTCAACTTAACAACATCCCTCAACCTTTTCACAATACAATAGTCTGCACGTCCACTAATTTCAACAAACTTTTCGGCATCAAAGATTTCCGAAGGCATTTAATTTTTCTCCTTTTAATGTTTTGATGCATTTGACATTTTTATCTGTTTTGGCAACCGCTTAACCTATCCAATAATTCTTTTGATGGGCCGGACCGGATTTGAACCGGTGACCTTCCGCACGTCAAGCGGATGTCCTAACCGAGCTAGACTACCGGCCCGCGTTTTGTATTCTTTATTTGATAATTTTTCTTTTAGAAGAGGTTTTCGGTTAAATATGTTTTCCGAAAATGATTTTTATGAGATTAAATTTGTTCCTCATTTTTTGTTAAGTATTCTTTTAGAGTTTTGAAAGTTAAGCTTCTGTACTGATCTGTGTTTGTTAGGCTTGCGAGAAAATTGCTTACAACTTCTGTGTTTGCTGTTTCTGTTTTTAGTTCTCTCATGAACTGGGTGAAACTGGCGAAGTTTTTATGTAATGAAACGAGGATGCCGTCGCATCCCATGCCTTCGCCTCGCAGGGCTAATATAACGTTTGGATGCGTGTTAAAGAAGGCTTCTGCTTTTTTCCGAATTTCCTCCACTGTTCCCTTGGTGGCTCCTGATCTAATTTTAAAGAAAGTGAACGCTACAAGTTCAAGCCCTATCTTTGAAAATTCAGGTATTGCCGCATACTCCCTAATAAAGTGATTTTTTTCAAGCCATGTGCGCACACGCGTAACAGTTGGCTGCGAAATGTCCAGAGCCTTAGCAAGCTCCCTGTCGCTCCGTTTACAATTACTTATTAACTCCAGCAATGTTTTTCTTTGAACCTCTTTCAATTTCCTACACCATCAAATCTTATCATGTATAACTAATACATACGGTTTATTAAATTTCGGAATAAAACGGAAACATTTTAGAAGCCAGAACCACCTAAAATTCACAAGGCCGGGATGGCGGAGTGGATAACGCGCAGGCCTTGAGAGCCTGTGGCCTTTCGGGGCCGCGTGGGTTCGAGTCCCACTCCCGGCGCTTATTTGTTGGTGAAGAGAAAAGGGAGTATTTACGTGGGAGCCTCAATTGGATGTAATTTTCAATAAAAAGAGGTTGGGTTAAAAGGGCTTATAGGCCTAACAATTTTAGCAGGTTATAATTCACAATTAGTGTTGCGAATAGTGTGGCGATTAATGACATTACTGTGATCATTGTGTTAAGTGAAGGGCCAGCAGTATCCTTGAATGGGTCGCCAACAGTGTCGCCTACTACGGCAGCCTTGTGTGCTTCTGAACCCTTTCCCCCGTGTTTTCCAGACTCAATTAGCTTTTTGGCGTTGTCCCAGAGACCGCCAGCATTGCTCATCAAAAGAGCGAGCAGCAAGCTTGAGAATATAGCGCCCGCAAGGAAGCCTCCGAGTGCTTTTATTCCACCGACAAAGCCGATAATCAAGGTTGCAACAATTATTGTTATACTTGCTGGCATGAGTTCACGTAATGCGCCAACGGTAGCGATGTCAACGCATTTTGCATAGTCAGGTTTAACACCTTGCTTTCCTTCTCTGAGACCTGGAATTTCTCTAAATTGTCTTCTGATTTCGGCAACCATTCGCTCGGCATTCCTTCCGACGCCAAGCATAACCATAGCTGAGAAAACCGCAGGAATAGCTACTCCTATTATTGCACCGAGCAGAACAATGGGATCCATTATGTCAAAATTAACAGTGTAGCCAGCTCTTGAAGCAGTTTCCTGAAATGCTGCTAACAATGCAATTACGGTTAGTCCCGCTGCGCCTATTGCAAAGCCTTTAGTTATCGCTTTTGCAGTGTTCCCCGCAGAATCAAGCTCATCTGTAATAGCTATTACTTCTTCGCTGAGCCCAGACTGTTCAGCTATGCCTTTGGAATTATCAACGATTGGACCATAGGCATCGTTTGAAACTGTTAATCCAACAATTGAAAGCATACCAAGAGCTGCGAGAGCTATTCCATACAAAGCGTATTTTATACCTAAAGGTTCGCATACTTTATATGAGATTACTGCTGCTACGGCTATGCCAATCAACGGGAAGATTGTGCTGCGTAGACCATATGAGAATCCGGTTATAATATTCAGTGCAGGTCCAGTTTCGGATGCTTCTGCCGTCTTTAAAACTGGAGCTTTATCTTCTGAAGTGAAGTAGTCACTTGTAACGCCGATTATTATTCCAGCCACTAGGCCTACAACCACTGCTCCCCAAAAAGCCCACTCGTATCCAAGATACCATGTAGCTAAGGCGGTTAAAATTCCGAAGACTATGCATGTTATATATGTGCCGCGATTTAATGCTGCGCCGGGATCGCCCTTAGGTCCAACTCTAACTAATAAGGCGCCTATGACAGCGGATAATATGCCTAATCCAGCGAACACTAGTGGTATTTGTACATACTTGCTTGGGACATCAAGCCCTACGCCTAAAATCATGGCGGCTACAACGCTTGCGACATACGAGTCGAAGAGGTCTGCTCCCATGCCAGCAACATCTCCAACGTTGTCGCCTACGTTGTCGGCTATGACGGCTGGGTTTCGCGGATCATCTTCTGGGATTCCCAGTTCCACTTTGCCAACAAGGTCTGCGCTGATGTCTGCAGTTTTTGTGTAAATGCCTCCTCCGGCTTTGGCGAAAAGTGAAAGTGAGCTTGCTCCGAAGCTGTAGGCTAACACTCCAGGGATGGTTTGTTCCATTGACATTCCAGTGATTGCGTAAACTATGCTTATTCCAAGTAAGCCTAAACCTACAACGGCTAAGCCCATCACTGCTCCTCCTCGGAAACCTATTGGAAAAGCCTTATTCAATCCCTTTTGGGCTGCATTAGCCACTTTGGCATTCGCTTTTGTTGCAACATTTAACCCCAAATAACCAGCTAGCGCTGAACAGAAGGAACCGAACATGTACGCTACTGCCAATTGAATGTTGAGCAGTAGATCGTGCGGTTCCCATAATGGCTGCGGTAAGAATATGCATATTATTACTGCTACAACTATCACAAACATTGCCAGCACTGTGTATTCTCGCCTTAGAAAAGCGTCTGCGCCTTCTTTTATGGCAGCAGCAATTTCCTGCATACGTTCTGTTCCATTGTCTTGTTTGTTTACATAATGATAGAAGTACAACCCGACGATTACCGAAATTAAAGCTGATAGCGGCGCTACAAACCACGGTTCAAACATGCTTTTTCCTCCAACTTTCCCATATTCTTTAATACTCTTAGAGTTGAGTGGGGAATATCTTAATAAACTTATTTGGATAACTTTCCAAAAGTCATGAGAAAAGAATATAACCCGAATATGTTAACAAGTTAGCTCTGTGCTTAATTGACGAGTGGGGTGGAAAGGATGTCGAAACCTTGGCATGCGATGGAAATTGAAGAAACTTTGAAAATTCTAAATACGAAGGAGACTGGTTTAAGTCAAGAGGAAGTGCAGAAACGCCTACAGGAATATGGACCTAACGAGCTTAAGAAGGAGAAGGGAATATCGCCAATTAGGCTTTTCCTGGAGCAGTTTGCAGACATACTTATAATAATACTTTTAATTGCAACAGGTCTTTCAATCTATTTAGGTGAAATTACTGACGCCATTGTCATAATCGCCATAGTTTTGGCATGCGCCATCTTGGGTTTTGTGGAGGAGTATCGTTCAGAAAAGGCTTTAGAAGCATTAAAGAAGATGACGGCGCCAACAGCCATGGTGTTGCGTGATGGGAAAGAAGTTAAAGTTCAAGCAAGCGAAATTGTTCCAGGCGACATCATCCTATTGTACACTGGCGATAAGGTTCCAGCAGACGCCAGACTCATTGAAGCTATCAATCTAAAAATGGATGAGGCTCCATTAACAGGAGAATCCACACCAGTAAACAAGAGTGTTGAGCCGTTACCTGAAGAAATTGGAATTCCTGAAAGGCGGAATGTTGTTTTTACTGGAACGGCTGTTGTTTATGGGCGTGGGAAGGCTGTTGTCACTTCAACTGGGATGAACACGGAGTTTGGCAAAATAGCTAAAATGGTTCAAGTGACAGAGGAGGAAGAGACTCCTCTTGAAAAGCGTATGGCTTCTGTTGGGAAATGGATTGGGATATTATGTATTGCTGTTTGTTTAACTGTGGCAGCTATAGGCATAGTGGAAGGACGCAATCCCCTTGACATGATTTTGTGGGGAGTAAGCCTCGCTGTTGCTGCTGTTCCAGAAGCCTTACCCGCCATAGTGACGGGTGCGCTTGCTGTTGGCATGTATCGTATGGCTAAGGTGAACACCATAGTTAGGAGACTTCCAGCCGTTGAAACATTAGGATGCACAAGCGTCATCTGCGCCGACAAAACAGGAACAATGACCAAAGGCGAAATGACCGTTCAAAGAATATACGCGAATGACCAAACAATAAAGGTTTCAGGAGTGGGCTACGAACCACAAGGCGAATTCATATTTGAAGACAAAAAATTAGACCCAGCGCAAGAAGAGGAACTTGTTGCGCTCTTAAAGATTTCAGCATTGTGCAATGATGCAAAGTTGGAGAAAGAAAAGGAAAGTGGAAGATGGATAGTCAAAGGTGACCCTACAGAAGGCGCTTTAGTTGTTGCTGCAGCAAAGGCTGGATTATGGAAAGAAGAGTTGGAGAAGGAAAATCCACGCATAGGCGAGGTTCCATTTTCTTCCGAAAGGAAACGTATGACCACTGTTCACTTGGCATCTAGAAAGAAAGTTGCGTTCATGAAGGGAGCGCCAGAAATAGTTTTGGAAAGATGCACTAGGATTCTTTCAAAGGGGAAAGTGCGCAAAATAACAGAGGAAGATAGGGAAAAGATACTGAAGGTAAACGAGGCTATGGCAATGCAAGCATTAAGAAATTTAGGCTTTGCCTACAGAGAACTGCCAGAATCCGCAACAAATTTTGACGAAAAAATTGAGAATGATATGACCTTTGTTGGAATAATGGGGATGATTGACCCTCCAAGGGAAGAAGTTAAGGATGCAATTTCGCTTTGCCGGAACGCTGGAATCAAAGTTGTCATGGTAACTGGCGATCATAAGCTTACAGCTGTTGCTGTGGCAAAAGAACTTAACTTAATAGGCGAAAATGAAGCGCCGAGTCAAGTGCTTACCGGTCAAGAATTGGACAAAATAAGCGATGAACAGCTAACACAAATGGTTGAGAATGTTGTGATTTATGCTCGTGTTTCGCCTGAACATAAAATGAGGATTGTTAAGGCTTGGAAGGCAAAGGGATATGTTGTTGCAATGACCGGCGACGGCGTAAACGATGCGCCAGCCCTAAAATTGTCCGATATAGGCGTCGCCATGGGAATCACTGGCACAGAAGTGACAAAAGAAGCTTCAGACATGGTTTTAACAGATGACAACTTTGCATCCATTGTTAAGGCTGTCAAAGAAGGCCGCGAAATTTACGATAACATAAAGAAATACTTAACCTATCTGCTGCGTTGCAACATCATGGAAATCCTCGTAATGTTCATAGTAATGATAAGCGTTCCATACTTGGCGGGTTCAGCCTATCAGTCAGGTGGAGATCCGAAACTTTCTCCAACAGTTGCTTTAACTGCAATACAGCTTTTATGGGTTAATTTGACAACGGATGGTTTACCAGCCTTAGCCTTAGGGATAGATCCAGGCGATCCTGATCTGATGGAAAGAAAACCTAGAGATCCAAATGAAAGTGTGTTCACGCGCGACGTTAAAGTCTATTTGGTATTAGTGCCCATTATGATGACTGTGCTGCTTTTGGCTGGATATTTCATGTGCCAACCATGGTTAGACGAGTATCACTTGCTTGAAGCGAGGACGCAGTTGCTTACGGCCATGATCCTAATGGAATTGGCAAACGCCATTTCAGCCCGTTCACTAAGATACACAGTTTTCAAAGTGGGCGTCTTCAAAAACAAGTTCCTTTGGGTTGCAATTCTTTCGTCCCTAGGTCTTCAACTGATGGTGCTCTACACGCCGTTTCTCCAAGACTTGTTTGATGTGCACGCACCAGAGCCTATAGATTGGGCAATCGCAATATTATTCACGGCAATAGTCTTCGGCTCGTTAGAGTTAGGAAAGTATATCGCAAGTAAGAAACGAAAGCAGTAACCAGAAAAGCATATATTCCAACCCATTTTTATTTAGGGTTTTCACAACAAAAGAAGGATTGAAAGTATGAGTGAAAAAACTGCAAATCCAGCCCCGCTTGGGCTTTTAGGTTTTGGAATGACCACTGTTCTCCTAAACTTTGTCCACAACGCCCGCTTGGGACCAGTTGACGGCATGATTCTTGGAATGGGAATATTCTACGGCGGCTTAGCACAGATTATTGCTGGCATATTAGAATATAAAAAGGGCAACACCTTCGGAACAACAGCCTTCACATCCTATGGACTATTCTGGCTATCCTTCGTAGCCCTAAACTGGCTTGGAACAGCTAACGTGGCTACGATGGGAGTATGGCCCTTCTCTTCCTACGCACCAGCCATACCACAATACACTACGCCTTGGCTTGTCAGCCAAGAAGCATTTATGGCTTATTTTTTCATGTGGGGACTTTTCACGTTTATCATGTTTTTCGGCACTCTGAAAACCAATAGAGCATTACAATTTGTTTTCCTAAGCCTCGCAATACTATTCTTCTTACTCGCAGCCAAATCGGCGCTTTTAGCATACACATCTTTCACATCAGCAGACTTGGAAATTTTCACTCGCATAATTGGAATTGAGGGAATCATCTGCGGGTTAAGCGCCTTCTACCTAGCCCTAGCAGAAATCCTAAACGAAACTCATGGAAAAACAGTATTGCCAATATACCCAGTAAGCTGAACCCTTCACACCCTTCTCTTTTTACAATACTCTACAATTTTCGGCAAAAACTAACAATAATTTCATCTTTTAACAACCTAAATGCATAAATATAATAAACAATTTTTCTGAAGAGAATCCTCAAAAGGTGGAATGGGATGTCAAAAGAAGGAATAGAAGTCTATAAGGAATTCGAAGCCAACATAATTCCACCCAGCTGGAAAGACAGAGTATGGGATAAAAGTGACTTTAAAAAATGGTACGAAAACACGGTGAACAACAAAAAAGCAATGGAAGAGTGGTGGGGAAAATGGGCGAACGAGATTTTCTGGTTCAAAAAATGGAATAAGGTGTTGGATGACAGCAACCCGCCATTTTACAGGTGGTTTGTCGGTGGAGAAACAAACTTGGCTTACCTTGACACAGACTGGCAGATTGAGCAGGGAAGAAAGAACAAGTTGGCTCTGATCTGGGAAGGTGAACCATGGGACGAAACGCTGGACCAGCCCAAAGAGGTAAGAAAGTTCACATACTATGACATTTATAGGGAATCCAATGTAATCAGTTACGCCCTAAAAGAGAAACTGAAGGTAAAGAAAGACGAAATAGTCACATTATATCTTCCAATGATTCCAGAACTGCCCTTCTACATGCTTGCCATTCAAAGGCTTGGAGCCAAACACAGCGCCGTTTACAGTGGATTCAGCGCAGACGCCTTAGCCACAAGAGCCATGGATGCAGGTTCAAGAATAATCGTTACTGCTGACGGATTCTATAGAAGAGGGAAAATAATTAATCTCAAACCCATAGTTGACGAAGCCGTGAAAATATGCGCACAAAACGGCGTTAAAATAGAAAAAGTTATAGTTGTCAAAAGGGCTGGCAATGAAATACCCTGGAACAATGGAGTAGACGTTTGGCATCACGAACTGATAAAGGACGTGCCAAAAAATGTTAAAGTTCCAGCTGAAAGATGTAGTTCAGAAGATTTCTCATACATCCTCTACACTTCGGGAACAACAGCCGCTCCTAAGGGAGCCCAGATTCCCATAGGTGGATATGCAGTTGGATTGTACGCTACTATGAAATTGATATTTGATGTGAAAGACAGCGATATTTATTGGTGCACAGCCGATATCGGATGGGTTACGGGGCACTCTTACATAGTTTACGGTCCGCTACTAATAGGTCTAACATCAATAATGTATGAAGGCGCACCAGATTTTCCAGGACCCGATAGGTGGTGGAGCATAATTCAACGCTATGGCGTTACGCTATTCTATACGACGCCAACAGCCATCAGAATGCTTATGAAATTTCCAGAAGAGCTTGTCAAAAAATACGACCTATCCACTGTTAGAATTTGCCATTCTGTAGGCGAACCCATAAACCCAGAAGCCTTCAAATGGTACTACAAAAACATCGGAAGAGAAGACATTGTAGCCTCAAGCACATGGTGGATGACGGAAACTGGACAAATGTTAACTGGACATTTTCCAGGATTAGGAAAAATATTCCCACTCAAACCTGGAACAAATGGTTATCCATTCCCAGGCGTTACATTGGAAGTTCTCGATGATGACGGGAATCCTTGTCCGCCTGGAGTTAGAGGGTACTTGGCTATAACTTCGCCATGGCCTGCAATGCTTATGACGCTTTTTAAGAATCCGCAAAGATATGTGGATGTTTATTGGTCGAGGTTTAAGGGCAAAACCTACTTTTACACTGGAGATTTTGCCATAAAAGACAAGGATGGGTATTTGTGGATATTGGGAAGGGCTGACGACGTTCTCAAAGTTGCAGGTCACAGAATTGGAACTGCAGAAATTGAATCTGCAATGATTAAGCATCCAGCCGTTGCAGAATCAGCATGCATCGGCAAGACTGATCCAGTGAAAGGAGAAATACCCTTCATCTTCACTGTGCTTAAGCAGGGACATTCGCCAAACCCGAAGCTTGCAGACGAGTTAAAAATGCATTTAAGAACAACAATTGGTCCCCTTGTGGCGTCAGATGCAGTAATAGCCTTCGTTGACTCTGTGCCTAAAACAAGAAGCGGCAAAATCATGAGAAGACTATTAAAAGCAATCGTGAGCGGAGCAGCCATAGGCGATGTCACAACGCTTGAAGATGGCGTGGCTGTTGAAGAAGCAAAGAAGGCTTACGAAAGCGTGAAAGAAGCTTTAGAACGCGGCAAAAGCTAAATCGCCATAAACCTTTTATTTTTTATTACGTCAATTCCATTATTGCTTTGGAAGTTTCGCTGTCAACTGTTTCAATTCTAAAACCTTTCTTCGTACATAAATGAATCATCTTCGCATTGTCCGAAATCACAAAACCATAAATTGCTTTTAACTTCATTTCTTTGCCAATCTCAATAATATAATCAACTAATTTGGATCCAAGCCCAAGTCCTTGCCATTGGTCGCCTACCACAACGGCGAATTCTCCATTTCTTCTGCCAGGCTCTAGAGAAAGCAAAGCAACGCCAATAATCTTCCTCTGATCTTTTTGCATTTCTGCAACTATAGCGATTTCGCGGTCATAATCCAAGTTGCAGTATCTTGTTAAGGTTTCATGGGACACTTCCCTAAAAACTTGGAAAAACCGGAACCTCATGGTTTCTTCTGAAAGGGAAGAATAAAGTTCCCTTATGAGCGCTTCATCTTCAGGTTTTATTGGACGAAGAATGACTGGCGTTCCGTCTTTTAGTATCCATTGAGTAACATATTTTTTTGGGTATGGAACTATAACAAGGTGTTCATGAAAGCGTGCTTCATGCAAAATTCTTTCAGAGTCTATTACTATTCTGGCATCCACAGCCGAAGCATTGGTTTCATCAACTATTAGAGGATTTATTTCTATCTCCTTTATCTCAGGAAAGTCTATGACAAGCTGGGAAAACTTCACCAAAATCTCCTCTAAGAGTTTAACATTGAAGTGTCCTTCGCCTAGCTCTGCGAGTTTGTAAATTTTAGTTTTCTCCATAAGCCTTCTTGCAAGCACCTGATTCAAAGGCGGGAGACCAATGTTTACATCTTGGAATAATTCTGTGGCTACGCCTCCCATTCCAAACATTATTATGGAGCCGAACTCCCTATCCTTTTTTGAGCCTATTAACAACTCGCAAAGTTTTTTCTGAACCATGGGTTGAATAATGGCGCCTTGAAATTCTGCTTCTGGACTGTACTTTTTAACCCTCTCACTCAGCGTTTCGAAAAAGGCTTTAGCCTGGTCGGGCGACCAAACATTTAAGATAACTCCCTCAACCTTTGATTTGTGGGTTATTTGAGGCGACAAAGCCTTCATAACGATGGGGCATCCAATTTCAGAGGCGATAGCTTCAGCCTCATCTGGAGTTTTTGCAACCAAGGTTTTTATTGTTGGAATTTTGTAGGCTTCAAGAAACTGTAAAGACTCATACTGATTTAGCACCGTTCTTCCTTCGCTGTAGGCTTTCCTTAAAACTTCTTTAAGAAATGTTGGAATTGCCAGTTCCATTGTAAGCTCTTCTGGAGTCTGATACAAAAGCTCCAAGTTTTGGGTATAACTGTACATATACATGAAAGTTGAAACAGCCTGCTCTGGAGTTGTGAATACTGGGATTCTGTTTTTTCGCAAAATTTGTCCAGCCCTTCTGCATTCAACTTCACCCATCAAAGAGGTGAGGATAGGTTTCGTAGTTTGTTTTGAAAACTCCAAAATTATTTTTGCAATTGCCGAAGGCTCTGTGGCTCCTTGGGGCGTATAAATTATTAGGAAACCGTCACTATTAGGATCTTGAAGGCAGATCTCAATGACTTTTCTGAATCTATCTGGAGTGGCTTCTTCTAAAACATCAATAGGATTTATAATGCTACAGTATGGAGGCAAAGCTTTTTTCAAAGCATCAGTGGTTTCTACACTTAAAGAGGCTAGTTTTCCGCCCTTAGCGATGAGAAAATCTGCAGCCATGATGCCGGGACCACCTGCGTTTGTAATTATGGTTAGGTTTGGACCTTTTGGATTTGGCTGCATCGCCAAGGCTCCTGCACAATTGAAAAGGTCGTTTATGGCTTCGACGCGGACAATTCCAGCACGCCTAAAAGCAGCATCATAAACTGCGTCTTCTCCGCAGAGCGCTCCAGTATGAGAAACTGCTGCTTCCGCACTTCTTGAAAATCTTCCAGCTTTCACCACCACTATGGGTTTTGCCCTTGCAAATCCCCTTGCTGCACTCATGAATTTTCGTGCATTTCTGATGGACTCTATATAAAGCACTATGCTTCTTGTTTGGGGGTCGGTTCCGAAATAATCAATTAAGTCTCCAAAATCAACATCAAGCATTGAACCTGTGGAAACTACAGCGCTGAATCCAATGTGGGCTTCTGAAGCCCAATCAACTACGGAGGCGCATAACGCTGCACTTTGGGAGATGAAGGCTAGTTTTCCCGGCACGGCTGCTTTGTTCGCAAAAGTTGCGTTTAGCCCTATTTTTGGTCTCATTATTCCGAAACAGTTTGGTCCAAGAATTCGCATGTCATATTTTTCTTTAAGTTCAATAACTCGTTTTTCGAGAGCTTCTCCTTCTTTTCCGGTTTCTCTGAAACCGGCAGAAATAATTATTATTCCTGGAACTCCAGCTTTTCCACATTCTTCAATGATTTGCGGGACTGTGTGCGCTGGAGTTGCTATTATTGCTAGGTCGACATGCCATGGAATTTTTAGGATGCTTGGATAAGCGGTTATGCCTTGCACAGTTGCTTTAAAAGGGTTAACTGGGTAAACAGCTCCAGTAAATCCTACTCCGATCAAATTTCTAAACAGTCTGGCGCCAACAGAGCCTTCTCTGTCGGTGGCTCCGATTACGGCTATTCTCTTGGGATTGAAAATCTTGTCAAGGTTTTCAGTGCCCACTCCAGAGATTTCCTCCAAAAGTTACTCGATATAGTATATACAATAAGTATGTTTTAAAACATTTCTAATAAATGGTCAATTGTTTGCTCTAACTTAAATGAAAATTATGGGTAGACTCTTGTTATTGTTCTTGGGAAGGGAATGGTTTCACGTATATGTTTTAGCTTACAAATCCACATCACAGTCCTCTCAATTCCTAATCCAAATCCTGAATGGGGCACTGAACCATATCTTCTCAAATCCAAATACCACTCGTAAGCTTCTTTAGGCAAGCCAAACTCTTCTATCCTTTGCTCCAACAATTTTAAATCGTGAATTCTCTCGCTTCCACCTATTATTTCACCATATCCCTCTGGAGCCATCAAATCTGCGCAAAGCACAACCTCTGGATTTTCTGGATCTGGTTGCATATAGAAGGCTTTGGCTTTTGCTGGATATCTATGAACGAAAACGGGTTTTTCAAACTGTAGGGATATGAACTTTTCATGGGGCGCCCCTAAATCTTCTCCCCACTCTATACCGCAGCCAGCCTTCTGCAGTCTATCCACCGCTTCCGTATAACTTATTCTATCAAAAGGAGGCTCAACCTTCCTTAAAGGCTCCAAATCCCTTTTTAGGAATTCCAATTCTCTCTTTCTCCTCTCCAGAACCCGCTTAACGATGAATGTTACCATCTCTTCTTGAAGTTTCAAGTTATCCTCAAAAGTGAAGAATGCCATTTCAGGCTCAACCATCCAAAATTCCGTCAAGTGGCGTGGAGTTTTTGATTTTTCCGCACGAAAAGTTGGACCGAAACAGTATACTTTGCCAAAAGCAGCTATTGTGGCTTCAACATAAAGTTGACCGCTTTGGGTTAGAAAGGCTTTATCACCGAAATATGGGGTTTCGAAAAGTGTTGCCACTCCCTCAACAGCTGATGGTGTTAGGATTGGCGAATCTGTTAGGGTAAAACCATTCTCGTCGAGGAAGTCTCTGCATGCCTTTATGATTTCAGCTCTAATCTTTAAAATTGCAATCTGTCTTGGGCTTCTTATCCACAAATGCCTAAGACTTGCTAAGAAGTCGATGCCATGAGATTTTTTGCTTAGGGGATATTCTGGTGCTGCCAAATGAACAATTTTTAAATCTTTAACTCTTACCTCGTAGCCTCCTGGCGCTCTCTTGTCCTCTTTAACTACGCCTTTAACAATGAGGGATGATTCTTGTGTCAGCCTGTCCACATCCTCAAATGTTTGCGGGGAAACATCTTCTTTGTGAACAGTGGCTTGTATCATCCCACTTCCATCTCTAACCATTAGAAATTGGACTCCTCCGCTGGAGCGTCTCGTCACTAACCAGCCTTTTATTTCAACTTCCTTTTCTGTGAGTTTTCCATTTAGGATTTCGCAAATACTCATTGACAAACACCTTCCTTCAAAATTCTATAATGTGGATGCTTATAAACTCGAAAGAGTACTCTAAGAAGACTGGCTAAAGTTAAAGCGCTCACCTTGCATTTTTCAGCACCTAAATATCATAAATTGTTATGATTTATAAAACATTTTGTTTTCAATTGCAACCTCTAATATCTAATGTTTATGAAAAACTTTGTAGTTACCGTTATCCAATAAGTAATTGTCACACAATTCTTAAATCCACGATTCTTAGCAATGTATACGAAGAAATAATGATTATTGAGCAAAAAGGCAGCTATAAGCTGAAAATGTTGAAAATTTCGACAATTGCAATAACCAGCGTATTTTTTGTAGAAGTCTCCATCGGTCTTTTAGTTGGCAGCTTAGCAATACTAAGCGATGGGACTCACGCGTTACTTGATGCTTTAACGATGCTTGTGTTATTGATTACGACAAGTGCTTCTCTTAAACCACCTGATGAAGAGCACATGTATGGGCATGAAAAATTTGAGTCAATAGGCGGTATGATTGGTGGAATTGCGCTAATTGGTGTTGGGGTTCTAATAATGTATGAATCAGTGTTGAGGCTTATACAAAGTGCGCAGATTAACTTGGAATTTGGATTTGCTGGTTTCCTCGCTATAGGTTACACTTTTTGTATGGACTTCCTAAGAGTTGGAATTTTCAGAAAGGCTATTGCAAGCGAAAGTTCCACTATGAAAGCTGGATTTTACCATGCTGTAGCAGATTTGGGTTCAACAGTAATTGCACTTCTAGGATTTGGTTTGGCAACGATAGGGTTCAGTAATGGTGATGCCTTGGCTTCTATGATCCTAAGCATATTGCTAATCTACTTAAGTGTCAGACTTGTCTGGAGCTGCGGAATGGAATTAAGTGATGCAGTAGCAAGGGATGACGTAAAGAAAATTCAGAGCGAAATAATGAAAGCAGAAGCTAGCTGTAAATGTGAAAATCTTAAAGTTAGAAAGTCAGGTGAAAAGTTTTTTGTCGAAGCAACGCTTAAAGTGCCCGACTATATTAGCCTTGAAGAAGCACACGAAATAACGGCTAGAATTGAGAAAAACATAAGGAGTTCCATCGGAAATGTCGAAACTACGTTCCACATTGAACCAGCAGAAATTCAAGAATTGTCAGCGAAGAACATAGAAAAACTTGTTAAAGAAGTAAACGGCGTCAAAGAAGCCCACGAAATAAGCATGGTTTATTCTAAAGGCAAACTTTACATAACGTTACATGCACGGGTAGATCCAAAACTGCCGCTTCGTGAAGCTCATGAGATAGCCGAAAAAATTGAAAATAAAATAAATGAACGGATAAAAAACATTGAAAATCTGACAGTGCACATAGAACCCTTCGACACTAAAGCGCTGAAAGGGTCTATGGTAAGGGAAGATGAAATAAGAAAAATAGTTGAGGAAACAGCGGAGAATTATCCGCAAACTCTTCGAATAAAGAGGATAGTCACTTATGTTGCTGATAAAAAACGATATATAAACATAGACTGCTGTTTCACTGCGCAAACATCAATAACTGAAGCTCATCGAATTGCCTCCAAAATTGAAGCAAACATAAGTAAACGTTTTGTAGAGACGATTGTAACGGTTCATGTGGAACCTGACAGCAAATAAAGAAGTTAAGGCAAACCTAAGATAATCCGATTTTGTTTAACTATCGCTATAACGTTAATTGAAATGTTTTACGATTTCTTTTTCTATCTCTGCTATCGGTTTGTTTGCGTTTACAATTTTCCATTTGTCTATTAACGCCAAGAAAAGTGCTTTACGCCTAATTCTTTCCAATTCTTCCAAGCTTTCAAACATTTCCCGTCTTTTGCGTCCATGCTGTATTCTTTTGTATGCTTCTTGTGGGGTAACATCGAGAAAAAACATAAACTTTGATTTTGGCACAATGAAAGCGAAGAAGTTGTAAGCGATTTTGTGTAATGGTGATGGCAGATAGGCGGTTCCCATAAGGTAGCGGACAAAAATTATGTAGTCAAATTTTCTCCAAGAATAAAGGACGATTGAACGGATAACGTCAACCATATAAAAGAAGGCTGCTGCAAAATGTGCACTTTTACCTTTTGAATAAAGAAACTGTTTTGCTTTGATTCCGAAAAAATTGTCGTTCGACGGGTGAAAACGCAAATAAACCGTTTTTCCATTATTTTTTAGAAAATTGTAAAGCCTAAATGCTTGAGTGCTTTTTCCAGAAGCGTCTAACCCGTCTATAACTATGAAAACCAATCCTTTCATAAGCCTCCGTTCAAAAGAAAGAAAGTTAAAGCGCCAAAGGCGGGCACGGTTAAATTGTCAAAGCCTAAAGGTGAACAACCCTCAACCAAAGTTGTGACCGCTGCAACAGCAAAAGCCGTGAAAAGTTTATCGAAAAATGAGAATGGAAGAAGCAGAGAGTAAAAGAATAGGCTAAATGCGAAAATAACAAAACTGGCGAAAAACATTGCAGCTGAACCTTCAAGGCTTTTTTCTGCAAAAACGCCGTATTTCCTCTTGCCATACTTTTCTCCAACTATGGAAGCTATTGCGTCTCCATAAGCCATGGGTAATATGCCAGCCGCCAAAACCATAACACACTGCTTAGAACCGAAAAGCGAAGCCAAAACAGTATAAGATATTGCATAAAAAACTAGTCCTAACTGATGCCCCTCTTCAGTTATGTCTGCAAGCCCCTTCATTTTCATGCTTAAATTTTTAAATGGAGAATATGCGGATGCGAAAAATGTTACGGGTATGAATGGAGCCGCAACCAAGAATGGATAAATGTTAGATGTGAAAAATGGGATTATAAAGGGAAGGTTTCCAATCATAATATGCAAGAATTTGCGGGAAGCCCTTCTTGATATACCTAAAATTTTGTCCATTCTGCTCGACACAAAAATTACAAGCAATATGTAAAAATAGCATAGAAACATCAAAAGAACGTTAGTAAAAACTTCATCGTCAATCATCGTTTCACCCTAAAAGACCCCGGCAATAAAGGCTAACAATCCGACGAGAAACCACAAAAGAACAAGCTTCTTAACTTTTCTGGCGTTTTCCCTTGAAAAATCTTTCAGAAGCATAAATGATGATGTCGCAAGTCCAAAATCAGTTATAGCCACAAAAGGAAGGAACCAAAAAGAAACGTTTCCCAAAAGCCATGGGATTGGACTTAGAAAAACCGCTGAAAGATAGAATAATACTGCTGTTGTGGCTGCTTTCTTCTCTCCATAAAGAACAGCCAAAGTTTTCACATTCTGCGTCCTATCTCCTTGAACGTCAACTATCCCCTTCGTTATTTCTCTACCAGTGTTTGAGAGAAAAACCATTAAAACAAAAATCAGAACGTTTGGCGCAACCGTGCTAACTGTAGCCACACTTCCAAAAATGAACGGTATGGCAACGCAAGTGCTGACGAGAAAGTTGCCTGGCAAACCGCTTCGCTTTCCGACGGTAGTGTAAGTTACAAAGATTATCCATGCAATTATGGCTATTAAGAAACAGAAAATGTTTGTTAGAAATGCGGCTGCAAAACCTATTACAGTGAGCGCTGATGCAAAGATTAAGGCGTTTTTTGGCTGGATTAAGCCGCTTGGGATTGGGCGTTTCGGCTCGTTTACTGCGTCAATTTCCCTATCATAATAATCATTTATCGCCATGGAAGCAGCTGTCAGAGCAAAACCCGTAACAAATTCGTATGTGAGGTTTTGCCAGCCAACGCCTAAAACGTTAGGGTTTGCAAGGGCTGCGCCCACTATGACAGCAAAGCCCATCATTAAACAGTTTATTGGACGCATTAAACGCAAATATCCGCCAATTTTTTTCATGTTTTAACCTTGTCATAACATTAGCTTCTCTTTAAAGTTATAAAATTCACGATTAGATTCGAAAGTTTAATACGTTTGGCATAAGTAAACCATTCTAAAGTCTATTGGTGGTAGGCTTTTGAACCCTAACTATGCACCAGAAAGGTTAAGAGTAATAATTCCAGTTGGAGGAAAAGCCACAAGACTGCTCCCGCTTACTGCAGAAACAAGTAAAGCTTGTCTGCGAATACTAAATAGGCCTCTTATTGAATTTTCCCTATTATCACTCGCCAATCAAGGAATCAGAAACTTCATTTTCGGAGTGAAAGGCTACACAAACTATAGAGATTTGCATGACTATTTTGAATCTGGTTACGGATTCTCCGCAAGATACAACATAAAACCCAGAGTCCACATAAAGTATCAACCAAACATAGAAGACTTGGGAAGCGCAGACTCCGCTAGAATAAACATGGAATACTACAATGTGAGGGATCCTGTTTTCGCTGTGCAAGGCGACAACATTTTTGACGTGAACTTGAAAGAGCTTGTGGAGTTTCACCAAAAGAAAGGTGCCCTTATGACAATAGCGTTAAGGGAGGTTGAAGACGTTGAAGGTTATGGAATAGCCGACATAAACAAGGACATGAGAATCTCAAAATTTGTAGAAAAGCCAGCGCCGAAGGATGCTCCATCAAACCTTGCAAACACTGGTTTGTACATGGTTTCTCCAGAAATAAAAAAAATCTTCAAAGAAAAAGGAGTTAAAAAAATAATTAAAGAGAGAAATCGCCTAGATTTCGGCTACGATTTCATTCCCTATGTGATAAAAAGTGGGAGACCAGTTTACGGCTACACTTTAAGGGGAAGCTGGTATGATGTTGGCAACCCAAAACGTTACTTACAGACACTGCAAGACATGCTTCAAGGTCGCTTCTCTTCATTGACAGACTTTGGCGGGAGAATAAGTGAAGAGGAAAGAATTTGGGTTCAGGGAGAAAGCACAGAATCAATGAAGAGGAGAAAGGAAATCATAAAGAAAATTAAACAGGGAAAAATAGAGGTTGAAGGCGCTGTTCTCATTGGGAGACACTGCCAAATAAGCGACGGCGTAAGAATAGTTAATTCCTGCATTGACAATTACACTAAAATTGGCAAAGGCGTTGTGATAGAAAATTCCGCGGTTATGGACAGGGTGATAATAGAAGAAAAAGCGGAGATAAACGAAAGCATCATAGGACGACACGTGACAGTTCTCTCAAGCCCTAAAAAGCAAACAAAAATAGACGCTGTTTCCGTTGTCGCCGACGACGTAACAATAGCAGAAGGCTGCCAACTAACAGCAACAAAAATCTATCCTCACCAATTTGTGAGAGGAGAATTCACAAATCAGACATTAATGCTAGGCTGAAAATGAGAATCAACCTATCTGAAATCAGAAAGAGAACGGTTTCCGCAAGCAAGTATATCGATAGTCTCAAATCTTCTTTTAGAGAGAAATTTTTAACAAGAAAACATACGTACAAGCTGAACCAAGAGGCAATAGCTGGGCTCAAGGAAATTGCAGAAAAATATTTTATAGTTGCCTTTTCAGCAGAATGGTGCAAAGACTGTGCAGCAAATATTCCAGTTTTAGCACTAATCTCTGAAAAAACTGGCTTAGAAGTTAGGGTGTTTGGAGGCTTAATGAAGGATCCGTTAAGTCATGAAAGAAAATGGAGGATCCCGCCTTCACCGCCTGAAGTGGAAACGTTTAATGTGGATAAGATTCCATTGATAATTTTGTTTGACAAAGAAGGGAATGAAATCGGAAGAATAGTTGAGAATCCGCATGAACCGACATTGGAAGAAGAGTTGAAGATTATTTTGGAAAGGCATCGGCAGATGGGCTGAGAAGGCTATGCTTTAAACCATTTGAATATTAAGTATCTTATCTTTTCCCTTTCCATGTTTGGAACCGCTATTATAAACCTTTTCCGAACTGTTGTTGCAAGCCTTCCAGCCTTCACAATTTCGGTTGCCGTTATTTCTGATGAAGGACTTTTGACTGAAACCATGTAGGGTGCATGTTCGATGCCTGGTCCATGTTTGTAAACGGCGAAGTCGCATCCAAACTTTATTCCCGGCGTAACAACCAAGCCGTTGTCGCGCAAGTCGCGGTAAACAGCATATTTTTCATCAAACTCGTCATATAATTGCCTAGCTTTCTGACATAGCTTTTTGAGACCAACCTTTTTCTTTTCTGGTCCTTCATAAATGTTTATAATTCCTTTTTCTGCAAGGTATAATCCTTCCATTAAATCTAAAATTAGTGGAACCTCGAATTCTGGAATTTTCGGTTTTGGGATTCCTAAGGGTTTTCCATAAAAGCCCATTTTGTAAAGCTCTGAGCCTTCTTTTGGGTTCCAAACAATTAAAAAGTTTTCAATGAATTCAACTTTAATTTTTTTAGGCATTTCTGTTTTCGCCTTTTCACATAATGAAGGAGAGTATTCTGGCGGCGTCAGCAGCGTCTTCAGCCTTGTCTGCTGAATCTTCCAAGAGTTGTAGGACATCCCTCAAAAGGATTAAAGCTGGGAAGTCAAGTTTGCTGTTTAAAAGTTTTATTTCTAATTCACGGTATAACTCATCAACTGCTCTTTCTGCAACCTCTACATCCTTGGCTTTTTCCATGGCTTTAGAAGAGCCATAAGTTAGAACCATGGCGGTTTCCCTGAGCTTAAGCACAGCCTCCAAAACTGTTTCTGAAAGCTTCAGCAAGTCCCGTTTTATGTCCATTGGAACATTCCAGTTGTGCTCCATGATTTCCACTAGGCGGAAGGCTATGCCCTCTGAGAAGTCTGCAATCTCGCTTGTGAGGTTTGTAAATCTTAAGAAGTCTTCTCTGCTGAGGAGGATGGCTCCTATTTCGGCAAGTTCCTGTGACACGAGTCTTCTTGCGTTGTCAACTTCGTCTTCGCTGCTTCTAATTTCGTTGAAGAGCTGTTTTGCCTTTTCTCTGTCATTTTTGACGAAGCAGTCTACTATTTGAGGAACCTTCCTTGTTAAATCCAGAACCTTCCTAAGGTGGTCTTGGCAAACGTTTAAGGCTCTTCTTTTTACTCGTTCTTCTGTTTCTGCTGGAAGCACCAAATTTTTCCCGCCCACAAATTAAGGCTGTTTTCTTCTACATTAAATAGTGTGAAGTGTTAAAAAAGGTAACGAAAAAGCTTAGCCTTTAAATGGCTTGCCTAAATCTTCAAAATCGATTTTCCATCTAAAATATTTATGTAAAAGCTCTGGCAAATCTTCAATTTGGCTTCTAACCTGCTTCCAAGAATCTCGATCTCGGATGGTAACAGTGTTATCCTTAAGGGTTTCGTAGTCCACAGTTATGCCCAATGGTATGCCAATTTCATCCGCTCTGGCGTAACGCCTACCAATGGAACCAGCCTCATCATACTCCGCAATAAAACTTTCATCAACCAAATTTTTATACAATTCCATGGCTTTTTCAGGCAAACCATCCTTGCTCACAAGAGGATAAACGCCAACCTGAATGGGAGCAATGTCCCTTGGAAAACTCATCACAGTCCTATCATCCTTAACACGGTAGGCATATTCAAAAGTTACATATAAGAGACGGTCTGAGCCGAATGTTGGTTCTATAACGTGAGGTATGAAGCGTCTTCCGCGTTCCACAACTTTTTCATGCTTAATTTCTAAATGTTCTGGCAAAACCTTGTATTTCCCAAGCATAATGTATCCATGCTTTTTAATGGAAGACTCTACCTCTTTTGGGTTAGCCTTTGAAAGCATTTCAGCAACTTTTGCAGCCTCCTTTTTAAAGGTGGGGCCCAATTTTTCCATTATTGGCTTTATAGTGACTTGTTCTTTTTTCAATGGTTTATCGTATTCTTTGAAGATGTACATGTCTTGATTGCTGAATTCCGTGTGCCTTTTCAAGTCGTAGTCTGTTCTGTGGGCTGTTGCCGTAACTTCAATCCAACCCCACCGTTCAACGAGAACTTCTTGATCGAAGGTTTGGGCGGAATAATGTGCTCTTTCCCATGGGAATTTTTCGATGAAACGTTGATTTTCGGCTGGCACCCCTAAGGCGATTAAGAGTTTCTTTGAAATTGCCATAAAAACTGCTTGCCACTCGGCTTTAATGTAGCCTTTTTCTAAAGCCTCTTTTACAGTGACTTTTGTAAGTTCCTCGGAACCTTTTAATCTGTTCTCAGCCAAAACCAACTGCAAGGTTTCATTTTCCACTTCTTTTAGCAAGTAGCAGTTTGGTTCTTCTGGATCGAAGAAAAATTCCAAATCTCCAATTGTGAATTCTCTTAACCTTAGAAGCCCTTGCCTCGGAGAAATTTCATTCCGCAAAGCACGCCCTATCTGTATTACGCCGAAGGGAAGCTTCTCTCGTGCCATTTCATAAAGGCGTCTGAACTCCACGAATATGCCTTGTGCAGCTTCTGGTCTTGCATAACCAACAGCATCTGAATATGGTCCTATTGTTGTTTTGAACATGGTTAGGAACTGTTTTGGTTCGCCCAATGCGCCGCCGCATTCTGGACAGAGAATTTTCTCCTTTTCAATCATGTTTTTTATTTCTTTTAGGCTTAGTTTTTCCGCTTCTGCTTGCGGGATTTTTGTAGTTTCTGCGATTAAGTGGTCAGCACGAAATTTTTTCTTGCATTTTTGGCATTCAACCATGGGCTCTTTAAAATGTTCCACATGCCCCGACGCCTCGAAAACCTTTTCAGGCGCAATTATAGGCGACTCAATTTCCATTATGCCAAGCTTGTAAACGTATAGTTCTCTTATTTTCCTCTCAATGTTCTGTTTGAGCCTTGCGCCCAAATGTCCATAGGTAACGAAGCCGCTTGCGCCACCATATATCTCATATGATTGCCAGAAAAAGCCTCTTCGGCGGGCTAACTCGTTGATTGCCGTGAACTTGTTCAAAGTTTTTGTTTCCTTTGCCAATTCTGCCAAGCCTCTTTATGGTTAAATGTTTTAAAGACTTTAAGGCTTACTAATAATAAATTTTCACGTCGGAAGGAGGCTTCAAGGTTTGAGAATCCTAAGTCATCAGGACTTGCTTGATTTGGTGGATGGTGCTGCATTTTTCTCCGCTGGGGGCGGAGGCGACCCTGAAACTGGTTATAGCATAGCAGACAACTTGATTAGCCAAGGCTATACTGTTAGCCTTATTGCTTCTTCAGATGTTCCAGCAGAAGCAAAAGTTGTAAACTTTGCATGTGTTGGCGCTACAACTGCCATAGGATATGATTCTGATGCAGCAGTGAAAACTTTGAAGGCTTTAGAAGAGTATGCTGGTTTTTCTGCTTTCGCCACAATTCCCGTAGAACTTGGCGGTTTCAACACATTAGCCGCCGTGGATGTTGCTGCCAGAAGAGGCATCCCAGTTGTAGATGCTGATGGAGCTGGAAGGGCTGTCCCAGAAGTTCATTTAAAAGTTTACACCATTGACAACATCCCACTAACTCCAATGGTTGTTGCAGACACGCACGCAAAAAACGTAGTCATTGTTAAAGAGACGATGGATGCAAGAGCTGCTGAAAGAATTGCCAGGGTTCTGGCTACAGAATGGAACCAAAGTGCCTACACTGCCAGAAGAATCTTAACAGGCGTTCAGGTGAAAACTTCACCCATCCAACTTAGCCTTTCAAAGTCCATAAAAATTGGAAAAATATTAAGAACAACAATTGAACCGATAAAGGCTGTTTTGAAAGAAACTAACGGTTTTAAACTCTTCGAAGGCATTGTGGATAATATTGAACAAAAAACAGAAGCGGGCTTTACCTTCGTTAACATAAAGCTCAAGGGAGCACATGAATGCGCTGGCGAAACCTTTGAATTCAAAGCAAAAAACGAAGTGCTAATAGCCTATAAAAATAGAAAGTTGGCAGCAATGGCTCCAGACATTATAACGCCTGTGCATCCGGAAACTGGCAAATGCATAACTGCAGAAAAAATAGAGAAAGGCGATAAAGTTGCTGTCTTAGGTTTGCCTTCGCCGGAGAAGTGGCGAACCAAAAAAGGCTTAGAATTGTGGAAGGATGTTCTTCAAAGGTCTAATATTTTTGAGGAATACGTGCCAATAGAAAAATTACAATAAATCCACACTTTACTTACGTAGTCTTTGTTTATTCTAACTTTAAATGTTCAAGGATTTTTGCTTCTTGCATTTTTCCATTTTCATCTATTTGGAATTCAAGCATTACGCGGTCTTTTGCGTTTTTCTTGCTGTTGAACTCTGTTCCGCATTTTCCACATTGGATGTCTGATTCCATTTCCATAACATACCACGAAGCATCCACGTAAAATTGCCCGCAATTTGGACAGCGTAAAACAGCAACATCTAACCATGTTTTCATTCTAAATAATCTCCATTTTAAGCATAAGATAACATAGCACTTTATAAAGCAGTCGCAAAATATGGAAATGCCAGTTAGGTGTTCGAAATTGCCGAAGATAAAAGTTGCTTTAGTAGGTGTTGGAAATTGTGCCTCCGCCCTAATTCAAGGCTTACAATATTATAGCCACTGCGAAAATGATGAAGAAAGCATTGGACTTCGCCATCTCATCTTAGGAAGCTTTCATCCAAGAGACATACAAATAGTTGCAGCCTTCGACATCGACAGCCGAAAGGTTGGAAAAGACCTTTCCGAAGCCATTTTTGCACCGCCAAATAATGCCCCAAAAATAGTTGATGTTCCCCAATCCAATGTTATCGTGCAGAAGGGACCAGTCTTGGATGGTGTTGGCGAATATACTAAAAATGTTGTTCAAATTAGCACTCAGCGAGAAGTTGATGTTGCAAAAATATTGAAGGAAAATAGCGCAGAAATAGTCTTAAATTTGCTTCCAAGTGGAGCAGCAAAGGCTTCGCGATGGTATGCAGAACAAGTCCTAAAGGCGAATTGCGCTTTCGTTAATGCTACTCCAAACTTTATCGCCAGCGACGCACAATGGGCTAAGCGTTTTGAAGAGGCTGAACTGCCGCTTGTTGGAGACGATTTAATAGATCAGGTTGGCGCAACCACGTTGCATAAGGTCTTGCTTAAACTGCTTTCAATGCACGGAGTTCGCATAACTGAAACTTATCAGTTAGATGTTGGCGGTGGCACCGAATCCTTGGATACTTTGGAGAGGACAAGGGATTTGAAGAGAACTGTTAAGACGCGGTCTGTGGAGGGGGCTTTACCCTACAAGGCTGAGGTTGTGGCTGGGTCAACGGATTATGTGGATTTCCTTCAAAACAGGCGAGACAGTTACTTCTGGATTAGGGGAATATATTTCTGCAAAACGCCTATGCAAATAGACCTAAAACTTTCAACTGTGGACGCCCCAAACGCTGGTTCAGTTCTCTTCGATGTTATAAGGGCTGCGAAAATAGCCTTAGATAGAAAAATGAAGGGAAGTGTACTGCCTATTTGTGCTTACGCCTTTAAACACCCGCCGCAAATGGTTTCCTTTGAAACTGCTGAAAAAATGTTCGAAGACTTCATTTTAGAAAAGTAATAAGCTGAGCTTATTTTTCCACGAGTTCTTGCAGTTCCCGTAATATCTTTTCTTTCACTCCACTCTGCTTCATTTTCTCCTTTAAAATGGCAATGGTCTTCACCGGGGTGGGGTCTACTCTCCGCAGCAAAGCCAAATAAACGCTTGTGAAGTCTCCCATGCATATTGTTGACAGCATTTTTGCCAATTTACTTTTGCCTATGCTCCAAACTTCAAAAACTTTCACTTTTTCTTTAAGCATCAGCTCTTTTGTGACTTCAATTCTTTGTCTAATTTCTTTTGTTTCTTCCATGTCTCGGATGAAAATTGCCGAAAAATTTTTTGCCATTTTTTGTGTTTTTTCCCAACCTACAATTTCATTATGGTTAAGCTCTGGCAAGAACTCCCATTTTGACGGAACCTTACTGTTTTCATTAAACTGTTGCTTAAAACGTTGAGCAACTGCCCGATAAAATCCAAACCCGTAAATTACTGGAACTGTTCCATTAATGTTTAAGGCTAAAGTCTTCGAAAAATTAGCTTTTAACGGTTTTTCGGGCGAATTTTCGCTACTAACCTTTCTTAAGGTTTTGATAGCCTCAGAAACTTCATCCTCGACATTTGAGATAAAACCGATTTTTTCCAAAACGATGAGTAGAGGCGTGAAAAGATATGGAAGGGCTGCACGTGGAGGCATCCCCGATGGAATGCGAACATATGGCACACTCAATTTTTGAGCGAACTCTAAGAGCTTTCCTCCAGAGCTTATGCAAACAACCATGCAGCCACGTTTAACTGCGTCAAGAAAAACG
This sequence comes from Bathyarchaeia archaeon, assembly GCA_038872535.1. Lineage (GTDB taxonomy): Archaea > Thermoproteota > Bathyarchaeia > Bathyarchaeales > Bathycorpusculaceae > JASEJA01. Next base: position 29,033 of record JAVZJY010000005.1, on the reverse strand, counting down.
CTTAGAGTTTCTTCGGTTTCTCCAGAATAGCTCACAACAAGTACTAGCGTATTTTTGTCTGTATAGGCTGGTAGGGAATATTCCCTTTCCACATTTATTGGAATAGGCGATTTATCTCTCGCCCAATCTTTTAGGAGTTCTCCACCGATAGCGGAGCCTCCCATTCCGGCCACGATGATTTTCTGGGGTTTAGAATAACTGATTGAAAAGTTTCTGGCAATTTTTGCGGCTTCTTCATAATGTTTTGGGGCGTTGACGCAGAAGGATAGCATATTGCTTTTGTCAATTTCTCCAATTCTGCTAATATCATCCAAGATTTTTGTTTTTTGCAATTTTAACACACTAATTTATACTATACTTTTAGCTTTTAAGCAAAAGGCTTTTGGTTTAACATTTTAAACTTTTATCTGCGAAAAGCATTTTGAAAAACAAAGGCGAAGGATTAGCTTGCCAAAGAAAAAGATTTCCATAGCCATACCCGCTTCTGTTGTTTCAGACACGCCACACTTGCGGGAGAAAACGACAAAGATAGGTTTGATTGGGAGGGCAGCGGCAATTTTCAAGGTTGACGAAATCATAATTTATCCCGACAACGCCAAAGTCAACCAAAAGAATGAGATTAGTTTAATTGCCACCTTGCTTTCATATATGGAAACGCCGCAGTATCTCCGAAAAAGACTTTTCAAGCTTAAACCCGAATTGCGTTATGCTGGTATACTTCCACCACTTCGGACTCCTCATCATCCACTAAACCGTAGAATAAAAAATCTTAAGGTGGGCGAATACAGGGAAGGCGTAACGTTATCTAAAACGCGAGACGGCACATTAATAGACATTGGCGTGGAACAACCCGCATTAATGGTGAATAAGCAGTTGCCAATGCAAAAACGGGTTACCGTAAAAATTGTAAAGGTTGAAAAATTGGTTGAGGTGGAACTGGCAAATCGCAATGAAATACCAGAATATTGGGGCTACACTGTTACAATAGAACCTAAATCTTTTGGAACTCTCGTGAAACAAGGTTTCGACTTAACCATCGCCACATCCAAATATGGTGCTCCTTTAGCTGACATTGCAGAAAAAATTTCCGAGAGATGGAAGAAAGCCGAAAAAATTCTTTTAGCCTTTGGAGCGCCAACAAAAGGGCTGTACGAAATAGTCAAAAATGCAGGGCTCAATTTAAATGATATAGTTGATTTTGTTGTCAACACGATTCCAATGCAGGGAACAGAAACCGTTCGAACCGAGGAAGCGCTTATCGCTTCTTTGGCAGTTTTCAACATGCAATTTGGCTTTTAATGTTTAAATGTTTGTTTGTCTATTGAGCTTGTATGTATTTCGACTTTGCCATGCCATTAACGCTTTTCCTAGTAACTATAGTAGCGATGTTATTGAATGATAAGGTTGAGGGAAAGCTAAAAGGCGTTTTTGAGGAGAAAAAGTTTGGTTTTTGGGATGCCCTCTTGCTCGTTGGAGCAATCAGCGTGACAGTTTGGCTTATTGTGTTCATTCCACAGATGGCTGTTATGATAATATTCCTTTTTGCCTATTCTACGCTTCTATTCACATTCACCTATATCTTCTCAAACTTCCAAAAATCTATGGCTAAAATCTTCTGCATAGCATTCCTCATAACCACTTTTCTAATTGGAGTGGCTAGCCTCTTCATTCTCGCTGAAAACAGCACAGTCGTTTATGGAGCCTTAACCTTTTTCGGACTTTTCAGTTTCACATTCCTCATCTTGCTTTATGAAGAAAATAGAGTTAGCACACGAGAAAGATGGTATTTGGCTGTTTTGCCGCCAGCTTTATTCATAAGCTTATACGCATTTTTCAGCAGAACCCCAATATGGTTTCCTTATCTGCTTGACCTGTATGGAATAGTTTTCGCAGTTCTGATAATTCTTTACTTGGGAAGCCTTTTCACATGGAAAACTTCAATATTTTTCGCCGGAATCCTCACAGCAATGGACATAATTCTTGTTTTGTTTAGTGGTGCAATGGTTTCTGCAGCAACCCATGTTTCAGGTTTAAGGCTTCCAGTTCTAATTTCTTTACCAACAGTTCCAGAAATTGCGACGGAATTTGGCAAAGTTTACATGTCCTTGGGTTTAGGCGACTTCTTCTTTGCTGGACTGCTCGCTCTGCAAACTCTGAAAAAGTTTGGCAAAGAATTTGCTGTTTTATCCGCTATAGGAATGTCCACATCATTTTTTATTTTCGAGGCTTTCTTACTAAATTATCGGCTTGGAGCTTTTCCAGGAACATTAATGATTATCAGCGGATGGATACCTCTAGTGTTATGGAAAAACCTAAAACATAAGCATTAAACAAATGCGGAGTATGGTTCTAACCGAAAAGTGCCCCTAAGCCTTCCAACGCTGCTTCTTCTTTGGCTTTCTCTTCCTCTTCCTTCTTTTTCTTCTCTTCTTCCTTTGGCTTAGCTTCAGCTGCTGGCGCTGTCGATGCTGGCGCAGCGGCTGGTGCAGCCATCATTGTTGGTGCGGTTTTGATGGCTTCATCTATGTTGACTTCGGCTAAGGAAGCCACTAATGCTTTGACGCGTACTGCGTCAACGTTTATGCCTGCTGCTGTTAAAACTTGGGTTAGATTTTCTTCGTTTATTTCTTTTCCAGCTTTGTGAAGGAGCATGGCGGCGTAAATGTATTCCATACCTTTTCACCTCTTCATTCAAATATTTTAACCTTTTTCACTTGATGTGGCTTTTCCCTCTAAAGTAGGCAGTCTACTACTTAAACTTAACATTTCCATATGCGCTTTTCTAATCAAATCCGCTATCGTTTTCTTGGTTGGGATGGCGGCATTAATTGAAAGTGCATAAGCTTCTTGATGAGCCAATTGTAAAAGCGCTACGGTGTTTTCTGGTGTTGGATAAGCTGCGCTTAGCGAAAGGGCGAAAGCGTCTGCTTGAGCTTTTTGGATGGTTTGTTGAGTTTCCTTTATGTCTATTCTAAGCTGTTCCTGAGCTATTATCAAGCCTTCATCATAGATCACTCTAATGGATAGTCCAGCTTCAACAGGTTTTATTCCAAGCTTTGATAAAACGCTGGCAAGCCTTTCATCAATTACATCGCCTTTCCTAGCCACCAAAGTGTCCTTGCTAACCCAGACGCTTCCAGCTTCAATCCTTGTTGGCAAACCCACAGCGTTAAGTTGACTAATTATTGGTCCTGGAGGTTGTCCAGTGTTTCCAGCTGGAACTATGATGTCGAAGGCTGCTATGTCACCGGCTTTTGCTGTTGTTCTGACTTTTCCTTTTTCAAGAATTAGCGCCAACTTGAATGGGTTCAAGTCTGTGAACAAGTAAACGTTTGAGCCTGTTAAATGTTCTATGAGTTTTTCTATGTTTGGCTTCTCTTTGCAGTTTTCAATGGCTTTTCTGACAAGCGTGTTTTTTATAACCCTCATGTAAACTTTGCCTGCAAGGTTTTTTTTGAATTCTTGCAGCTGAGTTGCCCTCACCTTTTGCAGGCTGGCTATTCCTAACGCTTTGTGTTTTTTTATTAGTTGAGCTATCTCTTCAACTTCGCTGATTTTTTCCTGCAAAATCTGTTGGGATGGCATTGGTCTTCCTCTCTTTTATGGTTTAATTTTTACCGGCGTGCCCATTGATGTTTTTATGTAGGTAGACTTGATGTTTTTCATTCCTCTTTTAAGTTTTGCCTCCACAGTCCTTAAAACCGTCTGGATGTTTTCGGCTATTTCTTCTTCCTTCATGTTTTCCGTTCCGACACGGCACTGTAAAATTGGTTGATTTCTCATTCTTAAAATGATTGTTTTTCGATGTTTCTCTATCAAACTTGCTATGTCCACTGTTGGCGGGACTGGAATTGGCATTTTTCCCCTTGGACCCAAAACTGTGCCTAAGATTTTGCCAACTAATGGCATTAAGGGGGCTTCAGCTATGAAGAAATCATAATTGTTAGCAATTTTCCGCAGTTCCCGTTTGTTTCCAGCTAAGCCCTCAAGTTCAGCCCTTTCAATTACGAGGTCTGCATTGGCTTTTCTGGCTTTGAGGGCTAATTCTCCAGAGGCTATAACGCATATTTTGTTTGTTTTTTCCGGCGAATATGGTAGCTCTATGATTTCTTGAAGTTTGCCTTCTGACGATTTCATGTCAATGTCTTTTAGGCTTAGAACCAGTTCTACTGATTGGTTAAAGTTTCTCTTTTTGCTTTTTTCTTTTGCCTCTTTAACTGCATTAAGTATTGTTTTTTGGTCTAATGGCATTTCGTTAGCCTCGTGCCAATGAGGGAATGGAACGGGATTATAAAAATATTCTCATTCTTTATTCTTTACTGAATAATTCGTCATGTTTTCCTTCATCAATTTCTCTTTGAACTTCCCTTGGATCTTTGCCTTCAACAGTGACTCCCATGCTGACGCAGCTTCCCAAAACTTCTTTTGCGGCTGACTTCAAGGTTTTTGCCAAAAGTTCTGGGCGTTTAATCTTTGCTATACGTATCACTTGTTCCATAGTTAAATTTCCAACTTTCTGCGTGCTTGGCGTTCCCGAACCCTTCTCTATTTTTAATTCGCTGACAATTAAGGCGGACATTGTCGGCGTTCCAACACTTACTTCAAACTCTTTTGTTTCTGGGTCAACAGCAACCTTCACTGGAACCTTCATTCCAGCATAATCTTTCGTAAGCTCATTAATTTTGTTCACAATCATCATAACATTAACGCCCAATGGTCCTAAAGCTGGGCCTAATGGAGGTCCAGCGGTTGCTTGCCCGCCGCTTACAAGTAGTTCAATGATTTTCTTCTCAACCATCTTACTTTTCGCCACCTTCAGTTTTTGTTTTTTCCACAAGCTTAACATAATCAGAGTGAACTGTTATTGGCAATGTGAATGTTGCCTCCAAAAGTTCAAGGGTTACTTCTGCCTTAGACTTGTCTATGCGTGTTATTTTTGCTCGCATTCCTTTGAAGGGTCCGCCTGTCACTTCCACTATGTCATTTTCGCTTAGTTCCTCAATTACTGGTTTTCTGACGATGTATCTTTCAATTTCTGAAAAGCTTACAACTCCAGGAACTCTTGAGCGCACATGCCTTATTCCTGCTATGGCTTGTTCTACAAGGTGGGGTCCTTCTGCTTCAACGAAAACATATCCTCTCAAGGTTTCTGGGACGAGAATAGCCTTTATTGGTATTTTGTTCATTTCAATTCTTGCGGTGATTAATTTTGCCACATTCCTTTCCTGTCCTGTTGTTGTTTTTACAGCAAAAATTTTTGTGGAAAACTCTTCACTTTTTGCCATAGGTTTTCCTTCTACGTGGCTGTGGTGGTTCCGCCAGGCTGCAGAATTGCTGATAAGAGTTTGATGACGAATCCTATTAGTCCAATGGCGCCTATGCCTAAGAAGCATATTTTCACTGATAGCCAAAGCTCGCTTTTCCCGGGTTTTACCGCCAACTTTAATGTTCTTGCTGCTTGGGATAGGAATGATCTTAAACCCATTTTTATCGCACACTCAACATTTTGACTTTAACATAATAAATGTTGCTGTACCTTTTGGCTCTGATACATTAGTGAATCATTTCTATTAACTTTTCTCTTCAAAGCAAGCAGGATCATTAATCTTTTATGCTAAACTTTTTGAATTGGAAGACCTATTTCTTGGAGCATTTCAACAAGTTTGGCTTTGTGTTCGCCTTTTATTCCCTTCCAATCTAAAATTGCATTTTCAACTTTTTCCAAGGTTTTTTCCACACATTGCCTTAAAATCTCTGTATCCACGTATGGAATGGCATATTTTGGAATTATGTGACCAAAAGCTGTTTCATTCTCTAATGCTATCCTTGTGAATTTTGAGTTATAGTGGGGTCCGCCTATGCCCAGAACGGCTTTAACCTCAGCCTTGCCGAAAGTGGATGCGGCTTTTATAGCTGCGTGGGCAACGGCTTCTGCTGCTTTCAAATCGTTCCATTGTTTCGGCGAACTTCCCAATTCAACGAACATGGCTGGCACATTTAATGATGGTCCATGGTGGGTGCATTCATAACAAACTTCATAATCCAAACGCATCTCATCTCTAAACTGTTTCAAAGCTTTTAGGGCTTGTCTCATAGCGTTGGCTGGAGAAACAGAAACGCTTCTTGGAAGTCCGCCCAATTCTGCTTCGCCCAAATTGCCGGAGGTGTGCACTGAAAAGGTTGGAGTGCCGCTTTCACTGCTATGCCTAGAAATGAAAAGGATGAGTCCCAAATTCTGAAAGTAATCGGTTATGTTTTGTGCATATACTGATTCTTCGTTTAATGTTATGAGTTTAACTTTTTCGCCACTAATTTCGGCTGTGTAAATTGGGTTTTCCTGAAAATTTTCAGCAGTTTCACTAAAATTGTAGTGGTTTAGAATTTGCTTTTTAATGTTTAAGCTTGCTATGTCTTTTTTTGAGGCGACGATTAGAATTGTCATTATGTTTCTATTGTTTCAAATGTTATATGTTAAGAAAAAGGTTTCCATAAAGCTTATAATGGTTGAAGTCAGTTGAAGCCTTAAAAGTTTGGCGAGGGTTTGGAATGCACCTAATTAATTTTAAAGAATTGTCTGGTCAACAGTTAACTGAGATAATTGACAAGGCTGTTGAAGTTAAGCGTAATCCTGAAAATTACAAAAATGCTTTAAACGGCAAATCCTTAGCCATGATTTTCCAAAAAACTTCGACGAGAACACGAGTTTCGTTTGAGGTTGCCATGACTCAGCTTGGCGGACATGCACTTTTCATTGATTGGAGAACAACTAATTTCACTTTGGCAGATGTTTACGATGAGACGCAGTATTTGTCTCGTAATGTGGATTGCATAATGGCTAGATTGCTGCGAAATGCTGATTTGCAGGTTATGGCTAAGGCTTCTCGTGTTCCAGTAATTAATGGATGTGACGAAAAATATCATCCAACCCAAGCTATAGCAGACCTAATGACTGTGAAAGAGAAGAAGGGCAAATTGAAGGGCGTTAAACTCGTTTACATAGGCGCCCACAACAATGTTTGCAATTCGCTCATTGAAGGATGCACAAAAACCGGCGTAAAAATAACCACTGTAACACCCATATTTAATGAACCTTCAAGAGACGATGAACTTTTGGAAAATGCGAAGAAAACTGGGCTTTGGGAAACAACCTTAGACGTTAAAAAAGCCGTGCGGGATGCAGATTTCATTTACACTGACACTTGGGTTGACATGGAATTCTTCCTTGATCCAAAATTTGCTGCGGAAAAGGAGAAGCGCATTAAAACTATGATGCCATACCAAATAAACATGGAACTTTTGAAAGGAACAAACGCGTACGTGATGCATGACATGCCAATCCACAGAGGATACGAAATAAGCCCAGAAGTTATAGAAAGTCCAAAATCCATAATTTATGAACAGAGCGAAAATAGGCTGTACTCGGCAAAGGCGATACTGCTAAAACTATTAGGAAAATGCTAGAAGGGATAGGGGTCTTCGCCGTCTATAGTCTCCTATCAGTCTATTTCAAAATTAAATCAACAAACCTTTCAGGATTAAACTCTTCTAAATCGTCGTATTTTTGTCCAGTTCCAATGAATAAGATTGGCTTTTTTGTTACGTAGGTTACGCTTAGGGCTGAGCCTCCCTTAATGTCTGCGTCAACTTTTGTTAGTATTGTTGCGTCTATGCCGACGCTTTTGTGAAATTCTTCTGCTTGCATGACTGCGTCATTTCCCGTTAGCGAATCTACTGTTAGAATTGTTAGGTCTGGGTTTGCGATTCGTTTAATTTTTGCAAGTTCGTCCATTAGATTTCTGTTTGTTTGCATTCTTCCAGCAGTGTCTATCAAAACCACGTTTATTCCGTGGGCTTTTGCGTGGTTTATGGTGTCATAGGCAACTGCTGCTGGGTCTGAACCATACTTGTGCTTAATCATTCGCATTTGCAATCGTTTTGCATGTTCCTCCAACTGTTCTATTGAGCCTGCTCTGTAAGTGTCGCTGCAGGCGAGGACAACCGAATAGCCTTTCTTGGTGAAGAATTTGGCAACTTTGGCTATTGTTGTTGTTTTTCCTGTGCCGTTTATTCCGACGAAAACTATGACGAATGGTTCGCCTTTCTTGCGTTTTTCTTCAACAGCTTTCAACAAATCTATTTTGTTGTTTGTTAGCATGGTCTCTAAGAGGATTTCCCTAAGGTTTTGTTCCACTATTTTTTTGCGGTCCTCCAGCCTTTTTACTTGGACACCGTCTAAGCGTTTTTCCATTTCATTGCATATTCGTTCAGCCACTGGGAAGGCAACATCATTTTCCGCAAGGCTTATTTTGAATTCCGAAAGCAGCGGGCGTAGGTTTTCAGCCTTAAGTTCTGTTGTCGTAACTTTATTTACGAGTCCCTTTAATCCAGACTTGAGCCTTTCAAACATTTTCCGGAGCTTTCCTCTCTCGTAATTCGGCTATTAAGGTTTCAAATTTTTCTCTGTCTTCTTCAATTCTTTCAGCTACTTGAGCTAGTTGTTGTTGAAGGGAATTTCTTGTTTTCTCTAGGTTTTCCAGCCGTTTTTTTATGATTTCTTTTGCTTCTTCTAATGTTTTTTCAAGGGAAATCCCTGCGCCCATTCCAACGATTACTTTGTCTGGGTTTTCAAGTTTGGCTTTTATGTATGAGTTGCCGCCTATGGGGACGAGGAGTTCCGTGTTTTCCTTTTCTTTTTCTAAGCCCTCCAGAGTCATGTTTGCGTAGGTCAAGTCTGTTATGACGGCGTTTACCGTGTTGATTCTAGACTGTATTGTTTCTGCTGTTTGTTCCAGAAAGCGGATTTCAACGCTTAGTTTGCGGAGTTCTTCTTCACTTTTGTTTGCCAACTTCTTCTTCTCCCGAAACAAGTTTTCGTAAGAGTGGATTTTCTATTTCACTGAGTGGAACTTCTTCAACGGTTGTGATTTTTATGTGAAAACGTTTCACTCTATGTTTACTGCCTAATTCCGCATAGACCTTTTCCACTGCATGCTCCGGTTTTACGGCTACAACTTCTTTTATGAAAGGTGTTTTAAGGTTTGGTTTTTGAATTTCCCCTATGACTCTGAAAACCTTCACTTTAATCATCCTCTTTCACAACATCCAAGGCATTCCCAATTATAAACATCTCGGGTCCAGTTGTTAAGGAGCCAGCTATAGCCGCATATTTGTTGCCAATCAAGCCTGTACCAACATATGGAATGCCACAATTTACAGTGCCCACATCCACAGGGACCTTCAAAACATCTTCCAAAAGTTTCCTTTCAGAATCCTTTAACATGGGATGGGTTAAGACTCCCTTGTTTGTGGCGAAAGCCAAAGAACCAACGTATGGTAAGCCAGCAATTTCGCCTTGCACTGCTTCAACGCCGAGGGTTTCAGAAATTTGCTTAATTTCCGCCGCTTTTAATCGTGGGTCTACTATGGCTCCGTAATCGTTTGCTAAAACCATGTTTCCATAGGCAGTTTTCTTCGTCTCCATCACGGTTACGTTTCCTTCAAAAACAGATTTTATAACGTCAAGTTCCTCTTCCCTAACAAAGTGGGGAAGCAAAATTCCATTAGAGTTTGCGCATGCAAGGGCTCCAACTAAAACTGAACCGCCAATGGTTGTGTGAATGAGTTTTACTTTAAGCCAATTTTCAATCCTTTCAGCCTTTTTAATTGGAACCAACTTTGGAATTATTACCGCCTTATCTGTGGCAAGGGAGTATACGCCTATGCTTGGGCTTCCAAAAAGGCTTGAAAGGTAAACCGCCAAGGACTATTCTCCTTCCGCTAAATTACATTTGATTAAAGATGTTCGCCGACTGCCGTTTTCTGGCATTTTTATCCTCTTCATAGCGATTGCGTTTATTTTATTTCACAACTATTTAACAATGAAACTTATATGTTTAGCTTTTAATTCATTTTGTCCTTCTCTATCTTCACATAATTATGTATGCTAATTTTGGAGAGCCTCAAGCATTGCTATTCCACTTTCCCTCAAAATTCGCGTATCATTTTCAGCTAAACCCCAACCTCCATTGGCATCAAACAATAGTACATATGTGAAGAATTCAAAATTCTTTCTGCAATAGTCTACAAATTCTCTAATCAGTTCAGCCTTGATGGTCTCGTTTGACACCATTCCAAAGTCCCATTCATTTTCAAATCGCCATGTTCTGAAGCCATATTCACTCATGTAAACTTGCTTTCCAGTTTGTTTGAAATATGCTGCCCACGATTCGATGTATGTTGTATTCATATAGTTCCATTGGGGGCTGAAGGGCATTATTCCATAAAGGTCAGCGTTCGGAATGTATGGAACTGGAAAATCGTTGGGGTTGCCTTCCGTGTCCATAGACACTTTTAACCCAAAACTCTTCACATAATCTACAATGTCTATTAAGGCATTCTTATATTCTGCAGAGGTTAACTTTTGGTCGACCACTTCTTTCGGTTGGTCAAAAGGTATTGGATAGAGGACTGCTATAAACGGAACGTGGTCATACTTGTGTAAGGTAATATTTCCGCAAATTGCGCCCAATTCCCTCTTGTAATTGTTGATTATTGTCTCGTTTGGAAAATCAATAGTGCGGTATCCATTCCACCCCCAGTATGTAGCATGGGTTGCAAATATCACCTTTAACCCAATCTTTTTTGTATAGTTAAGAAGAGGCTCAACAATTCCGCTGTCTACAATGTACTCATAAAATATCTTAACACCGTCGAATCCCATTCCCTTAATCAACATCAGGTCAGAAATAATCTCAGTCATGTTGCAGCGTCTCACCCACCAAGGCTGATAGGCACAGAAAGCCAAACTCTTCCGCTTTTGACTAGTTATTAAGAAGTATCCAACAGCTGCAACGAAAATGATGAAAATTAGAATAAGCGTTATCCCAAATTTTTTGTCCACTAAGCTGATTTTCATAGTTGTAATTTTAAACGGAAATTGGTTTAAAAGATTTTACAAATTTGTACACACAAAGGCGCCGATGACTAGTCTCCTTCAGCCAAATAAACCGTCACATTGCCCTCTTTATCTTTTGCAGCCCTAACCCTAACCTTCCTCGGAGGCTTCTCTATGCCTCTGCTCCAAATTTTTTCATTAACTTCATTACTAATAATGAGCTTTTTAGGCTCTTCTTCCTCTTCCCCCTCCCCCTCTTTCTTCTCAAGTTTCATATGTTTAACCAAAAAACTTTTAATTATCCGCATGGCTCGAGGCGCCCTTTTCCTTGGCGGTCCAATCCACGCTTTACCTAATGGAATAGTGTAAATCCTTTCTTCAACAATTTCTTCCTCGGGCTTTTCCTCCCGCGGCGGTTTAGCCTCTTCTTCCTTTGATGGCGGAGGCTTTTCTTCTTCTATTAATGTTTCAGCGGTTTCCTCGACCTTTTCCTCTTTTTCTTCCTCTACGGTTTCTTCAGTTTTTGCTTCTTCTGCTGTTTCCGCTAACTCCTCTTTTTCCTCTTTGATTGATTCTTCCTCTTTTTCTTCTTCCATAACTATTCCTCTTAAGCCTTTATTTTTCTGGTTCTCCACTGCCTTCTTTTAGGATGAGTTCTAAATTTTCCAGCAGTTTTCGCTATAACCCATGTTGGAACAGCCTTTTTTTGTTTTCCTGCTTTAGCTAGCCTTCGCTTTTTTGCTGTGGGTTTGTTTCTTGCCATGCCTATATCCTTCTTATGCGTGGTTCACGTCTTTGAGATTGAAGTTGAATCAGAATTTCCTTTAATTGCGCATCTGTTAAGGGTATGGGAAGTTTTCCTTGCTGTGCCAGTTGAATTAACTGCAGCTCTAACTGTTCCGTAAATTCTGGTCTAACCATTTTCAAGTTTGTAAGCCTTTGCCTCGCCTCTGGCGTTAGTATTTTTCTAAGCAAAGCCTGCTTTTGCTGTTCTATCTGCGCTTGCCTTTGCTCCTCAGCCAGCTTCTGCTGTAAGGCTAAAAGTTTTCTTCTTCTAAGCTCTTCAAGCTCATCCTCGTCCTCAGACAATTTTATTCACCTTTTTGGTATTTTTCTAATTCTGGAAGCTCCTTCACCAGTTCTTTACCAACTTCTTCAGCTATATCTTGCAGAAGTTTTCTTCCTTCTTTTGTCATTCTCCTTCCTTGAGGTTTTATAGTTTCAATCAAACCTGCCGCTTCCAACTGTTGTAAAGCCTTTCTTATTATTGAGCCGCCAGCTTTAACCACATGCTCTGGTTTAACACCGAAATCCTTCCTTCCACCATAATCAGCCCTTAGCTTCTCCAAGCCAATTGGTCCGTGAATGTAAACTTTCCTCAAAAGTGAAGCGCAGCGGATATACCACCAGTCTGAGTTTTGAGGCTGCCTCTGGACATGCGGCCCAGTCTTTGCGATGCTAGCCCAGCTTGGCGGATTTACCTCATCAACATTTTCCTTTAGATACTTGGCTAGTTTTTCGATAAACTTGGACGCTGGAACATCCTGAGGCGTTTTCAAATTGTCTATCCTCTCGGCTTTTCCTTCAGTAAATCATGAAGCCTCATATAAAGGCTTTCACTTTTTGCGGCGCTTATAAAGCATGAAGGTATGCCCTCTAACCTCAACCAACGATGCTTCTGTCTGTTCAGCAATTGTTGAAGCTATTTCTTTGGCTTTGTTTCCTTCGAGGGCGCTTTTTAAAACTTTAACCTTAACCATCTCATTCTTTTCCAATTGCTTCTCAACTTCTTTCAAAAGCTCCTTTGAAGCTCCACTTTTGCCAACCCATATTGTAGGCTTTTCTCCGCTTAACCTGCGCTTAATTCGCCGCCTCATTCCAACAGTCAATTTACTCAATGCTCTTTTGCTCCTTTTTCATTTTTAATGGTATGCGCATGTGCTTGCCACAGTTTAAACAAGTAATCACCACGTGAGGTTCTCTTCGCTTCTTTATGCGCACACGGGAATTAACTCCGGGCAAAATAAAACTTTTACAGTGCCTGCAAACTTGACGCTTGTACTCCATTGGTAAGCGAACTTTGGCTGCCATGGCAATTTTTCTGGCTAAGTCCACATAACGCTGTGCTAATGCTGGGTCTTCGTGAATTGTTTCTTTTGCTAGTTGGAAAAGGGTTTGTATGCGTTGCATTGCAATGCGTTTTGTGTTTGAGTCCATATTTTCAGTAGTACTCCATTCATAAAAAGGGTGAAAGCGCCTTATTACCATTTGCGAATGCAAAACTCTATGCTTTTCCTTTTGCTCTTTCCATGTCCCAGCGTTTGAATATCTCTTCTGTAATTTGCGGTCTCAAAACAAAAATGTCTTCAGGATGCTCCACATACAAATAAACCATGTAAACCCGTTCAAAGGCGCCTGACCTAACAAGCATGTAACCTGGCTTTTTTGGAAGCATATGCACGTATCTTTCAAAGACTTCGTTGAAGATTTCCGCAATTTTTGTGCTAGAAACAGTGTGGTCGAAGCCTATTTCGAAGGTGTAGCAGTAAAGGCTTAAGTGTTCCTCGCTTTCATAAGAGTAGTTAGTTATATCTCTATCCATGATTTGAATATTGCTTATAGAGACAACATTATTTCCAATTGTGAGGATTTTTGTGTAGTTAATCGTAATTTCTTGAACTATCCCTTCCACAGTTCCTATGCGGACGTAATCGCCAACCCTGAAAGGTCTCGTAGCGAACAAGTAAAGCCCAGCAATAAAATTTCCAATGGTTTTTGTGGATGCGAAACCGACGGCTGTGCCTCCGAGGGCGGAGAAGGCTACAATCCATTCGGATGGTAATCCGCCAACTCTAAATAGGGCGAACATGGCTCCAATCAATATTAGTATTCTAAAAGTCAAAACCATGCTGTTTGCTACGTAGGGTGCTAAACGTGCTCTCTTTGCAAACTTTCTCAGATATCTTGTTATAATCCTTTCTAGGATGAGCGCCACTACGCCTATAATAATTATCCAAATAATGGTGGATAGGCTAACTCCGAATAAGGTTTGGGATTCCAAATATTCAAAGAAATCTTGAACGCTCATGGCTTATTCCGTCTTTTCTGCATGTTAAACTTTTCTTCTATAAAGCCTTTTCATTCTTTTTTAACCCTTAACAAAAGGGCTATCGCCATAATCTGGAATGCCACAGCATAAAACATCACAGCAACAAGCGACATTTGCAAATCTATGAATAAGCCAAATATTCCACCGCTGACAAGTTCACCAAAACCATAAACAACATTAAACAGTCCATAGGCTGTGCCCCGTGAAGAAATGGGAGTAAGCTGTGAAACTGCTGCACGATAAATGGATTCTTGCATCCCCAAAACTAAACCTGAAAAAACCGAAGCCGTTATTAGGGTTGGGAGTTCGTTATTGCTCATGGCGAATAGGGCTGGAAAAATTGAAAGCATGAACGGTAAAACTAAAACCTTTATTCCAAATTTGTCATAGGCATATCCAGCAATGAGGGCTGTGGGCGCATCCACTCCTTGAATAAGCAAATACATGAGGGGCACAATCCACTGCAGCCCTTTCGGGTTAAGAAGTTCAGAAGCCCTGAAAAGTATAAGTTTAGCCGACATAAGCCCAACAGTATTCATTAAAACAGCAAGCGTATAAATGTAGAAGAATTTTGGAAGTTTCTCTCTTTTCTCCTTAGCCTTCGACGTTTCAGCGGTTGTTTTGGAACCTATTCTCTTGTGAGTGTAGGCTAAAACCACTAAAAGAATTAGGAAAGGTATTAATAAGAAGCTGAAAGTGTAGCTGTAATTGTTGTTTGTTGAAAACATTAAAGCCGCTACTAAAAGCGGTCCAAGAATGGCGCCAACCTGATCCAAAAATTCATGAATGCCAAAAGCTTTGCCGGCGCCCACATCTTTGCTTACGATGGATAGGACTGCGTCTCTCGAAGGCGCCCTAAGAGCTTTACCAAATCTTTCAAGAAGAATGAGGATTACGGCTATTTCTAGGGTTGCTGAAATTCCTAAAAGAGGAACTGAAACTATTAATCCATAGCCCAAAAACATGAAAAGCCAATAAGCCCGTGTTGTGTCTGCTAAAAATCCGCTGAAAAATCTCATAGCGTTGCCTAAAAATTCGCCGAATCCTACAACTAATCCCGCAATAAATCCCGTTGCCCCTAAAAACTTTAGATAGTCTGGAATTATGCCTCCAGAGCCTTCGTAAACCACATCGCCCATTAAGCTGACAATTCCTAAAAGGAGGATACCCATATAAGCGGCTTTGTTGATTTTTGCCTTTGTTTCTTTTTGCATTATTTTCGTCCCAAATCTTGCAAGATTTAACTGTAATTCATTTAGGAAGTTTATGTGTTTTGGGGAAAGCTTTTATTAAGGTTTCAGTGTATGTTTGCGATGTTTTAAAAGATGATGTGCTATGAGTTTGCAAAAGGGCGACTTCATACTAATAGACTATATTGCCAAAGTGAAGGAAACAGGCGAAGTCTTTGACACAACAATGGAGGAAACTGCCAAAAAGGAACGCTTGTACAAGGAAGGCGAAATCTACGAGCCTAAACTAGTAGTCATCGGCGAAGGATGGGTACTCAAAGCTTTAGATGAAAGCCTAACAACCATGGAAATTGGGAAAACAAATTCAGTAGAGATTCCTCCAGAAAAAGCCTTTGGACCCCGAGATTCCGAGAAGGTTAGGCGTGTTCCTTTAAGGCATTTAACAGCTAAGGGCATAACTCCAACCCTTGGAATGCGTTTAGAATACGACGGAAAAATGGCTACTGTAAGGGCTATGGGAGCTGGAAGAGTCCTATTGGACTTTAATCCGCCTTTAGCTGGAAAAACACTGGTTTATGAGGTTAAAGTCCAAAAGAAACTTGAAACAATCAACGAAAAAATTGCCGCCTTAATACATCGAAGAATACCAGCCGTTGAAGAAGCCAAGTTCAAGTTTACAGTTAGGCAGAAAATTGTTAGTATAGAAATGCCTGAAGAAGCCTTCTACTTGGAGGGGATACAAGTGGCTAAGAGAGGCATAGCTATGGATATACAAAGATTTTTCCCAAAAATAACAGTGGTAAAATTCACAGAAACATTCAAGGTGCAACCAAAAACCGAAGCCAAAAAATAAACGCTCATATAACTTCGGTTATTCTTGCAAGTTTCTCGAAATCTTCACGTTTCCATTTCAACTTACTTAAAATTGTGTATCTCTCTGGTCTTATGGACACAGATATCTCCAAAGCCTTCACAATACTTTCTTTTTCCACTCCAAGCTCCTCAGCATTTGTGGGTGCACCTAGCTTTCTCAGCGTGTTTTTGACGCTTCTCCAGTTTGCCTTGTGAAGATAAGCCATCATGATTGTGCCGACGCCACATTGTTCTCCGTGCATAGCATGTTTGGTGGCGGTAATGTCAAGGGCGTGGCTGAAAAGGTGTTCTGAACCGCTGCATGGGCGGCTGCTTCCTGCAATGCTCATTGAAACTCCACAGCTTATTAGGGCTTCTATTAAAACTCGCAAGCCTTCTTCACTCTCTGGCTTTATCAGATCTGCGTTTTGCATCACAAGTTTTGCGCTCATTAAGGCGAGACTTGCAGCATAACTTCCATAATACTCATTATTTTCTTTATGTGCCAGTCTCCAATCTCTTACTGCTGTTAACTTTGCAATTACGTCTCCACAGCCACTTACGACAAAGCGCCAAGGCGCCTTCATTATTATGTTTGTGTCGGCGATTATGGCTATGGGTGCTTGGGCTAAAACTGAATAGGGTTTTTCGAGGCCTTTTACTGAGGATAGGGGGCTTGCAATTCCGTCATGAGATGCTGTGGTTGGAACGCTGATGAATGGGATTTCCTGCCTTGCTGAACTTAATTTTGCAACGTCTATTTTTGTTCCTCCGCCAACTCCAAAAACAACCTGTGGCTTCAGAACCTTTATTTTCTCTTCAACAGCTTCTAAATCCTTTGCTGTGGCTGACTCTACAAGGAATGTGTCAACTTTTAGCCCCTCTTTTTCAAGGAGTTCTTTGACGGTTTTTCCTGCAATATCATATGTTTTAACTCCAGCAATTATTAGTGCTGATTTTGTGAATCCTAACCGTCTAGAGATGTCGGCGGCATATTCTATGGTTCCGTTTCCTACAAGTACCTCCCTTGGAAGTTGCATGCGATGGTGTTTTAAAGTCAAATTAACCACATTTTATGGCTTTAAACCTTCTTTATTTTCTCGGCTTTTATGTTTAAGTCTTACCTTTTCTAAACCGTAATGTTAATAAATGTCATGGGTATGATTAAATGATGCTGCTTCCTAGCGAAGTAAACCCGCAATGTATTTAGGTTTTAGGAGAAATTAGAATGGTAAACAAAGATGTAGCCAATCAATTAATGTTGAAGGGAACGACTACAATAGGCGTCGTCTGTAAAGACGGCGTCATATTGGCTTCAGACACTCGTGTAACTATGGGTTTCTATGTGGCTCATAAACATGGGAAAAAAGTGTATAAGATAGATGATCATCTGGCAATGACTATTTCTGGAACTGTTGCTGATGCGCAAAGAACTGTTGATATACTTACGGCGAATGCACAGCTTTACAAAATTAACATGAGTAGACCCTTACCCATAAGTTCTGCTGCGAGGTTGGTGGCGAATCTTTTCTTTTCTTCCAGGTATGCGCCTCTGCTTACGCAAGTTCTTATTGGTGGCATAGATGATACTGGGCCTCACGTGTATTCCTTAGATCCCTTTGGCAGTTTAACAGAAGAAAAGTGTGTTGCCACGGGTTCGGGTTCACCAATAGCTTACGGCGTCTTAGAAGACAAGTATAAGGAGGACATGTCTGTGGCTGAACTTTTGCCAATAATTGTTAAAGCTGTTAATTCTGCTATGAAGCGGGATGCAGCCAGCGGCGACAGCTTTAACGTTGCAGTTATAGATGATAATGGTTATCATGAGTTGACTGATGAGGAAAAGGAAAAACTTCTAACAGATTGAGGAAGTTAAAATCGTGGCGCCTAACTCTGAAAGGGATAAAGTGGAAATAAGCCAATACATTTTAGAGCATGTTCCAAAAGAGGCTGAAGTGACTAGAATAGAGTATGAGGGACCAGCGCTTGCAGTTTACACTAAAAGACCAGAAATACTGGTGGAACAAAGCAGCGTAATAGCTGACATAGTTGGCATAATAAGAAAAAGGATAGTTGTGCGCTCCGACCCATCTGTGAGGCTTCCAGAAAATGAAGCTGAAAGAATTGCAAAGGAAATAATACCAGCAGAAGCTGAGGTTACGGATATAAATTTTGACCCAAGCCTCGGAGAAATCATAGTTGAGGCAAAGAAACCTGGGCTTGTCATTGGAAAGAATGGAACTGTATTACAAGAAATTATTAGGCGAACTAAGTGGCGTCCCCATGTTTTAAGGAGCCCTCCGCTGAAGTCAAAAATAGTGGCGCACATGAGGCATTATTTGCATTCTGAAAGCAAGGAAAGAGAACAAATCCTTAGGGCTGTAGGCGAAAGAATCTTTAGACCCAAAATTTACGATGTTGGAGATGTTAGAGTCACAGCCTTAGGTGGAGTGCAAGAGGTTGGGCGCTCAGCGTTTCTTGTTCAAACCAGGGAAAGCAGTGTATTATTGGATTGTGGAATTAACCCTGGTTCTTCCAGACCTTTCGAGGCTTTTCCGAGGCTTGATAATCCAGCTTTTGAGCTTGATTCTTTAGATGCCGTTGTTGTAACTCATGCGCATCTTGACCATTGTGGTCTTGTGCCTTTCCTTTACAAGTACGGTTATGATGGTCCAGTTTACTGTTCTTCTCCAACTTCAAATTTGATGACTTTGCTTCAGTTGGATTATTTGGATGTGGCGAGTAAGCAGGGTTTGATGGCGCCTTATGACCAGAAGGATGTGCGGGAATGCGTTTTGCACACTATTCCTCTTCGTTATGGCGTTGTAACAGACATAGCTCCAGACATTCGTTTAACACTTCATAACGCTGGTCACATTCTTGGCTCTTCTATGGCTCATTTGCATGTTGGCGAAGGCCTACACAACATTGTTTATACTGGCGATTACAAATATGGAAGGACCATGCTTTTGGAAGCTGCAACAACTGAATTTCCAAGAGTTGAAACCATCATAACTGAAAGCACCTACGGCGGGGCGGATGATATTATGCCTTCGCGGGTTGAGGCTGAAGAGCGTTTAACAGCTATCATAAACGAAACTTTGGAACGTAGGGGCAAAGTTTTGATTCCAGTTCCAGCTGTTGGAAGGGCTCAAGAAATAATGCTTATAATTGATGGTTACATGCGTCGGGGTTTGATGAAAGAAGCGCCAGTTTTTGTTGAAGGCATGATTTCTGAGGCAACAGCCATCCACACGGCTTATCCAGAATATTTGGGACGAGAAGTTCGCTACAGCATATTACATGATGGAGTTAACCCCTTTCAATCAGACTATTTCACGGTTGTTGAGCATCCAAATGTTAGACAAGACATTATTGACGGCGAGCCATGCATTATTATGGCAACTTCCGGCATGCTTGAAGGCGGACCAGTAATAGAGTATTTCAAAAACTTAGCTGACAACGAGAATAACACAGTAATTTTTGTTAGCTATCAGATTGAGGGCACTTTGGGAAGGCGTGTGCAGAAAGGTTTAACTGAAGTTGCGATGATGAACAGCGAAGGTAAAATGGATGTTGTAAAAGTTAGGTTGCGCGTGGAATCAATTGAAGGCTTTTCTGGGCACTCCGATAGGCGACAAATAACAAACTACATAATTAACTTGAAACCTAAGCCTGAAAGAGTCATTGTTTGTCACGGCGAAAGAGCCAAATGCCTAAGCATGGCCAACTTCATCCAAAAAAGATGCGGAATCCAAACGCTTGTGCCCGCAATAATGGAAACATTCAGACTACTTTAAGCATAGAAAAATATGGTGATGGAATGAAAAGGGCGATAATTATTTATGATACAAAGTTTGGCAACACGGAAAAGATAGCCAAAGCCTTAGCCATCGGCATGGAAAAGGAAGGAGTTAAGGTTGATTGTGTTAAAGCTGATGAAGTTGATGTTGATAAGCTGGGTGAGTGTGATTTTCTGGCTTTTGGCGCACCCACCCATGCCTTTGGCATATCTAAACCCATGAAAGCTTTTCTTGAAAAACTGAAAAGTGTGAACCTTAAAGGCAAGAAAGCATTCGCTTTCGACACCAAGTATAAGTCTCGGTTAGCTGGAAGTGCAGCGAAGGGAATTGAAAAAAGGTTGAAAGAATTTGGGATGAGCATTATTAAGCCCTATACTTCAGCCATAGTTAAGGGTTCAGAGGGACCGCTTGCAGAAGGCATGGAAGAAAGTTTTGAAAAAATTGGTAGCGAAATTGCAGAATTAATTTAGGCTGCTGTCGGTATCGGCTCATTTGTTACTGGTGTTTTCTCTCGCCAAATCCTCACGCCTGAAGGGCATATTACCACTCTTTCTTCGCCTAATCTTGCAATGTCGCCGCCCACAGACTCAGCAAATTCGCATAACTCGTTCACCGCTCGCTTGACATCGTCTATGCTTTTGTTCGCCAAAGGCGTTATCCTAAGAATAAGAATGTTTCCTGATTTAACCTCGTTTTTCACAGAATCCAAATCTGACAAATCGCGGAGAGGCATAGCCTTCAAGTAAGTTTTGCCGGGAATACCTTTGGCTTCTATTTCTTTTCCGGTTTTCTTGGATTTGCGAAATATGTCGCTTAAACCCGGCAAACTTCTCCTCTCTAACTCATATTTTGTTCTTTAACAGTTTAAGTGTTTCCTAATTTCACGTCTAAATTCTTAATAAAAATTTAGTATTAAAGCATTTTATGAATTCAAAATACAGATTACAGTTTCTTTACGAAGTTCCAAATTTTGTCGCCAGCAAAATGAACATTTTTAACAATAACTCCCTGCTTAGTCTTCGCCGCTTCGTCTATGTCGAACAGCGCTTCGCCAACTGCCAAAGGTTTACCATACTTCTCATCCACAACAAGAACAAAATCGCCCCTTTCAAATTGTCCCTCGAAACGCACTATTCCAGGCGCCATAACATCTGCGCCGTTACAGATGTGGGGGACAGCGCCCATGTCAACAATAATTTTAGCTGCAGAACCTAAAAATTCGCTGAAAACAAGGGTGGGGAAAATTTTTTCTTCATTTTTGGCTAATAAGGGTTTGCCGTTGAATAGGTATATTTCAGCAAATTCTGTTTCCAAAATCTCCACTTTAACTTTTGAGTTTAAAATTTGCCTTAAACTATCCCCAAATCTTTCCGAAACTTTGCTTAACAGGAGTTTTGTCTCCTTATCCTTCAAGAAATATCGTCTATATTTTTCTGGCATTTGCTGCATCCTTTTAGATAGGTTTAAATGGTATAAGTTTAAGTATAAAAAGCATAAAGTCTAATTGAGGTTCAGAAATGAGCGAAATGACAACAGAAATCCTTGAACAAAACCTTGGAAAAATAGTTCTCGTGCGCCTTAAAGGTGGAAAAAGCTTACGGGGAAGACTGAAAGGTTTTGACCAACACCTAAACCTTGTTTTGGAAGAAACAGAAGACACCACAAGCGCTGAGAACGTGAAAAAATTAGGTTTAATAATAGTTAGAGGAGATAACGTGGTTCTGATTTCGCCACCGCCAAGGTGAAAACGTTGGGAAAGGGAACACCATCCTTTGGAAAACGTGCCGGAAAAACCCTCCACATACGTTGTAGGCGATGTGGAAGAAGAGCCTATAACGTGGCAAAGAAACAATGCGCAGCATGCGGCTATGGAAAGACAACAACCATTAAAACATATTCTTGGCGAAGCAGAAATCTTCACAGAGAAAGACTACGTTAAAATGCTCTTTTCTGTTTACATGGATTCTGTTCTGTAATAGCCCTTGTCAATTTTAACGTAGATTAATGGACCCTTGCTTCTGGCAAGCTCTCTTGCTTTCCTTAAAGAAGTGTTGACAACATGAACTATTTGCTCGCCTTCGCTTGTGTAGTTTCCTCTTTTTTCGCCAAGCTCCATTTTTAAGAGATTCTCCGCGAGAATTGATGTGCCGCAGATTTCTCCATTCTTTATCAGCGTGTATGTTACTATTTCTTGCATTTCTTGGCGGTTTGGAAGTCTCCTCCATAATGGTTCTGCGTTGGCAAGAATTTTTGTAACCCTATCCCACTTGTTAGAGTTTTCATTGCCTATCAGTAGCTTCACCCTTTCCTTCCATTTTTTGAACCATATTTTTGTCCAAATGTCTAAGAATTCCTGCAATTCATTCGGGTTTTCGTTAAAGAACTTTTCCAAATTCTCAACTATTTCGCATTCATTTGCTTCTTTTCCGACAAGGTTCCAGTGGAATCTAAGATAATTCGTTAAGTCTTGGCATGCTATCTGAAGCACTTTTCTGTCTGAACCGAAAACTTCCAGTGTTGGATTTATTTCTTTAAGCTTATCAGCCAATAATGTTTCTATGAAATTCATTAGCTATTCCCTGCTGAAGCCTTCTCCGCTTTAATGTTAAGCTGAGCTTTTAATTAAGCTTTATTTATGGTTGCTTCTATAACTTTTTTCGATAATTTTCAGCTATATTCCAATTTCAGAAATATTTAAAAGCCCAATTTAAAGGCTATTCAAGAAAATCTGGAAGCTGATTGACGTTTTCAAGGATTAAATCTGGTTTTTCCCTTTCCAATTCTTTGCGGGAAAAAATTCCAGATAAAACTGCAACAGTTTTGGCTCCAGCATTTTTTCCAGCTTTTATATCTGCCACAGAATCTCCAACAACCAAGCATTCGCATGGTTGGACGCCAAATTTTTTTGCACATTTTATTAGCGCCTCCGGTGAAGGTTTGGGCGTGTGCGTGTCAAGGGCTGTTATTACATGTTGAAAGTATTTTGCCAATCCAAAATTTTCCAACTCTTTTATGACATTTTCTTTTGGAACATAACGCATGGTAATTAACGCTAATGCAGCCTTTCTCGAAAGTTTTTTAAGCGTGTCCTCAATTTTTGGAACGGGCTTGGTTTTTGTGGCTGTTGCCTTGTAATATGCATTAAGATACAATTCTAAAAACTTCTGTGAGTCAATTCCCTTCACTAAGTCGTTTATTGGAAGATTCTGTTCAAGTCTCTTAGGAATTTCGGTAGCGACTTCAGTTAACACAGGCTTCTGTCCAAAAGATGCAAAGGCAGTTTTCACAGCTTCCGTGTAAGCGTCTCTTGAATCCACTATTGTGCCGTCCAAGTCTAAGAGTATACCCTTAACCTTAAGTCTCTTTTTCGCCAATTTAACACTCTCATTCATTGTTATCATTGCTGTCATCTCTTCAATAAGCTTTGTTAAATAAAACTTGAGCAGGGGAGAACCTAAAAATCTAGAGAGCGTCTATCAATTGTGGTTGTGTAACAAGCCTAAAATTGACTGGTTAAGCAAATTGGGGGTAAACGTCGATAAGTTTTTATTTGTGGTTAATTGTCTAAGGTAAACACCAAACAAAAGTTAAAGTTAAAAACCTCAGGAATGATGGTGATGGCTAGAAAAGCAAGAATACGCCTCACAAGCACAGATTACAAAAAACTGGAAGAAGTATGTGAGGAACTGAAAGCCATCGCCCAAAAAACAGGCGTAAAAATAAATGGACCTGTCCCATTGCCGACAAAAAGGTTGCGTGTTCCTGTTCTGAAGTCGCCGTGTGGCGAGGGAACCCAAACTTGGGATAGATGGGAGATGCGCATTCACAAGCGCCTCATAGACATTGATGCTGAAGAGCGTGTGATGCGGCGTATTATGAGGATTCGGGTTCCTGAAGAAGTGCATGTAACCATAGAACTGGTTTAACGTATCATGCGGTTTATTTCCATTTGAAAAGTGGGCATTCCATGCATTTTTCCAGAAATTCTAAACCTTTCTTGGTTGTCTTATAACAGTTTTGCTTGTCTATTTCCAGGAGTCCTTTTTCTGTAAGTGCACTCAAATACTGTTTAGTCTGCAAATATGAGAGACCAACATCCTGCATCAACTCAGTCTTTCTCTTTCCAGAAGCAGCCTTCTTCAATATTTCCATGGTAATGTCATGTCTATCTCTGTTAACCATCTAAACCCATTAAAAGTTGTTTTATTTATAATATAAGCTTGTATGAAATCAATGTTAGAATCAAGCTTGCCGTAAAGGCTGAAGCCCAAACCTTTTTGTTCCACAAAAAAATTTTGAATCCATCAAGTATTC
The DNA here is from genome assembly GCA_038872535.1 of Bathyarchaeia archaeon. Classification (GTDB taxonomy): domain Archaea; phylum Thermoproteota; class Bathyarchaeia; order Bathyarchaeales; family Bathycorpusculaceae; genus JASEJA01. Next base: position 4,871 of record JAVZJY010000005.1, on the reverse strand, counting down.
CAAAAGGGATTAAGTTAAAAATGGCTATTGAAGCGTTGATAAAAGCCAAAAGCATAAAAATTGGATTTTGAATTAGAAAGGCTAAGCCTAAAAGTAAGATTGCCAAGACAATATTTGTTGCTGGCCCTGCAATGGATATCTTTCCTATGCTCTTTTTATCACCAAATCCAGATATCATAACAGCGCCCGGCGATATTATCTTAAAAATTGAAAATATGGAAAGCAGCGTCAAAACGGCTCCGAAAATTGTTAATCTAAACTCTGCCCACAAGTCTTCCTTTTGTGCGACTATTTTGTGGGCTATTTCATGGGCTAAAAAGGATATTGTGAAAGCTGATGCAAATGCAACCAGCATAAATGTTTCATCCAGTCCCCAATAGGGTATAAATATTCCCGAGGACAATCCTATGCCAAAAACTAACAATGCAGCAATTGTCAAATGTTCAACTTCTTTCATGCTAAAGTATACTTTTTTCTTTGCTGTTTGAACTGGCAAATAGGTAACTGTGTATTCATAGGATTTTTGTTTTTGAATTATTGGTAGGTGTGTTTCTTCCTTTGGGGCTCGTGCCAATTCCATGTTTGGGCATTCATGGGCCTCTGGTAGGCGATGTTCTGGGCAGAAGTAGCCTCCACAGTATGGGCATCTGAAGGGTAGAAAAACTTCTTTCTGGCATTTTTGGCATTTCATTTTGTCGGCACGCCTTTTGCGTTATGATTGTTGTGGTTGGTTTTATTCTTTTTGTGTATTTCCGCAATAGTTATGACTTTTGATAAAGCTAATAGGTTGTTTGGGCATTAACAACTGGTGGGATGAAAAGGGTTGAAGGCTTTCAGTTTTGTCCACGCTGCGGATTTACATTTGGGTTATGCACAATATGGTTTAGAGATTAGACGCGAAGACTTTGACAAGGTTTTTCAAGAGTTAGTTGACAAAACTATTGAGTTAAAACCGGATTTCATGATTATAGCTGGAGACCTATTCCATAACGCTCGCCCCTCAAACGTTACGTTGGAAAACGCCATCAGAAACTTTGGTCGTTTAAGAGAGGCTGGCATTCCAGTTTTAACTGTTGATGGTTCGCATGATTCAGCTCCAAACATTGTAACTGGAACAATCTTGAATCCATTGGATAGCGCTGGATTAATTTATCACCTGCCAAGACATGAAGGCGCATGCTGGAAAAAGCCTGACTGCTGTTACGTTTATGGCGTTCCAAACTTCAGAACTAGACGCAAAACTGAAGAGTTACTTCCAGCTTTCATGGAGCAAAATAAACCAGCACCAGACCCGGCGCTGTTTAACATTTTCGTTTTTCACATGGCTTTAGACATTCAAAGCGTTAAACCACCATACATGGAAGCTGAGGCTTCGCCAGAACTCATTCCAGAGGGCTTTAACTATTATGCTGCTGGGCATGTGCATACGCCATACATGGAAAAGTTCAAGAATGGACTTCTGGTTTACAGTGGATGCACAGAAACTGTCAACTATGACGAAGCCAAAATCAAAAAAGGATTCTATTATGTTAAAGTTGACGAAAATGGAACAGTTTCACCCCAATTTATAGAGCTTCAATCTTCCCGCAAATTCGTTGTTTTAGAACAAGATTTCACCGGCGTAACTCCATCAAGAATTACAGAATTAGCCATTCAGATGGTGAAAGGAGCAGACGAAGAAGGCGCAATCCTAATTCCCGTATTGAAGGGAAGCTTACCCGCAGAGGCAAGCCGAGCAGAAGTTGATGTTGCCCAAGTTAGAAGCGCAGCAGAAAAGGCTTTGTTTGTGCATCCGCTTGTTTTGCTGCGGGAAAGTGAAGTTTCAGAGGAAGTTGTTCGTTCAATATTCGAAAGTGAACTTAAAGATTTGAGAACGAAGGCTTTCGAATATTTTATGCAAATTTTCTCTGAACGTTACAGCCGCGAAGATGCTGAAAAAATAGCTCGCACTGCCATCCAGCTTATTGAGCCTTTAACCAAGAAGGAAGAAGAAAAAGTGAAACAGACCTTGGAGGAGCTGCTGCAATGAAAATTGAAATAGTTCAACTTGAAAACATCCGCTCCCACGTTAAATCCACTGTGCCATTCGCAAGAGGCTTCAACTGTCTTGTTGGCGGTTTAGGCTGTGGGAAGTCCACAATTTTATACTCAATAGATTTTGTGCTTTTCGGCGAACCACTCGGCAGAAGCTACGATTATCTTCTCCGTGAAGGTGCAGAAAGCGGAAAAGTCACAGTTCAGTTTGTTCAAAATGGAAAAAGCTACAAAATATCCCGTGGTTTGAAAAGGCATGGAAAAGGCATAAGCCAAGACTTTGAAGAACTGAAACTCTTCGAAGGAGAAAACTTAATAGCAAGCGTAAAAAGCGATGCAGTAGCCGAACAAATAAAAGCAATAACAGCCTTAGACAAGGACCTTTTCCGTGAAATAGTTTGGGTTAGACAAGAGCACCTAAAAGAACTCTTAGACGCCACGCCAAGAGAGAGGCAAAAACGCCTAGACGAGTTATTCGGTTTATCAGACTACGAGACAGCGTGGAGCAATTTGGCAGGTTATCAAAGAGAATACGATGGAGAAAAGAAAGCTTACGAAAAAGACCCAGACGTTGTTGGAATGGAAAAACTCAATGCAGAATACAATCGAACAGTGGAGCAGCTTGGAATTATCGAAATTGAGTTGCAAGACATGGCGAAAAGGCTCAGCTTAGCAAAAAAAGCCCTCGAGGAGACTGAATTGAAACTTAAAAAACTGGAGGATGTGAAAGCCCAAGTTGAAGAATTAAAACGGAAAGAAGCCCAAACTCTTGCAAACTTGACAAACGTGGAAGATGCGTCAGCATCCCTAGCTGAGAAAATAGAGAAGAGAAAATTTGTCATTGAAAATCTGAAGCAACGCCTAAACAGTATGGAAACACAGATAGAATCCTACAAGGCTAAGCTTAAGGAAGTTGGAGTATCACCGGACCAGCCCATCGACGCCATAAAACAATATTTGCTGGCATTTGACGACCAAATCTCCAGCTTAAAAGGTGAACAAGAAGCAGCCCGAAGAAAAATGCGGGAAGACCAAAACAGAATCTCTTCTCTTTCCACTCAAAATCTCTGTCCATTATGTTTGCAACCATTAACAGGAGAATACAAGAACGGTTTGATGCAGAAAATTCAAACAGAAAATAGCGAAAGACAAAAAACAATAAGTCAACTCCAACATGACATTGAAGAGCTCCAGCAGATAAAGAATAAGGCAAGCGAGGCTTTCTCAAACTTGCAGACGCTAATTTTAAGATTGGAAGATTTGAAAGCCCAAATTAACCAAGAATCCCAAGCATTGGCAGACTTTACCAAAGAGTTTGAGGAAAAACAAAAGTTAGAGAAAGAACTGCGAACGCAACTGGAGAATCTAAGGACAGAAATCGGCAGATTTGACGTTTCGGAACTTGAAAGCGCCAGAGCAAAAAGCAGACAAGCCTTGCAGCAGTACTCTTCGCTGGAATCTGATTTAAGGGCTAAAGAAGAACAAAAAAAATCCTTAGTCCAGCGTTTAGAAGAAATAAAAGAGAGAATTGACCAAGCTCAGCAGAAAATTGAACGCATGGAAAAAATAGCAAAGGTTGTTGGAATCATCGGGAGCATACGCGACGCCTACAGAAGCATTCAACCTAAACTGCGAAGCGAATTCGTAAAAGTCCTAAGAAACTTTGTCCAACAAGTTCTCGACAGCCTAGCAGGTGGAGAAGGAACTCCAATAAATGTTTCAATCGACGAAACTTACACGCCATACGTGGTAAGCGAAAGCGGTATGGAAAGGGAAGTTTCAAATCTTTCCGGCGGAGAAAGAACGTTGCTTGCTTTTGCTTACCGCCTCGGATTAGGACAATTAATTATGCAGTCTAGAACAGGTCATGGATTAAGCCTATTATTGCTTGACGAACCAACAGAAAGCCTTGGAAGAGAAGACGGCTCCATAGACCGCTTGTCCGAAGCCATCTCACGCTTTAAAGCCATAGAACAAATAATAGCAGTCACACACAGCGAAGCCTTTGCAGAAAAAGCTGAACATGTAATAAGACTTGAAAAAGAGGCTGGCATAAGCAAAGTTGCAGTGGAGAGGTAACCTAGAATAAGGATGTTAGAAAACTGCAACAAAGCCATTTTCCAAATAGAAACCTCTCAAATTTTATGCTAGGAAGATTGTTTGGGCTATGAAGCTTATTGCGGCAATGATTAACATTAAGATGCTCAATGATTTAGTAACCCCTTGATGCGCCCTGCTCACGATGAGCAATATGAATGTGACAAGCACCATGAAGGGCACGGTTATGAGGATTTCTGGAAGCGCAACACCAAAAGAATGTCCCTTCAAAGGAACTATTATTGCGACTAAGCCGAAAACTAAAGTGATTGTGATAATATTGTCTCCAATAACATTGCCAATAGATATCTCTTGTTCTCCTTCTAGAAACCATAATAAACCAAAAAACCAAATTAAACATGAACAAAACGTGCCGGGGTCTCCTAGTCAGGTATGGAGCAGGCCTGGAGACAAAAGCGTTAAAACGCCATTCAGCCTGTGGCCCTTCGGGGCCGCGTGGGTTCAAATCCCACCCCCGGCGCTTATGCCGAACCATTCATGTAATTTGATACGAATAGGAGAAAAGCAGACTTGTATTTTTAACAGAAGGTTTTTGGGAAAGGATGCTGTTGATATTTTGAGAGAGATGAAGTGAAGGACATGAGTAGAGAACAGGATTCTCGTAGAAAAGCCAAAGAGAGCGCTCGCCGTGACAAAGCGAGGGGGCATCAAACTAGGAGAGCTCGTGGTGGAAAGAAGCAGAAGAGAAGGTAAATATACTTCTTGAAAACATTTACCAG
>JAVZJY010000004.1:81336-91986 GCA_038872535.1 Bathyarchaeia archaeon | reverse complement strand
GTGCACATGCTCCGCAACCCATGCATGCTTCTTGAATTATTCGTGGTGTTGCAAATTCTTCGGCTTCTATGGCGCCGTAAGGGCATATGAAAACGCATTTGTCGCAACCAACACATTTTTCCGTGTCATAAATGGCTTTATGCGAATACTTAATAACCTTCAAAGCCTCTTTGCTGAAGCCTAACTGCTCCAGAACAGCCTTGCCAAGCATAAGCCTTCTCGTGTTAATTTTTGTTCCCCTTTTGAAGCGGCAAAACTCGTCTTCACATTGGATGGAAATGATGTTTTTTATGCCAGAATTTAAGGCTTTGAAAATGAATTCTGTGGGCACTCTTCCAGAGCAAGGTATGCGCAATGGAATGTAATTTTTCATGTTTAAACCTTGACTTTCCAGAATATCCTCAATCTCGCATGTTGCAGGCGAGTTTCCTCTACACATGAGAACAAGCGTATCGCCTTTTTCCTTCTCCCGCATACAATTAACATAATTAAGCAAACTTTCATAATCATAATAAACAATTTCTATTGCCAATGACGGACATGCGCTATAACATATTCCGCAAACTTGGCATTTTTGAAGGTCTATTTCCACTTTTCCAGTTTCAGCATCGCGTTTTATAGCCTCGTAAGGGCATATGGAATGGCATATTGAACATCTGCTACAATAATCTTGGTTAATAGTTATCGCAGCGGCGCATGGTTCACTCATCTGAATCTCTCCAAAGCCTATTCGGTTAAACAGTTTTGCTTCAAATTTGTGTTAAGGCTAGAATTCATGAAAATGGCGTTCCAGAAATATAATGATTTTGGAATAATGCCTATGGTTTATAATAGTAAGGTCTTCGAATGTAGCCATAAGCCTCTAAAGCAGCGGTTATGCCTTGTCCCACAGCGGTTCCAACTTGCTTAACGGGATGGTTTGTGACATCTCCAGCAGCATAAACCCCCGGAATGTTTGTTCTTTGGCGAATGTCAACCAAAATGTAACCTTCATTATCAACGGCAACGCCAGCCTCTTTTGCTAGTTGACTGTTTGGGTCTTCTCCAACCTGAACAAAAACGCCGTCAACAGGCAATTCCTTAGTTTCCTCGGTCTTATTATTAAAAAGTATGACTTTGTTAACCAGTCTTTCGCCTTTAATCTCATTAATTTCAGTGTTCCATAAAATTTCAATGTTATCCTTAGCTTTTAGTGCCTTTACAAGTGTCTCCTCTGCCCTAAATTCTTCTCTGCGATGGGCAATTTTAACTTCTGAGGCTAAGTCTGCCAAGTATAAGGCTGTTATGACAGCAGAGTTTCCGCCGCCAACAACAAGCACATTTTTCCCCTTAAACAATGGTCCATCACAAATGCCACAGTAACTAACGCCTCTACCGCGAAATTCCTTCTCTCCGGGAACGCCGATTTCACGGTAATGCGAACCAGAAGCGATAATAACAGTTTTTGCTTCATATGTGGTTTTGTTTGTTTTTATGATTTTTTTGTCGCCCTTAAGGTTCATTTCGAGAACTTTTTCGAATTCATGGATTGTGGCGCCGGCTTTTCTGCAGTGAGCCACCATTTTTTGGGCTAGTTCCATTCCATTTATGCTTTGGAAACTCGGATAATTTTCAATTAGGGGTGCGTCAGCCATTGTTCCACCAGCCATTTTCTCGTCTAAAACAAGCGTTTTCAATCCGCTTCTTGCGCCGTAAATTCCAGCGGCTAAGCCTGCAGCGCCTCCGCCGATGATTACGAGGTCCCAACTTTCCATGGCAAGCAACCTTTAAACAAATAGTTTGAAATGCGTTTAAATGGATTATGCCTAATAATCCTCGTCTTCGTAATCCAAGTCTGCTATTTCTATTTCATAACATTCTTGGCATAAGCCATCAAAAGTAATTTTTCTGCCGCACAATATGCACTCATAAACTTCCTCTTTCTCATTCATTTTACATAACGTCTCCAAACATCATTAACGATTCTTCAGTCATCTGGTCATCCCAGCATTCCCAGCACATTCCATCATAGGCTTCATACTCTTCTCGACTAATCTCTCGACCGCAAACTGAGCAATAATAATTTTCTTCCGCTTCCTTCTTTTTCCTTTTTCTCAATAAAATCACCAAATAAACGTCTAATTATTTAAAATAAGAGAAAATAGCCTAAAAACATTATGAATTATAAAGCAAGGGTTAACAATTCTGCTATATCCATTACTTGGATTTTGCCTTCATTTCCAGTTGTCTTAACAGCATCTTCAATAGTTAACAAACAGAATGGACACGCCACAGCTAAAATTTCTGCACCAGCCGCAACAGCCTCCTTAACGCGAATTTCTGCTAAGCGTGGTCCTGGAATGTCAACCCACATTCTTCCGCCACCACCTTCACAGCATAAGCTTCGTGTTCTTGAACGGTCAAATTCCAACAGTGTTACGCCGGGTATGCTTTCAATGACTTTTCTGGGTTCTTCGTATATGTTGTTTTGTTTTCCAAGGAAGCATGGGTCATGATAAATGACTTTCTTGTTTACCTCTTTTGAGAAGGTTAATTTTTTATCGTCAATTAGTTTTGCAAGCAGTTGCGAGTGATGTTGAACTTCAAAACTGTTTTGGTTGTATCGGTTTTTGAATGCGTGAAAACCGTGTGGACAATTTGTCACAGTCTGTTTTATGTTGTATTTGTTGAAGATTTTCATGTTCTCTTCAACCAGAAATTCGAATAAACCCTTTTCGCCCATGCCGTAAACTTCGCTTCCACAGCAGTTTTCCTCATCGCCTAAAATGCCAAAATTTAAACCCGCCTTCTGGAAACACGTAACAAGGCTTTTGGCTACATTTTGAACGCGAGGGTCGTAGGCTGAAGTGCAACCAACATAGTACAAGATTTCTGCGCCTTGAGAAACATGTTTAACGTTTAAGCCTTGAAGCCACTCAGAACGTTTGCTGCGAATTCTAGCCCACGGGTTTCCATTTTTGAATATGCTTTCAAGGGCATCGCGAATTGTTGGGGCAATTTGCCCTTCTTCAACAGCTATGCTGCGAATATCAATTAAAAATTCGTATGGGTTAAGGTCTTTTGGGCATCGTACGCCACAGGTGGAGCATGTTGTGCAACTCCACAACTCATTCTGTGCATGTATCGTCAACTTGCCCAATGCTGAAACTTCCCGCATATACCGCCTAATATTCAAATTAGCCTTTTTTGAAACTGGACAAGAGCCAGTGCACATTCCACATTGAATACATTCAAGAAGCTTATGTTTCTGGATGAGTTCTTGAACGTTCATTTTATACATCACTTTTGTTGCCTTAAAGAGGTAAGATTTTTAATAAGTGTTTTCCCTTCTATGAATCCAAATGCATCATGAAAACCGGAGATTAAGGCCGATGGAGAAGAACATGCCAAGAATTGGAATTTTTGTCTGCGAATGCGGCGGAAACATAGGCGATGTCGTAGACGTTAAAGCTGTTGTTGAAGCAGTTAAAAAGTGGGAAGGCGTCGTCACAGCAAAATACCACAGATATTTATGCAGCAAACCAGCCCAAGAAATGATACTTGAAGCCATAAAGAAAGAGCGCCTTGACAGAGTGGTTGTTGCCAGTTGCACCCCAAGAATGCATTTAGCAACATTCCAAAACGTTCTAGAAAGGGCTGGCTTAAACCCCTACATGCTCGAGTTTGTAAACATAAGAGAACAGGATTCTTGGGTTCATGGAACCCACGGATTATCCCAAGAAGCCACAAAGAAGGCTATAAGCCTAATAAGAGGCGGATACGAGCGAAGTTTAGAGCTTGAACCCCTTCAGCCTATAAGCGAGAAAGGTTCAAGAGAAATTCTCATAATAGGGGGAGGAATAGCAGGTATAACAGCAGCGCTTGAGCTTGGCTATTTAGGCTTTAAAGTGCATTTGGTGGAGAGAAAACCAAGCATAGGCGGCAACATGGCAAAGTTAACAAAAGTTTTCCCAACATTAGACTGTGCCCAGTGCATACTCACGCCGAGAATGGCGGAGGTTGGAAGAAACCCCAACGTGAACTTGCTAACCTATGCAGAAGTGCAAGAGGTTAGCGGTAGACCTGGCAACTATGCAGTTAAAGTTTTCATGAAGCCACGCGGCGTGGATGTGGAGAAGTGCAGAAGTTGTGGTGTATGCGCAAAAGTTTGTCCAGTATCAGTTCCAGACGAATTTAATGAGGGTTTATCGCAGCGAAAAGCGGCTTATATGGAGTTTCCACAAGCTGTCCCATCCGCTTATGCCATAGACTTTGGAGCTTGCACCAAATGTCGAAAATGCGAGCAACTTTGTCCAGCTAAAGCCATAAACATAGATGACTTAGGCAAAACTGTTGAGTTAAATGTTGGAGCAATAATTTTGGCTACGGGTTATGAACTTTATGATGCACACAAGTTGGAAATTTACGGTTATGGCAATTATAAAGACGTTATAACAATGATGGATTTGGAAAGACTCACTTCAGCCACCGGACCAACCGGAGGCTTCGTTAAGCGTGCAGACGGAAGCGACGTGCGTAAAATGGCTATTGTTTTGTGTGCCGGTTCGAGGGATAAAAATTACATTCCCTATTGCAGTCGCATCTGCTGCATGTACTCGCTGAAACAAGCCTTTGTACTTAAGAAAATGTTAGGCATAGACGTCACAATCTATTACATTGATATAAGGGCTACGGGAAAGGGCTACGAAGACTTGTATTGGCGTGATCAGGAGGCTGGCGTCGTTTTTGTAAAGGGGAAAGTTGCTGAAATTTACAAGAACAACAATAATGGTAAGCTTGTGGTTTTGGCTGAGGACACGCTGACTGGTGAGATGCGTGAAGACGAATATGACATGGTGGCATTAGCCACACCAATGGTTCCACCAGAGGGATTAAAAGAGCTGGCTGATAAACTGAAAGTTCCATTAGGCGAGGATGGCTTTGTCACAGAGAAGCATCCGAAACTTGACCCAGTGGATACGCTAGTTACTGGAATATTTGCAGGCGGCTGCGCTCTCAGCCCAAAAGATGTGCGAGACACCGTTTCTGACGGTTTAGGAGCTGCTGCTAAAGCATCATTGTTCCTCAAAAGCGATTATGTCACCACAAGCCCAGAGAAAGCCTTTGTAATTGCTGATTTATGTAATGGCTGCAAAGCTTGTGTGCCTGTTTGTCCAGTGAACGCCATAAGTATGCAAGAAAATAAAGCCAAAATTGACCCGTTTCAATGCATTGGTTGCGGCGCATGCATTCCAGTTTGTCCGCAGGAAGCTATTGATTTTAAGAATTCAACGAATAGGCAGATTATTGCTGAATTGCGAGGTGTTTTGGCTGATAAAGCGGCTGACGAAGTTAGGATTGTAGCCTTTGTTGATAAAAACGTAGGTTATACTGGCATGGATTTCTTAGGGCTTGACCGTGCAGTTTATCCGGAAAATGTTAGAATTGTGGCTGTTCCTTCAACCGCCATTTTGGGCTTAAAGCATCTGCTAACCGCTTTTGCCTTTGGCGCCGACGGGGTTCTAGTAATTGAAGGAAGCGAGGAAATAGATGAAAAATTCACAAAGAAAAGAATGATTGACATGGCAAGAGAATTAGCCAAATACGGCGTTGAAAGCATGCGAGTACGTTACAGCTATGTGCCCTTACCAGTTTACAAGAAAGCCGCTGAACTCTTCAACATGTTCACGGACAGAATCAAAAAGTTTGGTCCTTTAGCGGAAGAAAAACGCAAAACGATAAAACAGCAATTGAAGGTCTGAAATTTTCCCACAAGGCGGATGATTCCTTAATGGTCAGGAATGCGAGAAGTGTAAATTTGGAAAATGGGCATGTTAAAATTGTAGTTTCAAGTCGCAAAGTTTAATTTTCGTATCTAAAGCAATACTCACAAGAGGGCTATTATAATGGTTACATTGCATCTTGACAAAATTTTTAATCCAAAGAGCATCGCAATAATCGGCGCAAGCGACGAGGAAGGAAGCGTAGGCTATGCTTTAATGAAAAATTTTATCGATTTAGGTTTTGAGGGGAAAGTTTATCCCGTTAACATTCGCAAAACTGAAATTTTAGGTTTAAAAGCTTACCAGTCTGTGGAACAAATTCCAGAACCAGTAGACCTTGCAGTTATCGCAACTCCAGCTAAAACTGTTCCTGAAATTGTCGAGCAGTGTGGAAAGGCCGGAATAAAGGGAATAATCATAATCAGTGCGGGCTTTAAGGAGGTTGGTGCAGAAGGTAAAGCTTTAGAGGATAAAATTCTCGAAATAAAAAACAAGTATGGTTTACGCATTATTGGACCCAACTGTTTAGGCATAATTCGCCCAAGCGTAAAGCTGAATGCCACATTTATTAACAAAACACCAAAACCAGGCAACATAGCCTTCATAAGCCAATCTGGAGCTTTAGGCTCGGCAATTTTAGATTGGGCTATTCAGGAAAACATTGGCTTCAGCAACTTCGTATCCGTAGGTTCGATGTTGGATGTGGATTTCGGCGATTTAATAGACTATTTTGGCACGGATCCCAAAACGAGAAGCATTCTAATGTATATAGAAGGATTAACAGACGCAAGAAAATTCATGTCAGCTGCCCGCCACTTCGCAAGAACAAAACCAGTAATCGTAGTTAAGGCGGGCAAATACACTGAAAGCGCAAAAGCCGCAGCCAGCCACACAGGCTCCCTTACAGGCGAAGACGTAATTTATGATGCAGCCTTTAAACGTGCAGGAATCGTTCGCGTCGAAGAAATCGCTGACTTGTTCAACTGCGCCGAAGTTTTGGGCATGCAACCACTGCCAAAAGGTCCAAACCTTGTCATAATAACGAATGCGGGCGGACCTGGAGTTATGGCTACAGATGCCCTCATAGCCAGAGGCGGAAAACTGGCGAAACTTAGCCCAAAAACAATGGAGTACCTCAACAGCATTCTTCCCCACTATTGGAGTAGAGGAAACCCCGTTGACATTTTGGGAGATGCCAAAGCCGACCGTTATAAGGCGGTTTTGGAAACTTGCCTTAATGACGAAAATGTGGACGGCGTCTTAATCATTTACACTGCTCAAGCTGTGGCGGAACCCGTTGAAATTGCAAAAAGCATAATTGAAGTATGCAAAAACAGGGGTTACCAAAGCAAAACAATCCTAACCTCTTTTATGGGCACTGGGGCGGTGGAAGAGGCAAACAGAATCTTTAACCAAAACGGCATACCCACCTATTCTACTCCAGAGCAAGCAGTTAAAACGTATCTTTACATGTACCAATACAAACGCAACCTTGAACTGCTTTATGAAACGCCTGAAGAATTGCCAGTTGATGCTGCTCCACCAAAACGTCCCATTACGGTGATAATGAGAAACGCTGCAATGGAAAATCGTGAACTCTTAAATGAAGTAGAAGCCAAAAAATTACTGGAGTATTATAGCTTTCCAGTTGTAAAAACTGCAGTGGCTAAAACCCAAGATGAAGCTGCAGCCATAGCCATGCAAATAGGCTATCCTGTGGTTCTCAAGATTTTGTCGCCTCAAATAGTTCACAAGACTGAAGCGGGAGGCGTAATTCTTGACATAAACTCTGAGGCTGAGCTTAGAGATGCTTTCGAATGCATTATAGAAAGAGCGAAAAAGTATAACCCTAACGCTGAAATTTTAGGCGTCACAGTTCAGCCAATGGTAAAAAAGCGTGGATATGAAATAATAATTGGAGCGAAAACGGATCCACTTTTTGGTCCAGTTATTTTATTCGGAATGGGCGGCATAGGCGTAGAGCTTTTTAAAGACTTTTCCATAGGGCTTCCGCCATTAAACCAGACTTTAGTTAGAAGACTTATGGAAGAAACCAAGGTTTATCAACTTTTGAAGGGCTACAGAAATGTGCCTCCAGCCAATATTAAACTCCTTGAAGAGTTGATAGTTCAGTTCTCTCAGCTTCTCATAGACTTCCCACAGCTTAAAGAGGTTGACATCAATCCACTGCTCATAGACGAAAATGACGCAACAATAATTGATGCTAGAATAGTTATTGATAGAGAGAAAATATTCCAGAAACTTGAGCCTCACCAGCATCTAGTAATAAGTCCATATCCTAAGAAATATGAAACTTTGTGGAAAATGCGGGACGGTCGCACGGTTCTGCTTCGCCCAATAAAGCCTGAAGATGAACCTTTGTGGCTGGAAATGTTTAGGAATTTCTCTGAAGAATCAATACGCTTTAGGTTCTTCCAAATAATCAAAGATACACCCCATGAAGTACGCGTGAGATACTGCAATATTGATTATGATAGGGAAATAGCTATAGTTGCGGAGCTAACCGAAAATGGACAGAGAAAAATACTCGGCGTAGTAAGAGTAAGCTTAGAACCAGACAGAAAAAGCGGCGAAATAGCCTTCATAGTTGCTGATCCATGGCAAGGCTTAGGCTTAGGCACAAAAATGGTAGATTATACAATTGAAATCTGCAAAGACATGGGAGTTGAAACCATTTACGGCATAATGCTTCCGGACAATCATAGGGCAATAAATCTTACAAGGAAAATGGGATTTACGCTCAAATACATGGAAGATGGCACAGTTAAGGGAATTCTCAATCTAAAAGAAGAGGAATCACCAACTCAATGTCAAAAAACGGAAAAGCTTCAAGAAGAAACGCAAAATTTGGCAGCACTTTCTGAACAAAAAGGGCGAAGAGAAGAAACTGAAGCTGTTAGCGGTTGAGTTTATACGTTAAATTTGATTTAAATATTTCATAGTCTTTTCTCTATTTACTAACGGCTAAATTTAAATTATAGAAATGCGATATCAATTTTCCATTCAAAATAAGTTGGTGCGGAGATGGAGAAGCTAAAATTTGCATTTTATTGGGCTGCAAGTTGTGGCGGCTGTGAAATAGCTGTTTTAGATATAAACGAGAAAATCCTCGACGTAATAGCAAATGCAGACATAGTTTTCTGGCCTGTTGCCATGGACATTAAATATAAAGATGTTGAAAACATGCCAGACAAAAGCATAGACGTATGCTTCTTCAACGGCGCAATAAGGACTGAAGAAAATGAAGAAATGGCTAAACTTTTAAGGCGTAAATCAAAAGTTCTTGTGGCTTTCGGTTCATGCGCATGTGACGGATGCGTTATAGGACTTGGAAATCTATGGAATAAGCGAAAAATCTTTGAAAGGGCATACTTTGAGACGCCTTCAACAAAAAACCCGCAGTTGGTCACTCCTCAAACCCGCCTGAAAGTCAAGGAAGGCGAACTTGAACTCCCAGAGTTTTACGACACTGTTAAAACTTTAGCTCAAACAGTTAATGTTGACTATTTCATTTCAGGTTGTCCACCGCCAGTTCCAAGAATAATTGAAGCCTTAGAAGCAATAGTGAGCGGAAAATTACCTTCGAAAGGCTCAAGTTTCTTGTTAAATAAATCCGTATGCGACGAATGCCCAAGAGAGAAAAAGGACAGAAAAATCACGCAAATAAAAAGAATCTACGAAATAAATGACGATTTCAAAACATGCTTCCTAGACCAAGGCGTAATATGCATGGGACCAGCAACTCGCGGAGGATGCGGCGCACAATGTTTAAGCGCAAATATTCCATGCACTGGATGCGGTGGACCAACGCCAAGAGTGACAGACCAAGGCGCAGCAATGATAAGCGCCTTCGCCTCAATAGCCGCAGATCCGAAAGTCATCGAGCAAATCGTTGACCCAGTTGGAACTTTCTACAAGTATTCTTTGGCTAATTCTATTCTGCGGAGGAAGGTGAAGTAGAATGAAAGAAATAGTCATAAACCCAATTACAAGGCTTGAGGGACACGGAAAAATAACAATATTCTTGAATGACGCTGGAAACGTGGAAGAAGCTTACTTCCAAGTTCCAGAATTAAGAGGCTTCGAGAGATTCTGCGAAGGAAGAAGGGCTGAAGACCTACCAATAATAACAACGAGAATCTGCGGCGTATGTCCAGTTGCACATCACATGGCAGGCGCAAAGGCTTTAGATGCCGCATTCAATGTTGAGCCAACAGAAACAGCCAAAAAGCTTCGGGAGCTTATGTATTGTGGTTACTTCATTTACGATCACACATTGCACTTCTACTATTTGGGCGGACCAGACTTCGTCGTAGGACCAAACGCGCCGCCGGAAAAGAGAAACGTTCTAGGTGTCATTGAAAAGGCTGGGCTAGAAATAGGCAAAGAAGTGATAAAACATAGGGCTTACGGACAAAAAATAACGGAGATTCTTGGCGGAAAGGCAACACATCCAGTTAGCGCTTGCATACCAGGCGGTGTTTCAAAACCGCTATCTGAAGAGGAGCGGCGGGAAATTGAGAAGATGGTGAGAAGCTGCCTTGAATTCGCAAAATTCAGCCTAAAACTCTTCGATGACATAGTGCTGAAAAACACGGATTATGTGAATCTGATAAAAAGCGAAGCCTACACGTTGCAAACCTATTACATGGGCTTGGTCGACAAAAACAACCATGTAAACTTCTATGATGGCGACGTTAGAGTAGTCAACCCACAAGGAAAAGAGTTTGTAAAATTCAAGCCAAAAGAATACCTAGATGTGATTGAAGAGCACGTGGAACCATGGACATACGTGAAACTACCATACTTAAAGAAAATTGGATGGAAAGGCTTGATTGGCGGACCGCAAAGCGGACTTTACCGTGTT
>JAVZJY010000004.1:77880-81239 GCA_038872535.1 Bathyarchaeia archaeon | reverse complement strand
GGTATTGAACATGGTTGAAATGGCATTTAGGGCTTACGATCCATGCTTTGCATGCGCCACACACTTCGCGGTTGGACAAATGCCAATGGAAATTGAAATTTACGATTGTAATAAGCAGTTAATCAGAAAGATAAAAAGGTGAATGGGAAAATGGAAGAAGTTAAAATTGGAGTATTTCTCTCCGACTGTGGAAAACAGCTAATGGAAATCCTAAACTTCGAAGAAATAACAAGTTATCTGAAAAAGGTTCCGCAAGTCTCTGTTGTGGTAGTTGGAAGCGAATTCTGGCGGGGTCAAGGGCTTAAAACAATAGTGGATGCTGTAAAAAACGGAAAAATAAACCGTGTTGTCGTTGCCGAAAGCATCCCCAAACTTGGCGAAATAAACATAGCTGAAGCCTTGGAAAACGCTGGACTTAACCCAAACTTTGTGGAAGTCATAGACATAAAAGACCACTGCGCATGGCCACACAGAGACTCTCCGAAGGAAGCTACCGAAAAGGCGAAGGCTATGCTCCTAGCTGCAACAGAACGTGTCAAACTTGCAGAGCCCATAGAGAAACTTGAATTTCCAGCCGTAAAATCCGTATTGGTGATAGGCGGCGGACTGGCAGGAATGCAGGCAGCCGAAGACTTGGCGGACATGGGCTTTGAGGTTTACTTGGTGGAGAAGGAGCCGTTTCTAGGCGGATTAGCCGCAAAGGCTGGAAGGTTCTTCCCAACAGACGACTGTGCAATATGCATTCAATCACCAACTTCAGACGTCAAAACAATAACGCACACTTCGCGAAAATGCGTTTACCGTTCTGGCTTTTCCGAAATTCCAAACCTAAATGTGCTAACAAACTCTAGAATTGTAAAAGTTGAAGGTGTGCCTGGAAACTATAAGGTTACTATTGAAAGAAAACCGCGATATGTTAATGAGGAAAAATGTGTCGCATGCGACTTATGTGCATCTATTTGTCCCGTTGAAGTTCCAGACGAATACAATGCGCGGCTAAAGAATCGAAAGGCAATTTACATAAACACGCCGCTTGTTTACCCGCCAGTCTACGTCATAGACGCTGAAGCATGCAAATTCGAAGAATGCGCGAAATGCGTTGAAGTCTGCCCGACAAAAGCCATTGAGTTGAATCAGAAAAGCAAGAAGGTGACGCTTAATGTTGGCAGCATAATTGTCGCCACTGGCTTTAGGGAATATGATCCAAGCGTGATAAAGGAGTATCATTATGGTGAGTATCCGGACGTAGTAACGCAGCTTGAGCTTGCAAGAATGATTGACGGTTTCGGACCGACAAAGGGCAGGATAATTCGGCCTTCAGACAAGAAACCAGCAAAACGCATAGTTTTCATCCAGTGTGTTGGCTCTAGGGATAGGCGTTGGAACCCCTACTGCTCAAGCATTTGCTGTATGATATCGCTGAAACATGCAACGCTTATTAAGTCGGCTTATCCGGACGCTGACATAACAATATGTTACATTGACATTAGAACAACTGGAAGAGAACACGAATACTATTATGAACGCGCAAGAGAAATGGGAATAAAATTCGTCAAGGGGAGACCGACGGAAATTCTGCATGACCCAGAGGCAAACCTGCTAATAGTTGATGTTGAAGATGAACTTTTAAGAAGATTCCTGGAATTGGAGGCTGATCTTGTTGTTTTATCGCCTGCAATGGTGCCGGTTGAAGAAGCAAAACAGCTCGCGGAAATGTTGGGCTTGGAACTGGACAAAGATGGCTTCTTTAAGGAATACAACGCGAAACTTCGACCTACAGAAACGAAGAAGCGAGGCATACTTATCTGTGGCGGAGCAACGTTTCCAAAAGATGCACCTACATCATCACTTCAAGCTCATTCTGCAGCGGTTAAGGCTGCAAAATTCCTTCTAAACGGCAAAATAATCAAAGACCAAAAAACAGCCTACGTAAATGAGGACTACTGCGGAGACTGCGAATTCTGCCCAGTAACCTGCCCATATAGGGCAATAACCTTAACAGAAAAAGCTGATGGGCACCTCGTTGCGCATGTGGACGACTTATTATGCGAGGGCTGCGGTGTCTGCGTGGGCACGTGTCCAGTAGGCGCAATAGAACTTCATCATTTGAAGCCAAGCCAAATTTCAGCGCAGATGAAAGCGTTATTATCTGTTAATGGAACATCAAAGCCTTTAATTTTGGCTTTCTGCTGTTCTGAATGCGGCCACGCTGCGGTTGACTCTTCTGGGATGGCTATGCTGAAGTATCCAGCGAACATAAGGATAATGCGGGTTCCATGCACGGGCATTCTTCAAGTGCAGCAGATACTTGAAGCCTTCAAGGCTGGCGCTCAAGGAGTAATGGTTGTAGGATGCAAGCCGGACGGTTGCCACTATGAGGTTGGAAGCCAAAAGGCGCAAAAAAAGGTTGAACTTGCAAAAATACTGCTAAAGGAGTATGGCATAGAACCAGAACGCCTTGAAATGTTCAACATGGTTTACATAGAAGGAGACAAGTTCGCCGAAGCTGCGAGAACAATGACTGAGAGAATAGAGAAGCTGGGTGCACTCCAACTAGCCTAAACCCAAGAGGAGAATAAAGCATCATGGCAGAGGAAACACAAAAGAAACCATTTGCAAAGGATTTCGCCAAGGAGATCACTAGCAAGCTCGGCGGAGAAACAATAACTCTGTGCTACCAGTGTGGAACAT
Source organism: Bathyarchaeia archaeon (assembly GCA_038872535.1). Lineage (GTDB taxonomy): Archaea > Thermoproteota > Bathyarchaeia > Bathyarchaeales > Bathycorpusculaceae > JASEJA01. The sequence goes on along the minus strand of JAVZJY010000004.1, from coordinate 78,548 downwards.
GCGCTGCAAGCTGTCCAGTGGCAAAAATCACAGACAAATACAACCCAAGGGAAATCATTAGGTTGGCTCTTCTTGGATTGAGAGATGAAGTCTTATCCGGCGGCGCCATATGGCTCTGTTCTTCATGCTATAACTGCCAAGAACGTTGCCCACAAAAGGTTGAGATAGCCGACGTAATTTACGCCCTAAGAAACATAGCCATCCGCGAGGGAAACATACCAAACATCTACTCGGAATTCGCAGCTGGACTAACAAGCGAGGGGCGCATAGTTCCAATATCCAAATTCCTTGAAAAAAAGCGAGCAGAATACGGTTTACCACCGCTTAAGCCAGTAGGCGTCGAAGCTGTAAGGAAAATTCTTTCGGCAACGGGGTTTGACAAAATTCAGTTTAAGAAGGGTGAGACACAATGACAAGCTACGCTTTATTTTTAGGCTGCACAATACCCGCACGGCAACCACACTACGAATTGGCAGCAAGAAAATCCCTAACAAAACTTGGAGTAGAACTCGTAGATTTGGAAAACATGACGTGTTGTGCTCCACCACCGTTGCAGTCAATAGACTTAGAAACAAGCTTGGCGATTGCAGCGTATAACATCTGCCTAGCCGAAGAAGCAGACCTTAACATCGTTACTTTGTGCACGGGATGCTTCGAATCGCTTGCAA
>JAVZJY010000004.1:73595-77782 GCA_038872535.1 Bathyarchaeia archaeon | reverse complement strand
CTCCACCACCGTTGCAGTCAATAGACTTAGAAACAAGCTTGGCGATTGCAGCGTATAACATCTGCCTAGCCGAAGAAGCAGACCTTAACATCGTTACTTTGTGCACGGGATGCTTCGAATCGCTTGCAATGGCAAACACTCTTCTAAAGGAAAAGCAAGAGCTAAGGGAGAGAGTTAACAAAATCCTTTCAAATGTTGGAAAAGAATTCAAGGGAAACAAGGAAGTGCGACACTACCTCCAAGTTTTGATGAACGACATTGGTGTAAATAGCCTAAAGAAAAATGTAACGAAGCCGCTGAGCAAACTTAAGGTTGCAGCCTTTTCTGGTTGCCACCTACTTAGACCAAGCGCCCTCCTAAGGTTCGATGACCCAGAGCGCCCGAAAATATTTGACAATTTAGTTGAGGCTATAGGTGCTGAAAGCATTTGGTACAAGAATAAGCTGAAATGTTGTGGTGGTCTTTTGAGGGGGTATGCTGATGATGTGGCTTTAGCAATAGCAAGAGACAAAATTGTTAACGCCTCTAGGGCTGGCGCTGACTGTATATCAACGCTTTGTCCATTCTGCTTTCTAACATTAGACCTTGGGCAAATGCTGATAAAAACCACATATAAGGAAGAGTACAACATACCAGTAATACACTACGCTGAACTTTTAAGCATAAGCATTGGAGTAAACCCAAAAGAGCTTGCGCTTGACTTTCACAAAGTAAAACTAGACTCAGTCCTCAGCAAGATAGGATGAAAACGCCTTTACCCTTCTTTAATCATTCATTTTTACAAAATTGCTGAATAAATATTTAATAGTGTAAAGTATACTTTCGATGTTGGGAGTAGATTATGAAGGTAACAGCCCTTAAGGAGCATGAGTGCTTTTGTTGTGGAGCCACAATAAAGAAGGGTGAGGAATGCTTCGCATTTTTCGTAAATCCATCAAACCCAAGCAAAAGCGAGTTTGACGTAATTTACACTTGTATAAAATGCAGCGAAGAAGAAAAGTGTAGGGTTAGAATAAAGCGAAGGGAAGAAACTCAACAATAAACTTTATCTGCTTTAGCGGTTTTCTTTCGGAATCTCTATTTCAAAGGCTTCGTTGTTATTACATTTTGTAACCATGTTTTCAATTTTCAGGTGGTCAACTGGAAGAGTTAACTTTCTACACTCATCAACGCAAACTTCGTTTCCTTCATCATTTTTGTGGCATACTTTGTTGCAGATTTCTATTCCATCAACATCCGTGTGGATTGTTAACTTTTGGTCTTTGCATCGGCATTGTACAAGAATCTTAACGTAATTCTCATCCTCAAAAACATCTATCAAAGGCTCCTCAAGCTGCGGCAGCGAAATCAAATGCTTCACTGGACTTGGTTCCACTTGTTCGCTGATTACATACTTCTTGTAAATGAGCTTCTCCATAGGCTCCACAACAAGATCGCTTCTATTTTCCGCTTCACCTTCAACAATCTTCTTTACTAAAACCCTGCAGAAAACATCTATGTTCCGAAGGGCTTCCTCAAAATCGCTCATCTATTTCAAGCCCCCTTTTCCTCGTATTTATAATATTTACATCTAACCATTTAAGGCTTCTTATGTTACAAATGAATTATAAATGGTGTAGACTTTATGATTTCTCCCTCATTGCTAACGGAATGGAGCGTACATGTCTAACGATTCGAACTATGTTTTCCACATCCTTTTTCGGCTGTTCCAAAGCCCTGTTTATAGCTATGTCAGCAATTGTTGCCCCTTTATCTGCAATTTTAGTTAAACATGAAATGTAAGCCCTCAAATATGGAATTTCAGGAGCTTCCCGCATTAGCCTTTCAGCTTCTATTTCAAGCACATCCTTCATTTCCAAAACGCCATTAGCCACGCGAAGGTCTCGTGTGAAGATGCAGTCTAACGCTTTCTGGAATATTGTTTGAGCTAACTCGCCGATGTGGCATATTCTTTGTACAATGTCCGCAGGAATTCTCTTCCGATAAACTTTAAGCTCAACAATTTTTTTAGCTATGTCTTCGGAGTAATCTGCAATTAACTCTAAATATTGAAGTATTAGACGTGTGGCAGGAATAAAAAGAACGTCTGTTGCGCCTATCTGTTCAGCGATTTCTGGTTTAGCCTGGGCAGAAAGGAGTAGACGAACTGCAAGGTAATAAATTGTGTCAGCTTCATCTTCGCGGCTAATTGCCTCCATTGCCAAATCTTCATTGTTTTCCGAGAATGCTTGCATAGCCTCTGAAAGTATCGTTGACGCAATTAAGGATAAACGCCTAATAAGCATGTCAAGCTTGAATTTTGATGGATCAACGGAACATTGCAAAAGAATATTTTTTGGAGTTTCTTCCAGAATTCCGAGTCCAATGAGTTTTGGAACGATTCCTCTAATCTCGTCCACATGCGCTTTATTTATTCTTGTTGATGACACTACTCTTAAGACGTCTCGGCCAAGTATGTAGCTTCCAACAATTATTCTTTCCAGCATGCCTTTTTCGTCGCAAGCATCAGCATTTATAATGTATTCTTCTGCTTCTTCTTTTAGTGCAAATTGGCTTGGCATTATTTTTAGTGTGCCATCTCTTTCTGGCATGATGAAAACAAGGTCTCCCGGGTTGATGTTGTTTTGCTTTGCCCATTCGCTTGGAAGCGACACTGTTAGGGTTGAATATCCCACTTTTTGCACTTTTCTACTTTCCAAAAAGTTCACCGCTTATATGGTATTTACTGTACATGCTTTTTATGTTTAGCCTATATTTTTCTGTTTCTGTTACGGCGAAACAAAGCTTAATTAGACTTTCAAATATTGTAGTTTTGCAGATAGGGAGATTTTGAATTTGGAGAAACCAATTAGAAGTTTGGCGAAGGCTATTTCATGGCGTATTGTTGCAACGTTGACAACGGTGTTTTTGGTGGTTTTATTTAGCAAAGATTGGGCTTTGGGCGGTGTGGTTGGCATTTCCGAGCTTATTTTGAAAACTGTTGTTTATTATTTTCATGAACGCCTGTGGAACTTATTGAATTTTGGTAGAAAATCGAAAGTTAGTTAGTTTAAAAGAACTTTGCCGCTTTTTTATTTATGAGTATTTACTATAATATAAAATATATGCATCAAGTATATATTTTTAATTTATGTTATATATGATTCAGACGTAAAGGAGGTTGATGGAAAATGTCTGAATGGAAAACCGTAAGCATAAGGCAAGAATTGATAAAGCAGATTGAAGAGGCAATCAAAACAGGACGGTATAGAAGCATATCAGAATTCGTTTCAGAAGCTATCCGCCTACGCCTAGAAGACTTAATGCGTGCAGAAGGAATACCCGCAGAAAAACGCAAGGAGCTACTCCTAACACCAGAACTGCTCTTATACACGCCAAAACACACATGGGCACAGGTAACACCAGAAGGAAACATCCGCGTGGGCTTATCTGACTACGCCCAGAGACACTTGAAGGGTATAGCAAACATAATGACAGAACCTGTTGGAAAGGAAATAGACCACATGGAACCCTTCGGTGTTGCAGAAACATGGATGTTCATGTTTGACCTTTACGCGCCGGTGAGCGGCAAAATAGTTAAAGTCAACGAAAAACTGAAGAATGAACCTAACATTATAAACGAAGACCCATATAATGAAGGATGGATTGTTGAAATAAAACCCAAAAACTCTTTGGTTTTGGAACAGGAGCTTAAAAAATTACTAAGCGCAAGAGAATATAACAAGTGGATAAGCAAACTCGAAGGACGATTGCGTGAATAACCCTTTTCCCTTTTTATTTCTGTTTTCATTTTAGATGCGTCATATTTGCATTAAATATAACTTAGATGACTTAATATATCCGCCTCACAAAACTTTACATAGGTAAAGCTGGTTTAACAATGGCAATCACTAAAACAAAAGTGAGGAAACTTCCGCCATGCCGTGCTGCCTGTCCAGCTCATGTTAACGTTCAAGGATACGTCGCGCTGATACAAATGGGAAAATTCAAGGAAGCCGTCGAAATTATACGAAGAGACATGCCCTTCCCAGCAATATGTGGGAGAGTATGCTTCAGCCCATGCGAAGATGCTTGTGCAAGAACCAATGTTGACCAAGCAGTAGCCATACGCGCCTTAAAAAGACTCGTCGCTGACATTGAAAGAGAAACTGGAAGGGTGAAACCAGAACCAATACCGAAAAAATGCA
>JAVZJY010000004.1:54681-73500 GCA_038872535.1 Bathyarchaeia archaeon | reverse complement strand
GCCCATGCGAAGATGCTTGTGCAAGAACCAATGTTGACCAAGCAGTAGCCATACGCGCCTTAAAAAGACTCGTCGCTGACATTGAAAGAGAAACTGGAAGGGTGAAACCAGAACCAATACCGAAAAAATGCAGCGAAAAAGTTGCCATAATAGGTGCAGGTCCCGCAGGTTTAACAGCAGCTTATGAACTTGCAAAACTTGGTTATCCAGTTACAGTTTTCGAACGGATGAATGAAGCCGGCGGCATGATGCGTTACTGCATACCAGAATTTCGCCTTGAAAAATTCGTGGTAGCCAATGAAATAGCCTACATAAAAGATTTAGGCGTAGAAATTAGAACGGGCGTAGAATTTGGAAAGGACATAACCATTCAAAGTTTGCAAAATGAAGGCTACAAGGCTATTTTCGTAGCCATCGGAACACAACTGGGCATGAAGCTAAACGTGCCAGGCGAAGATTTGGAAGGCGTAATAAATGCTGTTGACTTTTTGAGAGCTGTAAACCTTGGAGAACATGTTGAAGTTGGAGAAAAAGTGGCAGTTGTTGGAGGCGGAAACACTGCCATTGATGCTGCACGCACAGCAAAAAAACTTGGGGCAAAAGAAGTTGTGATATTGTATAGGCGTTCCCGCGAGGAAATGCCTGCTCTACCACATGAAGTTGAATTGGCTGAAAAAAATGGCATAAAGTTCAATTTTCTTGTTGCTCCGAAGCAGATTTTAGGTGAAAATGGCAAGGTTAAAGCCATTGAATGTTTGAGAATGCGGTTGGGCGAACCGGACGAAAGTGGGAGAAGACGCCCAATTCCAATAAGCTTTTCTGAGCATCAATATGAAGTTGACACAGTAATTCCAGCCCTCGGACAAGTGGCAGAAATTTCATGCTTACCAAGAGAGCTTCTAAATAAAGAAGCAAAAGCCCTTACATTAAAAGTTGACCCTGCAACGCTAGAAACAAATGTGCCAGGCGTCTTTGCAGGCGGCGACATAGCAACAGGACCAGCAAGCATAATTGAAGCTGTGGGCGCTGGAAAAAGGGCAGCTGTTTCGATTCATCGTTATCTTCAAGGAATGGATTTACGAAGTGGAAGAGAAGAAGTTGAGGAAACAACTTGGGTTAAAAATTGGGGATACATTAACAAAAAAGAACGCCGGTATGAACCTCCTGTGGAAAAACCACGGCTAAGTTTTGAGGAGGCAAAGGAATATTTAGAAAGAATAAAACAGCAAGCCATGTTTGAAGCTTTTCGCTGCTTGGGCTGTGGACCATGCGCCGAATGCTTGGCAAACTTAGAATTATGCGAGGGAGATAAGGCTGTGGTTGATGAAAGCCTCTGTATAGGCTGCAACGTCTGCGCAGTTGTCTGTCCTTTTGGGGCAATTAAGAAGAACGAAAAGGAAATTGCGCAAGTAAACGAAGACCTTTGCAAAGGATGCGGAATTTGTGCGGCAAGATGCCCAGAAAAAGCCATAACGATGAAGAAACAGCCAAACGAGAGAATTCTAAGCCTTGCTTTAGCAACAATTAAGGGGTGATAATGATGGAATCTGACAAATACAACATTGTTTGTTTCATGTGCAACTGGGCTTTCTGCCAAGATGAAATGCGAATTCCACCAGATGTGAATGTTGTTCGTGTAATGTGCATTGGACGATTAGATCCCGCTATAATTCTGGAAACGTTTGAAAATGGTGTGGACGGTGTCATGATGGTTGGTTGCAAGCCACCAGACTGTCACTATGTTGATGGAAACCTTCAAGCAGAACGTGCTGTCAAAATGTTGAGGAAACTTCTTAAATTGACTGGTTTAGAAATGGAACGTCTAAAACTCCTTTGGTATTCTCCCACAGATGAGAAAAGTTTCGGTAGTTATGCTAAAAAATTCTTACAAGAAGTGAAAGGGCTTGGTTTTTCTCCATTAAGAAGTGAGAAGCCGAAATCTAATTTATTGGTTAACGTTTTAGCAGCTAAAAATGCTGCTTCAGACTTTAGGCTTAGGGTTTTGCTTGGAAGAGAGAAGGAGCTGACAGAAGGCGTGAATGTTTACGGCGAAAAATTGTCGGCAGAAGAATTTGCTGCATTATTGGATGAAATTGTCACGGAAGAATTCGTTCGACATAAAATCCATGTCTTAACCAAAACTGAACCCCTCTCTGTAAAAGCTTTAGCTGAAGCTCTTGAAATGAAAACTGCAAATGTTCTTAGGCATATTGTGAACATGCGCAGAAAAAACGTGATAGCACTAGACCATGTGGAGGGTACAACACCGCTTTATAGAGCATTGGAGGTTAAATGAATGGCAGAAGAAAAAGTTGGAGCAGTTCTTGTTGTCGGCGGAGGAGTAGCTGGAATACAAGCATCGCTGGATTTGGCGGATTCCGGCTTTAAAGTGTATTTAATTGATGAAGGAGCAAGTATTGGTGGAGTGATGGCTCAGCTTGACAAAACATTTCCAACAAACGATTGTTCAATGTGTATTTTATCGCCTAAGCTTGTGGCAACTGGGAGACACCCAAACATCACAATCTTGACGAATACGGAAATATTGAGTTTGAAAGGCGAGGCTGGAAATTTCGAAGTGAAACTTCGAAAACGCAGCCGTTACATAATCGAAGATAAATGCAATGGATGTGGTTTATGCGCACAAAAATGTCCAATTGAAGCCGTGGACATGTATAATGAGGGTTTAAGCGAAAGAAGCGCAATTTATGTTGATTATCCCCAAGCGGTTCCACTAAAATACAAAATTGACCGGGAAAAATGCATCGGATGTGGAACATGCTACGAAATTTGCAAAGCAAAGGCGGTAGCCTACGACCAGCAAGACAGCGAAGCAACACTAAAAGTAGGCTCCATAATCCTTGCGCCTGGATTTGAGCCCTTCGACGCCAGATTAAAAAGCGAATATGGTTATGGACGCTATCCAAACGTTGTTACAAGCATAGAATTTGAACGCATCTTAAGCGCTTCTGGACCATACGGCGGACTTGTTTTAAGACCTTCGGATGGCGAAATTCCGAAAAAGATAGCCTTTATTCAATGTGTTGGTTCTCGTGATTATAAGCTTGGGAATAATTATTGTTCTGCTGCATGTTGTATGTATGGAATGAAAGAGGCAGTAATAGCCAAAGAACACACGCCGACAAAGTTGGATGCCACAATTTTCTATATGGATTTGAGGGCTTATGGAAAAGAATTCGATGCGTACTATGATAGGGCAAAGGAAGAATGGGGCATACGGTTTGTAAGGTCAAGGGTAGCCTCAATAACAGAAGACCCATCTACTGGAAACCTTTTCGTTCATTACGTGGAGGATGAGAAGCCTAAAACAGAAGAATTTGACATGGTTGTTCTATCCATAGGCATGCAACCGCCAAAAAATGTTGAAAAAATAGCCGAAGTTTTAGGCATAGAGCTTAACAGATACAAGTTTTGTGAAACAAAAACCTTTTCACCATTAGAAACATCAAAACCAGGCATATTCGTCTGCGGAGCATTCAGCGCACCAAAGGATATTCCTGAAAGTGTTGCACAAGCAAGCGGTGCAGCAGCAAAGGCGATGAGCATTATTGCAAGTGAAAGAGGAAAGCTTGTAACAGTTAAGGAATATCCGTCTGAAAGAGATGTTAGCCAAGAAGAACCCCGTATAGGCGTTTTTGTCTGTCACTGCGGCATAAACATAGGTGGAGTTGTTAACGTTCCAGAAGTTGTGGAATACGCAAAAACTTTGCCCAATGTGGTTTACGCTGAAGCCAACCTATACACGTGCTCCCAAGACACTCAAAAAGTAATCAGAGAAAAAATCAAACAATACAATCTTAACCGTGTTATTGTTGCTTCATGCACGCCGAGAACGCATGAGCCATTATTTAGGGAAACTGTTCAAGAGGCTGGCTTAAATCCATACTTGTTTGAGATGGCAAACATACGAGACCAGTGCAGTTGGGTGCACATGCATGAACCAAAAGAGGCAACCGAAAAAGCAAAAGACCTTGTCCGCTCTGTTGTGGCAAAAGCCAAACTTCTAAAACCGCTGAAAAAGCCCGAGATAAAAGTAACTCCGGTGGGCTTAATCCTAGGCGGCGGCGTCGCCGGAATAACAGCAGCTTTAGAGCTAGCAAAACAGGGATTTGAGGTGCATCTCGTGGAAAGAGAAAAAGAGTTGGGTGGACACTTACGCAAAATCTACTATTTGTTGGAGGGCGACAATCCAAAGGAAAAGTTAAATGCACTAATTAAGGATGTTATGGCAAACGATAAGATACATGTCCACTTAAACTCGGAAGTGACAGATATCAGCGGATTCGTTGGCAACTTCAAATCAAAAATAAAGCATCATGATGGCAGGGAAGAGGAAGTTGAACATGGAATAGTAATAGTTGCCACCGGTGCAATCGAATACAAACCCACAGAATACCTTTACGGCAAAGACCCACGGGTTATGACGCAGCACGAGTTGGAGGAAAAAATTGCGAAAGGAGATTTTAAAGCCAAAAATGTTGTTATGATTCAGTGTGTTGGAGCAAGAAATGAGGAAAGACCAAACTGCGCAAGAATCTGCTGCGGACAAGCCATAAAGAACGCTTTAAAGATTAAGGAGATAATCCCAGAAACAGAAATTTACATTTTGTATAAGGACATCCGTTCATATGGTTTTAAAGAGGACTATTACCGCAAAGCCTCAGAAAAAGGCGTCTTATTCATAAACTACGAGGATAGCAGAAAACCGCAAGTTAGGAATGAGAAAGGAAAATTGGAAGTAACCTTCTGGGAACCTGTGATAAAACAAGAAGTAACCATTGAACCAGACTTTGTAATTTTAAGCGCTGCCACAATTCCAAACCCAGACAACAAACGTGTGGCAGAAATGCTTAAGGTGCCACTAACAAAAGACGGTTTCTTTTTGGAAGCGCATATGAAACTTAGACCTGTGGATTTTGCGACAGATGGCGTTTTTCTATGCGGAATGGCTCACTCGCCAAAATATATAGATGAAAGCATAGCCCAAGCTTGTGCTGCAGCAGCAAGAGCTACAACCATACTCTCAAAACCCACACTTGAAATGGAAGGAATTGTGGCAAACGTAAACGAAGATTTATGTAGTGGTTGTAGGATTTGTGAATATCTATGCCCATACGGGGCAATAGAAATGAAACAAAAAGACGATAGGCTCATTGCACATGTAATCGAAGCCTTATGTAAAGGCTGCGGCGCCTGCGGAACAGCATGCCCAACAAAAGCTATCACTATGGGACATTTCACAACAGAAGAAATCCTTGCCCAAGTTAAAGCTGCATTATTGGAGGTTAAAGCATGAGTGAAAAATCAGAATTTGAACCGAAAATAATTGGTTTTCTCTGTAACTGGTGTTCTTATGCTGGTGCAGACCTGGCCGGAGTAAGCAGAATCCAATATCCACCAAACATTAGAATAATCCGTGTCATGTGCAGTGGCAGAATTGACCCCATATTTATTCTCGAAGCTTTGAAGGATGGCGCCGATGGAGTGCTTGTTGCTGGATGCCACTTGCCATCAGACTGCCACTATATTAGTGGAAACTTCAAAGCCTTAAGAAGGATAACTCTATTAAAGAAGGTTCTACAAGAATTCGGAATTGAACCCGAACGTGTGCGGTTGGAATGGGTTTCCGCAAGCGAAGGAGACAGGTTCGCTGCTATCGTTCGGGACATGGTTGAACAGATAAAAAAGCTTGGACCGAACCCATTGAAAATGGGAGGAAAACAAGGTGAGTGAAACACAAGAATACGTTCCAAGCGTTATAAAAGCTGAAGAAATGAACCCGAAATTCAAGTATGAAATTAGCAAGAAGCATGGCGCAGAAAGACTAATGCTCTGCTTCCAATGTGGAACATGCACTGCTGACTGTCCAATTTCAAGATTCAGCGACTTCTATCGGCCTAGAAAAATAGCGAGAATGGTGCAGTTAGGACTGAAGGATAGGCTTTTGTCAGATGAAGCCCTTTGGCTATGCTCATCCTGTTTCACATGCGTTGACCACTGTCCACAAGGAGTGGAAATCGCTGGCATTGTACGAGTTTTACGAAACCTTTCAGTGAAAGAAAAGGGCGCTATGCCATTAGTTTACAGAGAACTCGCCTCCAACCTTCTGAAGGGAGGCTACGTATACGAAATTGTAGATTCACGCCACAAAAAGAGGGTGGAGCTTGGACTTCCACCATTGCCAAAGCCGAATCTTGAAGAAATTGCAAAAATCTTCGAAATTACGGGCTCCGCAAAAATGCTTGAAAATGCGAAAACTTTTGAGAAGGTGAAGAGTTAAATGCCAAAATACTTGATATTTTTGGGATGCGTCATCCCATATAGGCTTTCAAGCTACGAGATTTCTGCAAGAAAAGTCCTCAATAAGTTGGGCGTGGAATTGGTTGAGATGCCAACGTATAACTGTTGTGGGTATCCCATGGATGCAATAAACCACGATTTAATGCTGGCTTTGGCGGCACGAAATCTCTGTGTGGCAGAACAGCAGAACCTAAACATTTTAACCCTCTGTAATGGATGTTTCTGCAGTTTGAACGAAACAAACAAGATGCTAAAAGAAGACAAGAAATTGCGGGAAGAAGTGAACGCTCATTTGAAAGAGATTGGCATGGAGTTTAAAGGAACAATAGAGGTTAAGCATCTTGTTCATGTGTTGGCTGAGGATGTTGGCTTTGAAAAAATAAAGAATGCAGTTAAAAGCCCATTAACAAATCTTTCTGTGGCTCAACATTCAGGATGCCACCTAGTTCGCCCAGCAAAATATGTTGGTCACGGCGACGACCCAGAAAATCCCACTTTGCTTAAAAACTTGATTAGGCTAACTGGCGCTGAATGTTTAGATTATATGGATGAGACTGAATGTTGTGGAAATCCAATAATTGGAGTAAACGAGGAAGTTCCATTCCAAATGGCTAAAGAAAAACTTGACCATGTTAGGGCAGTGAAGGCTCAAGCGTTGATTACGGCTTGTCCCTTCTGCCACATGATGTTTGACATGAATCAGCCACGAATAGAAAGAGCCTTCAACGAAAAATTCGGCATACCCGTACTGCATTATCCCCAACTGTTGGGCTTAGCTATGGGCTTTTCACCAGAAGAACTTGGATTAAACGAGCTCAGGGTTAAACCATCCGAACTTTTAAACCAAATACAAGGAGGGAAGAGTTGAAGTGGCTAAAGAAAAATTAAAATTCGCCTTCTATTGGGCTGCAAGCTGTGGAGGATGCGAAATCGCTGTTCTAGACATAAACGAAAAAATACTTGATGTTTTGCAGTTGGCTGACATTGTTTTCTGGCCTGTGGCTATGGACATAAAATACAATGACGTCGAAAAAATGCCAGACAAATACATAGACGTGTGCTTCTTTAATGGCGGAATACGCAACAGCGAGCAGGAACACATGGCTAAACTTTTGAGGCAAAAGTCAAAAATACTCATCGCCTATGGAGCATGCGCTCACCTCGGCGGAGTACCCGGCCTAGCAAACATTTCGAACAGAAGGGAAATTTTTGAAAAAGTTTATGGCACAACATTTTCCACAGCAAATCCAAACAAAATAACACCAAAGCCGAAAGTGAAAGTTAAAGAAGGAGAGCTTGAAATTCCAGAATTTTATGATACTGTTAGAACCTTAGACCAAACAGTGGAAGTGGACTATTATGTTCCAGGCTGCCCACCAGCCGTTGAGCGCACATTATACGCTGTGGAATTAATAGCAAAAGGCGAATTGCCGCCGAAAGGTTCTGTGCTTGCCCCATTAAAATCTGTATGCGATGAATGCCCTAGAAAGAAGGAGAATAAGAGAATCTCTAAAATATACCGAGTTTACGAAAAGGCGCCTGAACCTGAAAGATGCTTGCTTGAGCAGGGTATTCTTTGTATGGGACCGGCAACCCGTGGCGGATGTGGTGCCAGATGCTTAAAGGCAGATATGCCATGCACTGGATGCGGTGGACCTTGCCCCAATTCGCCTGAACAAGGAGCAGCAATGATAAGCGCTTTAGCTTCAATACTTGGTTTGGAAGAGGAGAAGGAAAAGTATACGGAGGAAGAGGTTGAGAAGCTAATAAGCCAAGTCAAAGACCCGCTTGGAACATTTTACATGTACGCCTTACCAGCCTCAATTCTTAGGAGGAAGGTGATAAAAGAATGAAAAATATAATTATTGACCCAATAACGAGACTTGAAGGGCACGGAAAAATCTCCATATTTTTGAATGATGCTGGAGAAGTTGAAAATGCTTACATGCAAATTCCAGAGCTTAGAGGTTTTGAAAGATTCTGCATTGGAAGAAAAGCCGAGGACATGCCCCTTTTGACTAGCAGAATATGCGGCGTCTGCCCAGTAGCCCATCACATGGCTGGAACAAAAACCTTAGACGCCGCCTTTAACGTGGAACCGCCATCGGCAGCGAAAAAACTTAGGGAACTCATGTACTGTGGCTACTTCATTTACGACCATACGCTACACTTTTACTATCTTGGCGGTCCAGACTTTGTGGTTGGCCCAGATGCACCGCCAGAGAAAAGAAATATTATAGGCGTCATTGAAAAGGCTGGATTAGACATTGGCAAAGAAGTCATAAAGCATAGGGCTTATGGTCAAAGAATAACGGAGATAATTGGCGGAAAAGCAACACATCCAGTCTGCGGATTACCAGGCGGAATCTCCAAGCCATTAAGTGAAGAGGATAGAAAAGAAATTGAGAATATGGCTTCTTCTTCTGTGAATTTTGCAAAGTTTTCGCTGAAACTTTTCCATGACGTCGTGCTTGGAAATAGCAAATATGTTGACTTAATCAGGAGCGACGCCTATACATTGAAGACTTACTATATGGGTTTAGTTGATGAAAATGATAAAGTGAACTTTTACGATGGCAAAATTAGGGTGGTCGACCCAAACGGCAAAGAATTCATAAAATTCGAAGCAAAAAATTACCTTGACCACATTGCAGAGCATGTTGAAGAATGGACTTATGTGAAATTTCCATATCTAAAGAAAATCGGCTGGAAAGGTTTCATCGATGGTCCAGAAAGTGGGGCATACCGTGTTGGGCCTCTTGGAAGGCTAAACGCTTCGGAGGGCATGGCTACGCCATCTGCGCAGGAAGAATACGAGTTTATGTACAAAACACTTGGCGGAAAACCAGTTCATTCAACGCTTGCGTATCATTGGGCTAGACTTATAGAGCTGCTTTATGCATCTGAAAGAGCCTTGGAGTTAAGCAGAGACCCAGAGATAACAAGCAAGGATGTGCGCAACAAGCCTGGCGAACCAAGCGAGGGTATAGGGGTTGTTGAGGCTGCTAGGGGAACTCTAATTCATCATTATGTTTTGGATAAGAATGCGCTAATAAAAGACGTGAACTTGATAGTGGCAACTGTCAACAATAGCCCATCCATAAACATGTCTATTCGGAATGCGGCTAAAGGCTTAATCCACGGCGATAAAGTTGACCATGGAATACTCAACATGGTTGAGATGGCTTTTAGGGCTTATGACCCATGCTTTGGATGCGCAACTCATTTTGCGGTTGGGCAAATGCCGCTAACCATTGAAATTTATAATAAGGAAAAGAAACTCCTAAAAACTGTGCAGAGATAACCTTTTCCTTTTCTTTCATCATTAATTTATTTAATGAGGGTTTCGTTGTCCAGCGAAAAATATAGCCTTAAAAAGGAATTAAAGAATTGGTTTTCAGACGCTGAAAGGGTTGTTGTAGCTGGAATTGGGAATCCCATTCGCATGGATGATTTTGTAGGCGTATTCATTGTTCAAAGCTTGCGTGGAAAAGTTTCTGATAAGGTTTTGTTGATTGAATGTGAAACTGTTCCGGAAAGTTACATACAACAAATTATAGATTTCAATCCAACGCATATTCTTTTAATAGATGCTGCAATCTTGGGATTAGGACCTGGAGAAACAAAAATCTTGAACCCCCAAGATTTAGCGAATTTCCCTGCTTTCACAACGCACATGCTTCCTTTGCGAATATTCTGTGAATATTTGACCAAAACGATAAAGGCGAAAATCTCTTTGCTGCTGATAGAGCCCGAAAAAACAGATTTTGGAGAGGGTTTAACCGCCAAAGTTGCAGATTCCGCAAAAGAGCTTGTAAAAACATTATCTAAATTGCTAAGCTCATAATCGCCTTCTTTTGCTCTTTCCTTCACTGGGCACATATTTAACATGAAGGGTTTTGGCTAACTTCTTCAAATCTTCTTCGTTCATCCACTCAGTTTTAAGGTATTGCAGTATTCTATCATCGCTTAGCCCTAAACGCCTTGCCTCTTCAACCGCGACACGATAAGCTTCGATTTCCGTGGGTCTTTCAACATAGCTGAAGTTGTCGTCGAAGAGTTTTTTCCCTTCCATAAACTGTTTCACATGCACAAGCTCATGGATTATGTCAAGGTAAATGTCAACTAAATCGCCATTGTTAAGGTAGTCTGCGCTAATGAATAGATGTCCATCTTCGTCGCTGACTCCCATGTAGCCTCTTCTTCCGAAAAATTCAACTCGAAGATTACGTAGAACTTCCTCGGTTTTCTCGCCAAAAATTCGCTTAACAGCCTCAACATTTTCAAAGCCTTTGAAGTAATCAGTGAAGGGATAAGTTGCTATCTTGGCTTTGCGAATTACCTTAACATTTAATTTTGCGTCATTCACTGTTACTTCTTTCTCCCAACAGCGACGAAGCTTGGTTTTAATAAAAATTTGCTTTCCATTATAAGGCTTTTTATAAGCCAACTCAATCTCAGATAAATTGCAGGGATACTCGCATGTTCTTTGTGAGGAAAATGTCCAAAGAAGACTTGGACTTCGCCGTCCATCTCACTGACACTAAAAATTGGGGCTTAACTAAAGAGGATTTTCTCTTCATGATGATGTTGGAGCCCAATGGTTGTTTTACATTATGGGAGGATTCTGAAAAGGTCGGCATTGTGACGTCAATAAATTATGGAAGAATTGGTTGGTTTGGAAACTTGATAGTGGAAGAAAAGCATCGCCGAAAAGGCGCAGCCTCCCTATTAGTTAAACAAATTATTAATTACTTGATGAGCAAAGGAGCAGAAACGGTTGGTTTATACTCTTACATGGACACTGTGACATTTTATAGAAGATTAGGTTTCCAATATGATGAAGAGTTTACGGTTATGGAAGGAAAAGCCTCAAAATCCCAAAGCGAAAATTCTAATGTTGAAAAAGCGAATAAAAAAGACAACTTACAAAAAATTATCTGGTATGATAGCTCATGCCTTAACATTTCAAGGGGAAAGCTGCTTAAAGCCATATTTCGCCAACCCAAAAACTTGTGCCATTTTTCAGTAGAAAAGGGCGAAGTTTGCGGATATGTTATGGCGAAAGTCTATGAAGGTTTCACCGAAATTGGACCCTTAATCTGCAATAGAGAAAATTATGAAGTGGCGCTTAACCTTATTAAAACCGTGTTAAATATGATTGAAGGTTCTTTTGTAACCTTATGCCTTCCAAAAAAGGAGTTAACATTAAGAAAAGCGCTTAACCAGTTAGGAATTAGAGAGAGTTTTGATGTCGCTAGAATGTTTTTTAGACCAATAAACCTTAAAGACTGTATTTACATTGCCGAATCTTTAGAGAGGGGATGACTGCCTTGTCCAGTACTGATTTAGCGAAATTGTTAGTTACAGATTTTCTTAAAAGTTCATGGAATTGCGTGGAAACACTTGTTAAAGATTTGACAAGTTTTAAAGAAAGAGAAGACGAAAGCAAACGGAAGGATGTTAAATTATTCTACTTTAAAAATGGACAAAGAAACGATGTGACAGTTGGAGGATGGCACTATTTCCTCAGAACCTCTGTTGAATATTCGAATCCCCAGCTAACAGTAGAAGAAGTGCAAGGAATCATTGCTGCCCGATTATTAGAGGCTTGTGCAAATCACTTCTATACGGCGGGCCTTCATGAACCTAACAATAGAGATGTAGATGAAATGTGCGAAAAATTAAGGAAGCCTCCAGAAGGTTTAATCATCCCTTTTCTGATTAACACGGATGATATTGAACCAGATAGGTACTCAATGAATCCGCTTAAAGAATCCATAGTTAACAGCGGACAAAGTGCATTTCCAGTAGTTACCGTGACCACGGAAAAGCTTGAGATAGACCAAAAGTTTTTGCAGAAATATGAAGGTTCATTAATTTGTAGGAGTGACATTGAGCTTGTTAAAAATTATCTTGAGAGATACAGCTGTTATATGGATATGGTGGATGCGGTGAAATATGATCTTCTGGAAAAATTTTCAGAAATTTTTGGAATAGACCTTAATTTATATGCCATGCGCATGCCGCTTACGGTTATGAAAAATGAAACTTCGGAAGGGCTGTTACATCACATTATACGAGAAGCGCATAAAGACTATGCCTCCATAGAAAGCGTCTATAAGTGTACGGGTAGAAGCCTCAAAAGTCGAACAACACTGTTAACAATACCCCATTCGCCGAAGGGTTATGGCTCAAAAAGGGCGGCAAAAGGAAAAATATACTTGGAAAATAATGCCTTGAAGGACGTGAAAGTGGATTATGAAACGACGTTGCTTTATCCAAATGCTATTGATCCAGCAGACGTGAGCATTGCAAAAGCTGACGACCACTTTAAAGTGAAGGGCGAAAAATTCGTTAATTACAGTTATGCTGAAACGCCCTCCTCTCCACAATTCTTCTTGTATATGTTGGCTTCGCCTGAAAATGCTGCGTTATGGCATGGTATCGGCGCCTTTGGGGCTTCGCAACTTGTTAAGAGTTACGTTACAGTTCGATCCATGTGCAATAAGGGTTTGTTGATAAGAAATCTTGAAACTTATGGAGTATCCACGAGAGTTCCTTTGCAATTTAATCTCATGCCAGAACACATGTGGGCGCATCCAATACACCATAACATTGATGCAAGCATAGGCTGCGTTGAAAATTTAAACTATTTTGCACAATTAGGCATGAAGGTGGAAACGCTTCCAGCAGCAAGTTTTATCCGAGAATGAACGGAAGTGCCTTAAAATGTTCTTTAGGCAAGTAAAACAACACGGCGACAATTTCTCATATATAATTGCAGACGAAACAACAAGGGAAGCAGCTGTTGTTGATCCAAGTTTTAATGCTAAAATTTTAACAAAACTCTTGAAGGAGAAGAATTTTCGCTTAAAATATGTCATTAACACGCACGGTCATGGTGATCATACAGCGGGAAATGAAGAAATGAAAAAAGCTTTTGATGCTAAAATAGTTGCCCACAAGCTTTCAAGGATAAACAAGGACATAAGCGTAGAAGACGGTGACTTCTTAGTGGTTGGTAAAGTTCCGATAAAGGTCATTCACACTCCGGGACACACACCAGATAGCATATGCCTCCTTGTGAATGATAAATTGCTGCTTACTGGCGACACACTCTTTGTTGGCGAGTGTGGCAGAACCGATTTGCCAGGTGGAAGCGCTAAGGAAATGTATAACAGCCTTTTTCATAAGTTAATGAAACTTGATGATAATATTGAAGTTTATCCGGGACATGATTATGGACAAAAGCCATATTCAACAATTGGAATTGAGAAAAGAACAAATTACACGTTGGAAAAACGCACAATTGAAGAATTTGTAGAATTTATGGAAACTTGATAAGGCTTTAATTAAGGAAAAATTGGGATATTAAAGGGATTCTATACAGTTTTCAAGGCTTCTTGGAAAAGTTTCTTTGTGGCAGCAATCCTAGCTTTTTGGGCTAAGACATCACTGGTAACAAGGTCTAAGGCTTCTTCTGGACACCATTTGACACATTGCGGTTCACCCTTATCTTTACATAAGTCGCAGACAAAAACAACTTTCTTGTCTGGATGTATCATAATTGCTCCATAATCGCAGGCTTCAATGCACCATCCGCAACCATTGCATTTGTCCTCATCAACCATGATTATGCCCGTTTCCTCTGATTGTGTTAGGGCGTCTCTTGGGCATGCAGCGACACATGGTGGGTCTTCACAGAGTCTGCAAGCTATGGAAACATTTACTAGCGGGTTTAGTCGCACCACTCTTATTCTTGATTTTAATGGGTTGAAGGCTTTTTCTTTCTCAAAAGAGCATATGTACTCGCAAACTTGGCATCCAACGCATTTATCTGGGTCGGCTGTGACGAATTTTCTTTCATGCACTTTAACCATCATTTATTCCTCCGTCTTCTTTGTTTTCTCTTCAACTATGTAGGCGAGGTCTTCCATGCCCAATTCTTTCAGTTTCTCCATAGTTGGCACGCCTTCTCTATTCCATCCGCGAGCCATGTAATAATCATCTAATAACAGGTCAAGTTCTTCTTGAGAAACATAAGCTCCTTTTGATGGTCCCTCGTCTGGAATTGGCTCGTGCATAACTTTGTATGGTAATGTGTCATCTTTTCTGCTGAGACCTTCTCTGACATTGAATAATCTTGCGACATTGTTTATTCTCTCACCGCTTCGCCTAATTTCTTCTGGCGTAGTTTCAAATCCAGTAACCAACGAGTAAAGTTTAGCCAAGTCTTCGGCTTCTTTGTAGTATGTTCCTCTTGAGAATTTGCAAATGATTAAGGAGTCGATAATGGTGTACATGTCCTCCATGTCTTTAACCATTCTTCCCCTGCCCTTCTCAGCTACTAAGCGATTAACTTTACCTTTCACGTCGAAAGCGTAGGCTCCATGTCTATTGTGATCTGCTCCACGGAAGGAAACGGCAAAGCCTAAAGCGGCCGTTTTTAAGGCTCTGAGATCATAACCTGTAACTTCCACACCTTTTATGTGTTGGGCTAGTTTCTCTGCACCTTTACCAATTTGCTCTCCTGCAATCTTTACTCCTTCAGCTAGTATGTCGCCTATTCCTTCCCGTTTTCCTATTTTTTCAATGAGTTTGACTAGAGCTTCGTGATTGCCGAAGCGTGCTTCTATTCCGTCCATGTCTTTCTCTGTTAATATGCCGTTTTCATAACAGTCCATGGCGAAGCCAACGATTACGCCTGCCCCTATGGAGTCTATACCATAGTAGTTGCAGAGTTCGCATGCCTTTATTACAGCGTCAAGACGATCTATTCCACAGTATGGTCCCAAAGCCCATAACGGTTCATATTCAACTCGAGACATGGCGCCTTTGTATGGTCCTTCTGGAACAACACAGATGTGTTCACATCGCATCGCACAGGAGCTGCATCCGATGATTTTGGCAACAAATCTTTCATTTAAAGCTTCTCCGCTTACTTTTTCTGCTGCTTCAAAGCGTGAATTGTTGTAGTTTCTTGTTGGCATACATGAAAGCGCATTGTGAACCAAAACGTTTTCCGGAGTGCCCAAGGTTCTGTATTTTTGTGTGGCTGGGCCTTTCATTCTTTCATGAAATTCCTTAACAAACTCCATGAATTCAGCAGGTTTCGCCACAGTAACGTCATGAGTTCCGCGAACAGCAATCGCCTTAAGATTTTTCGAACCCATAACGGCGCCCATTCCGGTTCTTCCAGCAGCCCTTGTTTTTTCATTGATTATACAAGCGATTCTGACGAGTTTTTCTCCTGCAGGTCCTATAGCTGCAACGCGAATGTAATAGTCGCCTAACTCTTCTTTTATGGTGTCTTCTGTTTCTGCTGGAGATTTGCCCATTAAATGTGAAGCGTCTAAGAGTTGCACTGAATCGTCGTCGATCCAAACGTAAACTGGCTTTTCTGATTTGCCTTTAAAAATTACAGCGTCATATCCGGCTCTCTTAAGTTCTGTGCCGAAGGAACCGTGGGATTTTGCTTCGCCAACTCCGTAACTTTGCGGTGACTTTGA
This sequence comes from Bathyarchaeia archaeon, assembly GCA_038872535.1. Classification (GTDB taxonomy): domain Archaea; phylum Thermoproteota; class Bathyarchaeia; order Bathyarchaeales; family Bathycorpusculaceae; genus JASEJA01. The sequence continues at coordinate 57,667 of JAVZJY010000004.1, read as the reverse complement.
AACAAAAGCATGACCGTTCCCGCCTGTTGGCCAAACTGTGCCTGATATTGGTCCTGTTGTTAGGATTAGTGGGTTTTCTGGACTGAAGGGTTCAACTCCAGCTTTTGAGTGGTCAAGCCAGAGGCGCATTCCTAGGCCTATGCCGCCAATGTATTTTTTGGCATAGTCTTCATTTAATGGTTCAACATGGGTTTTTCCTGTTGTTAGGTCTATGTGGAGTACTCTTCCAGCATATCCGTACAAGATTTTTCCTCCAAACTTAGCTTAAGAAAAGTATAAGGTGTAATGCTGGTTATATTAATTTAATGGTTCACTTCGCTTAAACCGCTTCTTTCAAGAGTTCTAATATGTCTTTCACCACTATCTTGCCTTCCACATCCAGAACCTTCACGGCATCCTCCAAAGTTGTTACACAGAATGGGCAAGCGGTTGCTATAACTTCAACATTTAATGCTAAGGCTTCTTTAAGCCTTTCCACGCTTGGTCTCTTTTCTGGAACTGCCTCTTCAGTCCAAACTCTTCCAGCGCCTCCGCCGCAGCAGAAGCTGTTTTGTCTTGTTCTTTTCATTTCCACAAGTTCTAAGCCGTTTATAGATTGCAGTATTTGTCTGGGTGCATCGTATATGTTGTTGCGTTTTCCGAGGAAACAGGGGTCATGGTATGTGACTTTTTTCTTTATTGTTTTAGAAGGTTTCAGTTTGCCTTTTTCGATGGCTTCAGCCAAAAACTGTGTGTAATGTTGAACGTTAAGTCCTGCATCTTTATAGGGCTTATCGTTCTTGAAAGTATTATAGCAGTGGGGCGATAGGACCACAATTTTTTCTGCATTGAACTTTTTGAACAATTCAATATTGTGTTCAGCAAGCTCTTCAAATAATCCCCTCTCGCCTAACCTGAGAATGTGGTCTCCGCAGCACCATTCCTCAGAACCTAAAGTTGCATAGTTAATGCCCATTTTATCCAGTATTGAAGCCATTGCTTTAGCCATTTCCTGATTTCTCATATCATAGGCTGTTGAGCAGCAAACAAAAAACAAAACATCAGCCTTCGCCACATCAGGAAAAGTCTTGACATTAAAGCTTTTACTCCAGTCCATTCTCTTGCTTTGATGAGTTCCCATGGGGTTATGATATTTGATTACGCTTTCCAAAACATCCTTAACAGTTCTCGGTATGACTCCGGACTCGACTAGGAGGCTGCGGTCGTCAACTATGGCGTTTGAACAGTTAACAAGTTTTGGACAGAACAGCGTACATGAATTGCATGAAGTGCAAAGCCATATGTTGTCTGCCATCGGCTTTAATCGTTCATCTAACCCCTCATCCCTAGAATCAGTTATGAAGCGATAGTTAGCGGTTAACGTTGAGGGACCGAGGAACTTTTGGTCTATTGCTGCTGGACAAGCGGAATAACAAATTGAACATTTTGTGCAGAGCGTAAGGTCCCAATATTTCTTCAAGTCTAAGGGACTCTGCACGAATTCTACAAGCTTGTTAAGTTCCGCTTCAGGTTTTATTAGAAACTTTTTAATTTTCTTAAAAGTGTCAAAGAAGGGTTCAATGTCAACTATTAAGTCTTTTATGACTGGCATGTTCGATAAGGGTGATAGCTCCAGTGTGTCAGATTCGAGGTCAAGAACTTGCGTATAACATGCCAGCATGGGTTGCCCGTTAACATTGATTCCACAGCTTCCACAAATGCCCATTCTGCAAGAATGTCTAAACGAAAGAGTCTCATCAAGATTATCCCTAATATACTGGAGGGCTTCAAGGATGCTTGTTCCCTTGCGAATCGGCACCTTATATGTGGATATGTAATGCTTTTTTGTTTGAGGGTCAAAACGGTTTATCCTAAACTCAACAATTTTCTCCACTTTAGAGTTCATGCATTCAACCTCCTAATACGTTCTCGCTGCTGGCTGCCACTTAGTTATCGTGACTGGAATATACACCAACCTTGGGCCTTCCTTTGTGTAATATGCCAGCGTATGCTTTAACCAGTTTACATCATCCCGTTTCGGATAGTCAATTCTTGAGTGAGCTCCACGGGACTCGGTTCTTGGAAGTGCACTAACTATGGTGACTTCTGCAAGCTCTAACATGAAGTCAAGCTGCAAAGCATCCACCAAACCCGTATTAAACGGACCGCCCTTATCCTGAACCTTTATGTGCTTAAACCTTTCCTTAAGCGCCCTTATCTCTTTCAAAGCGCTTTCAAGTTGGTCGCCTCTTCTGAATATCCAAACCTTATCATTCATTACATGCCTCATTTCATCTCTTATAACTGAAACCCTTTCGCCACCTTCGCTGCCCAAAATTCCATCAAAAACCCTCTTTTCCTCTGCCAGAATCTTTTCATGGGATAATTCTTTTATGCTGCTTGATAAGGCGTGTTTAGCAGCCTCTTCTCCAGCAACCGCTCCAAAAACAAGGCATTCTGCTGTTGAGTTTGTGCCAAGCCTATTTGCTCCATGAAGGCTTAGACATGAGCATTCGCCAGCAGCGTATAACCCTGCAATTTGCGTTTCAGTTTTTATGTTAGCTTTTATTCCTCCCATGGAATAGTGGGCTGCCGGCCTTATCGGAATAGGCTCTTTGACGGGGTCTACTCCGCTAAGTTTTATGGCAACTTCCCGAATAAGCGGCAATCTCTCGTTTATTTTTTCCTCACCCAAATGCCTCAGGTCTAAGGCTATGTAAGAACCATAAGGTCCCTCCAGTCCTCGGCCTTCGTTAATTTCTGTTTGTTCAGCCCTTGAAACCACATCTCTGGGGGCTAACTCCATTTTTTCTGGAGCATAACGTTTCATAAAACGTTCGCCTTTGGCGTTGATTAGGTATCCTCCTTCTCCTCGGGCTCCTTCAGTTATTAGGGCACCAGATGGTACTAACCCAGTGGGGTGAAATTGGACGAATTCCATGTCCATTAATGGGGTTCCTGCACGATAAGCCATAGCCATTCCATCACCAGTCGTTGTGTAGGAGAA
>JAVZJY010000004.1:22928-54584 GCA_038872535.1 Bathyarchaeia archaeon | reverse complement strand
AAGGTTGTAAACTCGTATATGCGCTCGTGACCTCCAGTCGCAATCACAATTGCTTTCGCTTGGAAGGCGTGCATCTCGCCAGTTTTCAACTCTATAGCTGTTAAGCCCACTGCTGTTTTGTCTTCAACCATTATGGATGTGACGAACCATTCATCATAAAATTTAATGTTGCCGTATGAGGAGGCTTTTCCATATAACGTGTGCATTTCATGAAAACCAGTCATATCCGCCGCAAAACAAGCCCTCGGATAAGTGTGGCCTCCAAAGGGGCGTTGGTCTATTTTTCCATCGGGCGTGCGGCTCCATGGGCATCCCCAATGTTCTGTTAAAACTATCTCCCTTGGCGCTCGTCTCACAAAAAATTCAACAATATCCTGGTCGGCTAAATAATCAGCGCCTTTAATGGTGTCGAAAGCATGCAAATCATAGGAATCTTTTTCTCGCATTACTGCAGCAGTTCCGCCTTGAGCACAGACAGAATGTGAGCGGAGGGGATGAAGTTTTGATATTACGGCTATGTCAAGCTTGTTGCTAACTTCAGCCGCTGCAATCGCAGCCCTAAGACCAGCTAAGCCGGCTCCAACAACAATTATGTCGTGGACATATTTCTCCAACATGTTCACCCATTTTAGAGAGAACCTAAATTTTGTGACCTACCCTTTATAGTTTTCTAACACTATTCAGCTGTGAAAATCTTTATTTTACAATTTTTGAAGTTCTCACTCAAAATATTTAGAAACTTTTTATAATATGTTTAACATGACATTTAAAACTCTATGAGAGGTGAAGCAAGTATGCTCATGGGCATTGACCATGTTGGTGTTGCTGTAAAAAATTTGGATGAGGCTATTGGCATTTACCAGAATGTTTTGGGTTTTAAACTTGAGGGCGTTCACATTTTGAGTGAGAGGAAGGTTAAAGTTGCTTTTCTCTCCAGTGGTGGCGAAACCCGAATTGAGCTTTTGGAGCCCTTAGGCAGCGACAGCCCAGTTGCAAAGTTTCTTGAAAATCGAGGCGAAGGCATTCACCATATAGCTGTAAAAGTTGCAAACATTAACGCTGTGCTTGAGGATTTTAAGCGGAAAGGCGTAGTTTTGGTTGACGATAAGCCTAGAATGGGCGCCGAAGGCGCAAAAATTGCCTTCATTCACCCAAAAAGCACAAAAGGAGTTCTTTTAGAGCTTATCACGAGGTAATGCGGATTAGAAAATAACCATTCTGAACACGTTTTGGTAGAAAGTGATAGTTGACCCAAACAAAAATTGTGTTTTCCATTCAGTTTTTACACTCTTTCGTCAGCGGAGTTCTTGGAATACTGTGCCTTTAATGATGGAAGGCTTGGCTTGCATGTTGGTGAAACCTTGAGTTTGGCTTTATCCGGCTTCTTATTGCAACTAGGTTTTGTTATTCCGTTTCTATTGGCCGCTTCAACCTACATAGTTTTTTACATGCCTTCATATATTATTCTTAAAGAGTGAATTATAGTTGAAAGTAGATAAGATTCAAGAAAACCTTCAAACCAAAAAGCTCGGCAAAAAAATACTCTTCTTACATGAAATTGGCTCCACAAACGACTTAGCTAAGGAAATGGCTAATTACAGGGCTTCTGAAGGAACCATCGCCATAGCAGAAACTCAAATCGCTGGACGAGGGAGACTGGATAGACAATGGTTTTCGCCAAAAGGCGGACTCTATTTTTCAGTTATTTTAAGACCAAAAGTCACCGTAAAAGAATCTGTTGGCCTCATATTTGTTGCCAGCTTGGCAGTGGCGAAGGTTTTGCATGAAACGTATGGATTGCATGCGGAGACTAAGTGGCCAAACGATGTTTTAGTGAACGGTCGCAAGGTTTGCGGGATACTAAGCGAGACGAAGACAAAAGGCGAAAAAGTAGACTATGTAGTAATAGGTTTGGGAATAAACGCAAACGTTGATGTCGAAAAAAAGTTTCCAGAAGAGTTGAAGACTGTTGCAACTTCGCTTGCGAATGAGTTGGGCAAAAAAGTTAGGCTGGGAGAATTGTTTAAACTGTTGCTTGAAAAGTTGGATAGTCTTTATGAACAGTTCTTGAAAGAAGGCTTCACTCAAGTTCTGAAGGAATGGAAAAAGTATGCAGATTTTCTTGGTAAAACGGTGGAAGTCACTGATGGAACTGGAAGGTTTTGTGGTTTAGCTTTAGATGTTGATAATGATGGGGCGTTGATTGTTGGGCTTGAAGATGGAACAGTGAAACGTTTTTTTGTTGGAGACATTTCTCTTCAGATAAATGAACGGAAAACTTGACAAGTTTCCTTTTCCGTATATTCTAAATATCTGAGACGCTATACCTCAAAGGCGAGAGGGAATTAGGGATGGGCTTTATAAAAGAGCCTAGTGTTGATGAGAAGGTTAAGCGTTTACGGGAATTAAATGAGCAAGCCAAACTTGGCGGTGGACAAAAGCGCATTGAAGAGCAACATGCTAAGGGCAAGCTGACAGCTCGTGAGCGTATTGAGTTGCTGCTTGATCCTGGCAGTTTCAATGAGCTTGACCGTTTCGTGGTTCATCAATGCACAGAATTTGGCATGGCTGAAAAGAAATTTTTAGGCGATGGTGTTGTTACTGGTTATGGCACAATAGAAGGCAGACTCGTATACGTTTTCAGCCAAGACTTCACTGTTTTTGGCGGTTCATTAGGCGAAATGTTTGCAAAAAAGGTTTGCAAAATAATGGATTTAGCCCTAAAAGCTGGAGCGCCCGTGATAGGCTTAAATGATAGTGGTGGGGCACGCATACAAGAAGGCGTGGCAAGCCTTGCTGGCTATGGGGACATTTTCTTCAGAAACGTGATAAGCTCAGGGGTTATCCCACAGATAAGCGCTATAATGGGACCATGCGCAGGTGGAGCCGTCTATTCCCCTGCCCTAACAGACTTCATAATCATGGTTGACAAGACAAGTCACATGTTTATCACTGGTCCGGATGTTGTTAAAGCTGCCTTGGGTCAAGAGGTTACTTTTGAAGAATTAGGCGGCGCTATGGTGCATAGCACAACCAGCGGTGTGGCACATTTCATAGCCCAAAGTGAAGAGCATTGCATGCAAATTATTAAGAAACTTTTGAGTTATTTGCCAAGCAATTATCTTGAAGACCCACCAGCAGCAGAGCCTACAGACAACCCAGACCGCACCGATGAAGATTTAGCTAGGATTCTTCCAGACGACCCAGACAAGCCTTATGATGTTAAAGAGATTATTACTCGTGTAGTTGATAATGGTGAGTTCTTTGAAATTCAGCCCTTATGGGCGCAGAACATTGTTATAGGCTTTGCAAGGTTAAATGGCAAAACAGTTGGCATAGTAGCCAATCAGCCATTGCATTATGCTGGAGCCCTAGACATAAACAGCAGCATGAAAGCTGGACGCTTCATACGTTTCTGCGACTGCTTTAACATTCCAATAATAACATTCGTGGACGTGCCAGGCTTTTTGCCAGGTCTTGAGCAGGAACACGGCGGAATAATAAGGCATGGTTCAAAACTTTTATACGCTTATTGTGAAGCAACCGTGCCAAAAATCACCACCATACTACGAAAATCTTATGGCGGAGCCTACGACGTCATGGGCTCTAAACATTCAGGCGCAGACATAAACTATGCTTGGCCAACAGCCGAAATAGCCGTGATGGGACCTCAAGGCGCCATAAACATAATTTTCAGAAAGGAAATAGCTGAAGCTGAAAATCCAGAGCAAAAACGGATGGAACTTGTAAGTGAGTATCGCCAAAAGTTTGCAAATCCCTATGTGGCAGCCCAGAAGGGCTACATAGACGAGGTAATTGAACCAGCAGAAACAAGACCGAAACTTATAAGCGCTTTAGAAAGCTTACTCACAAAACGGGAGCCTAGGCCTTCCAGAAAGCATGGAAACATACCATTGTAATTTTAAGGAGCCTTTTAAGGCTTGAAAGAAGAAATGGCACGAAATAATCTGAAAAGAACTTAAACTCACCATTACAAATTAATAGTAGCATAACCATCTTTCAAACTCTAAAAATACTTAGAGGGGCTAGGCAATTTATGACTTCGAAACCAGTTAAAATCACCGACACCACGTTCAGAGATGCTCATCAGTCTTTGATGGCTACAAGAATGCGCACTGATGCTATGCTTCCAATAGCTGAAAAAATTGACCAAGTGGGCTTTTTCTCTTTGGAGATGTGGGGAGGAGCCACATTTGACGTTTGCATACGATATTTAGGCGAAGACCCGTGGGAGAGAATACGCCAACTAAAGCGTCGCATAAAAAAGACGCCTTTTCAGATGCTTTTGCGAGGTCAGAACATAGTTGGCTATCGCAATTATCCCGACGATGTTCTAATAAAATTTGTTGAGAAAGCAGCTGAAAATGGCATAGACATATTTCGAGTTTTTGACGCTTTAAACGACATAAGAAACATGGAAGTAGCAATAAAAACCGTTAAAAAAGTTGGCAAACATGCCCAAGGCACTATCTGCTACACCATAAGCCCAGTCCACACAATACAATATTACGTTAAAGTTGCCAAAGAATTGGCTGAACTTGACTGTGATTCCATATGCATAAAAGACATGGCTGGAATGCTCGCGCCACAACCAGCCTACGAGCTTATAACAGCCCTAAAAAAGGAGATAAACCTACCAATACACTTGCACAGTCACAGCACAAGCGGCATGGTTATGATGACATACCTCCGCGCATGCGAAGCTGGAGTAGACATAATCGACACAGCCTTTTCGCCCCTAGCATGGGGCACATCACAACCACCAGTCGAATCCATTGTAGCCGCTTTAAAGGGAACGCCATACGACCCAAGACTTGACTTGGAACTTTTAAGCGAGATTGCAGATTACTTCAGAGAACTGCGAGAAAAATATTATGACCCACTAAAGCTTATAGACAAAAAAGCTGAACAGGTTGACCCATCCATTATTGTACACCAAATTCCTGGCGGAATGTTCTCCAACCTCCTCGAACAATTAAGGGAACAGAAGGCACTTGACAGACTTAAGGAAGTTCTTGAAGAGGTTCCGAGGGTTAGGAAAGAGTTGGGCTATCCTCCATTGGTAACGCCTACAAGTCAGCTTGTGGGCATACAAGCCGTTTTCAATGTTATTTCTGGTAAACGTTACAGCATAGTGCCAAAAGAGATAAAGGATTATGTAAAGGGTTTTTATGGAAAACCGCCAGCCCCCATAGACCCCAAAGTTAAAAAGAAGATAATAGGCGACGAGGAACCCATAACTTGTCGTCCCGCCGATCTATTAGAAAGCGCCCTTGACAAAATTCCAGAGGAAGTAAAACCCTACATTGAAAGCGAAGAGGACAAAATAACATATGCACTTTTCCCACAAATAGCATTAGAATTCTTCAAAAGAAGAAAAGCAAAAAAGGAAGAAACCAAAGCTGAAATTCCACCAGAAAGGGCTGCAGAGTTAGAGGATGTTGCCGCAGTTTCCGTGGCTGTTGCCACCTACATAAAAAGTTTAGGAAAAACCAAAGCATTGATACCTTTACGAGCAAAAGGTGCATCATCTGCTTGGGTCTTGGCTGGACGAAAAACCTTGGAACTTGGTGTTTAAAATGCCAGTTTACGAAGTCTTCATCGACGGCAAACCAAGAAAAATCGAGCTGGCAAAAACTGGAGAGAATACTTTCATAGTGAAAATGGATGGGAAGCCTTTAAAAGTGGAGTTACTAGCGGAAAAGCCTAAGTTAGAAAAGGGTTTTTCCATAAATATTGATGGCAAAACATACGGGGTAAGTTTGCCAGAACTAAAAAGGGAAGAGCCTTTTTCGGTTAAAGTTGAAGAGGCAGTTTTTAAGGCAGAAATAAAAACTCCAATAAAAAAGCCTATTGTGACAACGGTTGAAACTGCGCCGGTAACACCTATCACAAGAACTGTGGAACTGAAGCCAGCAATGGAAGGGGCCGTATCTGCGCCAATGACAGGGAAAATTCTTTCAATAAAAGTCAAGAAAGGAGAACAAGTGAAAGCTGGACAAGTTCTTTGCATTCTTGAAGCCATGAAAATGGAAAATGAGATTACAGCCCCAAAAAGTGGGACCGTTCAAGAAATACTCATTTCTGAAGGTTCTTCGGTTAGCGAAGGCGAAGCTCTTTTCATCATCATTTAGAAGATGGAAGGCGGTTTATACTCGCCGAAAACCTCGCGTAAAGTGTTGCATATTTCTCCTATGGTTACATATTCTTTTACTGCTTGAATTATAAATGGCATGAGATTCACATTTTCTTTCTCAGCTGCCAAGCGCAACTTTTCTAGGGCTTCTTTAACTTTCGCTTGGCTTCTTTGCTGTTTTATTTGTTTTAAGCGTTCCGCAAGTTTCTTTTCTATTTCTGGGTCTATCTGTAAAATTTTTATTGGCGTTTTCTCCTGCGTTACAAACTCGTTCACGCCAACAACTATGCGCTTCTTTGTTTCCACTTCTCTCTGGAAGCGATAAGCGCTTTCCACGATTTCTCGCTGCATGAAACCCTTCTCAATGGCAGCAACAGCTCCTCCCATTTCATCAATTTTTTCAATGTATTTCGCCGCCCTTTCTTCTATCTGATTTGTCAAGTACTCCACATAATATGAACCTGCAAGTGGGTCTATGGTGTCGGCTACTCCACTTTCGTAAGCTATTATCTGTTGAGTTCTAAGGGCAACCGTCACGGCTTGCTCGCTTGGCAATGCATAAGCTTCATCAAAAGAGTTTGTGTGCAAAGATTGGGTTCCACCTAAAACAGCAGCCAAAGCTTGAAGGGTAACCCTAATAATATTGTTGTATGGTTGCTGGGCTGTTAGGGCAACACCAGAAGTTTGAGTGTGAAACCGTAACATCCATGAGGCTGGATTTTTTGCTTTGAAGCGTTCCCGCATTATTTTAGCCCACAACCTTCTTGCAGCTCTGAATTTGGCAACTTCTTCGAAGAAATTGTTGTGAGACGCAAAGAAGAAAGATAATCTACCTGCAAATTTGTCCAAATCTAAACCTCTGTCGATGGCTGCTTGTACGTAGGCGATGGCGTTTGCTAATGTGAAGGCTACTTCTTGAACTGCTGTTGCGCCAGCCTCGCGGATGTGGTAGCCGCTTATGCTTATAGTGTTCCATTGGGGCATGTGTTGAGAGCAGTACTCAAATATGTCTGTTACCAGCCTCATAGAGGGTTTAGGTGGAAAAATGTACATGCCTCTAGCTGCATACTCTTTCAAAATGTCATTCTGCACGGTTCCACCCAACTGGGATGGTTCAGCGCCCTGTTTTTGTCCAACAGCAACATACATGGCAAGCAAAACTGTTGCTGGAGCGTTAATGGTCATGGATGTCGTGATTTCCTTTAATGGAATTCCCTCAAAGACGACTTCCATGTCCCTTAAAGTGCTGACACTTACGCCAGCCCTTCCAACTTCACCCCGTGCCATGGGGTGGTCGCAGTCATAACCAACTTGTGTTGGAAAGTCGAAAGCCACACTTAAGCCCCTTTGTCCCTGCTGTAATAGATATTTAAAGCGCTGATTTGTCTGTTCAGCAGTGCCGAAGCCAGCATATTGTCTCATAGTCCATAATCTAGCCCTATACATTGTTGGATAAACGCCGCGGGTGAAGGGATATTCTCCTGGAAAACCTAAATCTTTTAAATAGTCAAGCTTTTCAATGTCAACTGGCGTGTAAACCCTATTTACGGGAATGCCAGAACTTGTTGAGAATTCAGCCTTTTCCGGAAGCTTTTCCAAACTTTTTGATACAGTTTCTTTCTCCCATTCCTTTTTCCGTTTACGAATCTCCTTCAACATCTGCTTGCCAAACAACATTGAGGACACCTAAAAACTAGACTGTTTGAGAAACATAAAAGAATTGTCAATGAGAAGTATTTTCATTCATAATTTTCACGAATTCTCTAAGGAGCTTTTCAAAAAACTTCTTTTTCAATTTTGGACCTTTACCAATGTTTGGACATTCAGTTGTGTATGCGAACTCGAATCTGCCATTTTTATTGTTAAGTTGGAATGGATAGAATCTGCATATTAACGGTCTTATCTGGTAAATGGAGCACAAACTGTCCTTAAGGAATACGCATGTTCCTTCAGCAGTTTTTCTCATACGGTAAACGTAAGGCTGTGCGCCTTCAACCTTTTCAGCGAACTCTTCAATATCTTTTAGAGTTTTCTTTGCTATGCGTTCAGCCTCTTTCTTTAAGAGAAGAATGGACCTAACCCTTTCTTTGGTGTCGCCGCAGCATACGGCACATTTCTCGCATATGAAACGAACACTTTTGGGATATTCAAAATCCAAGCGTTGTCTCTCAGTAAAATGCGTTTAGTATATGCCTATCTCTTCTCCAACTTTATAGAAGAAGCCGTCTTCACCTATCCACTTGAACAGTAAACCCTCACTCCACTTGTATCCTTTGCGAACGTGAGCAGCAAGCACTTCGCCTATAAACCAAACGTGGTCGCCGACTTCAACTTCTTTAATAACCTTACATTCAATGCTAACGGGACTCTCTTTGATGAGAGGCGCATTTACTTTGCTTCCCTTTTCTGGAGTAAGCTTCGCCAGTTCAAATTTATCCACTTCTCGCCCTGATTTCTTACCACAAATCCGTGCAGCCTCAATAAGATTCTCGTCAACAGCGTTGACTACATACTCTTTACTTTGGTGAATTAATTCAAAGGAGTATCTTGAAGGGGCAATGCCAACACCAACCAATGTTGGTTTTCCAGAGAAGAAAGCGAACATGCCGACGGTTATAATATTCTTTTTGCCTTTATGCTCCGTTGAAACTAAATAAACTGGTCTGATTGGGAATTGCCTTAACCCTTCAGAAACTGGAACTTCTTCTTTCATTTTACAAACTTCCTAAAGACATGAAACGTTAGGGGTATAACCGATATTAATTTAGCGATTAAAAGGGGTGAAACAATTATATAACGAGCTTGAGCCATGATATTATAGAAGCCCTTGAGGTTTCGCCTTGAAAGTTAAGGTTGAATACTTCGGTCATATAAAAAATATTATCAAAAGTGGTCGAATGGAAGAAGTTGAAATTAGCGAAGACTCTTCCATAGCAGACTTATTGGCAAGGCTTTCTGAAAGATATGGTGAACCCTTTCAAAAGGCTCTTTATGAACCGAAGGGCACGGATGTAAAGAACAACTACATAATCACAGTAAACGGTTATCTGCTCAACCAGTTAAACGGTATCAAAACAAAACTTAAAAACGGGGACCATGTGGCTTTACTTCCCATAGTTAGCGGTGGATAACGCGGAAATTTGATTCTTTTTGCAAAAGATTTTAAACTAAACAGCCATTTATGATTGCTTTCCGGAAGGTGAAAAAGTGAACAGAGTAGAAGCTTTAAAACAAAAAGCTTTTGAACAAAAGGGCTTCGACGGGTTTTTGATTACAAACGAAATTAACACTTTGTACTTTTCAAGTTGTCCTGGGTTAGCATGCGTGTTAATACCAAAAACTGGTGAGGGCAAAGCATATGTCTACAACGTTAACTATGAACAGGCAAAAGCCGAAGTTAAAGGCTTCACTGTTGAATTGGTAAAACGCAACGAAAATTTGTTGGCAAAAATTGCAAAGCAGACTAAGGCTTTCAAAATAAAAAAGTTAGCCATAGACACATTAAACGTTGAGAACTACCGCAAACTAGCAAAAGAATTGCGCGACGAAACAAAACTAAAGGTTAGAGGAGACCTTGTCTGGGAACTGCGTAAGGTGAAGGATGAAGAAGAACTTGAACTCATGCGGAAGGCTGGAAAACTAACAAGCGAAGGCATGAAAGCTGCCTATGAAGTGATTAAGCCTGGCATAAAAGAATATGAGGCTGCTGCGGAAATCGAACATGCCATGCGAAAAGGTGGTTCTTGGGGAACAGCCTTTGATACCATAGTGGCTTCCGGCGTTCGTTCAGCTTTTCCCCACGGCGGCTGCACAGATAAAGAGATATGTAAAGGGGATTTGGTTGTTGTCGATATAGGAGCCGCTTACAAGTATTACCGTTCTGACATGACAAGAACAATTGTCGCTGGGAAACCATCAAATAAACAAATTAAGCTTTATGAAGTTGTTAAAGAGGCTCAGGAAAAAGCCTTCCAAACAGTAAAGCCGAAAGCAAAAGCCAAAGAAATAGACAACACAGCCAGAAAAGTCATAGAGAAGGCTGGATATGGCGAATATTTCGTCCACGGATTAGGCCATGGCGTAGGCTTAGAAATTCATGAACCGCCAACGCTTAACATGGAAAGCAAGGATAAACTAACAATTGGAAACGTGATAACAATCGAGCCGGGCATATACATTATTGGTTTCGGAGGCATCCGCATAGAAGACACGGTTTCAGTGAAGAAGGGGAAGGCTGAAAAATTCACGGATGACTTCTACACTTTAGAGAGTGCAAGATGAATAGCTTAAATATGACATAAGGCATAATCAGAAATCGTCGAAGGTGTCTTCGCCCTTGAGCAGAAAGGCTGTAATAATAATTGACATGCTGAACGATTTTGTCACTGGCGACTTAAAATGCGAAAGAGCCAAACACATAATTCCAAACCTTAAAAGGCTAATTGAAGCTGCTCGCAAACATGGCGTTCCAGTCATTTACAGCAATGATGCTCACTATCCAGAAGACTTTGAAGTTGTTGCAAAATGGGGAAAACACGCCATAAAAGGAACAAAAGGAGCAGAAGTTATTCCAGAACTCAAGCCTACAGAGGAGGACTTTATCGTCGAAAAGAGAACCTATAGCAGTTTCTACGAGACAGGCTTGGACCTGCTGCTTAGAAGCCTATACAACGGAGAAGGCGCAAAAACAGTCATTTTAGGTGGACTGCATACACATATATGTGTGAGGCATACGGCAGCAGACGCCTTTTTCAGAGGCTACAAGATAATAATAGCAAAAGATGGAGTGGAATCCTTTACACAAGAAGACCATGAGCAAGGATTGAAGTATTTAGAATATGTTTACAATGCAAAAATAATGACGGTTGATGAGATTATAAGGGAAATGGGCAAGAAGGCTTAAAGGTAAAAATCGGTGCGGGAAAAGTGAGAATTGAAAACCTTCAAGACTCAAACATAGAAGACCTCATTTACGTTTGCTCTTCCAAAAGGCTCAGCGACCCAATCCATCAGCAAGGCATAGCATTGAAAAGACGATGGTTACATGAAATGCTTAACACTTATGGATCATGCGCAAAAATTGCTTATTATAACGGAAAACCCGCTGCGCAGATACTCTATTATCCAGAAGAAGCTGACATAACTAAAGAGTTTAGGCGGGAAGGCATTCTAATAATAAACTGTATTTACAATCCTACATCGGAAGCGCAGAAAATTGGAATAGGCACAAGATTATTGCGAGAAGTAATCTTGGACGTTAAAATGAAGAAGTCATGCCTCGGCAATAAACCATGCAAATTCATTTTAGCAAAAGCCTTCAATACAGGCGAACTTCTTCCAATGCCAGAATTTTACAAGAAAAACGGATTTCTCCCAACAAAGGAAGGAAGCATGCTATATCTTCCAATTGAAGGTAAATATGAACCAGTTCCAAAAGTGGAATATGAACCGTTAGAAGAAGACAAGAACAAAGCAGTGATACTTTATGGCTCCACATGTCAGTTTTCTTATCCATTTGCAAAAAGAATTGAACAAATTATCAGAGAAGTTTTGCCCGACATAAAAATTGAAATGATAAACGAGTGGCAAAAGCCCGAAGAATCAATAAAACGCAAAAACTGGTGGCTCATAGTTAATGCTAAACCCATACAAACTTTCTTTATGGAAACAGAAAAATTCAAAAAAGAAATAAAGCAGGCGGCAAGCCAAAATTCTAATTAGTCATGCAACTATTAATGAATGGTTGTGGTGTGTATGGTTAAGTTTCTTGTTCTTTATTATAGCCGAACTGGGAATACTGAGAAGATGGCTAATGCCGTGGCAGAAGGCGCTAGAACAGTTCAAGGAGTGGAGGTGGAAATAGCCTATTATATGGCTGTTGAAGCTTTGGGCAGTTTTGACGCTTTAGCATTTGGAGTTCCAACATATCATCATGACATGCCTTTAAATATAAAGAATCTTTTGGAGGAAGCAGCTGTTAAAAAAATAGTTTTAAAAGGAAAAATTGGAGCTGCTTTTGGTTCTTATGGTTGGAGTGGTGAAGCTCCTCGCTTGGCTCTTGAAGTTTTGAAAAATAAGTTTGAAATGGAAGTTGTTGAACCGCCGCTTTTGATTAAGTACACGCCTGACCATGATGGTTTAGAAAAATGTAGAGAGTTTGGGAGGAAAGTTGCCGAAAGACTTATGCATATAAGCTAACATGTTTTAGTGAAGGAGAAGATTATGAAAACGAAAAATGAATTAATCGAGTTTATGAAGAGGCAGATTAAAATTGAAAATGAGATTGTGGACTCGCTGAACAATGCGTTAATTGACATGAAAAACCCGCCCGTGAGAGGCGTTCTGAAGGGCATATCCTTAGACTCGGTGAAGCATGCGGAGATGTATGCCGCAGCCACTGAACTTTTGACAAGGGTTTCACAAGCCATTACCCAAGAACAGTTGGACAGGCAGAAGGCGGTTGTGGAAAAGCACATACGTATGGAAGCTGAGCTTATCAAGAAAATCAGTGATGTGTTGCCAAGTGTTGAGAATGAGAAGGTTAAGCTTCTTTTAAGCGCCATTTTGGAGGATGAGAAGAGGCATCATGAGTTATTGAAGATGGTTTTGGAGATTCTTGTTAGGGGTGAAGCTATAACAGAGGCTGACTGGTGGGATTTGCTCTGGAAGAATGTTCCATTCCATGGTGCTCCAGGAGGATAAAACTGCATAACTAATCGAATTGTCCATTCATCTTTTGGTTTGTTAACCGACAAGTTTTTATGACATACGGCATATTAAACAATAAGTGAAAACATGCAACATCAACACCACGCCCACCACATACAAGAATTCAAAAACAAGTTCTGGATTTCGCTAATATTAACAGTACCAATTCTGCTTCTCTCAGAAATGATGCAAACATGGTTTCCAATTCTTCAAGCATTACAAATACCATTCAAGAAAGAAATCTTACTCTTTTTATCCATAATCGTTTACCTTTACGGTGGATGGCCTTTCCTTAATGGCTTAGCGGATGAAGTAAAAACTCGACAGCCAGGAATGATGACGCTAATAGGAACAGCAATAACGGTAGCCTTTCTCTACTCTGCAGCAACTGTTTTCTTTCCTTTAGGCATGGATTTCTTTTGGGAACTTGCCACGCTAATAGACGTTATGCTTTTGGGTCACTGGATAGAAGCCAAAAGCGTTATGGGCGCTTCAATGGCGCTGGAAGAACTCATTAGAATAATGCCCACTGCCGCTCATCGTCTAAAAAACAACGAAATCGAAGACATTCCAGTTTCGGAGTTGCGTGTCGACGACAGAGTTCTTGTGCGTCCAGGCGAGAAAATCCCATCAGACGGCATCGTGATTGAAGGTGAATCCTCAGTTAACGAGGCTTTGTTGACAGGTGAATCCAAGCCCATCCACAAAGGCGCAATGGACAAAGTTATTGGTGGTGCAATAAACGGAGAAGGCGTCTTAAAAGTGAAAATAGAAAGGACTGGAGAGGAAACCTATCTATCTCAAGTGATAAAGCTTGTTAGGCAGGCTCAAGAAAGCAGGTCGCGAACTCAAGATTTGGCGAATAGGGCTGCCGCTCTTCTTTTTTATGTGGCTCTTGGAGTTGCAATAATAACCTACACAGTTTGGTCTCTTCTCGGATTCGGTGACATAGCGCTTGAAAGAACAGTCACAGTTTTAGTCATTGCTTGTCCTCATGCCTTGGGCTTGGCAATTCCGTTAGTTGTTGCTCTTTCAACTTCAATAACCGCCAAAAGTGGGATACTAATCCGTGACAGAAAAGCATTTGAAATGATTAAAGATGTAAACGCTATAGTCTTCGACAAAACTGGAACACTAACCTTAGGCAAGTTCGGCGTCAGCGACATAGTTTCCTTCATCCCAAAAAATGAACTTTTAAAACTGACATCAAGTGTTGAAATTAATTCGGAGCACATAATAGCCAAAGCCATCGTAGAATACGCAAAAGAAAATGGCATCCAAATTCCAAAAACCAAAGAGTTTAAGGCATTACCCGGAAAAGGCGCTTATGCAAAGGTTGGGAAAAGCGAAGTTTACGTTGGAAGCGTAAACCTTCTCAATGGAATGAAAATAAATGTAAACGACGAGAAAATAAAAGAACTGCAGGAACAGGGAAAAACCGTAGTTTTCACAGTGGTTGATGGGAAACTTGCTGGAGCCTTGGCGCTTTCTGACAGAATAAGGGAGGAATCCTTTGAAGCTGTTAAAAGACTGAAGGAGAAGGGATTAAAAGTTTACATGCTTACAGGAGATTCTGAAGATGTTGCTCGCTGGGTTGCAAAAGAACTAGGCATAGACAATTATTTTGCCCAAGTTTTGCCAGACAAAAAAGCAGAAAAAATAAAATATCTAAAGGAAAGTGGCTATAAGGTTGCAATGGTAGGCGACGGCATAAACGACGCCCCAGCCCTCGTCACAGCTGATGTAGGCATAGCCATAGGCGCAGGCACAGACGTAGCCATAGAAAGCGCAGACATAATCCTTGTAAAAAATGACCCTAGAGATGTTCCAAAACTCATGGACCTTTCTAAGAAGACATATTCAAAGATGGTTCAGAATTTGTGGTGGGCAGCAGGCTACAACATCATAACTTTGCCATTAGCAGCCAGCAGCGTAAATCTGAACCCAGCAATAGGAGCAATAGTTATGTCTTTAAGCACAGTTATAGTCGCATTTAATGCTCAAACCTTAAGAAAATATGAACCCGCGGAGGTGAAACTGATGGCGAAAAAGAAAAAATTAGTCACAGACCCAGTTTGCGGAATGAAGATTGATCCAGAAACAGCTTACAGCAGAATCGAGTATGAAGGACAAACGGTTTATTTCTGTTCAAAACACTGCGGAGAAGAGTTTAAGAAAAATCCAAAGAAATACAAAATCAAAAAATAAAGAAACTTTTGTTAAAATTTTGCGTATGCCACGACTTTGGGAGAAAGGAGAGTTCGGTTAAAAGTTAGTTTTATTGTTTAGTTTTGTCGTGGGCATACGCTGAAATATTATGACATACGTCATGCTTAAATACTTTTCCCAACAAAATACCTAAATGGTGTGAAAAACTTGATACTTCCATGCGAGGTTGCCGTAAAATCCGTCATACCAGCAGTGAAAGCGTTAATGGCAAAACAACTCGTGGAAAAACATGGTCTAAAACAAGAAAAGGTTGCAGAAATTTTGGGAATATCCCAAAGTGCAGTAAGTAAATACACCAGAAAAGTCAGAGGCTACGCAATAAAAATCGATAGCGTAGAAGAAATAGAACCCCTAATAGAGAAAATGGTGAGCTCACTAGAAGAGGGAAATTATCAAAGAAGAGAATTTCTGAAAACTTTTTGCCAAGCATGCATACTCATAAGAAAAACAGGCATTATGTGCCAATTCTGTCAAAAAACGGAGCCAAAAATAATCATGGAAAAGTGCGATTTCTGCTTAACAACAAAAACTTATTAGAATAAGAATTGACAAAGTTTAGAGGTGAAGAAAATGCCCAATTCTGATGAAGAAGCGCTTCTTGACATATTAGAAAAAGTGAGCAAAAGCGTAGTCAACATAAGCACAATAAAACTTGTCCATCATATATTTTATCAAGTTGTCCCAGTGAAGGGTATGGGTTCTGGAACAATAATTGACCCTAAAGGCTACATATTAACTAACAATCATGTTGTTGGAGGAGCAGAAAAAATTTCCGTAACATTATGGAACGGTGAAATATTAGAAGGAAAATTGGTGGGCTCCTGCACCGTACATGACATAGCTGTTGTAAAGGTTGACCGGAATTCTCTTCCCTCAGCCGAACTTGGAGACTCAGACAAGCTTAGAGTCGGACAAAGAGTTTACGCCATTGGAAACCCGTTTGGGTTAGCGGGCGGTCCCACAGTGACTACGGGTGTCGTAAGTGCGGTTAACAGGACTATAGAGTCTGAAAACGAATTTTTGGAAAACCTTGTGCAAACGGATGCTGCCATAAACCCTGGAAATAGTGGCGGACCATTAGTGAATCTTGAAGGTAAGGTTGTGGCGATAAACACTGCAATAATCCCATATGCTCAAGGCATAGGATTTGCCATCCCAATAAACTCTGCTAAAAGATGTGCAAATGAAATAATTACGAATGGAATTTCCACTAGACCTTGGCTTGGAATAATAGGCTTAAGCATTACGGAAGAAATGGCTCGCTACTACGATTTGCCAGTAGAACATGGAGTGCTTGTGACAAGGGTTGTGAATGGAAGCCCAGCAGACAATGTTGGAATAGCCGCTGGCGACATAATTTTTAGAATGAATGGAACAACCATTTACACCATTGAAGACTTGGTGAGGGGGCTTCATAAAAAGCGAGTTGGAGATAAAGTGAGAATATTTGCCATAAGCGAAGGTTTGCAGCGGCAGTTTGAAGTCACTTTAAGCAAAATGCCTTGACAATTAACTCTTCGTTTTAGAAAGTAAACTATAATAAAATTACAAAAGTTTTTAATGTGTTGAAAATGGGAGGATGAAGCAAATTTCAGAAAAAACAAAGACAAAGCCTAATCTTTCGCTGTTAGCTTTAGTCTCTTTCATAGGTTCTTTCATGATTGCCAGAACATTCACGACCTTTAACCCAAACTTTGTTTTAATTAGCGGCGACCTTCACATTCACCATTTTTGGTATGGTTTAGCCATGCTCGCCATAGGCGGTTGGTTAGGCATAAGCTATGAGAGCGAGCGAATCACAAGGTTGGCAGCAATTCTTTTTGGTGCTGGAGGTGGGCTTATAGGGGATGAATTTGGGCTTCTGCTAACATTGGAAAGTGAGAATTATTGGGCTGGAATAACTTATACGATTATAATAATATTTCTTGCTTTTGCATCAATCCTAATTTTGTTAGTTAGATATTCAAGGCTCATCCGCATGGAATTCACCCAATTCTTGCGCAGCAATGCAAGCCTGTATTTCGGTGTTTTTCTAGCTGCTGTCTCTGTAGCATTTATTTTAGAAACAGGAAATATCATAGTCATCACCGTTTCAAGTATGCTAACGCTTGCGGCTTGTCTCATCATTTTGGCTTATTTTGTTCAAAAAATAAGAATAAGAGGTTAGATAGTACAAGCAAGTGTGTTCCAATGAGCAAAAATAATCACCAAGTAAAAAGCGTGAAATACTTGGAAATAGCCTTAGGCATCACCCTATCATTCTTCATCATTGAATTAGTCGGCGGAATATTAACAAACAGCCTCGCCCTCCTAGCGGATGCTTGGCACATGTTAAATGACGCTGCAGCCTTAACTTTCGCCATTATGGCTGCATGGATCTCAACTCGTCCAACAAATGTGAAAAAGACTTTTGGATATTATAGGGCAGAAATCCTTGCTGCTTTTTTGAATGGCGTCTTCTTATGGGGTGTCGTGATTTTCATTTTTTACGAGGCAATTCAGCGATTCCAAAATCCAATTCAAGTAGAAAGCCTAAACATGCTCATCATAGCCTTCTCCGGTTTAGCAGCTAACGGATTATCCGCTATTACTCTTTCCAAATCAAAGAGTGAAAGCCTAAACGTTAAAGGCGCTTTCCTCCATGTTATAGCCGACGCTTTAGGGTCTATTGGAGCAATTTCTGCTGGATTGATTATGTATTTTACGGGGTGGTATCAAGCAGACGCCATAATCAGCATGATGTTAGGTGCATTAATATTTTACAGTTCTTGGAAACTTGTTCGAGAATCCGTAAACGTTCTCCTCGAAGGAGTTCCATATGGCATTAACTTAAATGCTGTGGAACAGAGGATTATGGAACAAGAAGGCGTGAATGAAGTGCACGACCTCCATGTCTGGTGCATCACTCCGACTCAGATGTGTTGCATGAGTTGCCACGTAGTAGTGAACAAGGAAACTGATAAGAAGAAACTTCTTTCAGATTTAATGAAAATTCTAAGCGAGGAGTTTGGGATAGACCACACAACCATTCAATTAGAAGATGAAGGATATCCAAAAGCGATTAGCGAGCATTAAATAAGCAAAGCTTTTACTTATCATCCTAACAAAAATGTGATAGGTGATGCTGCTTGAAAACAAAATTGATTGTTGACGGCGAAGAAATAAGCCTTAATGAGTTTGTGGTAAAAATCTTAAGCGGAACCATTGTTGGAGCAGTAACTTCTTTAAAGGGGATAAAGAAGGATTGGAAGGAAATTGAAATTAAAGTGTCAAGGTAAACGCTCGGGTTTATCCGCTTAAGATAGTGGATATTTCTATTGGAGCAAACATCTCCCTTTTCGCCTTGCAGATTGGACAAACATATGGCGGGTCTTCACGAAAAACCACGTAGCCGCACTGTTTGCAATACCAGAGTTTCAGTTTTATCTCAGATGGCTTTTTAGCAACCAATGCCGAAGTTTCGGAAGTTTCTTCAGTTTTTCCATAAGCTCTGGCTTGTTTCTCTAGCGGTCTACGTTCAGGTACTGGCATAAGTGGAGTTTTTCCTTCAAACACATCCTTTCTAACATAAAGTGCACAGTAGCAAGCACCAAACTCTTCAACATCTGGGTCTCGATAATCGCATGGACATATTATGTCTCTGTCAAACTCAAGTTTTCCTGAAGCTAATCTGCAAGGGCATGAGGGATATCCATAACGTTCTTCATTTCTTTTTAGTCCTTCGAGGAGGTCTCTGAGGAAATTTGGGTTTGGGTTTAAGTAGTAGCCACGAGTTTTTGCGTCGCTTTCCGCTCTCTGGCGTACTTTTTCAATTGTTATCATTATCAAATTTCTAAAATCTCCTTTAGTTTGTCTTTGCGGAAACCATTAATCAAAATCTTGTCATCTATTATTATTGCTGGATAGCTGAGGTCTCCCTTTCTTTCAAGAATGTCCTTTCGGATTTTTTCTTTATCTTCGTCGGTGCTGAGGTCTACATCTACATACTCATATTCAATTCCATTGTCTTTCAAAAACTGTTTTGTCAATTTACACCAAGCACATGTGCTTAATGCGTAAACCAAAACCTTATGCCTCTTGTTTTTACCTTGAACCTTAACTAAATTCATCTTCTCAACTCACATTCCTTTAGGTTTGGTGAACAATATAATTATTTGCCATATGAAAAGTTTAGGCTACAAAATTAGAAAAGCTAATATTTTCACCCTTCAACCTATGAGTAGGTGAAATATTTGCCAATAGACCCAGATTTCCAAAAAAACCGAAAAGTTGCTGGTCAACATCAAGGCCACAACGTATGGGGACCCGTGGAACCACCAACCAAGCTTGGCATTCATGGAACAAACGTGGCGGTTGACTGGGACATATGCACAGGAGACGGCGTCTGCATAGAAGTTTGCCCTGTCAGCGTTTTTGAGTGGGCGGATGCCCCTGGACATCCATCCTCTGAAAAGAAGTCTGACCCAGCAAGAGAAAAAGACTGCATACAATGTCTTGCATGTGAAACTTCATGTCCAGCACAAGCCATAAAAATTACTCCACCATAAAAATAGTGGCACTCAATTTACTCTCTCTTTTTCAACATTGATACTGCCGACTGCTTAATGCCAAAGCTTTACTTGGGCTTAGAGACCTTTATTTTAGCGCTTCTTCTAACCTCTTGTTCACTTCTTCCCAGTTGACAATGTTCCAGAAGGCTTCGACAAACTTGGCTCTGTCGTTTTTGTAATCGATATAATAGGCGTGTTCAAAAACGTCCACAACCATGAGAATTTTAAACATTGGATAAACGTTGGCATTATGCTTTTCTATCTGCATTATTATTGGTCTACCCGTTTGCTTGCAAAGGGTTAAGGCTGCCCATCCAGAACCTTCCACGCTGACAGCGGCTTGTGAGAACTCTTTCTTGAACCTTTCAAAACTTCCAAACTCCTTATCTAAGGAGTCTCCCAAAACTCCGCCGGGTTTTCCGCCTCCCTTGCCAGGAGGCGTCAAATTGCCCCAGAAAATTGAATGTAGCAAGTGTCCTCCTATATTGAATGAGAGTTCTTTTAGGGTTGATTTGATGTCTATTTCTGCGTTTTCCTTTCTCGCCTTATCCAGCCTTTGAAGGATTGCGTTGGCGCCGTTAACGTAGGCTTGATGATGTTTACTGTGGTGTAGTTTTAATTGCTCCTCAGACATGTATGGCACTAAATTCTTATAATCATAGGGCAATGGTGGTAAAACGTAAAATTTTGTTTTCTCCAATTTCCACACCTTTCACTTTCTATTAAGGTTTATAGAAGCTTTATATTTTACCCTCATCGTTTCATATCAGAAATTAAAGTGGTGAAATAAAATGGATAAGTGGGAATGCACAGTTTGCGGTTACATATACGATCCAGAGATAGGCGACTCAGAACATGATATAAAACCTGGAACACCCTTCGAGGCTTTACCAGAGGACTGGGTTTGTCCAGTTTGTAATGCACCTAAAAGCCAATTTGTAAAAAAGGAATAATGGACGCCGATATTTCAAACCTTTTATATTTAAATTGTTTATTTTTGAAATGGTCATCTTTCATGTCTGTTACAAAAATAAGGAAAAGAGACGGAAAAATCGTTGATTTCGATTCTGCTAAAATTAAGGATGCAATTCATAAGGCATTCATCGCCGTTGAACTCGGAAATGGAGAAAAGGCGGAAACATTAACAAAGGAAGTTGTCAAACTTCTTGATGAAAGATTTAGGGAAAAAATTCCCTCAGTTGAAGATGCCCAAGACATCGTCATTGAAGTTTTGAAGAAAAATGGTTACGAAAAAGTTGCAGAAGAATATGAGAGTTATAGAAAAAAGAAAGATGAAATAAGAAAGTTAAGAGAAAAACTTGGAATTGTAGAACCAAAACTAACAGTTAACGCCCTAGAAGTTTTGAATAGAAGATACCTCTTAAAAGACGAGACAGAAAGAATTATAGAAACTCCAGCCAAAATGTTTGAAAGAATAGCCAAAGCCATAGCAAACATTGACAAATTATATGGCGAAGAACCAAAAGAAAGCGAAAAGATTTTTTATGACATGATGACGAGGCTTGAATTTATTCCAAACTCGCCAACCCTCTTTAACGCAGGAACAGAGCTCGGTCAATTATCCGCATGCTTTGTTTTGCCAGTTGAAGATTCTTTAGAAAGCATTTTTTCAGCCGTGAAAAACATGGCTTTAATCGAAAAAAGCGGAGGAGGCGTAGGCTTCGACTTTTCAAAATTGAGACCAAACGGGGACATTGTAAGATCAACAAAAGGCGTAGCCTCAGGTCCAGTAAGTTTCATGCGTGTTTTTGACACGGCAACAGAAGTGATAAAGGCTGGTGGGAAAAGAAGAGGCGCCATGATGGGAATTTTAAGAGCTGATCACCCAGACATCCTTGAATTCATAACCTCAAAGCAAAAGCCAGGCTTCCTTTCAAACTTTAACATCTCCGTCGCTGTGACAGACGATTTCATGAAAACCGTAGAAGAAAATGGCGAATATTGGCTAATAAACCCGAGAAACAAGGAAAAGGTGAGAAAGCTTAAAGCCCAAAATGTTTGGAATTTAATTGTAAAATCTGCTTGGATGAGTGGCGACCCAGGCGTTATCTTCATAGATGAGATTAATAGGCATAATCCGACGCCAGCGGTTGGAAGGATAGAGGCAACCAACCCATGCGGTGAACAGCCGCTTTTGCCTTACGAGTCTTGTAATTTAGGTTCAATAAATCTTTCAAGAATGGTTGAAAATGGAAAAATAAATTGGGAAAAATTGAAGGAAACAGTTAGGAATGCTGTTCATTTTCTTGACAATGTTATTGACGCTAACAAGTATCCTCTAAAAGAAATAGAAGCCATAACCAGAGCAAATAGGAAAATAGGCTTAGGCGTTATGGGATTTGCAGACATGCTCATAAAACTTGGAATTCGCTACGACTCTGAAGAGGCTTTAGCTCTTGCTGAAAAACTCATGAAATTCATTGATGAAGAAGCTCACAAGAAATCTATGGAAACAGGCGAGGAGCGAGGTTCATTTCCAAACTTTGAAGAAAGCATTTGGAAAGACAAGTATAAGGCTATGCGAAATGCTACCGTAACAACGATAGCGCCGACGGGAAGCATAAGCATAATAGCCGGCTGCTCTTCAGGGATTGAGCCAATATTCGCCATTTCATTCATAAGAAACGTTTTAGGCGGAACAAGACTTTTCGAAACCAACCCATTGTTTGAGATGACGGCAAAGGAAAGGGGATTTTACAGCGCCAAACTTCTGGAGGAAATTGCCAAAACTGGTTCTGTTCAAAAAATTGATGAAGTTCCAGAAGACGTTAAGAAGATTTTCGTTACAGCCTTAGACATTAAGCCTGAATGGCATGTGCGGATGCAAGCCGCCTTCCAAAAGTATACAGATAATGCTGTTTCAAAAACCGTCAATATGCCAACAGAAGCCACAGCAGACGATGTGAGAATGGTTTATGAGCTTGCTTGGAAGCTAAAATGTAAGGGCGTAACCGTTTTCAGATATGGAAGCAAACCAGAACAAGTCCTATACATAGGAGAAATAAAAACTAAAGAGAGGCAATTTGTCACGGCTGAATCTGAATATGCTGGCGGCTGCCCAACAAAAACATGCCCATTCCCAGGCTAAACCAACTCAAATAAACGGTTTAGCTTATGGCATGGTTTTCATTTTGTAGTTTGTTTTGACTCCTGCTTTTTCGAAAAGTTTTCCAACTGGACAATTTTCTAATGTTAGTTTAAAGATTCTTTGAATCCTATCCTCTGAAGCTTCAGCTTTAACATAAATGTCGAAGTTAGCTTCGGTTATTGTGCCAGTTTCGTCTGATTTTACTGCTTCCAGTTTAACGTCTAAATCCTTTAATGGGACACGCATTTTTTTGGCTGTTAAAGCGAAAATTGTCGCAAAGCATCCAGCATAACTCATTACAGCGCATTCCAAAGCTGTGGGTCCCATGTCTGAGCCGAGTTCTGGTGGAAGGTCAAGACATATGCTGTGGGCCCTACCATCATCAACGGCTATTCTCAACTCCTTAACCAACTTTGCATTGGCATGAAGTTTTTGTGCCAAATTTTCACCTCCTTTAAACTATAAAAATAAGGGAATTTATGGGAGTTTCTTTTTGCATAGGAACCAGTCCACACATTCATAGCCTTCCTGCAAACGCTTTTCAGCTCCATCTTGCGTGAGAGGTGGTGGAACAATAACTGCGTCACCTTGACGCCAATTGGCTGGCAAGGCAACTTTATATTTGTCGGCTGTTTGTAAAGCGTCGACAACTCTTAAAATTTCATCCATGTTTCTTCCAACGTTTAATGGGTAGTATATCATAGCTCTCAGCGTCATTTCTGGGTCTATGAAAAACACGGCACGCACGGCAGAGGTGGCGCTCATGCCTGGATGGATCATGCCGAAAATTGTGGCAACTTTCATGTCTAAGTCGGCTATTACTGGAAATGGAATTTCCACGCCTAACTTTTCTTTTATCCGTCTAACCCATGCTATGTGAGAGTAAACGCTGTCTATACTTAAACCGATTAGTTGAACGTTTCGTTTCACAAGTTCATCGTGAATTTTTGCAAAGGCAACAAATTCCGTAGTGCAAACAGGCGTGAAATCTGCTGGATGAGAAAATAGAATAACCCATTTTCCCTTAAAATCTGAAAGCCTAATCTTTCCATGTGTAGTTACAGCTTCAAAATCTGGAACTGGTTCACCGAGTCTCAATAAAGGTCTTTTTTCTTCCATTTCATCAACCTCCATCCGTTTTTAGGAACAAAAAACTTTTATCTCAGACTGTTTTATATATTTTTCGGATAAAAATAGACGAAATTCAGATAAAATAATACGGAAAAAGGAACGAAAACGTATGTCAGCATTAGATAGAATTGATGCAAAAATCCTTCAAATGCTAGAAGAAGATGGGCGAAAATCCTTCACGGAAATAGCTGAAAAACTGAAAATAAACGAGTCAACTGTTAGAAAACGCGTTTCAGCCATGCAGAGGGAAGGGATAATAAAAAGGTTCACAGTTGAAGTTGACCCAAGAAAACTGGGAATAAACACCATTGCCATAGTTGGATTAGAAACCGACCCAACGAAACTTTTAGAAGTAGCCCAAAAACTTTGTGAATTTCCAGAAATTAAATGTGTTGCTACATCTACTGGAGACCACATGATAATGACGGAAATTTGGACAAGAGACGGAAGGGAACTTACAAAACTTATATCAGAGAAAATTGGAACTATTGAAGGAGTAAAAAGGATTTGTCCAGCAATAATTTTAGAAAAGTTGAAAGAATAATAAAGGAATGGTGAGCCCAAGTGAGTTTAATACCTGAAGAACATAAGGAACATATTAAAAACGAACTTATGGAGAAAATGGAGAATCCAGTGAAAATTGTCATGTTCACTCAAGAGGTTGAATGCCAATTTTGTGCGCAAACAAGACAGTTAATCAACGAGTTGGCAGCCCTAAATGATAAGATTAGGGTTGAAATTTACGATTTCCTCGCAAATGCTGAGAAGGCTGAAGAATATGGCGTTGACAAGGTTCCAGCCTTAGTCATTATGGGCGAGAAGGATTATGGCATAAGATTTTATGGACTGCCCTATGGCTATGAGTTTCAAACCCTTCTAGAAAGCATAATAAACGTTTCAAGGGGAAGAACAGACCTTTCGGAAGAAACAAAGAACAAGCTTAAAGAAGTTAAAACTCCAGTTCACATCCAAGTATTTGTAACCTTAACATGCCCATACTGCCCAATGGTTGCAAGCACAGCCCAAAAGTTCGCCATAGAAAATGATTTGATAAGGGCGGATGTGGTTGATATAAGCGAATTTCCCCATTTAGCCCTAAAATATGCAGTTATGGGAACCCCCAAGACTGTTATAAATGAGAAGGTAGAATTTGTCGGAGCCTTCCCAGAAGACCTATTCTTGGAACATGTACTGCTTGCCGCCACCTAGGTTTTGAACTTGACAAACAAAGAAACTTTGCAGCTAATCTTCATTTACAGTGGAGAATTTGCAGAACGAGTAATAAGAAACTTGATAAACGACCCAAGCTTCTGCAAATCATGCGGGCTATACTGCGATTCATGCAAATATAACGTTTACAGCTTCGTCCGCAACATTAGGGCTGCAATGCAGCTTCCAAATCCCACGGAACTTCCTGCTTTTATAGATAATCCAGAGGAGCATATGCCGAAGAAAATTCCAAATGCTGATTTGTGTGTAGCCTCTGGACTACACAAAGACTTGCTTTTGGAACTACCAAAACACATAAAAAAAGCTGGAATTAAAGGGTTGATTGTGCCCATAGAAGATTTTAATGAAGTTCCTTTTGGCTTAAGAAAGCAAGTTGAAGAAAAATGCTTTGAATTTGGATTGGAAAACGCTTTTCCGAAACCATTCTGCTCCTTAGAACCATCAGATGACAAGTCTACAATTTCAAACTTTATAGACGAAATGAAAGTTGGAAGACCTTCCTTGGAGATAACAATTGCGAAAAGAGGTAAACAAGAAGTCATAGAGTCTGCGATTGTTAGGCGAAGTGCTCCCTGCGGTTCCACATGGTACATAGCAAAGAAGCTTGTAGGAGTGGAAGTGAAAAAGGAAATTCTTTACGATGCCATAGCAAAAGCCCACCACAGTTACCCATGCACAGCAACAATGAACGTAGATCCAGAAACCAGAGAACCCATACTTCACATGGGCGGCTACATAATACGGGAAGAAGTGGAAAAAGCCTTGAAACGGATAACTTAAATTATGGCTTTGAGAAGGCTTGCTTATGCATGAATGGGCTTTGGCAGAAGCAATCATCACAACGGCATCGCAAATAGCAGAAAAGGAAGGATTAAATGAAGTTACAGAAGTGAAAATAAAGGTTGGCGAACTGCAACAAGTTGAATCTGACATTTTAGACTTCGCCCTTTCACAGTTAAAGTCTGGTAGGCTCCAAAAGGCAAAGTTTCTGATAGAAACTATGAAGGCAAAGTTGAAATGCAGAGTCTGCGGAAACCAATGGTTCTTTAGCAAAGAAAACTTGGATGAAAAAACAGCAGAAGCCATCCATTTCGTCCCAGAAATCGCTCACACATACATTAGATGTCCAAAATGTGGAAGCCCAGACTTCGAGATACTAGAGGGACGTGGAATCTGGCTTGAAAGCGTTAAAGGACTGAAATAGCATGACTGACCCGAGAATAAGCATAATAAACGAGAGGATTAAGGAAATTCGTAATATAATAGCCGTTTCAAGCGGTAAGGGTGGAGTTGGCAAAAGCTTAGTGGCATCTACCCTCGCATTAACATTAGCGAAAAAGGGTTACAGCGTCGGTCTCTTTGACTTGGATTTTACAAGTCCATCAACGCATGTTATATTGGGCATTGAGGGCGTACAGCCTAAGGAAGATAAGGGTTTAGTTCCGCCACTCGTGCATGGTTTAAAGTATGTGTCAATAATTTATTACTCAGGTGAGTATGCATCACCATTAAGAGGAGTGGACATCTCCAATGCCTTAATTGAGTTACTTGCAATCACAAGGTGGGGCAAGCTGGATTTTCTGGTTGTAGACATGCCTCCAGGTATTGGAGATGCAACCTTAGACCTATTACGGTTAATTAAAAACATAAAATTCCTAATAGTAACTACTTCTTCGCTTCTAGCTTTTGAAACTGTTAGAAAACTCGTGAGCTTATTGAAAACGCTGAGGGTTCCCATATTGGGCGTTGTTGAAAACATGAAAATGAACAATTCCAATGCCATACAACAAAGAGTCAAAACATTAGGTGTGGCATTTTTGGGTGAAATTCCCTTTGACATCAAAATTGAAGAATCAATAGGAAAAATGGACAAGCTTTTAAAAACAGTGTTTGCAGGAAAAGTGGATGAAATAGCTTCAAAAATTTAGGCTTTTACCTTTTTCTTTTTAGTCGCATTTTTTGCAGATTTGCCTTGCATCATAACCTCTTCCAGAGAGTTTGCCTTACGAAGCTCTTGCATATACCAGTTTCTATCTCTGGAATAGTTTATGCCAGACGCTATCCCAAAAAACATTAAAGACAAACCACTAATTATCATGGCTAAACCTAAAACTGCGCCTGGATGTGCCTGAGCGTAATATGGTATGAAGAAGAACCATTCTGGTTCTCCGAGCAAGATTACTTTAGCCAAACTTATGGTTTCTAGCATTCCACCCACAAAAAACATTACCCCAGCCAGAAACATGAGATACGCTACAGACTCATTGTGTCTTGACTCTTCAGCTTTCTCATGTAAATAATCTCTGAAGGACATAAGCGTTCAAATATGTCAAATTATCGAACATGTACGTAAATATTATTATGTGAAAATAAGCATTGCACATATGAATTAGTAATAAACACAAACGAGGGGGATCATCTTGCCACTCATTAAAGCAATTATTTTCGATTTCATCGGCACATTAACAAATGTTAAAAATTACAGTTTAGAAAATTCGAAAATGAAGTTGTATAGGGCTATAGTAGACGCAGGCTTTAATGTTGACGTTAAAAGTTTTTTGGATGCTTACAGTCAAGCCCATGAAAAATATCGTGTTATAAGATACGAAAAATTGGTGGAAGTGACAAACGCCGTTTGGATTTCAGAAGCCCTAAACAGTCTAGGATTCAAAGCAACACCTGAAGATTCACGCATAAAAACAGCCGTTAACATGTTCTTTGAAGACTATTTGAATGGACTGGAGCTTAGACCTTGCGTAAAAAGGCTCTTAGAGAAAGCTTCAATGGAATATAAGTTAGGCATGATTTCAAATTTCACATATGCACCTGTAATTTATGCTGGTCTCAGAAATTTGGGCATAAGCCAGTTTTTCAATGTTGTTTTGGTTTCGGAAGAAGTGGGCTGGCGAAAACCTCACATAAAAATTTTTCAAGAAGCCTTAAAAAGGCTTGGAGTGACAGCGGAAGAAACAGTTTATGTTGGAGACAGCCCAGCAGAAGACATTATGGGCGCGAAAGCTGTGGGAATGAAAACAGTTTTTGTCCTATCACAGTTTTATTCGCTTAACGACTTGAAGGAAAACCAACAAAAACCAGACTTCATCACAAAAGACATATGCACACTTTACACGATGTTTCCTAAATTTTTGAAACAAATAAACAGTTAATTTTGGCTTCATCTTTTTTAGGTGTAAAATCAAAACCAATAAGGATCCTATCCCATAAGTTTCTGCCCGTGTACTTGAGCTCATGAAGCAATGAAATCAAGGAAATGTTAGCCTAAAGCTATGTGGTTTTTGCTACTTGTAAAGCGTAAAATAGGCTAAAAACAACTTTAAACGACGGAAAACCATATAAATCGCTATAACGCTGTTCAATTGCACAGTTGGAGTGAATACGAAGTGCCAAAATGGGGATACTCAATAACAGAAGAATTAGACCCTGAAAAAACCGTGAAAACAAGTGGACGAGAGGTTAGGGTATCCCATAAATCGGCACGAGAAATATGTAGAACAATTAAGGGAATGAATCTTACCCAAGCAAAACAATATTTAAGGGATGTCATAGCCAAAAAGAAAGCCGTTCCATTCAGAAGGTTCAAGAA
This sequence comes from Bathyarchaeia archaeon, assembly GCA_038872535.1. Lineage (GTDB taxonomy): Archaea > Thermoproteota > Bathyarchaeia > Bathyarchaeales > Bathycorpusculaceae > JASEJA01. Next base: position 25,866 of record JAVZJY010000004.1, on the reverse strand, counting down.
GAAAGCTGGACACCGCCACGGCTTAGAAAAGGCTTATGCTGGCAGATACCCAGTGAAAACCGCAAAACACATCCTTAAATTATTGGAAGGCGCAGAAGCGAACGCTGAATATAAAGGCTTAGACACTGATAGAATGCGCATAATTCATGCAGCAGCCTATCCGGGGATGAAAATAAAACGTTTTATGCCGAGAGCTCATGGAAGAGCCACACCAGATTTTGAAACCCTCTGCCACATAGAACTTGCCCTAGAAGAACAACCAGAAACAGGGGAAACTTGATGTCTGCCGTTCAACATTTTATAATTGAATCAAAAAAGAAAACAGAAATCGACGAATTTCTGCAGAAGAAACTTGAAAAAGCAGGATACGGCGGAGTATCCATATCAAAAACCCCATTGGGAACGCACATCGTAATTTATGCGATGCGTCCTGGTTTGGTTATAGGACGCGGCGGAGAAACAATAAAAGAACTTGCAAGTACGTTGGAAGAGAAATTTAAAGTTTCAAATCCTCAGATTTCCGTTTCAGAGATTGAAATTCCAGAACTGAACGCTTATGTTGTTGCTTCACGTGTTGCTTCAGCCCTTGAAAGGGGCGTGCATTTTAGGCGTGCTGGTTTTTGGGCTTTAAACCAAGTTATGGAAGCTGGAGCCTTAGGCGCAGAGATAATAATAAGTGGCAAGTTGCGCACTGAAAGGGCGAGGTTTGAAAAGTTCAGGGCTGGATACATGCCTAGATGTGGAGACCCAGCATTAAAATATATGCGGAAAGCTGAAGTTCACGTTCAACTAAAACCAGGCATATTCGGCATAAGAGTTAGAATAATGCCCCCAGACGCAGTTTTCCCAGACAGAATCCAAATAGCTGAAACTCTGCCACCAGAAGAGCCAACAGAAACAGCTACCGAAGAGCAAAAAGAAGAAGAAAAGGAGGAAAGCGAGTAAATGCCCATAATGCGCCTTAAAGAAATCCGTGATATGTCCTCTGAGGAAAGAATGGAAAAACTTACGGAACTCAAAACGGAACTTCTAAGATTAAAAACCATGGTCAAAGCAGGCGGCACAGTTGAAAATCCAGCAAGAATGAAAGAACTGCGCAAAACAATCGCCCGAATACTAACTATTGAACGGGAGCAGAAAATTGGAGCCAGAAAAGCCGAAAAAGGGGAGAAAAAGAAATGAAAGTAACCCCCGACATAATCCGCGGTGAATTCATCGGAACAGAAGCCAAAGTTTCTAAAAGTAAGCATTCTGATTATGTGAGGTTATCGGGCAAGATAATAGATGAAACCCGAAACACCTTCACAATTTTACATGAAGGAAAAAAGAAAAAAATCGTAAAGAATTCAGCCATTTTCCACTTCAAGTTTTCTGATGGGACAATTGTTGAAATTGACGGAAAACTTCTTTTAGGAAGACCTGAAGACCGCCTAAAAAAACATGTTAAGAGGTTATGGTGATGCCGCTGTCCTTTAAAAAACCTAAGAAAACTTGTGACGATAGAAATTGTCCCTTTCATGGAGACCTTCCAATAAGAGGTCGCATACTGGATGGTTACGTTGTCAGCGCAAAAATGGATAAGACAGTCATAGTGAAGAGGGATTATCTCCATTATGTTCCAAAAGTCATGAGGTACGAAAGGAGACACAGCCGCATTCCATCTCATAATCCGCCTTGTATAGATGCAAAAGAGGGAGACCGTGTGATAATCGCTGAATGCCGACCCATAAGCAAAACAGTATCCTTTGTTGTCGTGGAAAAGATGGAGGAAAAGTGACGTGGCGGCGAAGGCAAAACAGAGGGCATTAGTTGCAAAGGGAATGATCGGATTTGGACCGAAAATTTCAAGGGAACTTCCAGTTGGCTCAATTTTAAAATGTGCCGATAACACAGGCGCCCGAGAACTAAGATTGGTTCAAGTTATGGGATATAAGGGAAGACTGCGCCGTTATCCATCCGCAGCCGTTGGCGACAGGGTGGTAGTTTCTGTTAGACATGGAACGCCAGACATGAGAAAGAAAATTTTCCAAGCAGTAGTGGTGAGACAAAGAAAACCCTTCAGAAGGGATGACGGCGTTTGGATTCAATTTGAAGATAACGCTGCTGTAATAATAACTCCAGACGGAGAAATGAAGGGCTCAGAAATTCGTGGACCCGTAGCTAAGGAGGCTGCTGAAAGATGGCCAAGAATAGCAAGTGCTGCCAGCATAATAATATAAGGTGAAAGTACATGCAAACAGTAAAGGCTGTAACAAAACAGGCAAAGCAGAGAAAAATGGTTTTCCAAGCCCCAGACCACATACGCTACAAACTCTTCGCTGCTCCAGTTTCACCAGAACTTAGAAAATCTCATGGAATAAAAACCATCCCATTAAGAAGCGGCGACACCGTGCGAATTATGCGAGGAGACCACAAGGGATTTGAAGGAAAAATTGCAAGGGTTGATCGAGAAAAATATAGGATTTATGTTGAAGGCTTAACGAGGGAAAAGGTTGATGGAACCACAACCTTTGTTCCAATACATCCATCAAAAGTTATGATTACACGTCTAAATCTTGACGATAAATGGCGAAGAAAAATCTTAGAAAGGAAAAAAGAAGCGAGAAAGAGGATAGAAGAGGCTGCAGAAAAGAAAGTTCCCGAAAAAGTTGAAGAAATTAAAGAAGAGGTTATTGAGGAAAAGGTTGCTGTTGAAGAAAAACCGAAAAGAAGAAGGAGAAAGGCGCCTAAAAAACCAGCGGCAAAAGAAGCTGAAGCAGTCGAGAAAGAAGAGAAACCGAAAGCAAAGAAAACAAGAGCCAAACGAAAGGCTTCAAAGGAAACTGAAGGAGGAGAGTGATTTTGGGCAAGAAAGGAGAATCAACAGGGCTGAAGCGCAAACCAGCGCCGAGATTTTGGCCAATCCACAGAAAAGAATTTGTTTGGGTGGTGAAGCCGT
>JAVZJY010000004.1:0-22832 GCA_038872535.1 Bathyarchaeia archaeon | reverse complement strand
AGGCTTCAAAGGAAACTGAAGGAGGAGAGTGATTTTGGGCAAGAAAGGAGAATCAACAGGGCTGAAGCGCAAACCAGCGCCGAGATTTTGGCCAATCCACAGAAAAGAATTTGTTTGGGTGGTGAAGCCATCTCCGGGACCGCATTCTCTTGAAAGTTGTTTGCCGTTAACCATAATATTACGTGATATTCTCGGATTTGCCAAAACAAGGAAAGAGGCTAAAACAATAGTTTCTCAAGGAAAAATGTACGTGGATGGACAGGTTAGGCGCGAAGACGATTTCCCAGCGGGTTTGATGGATGTCATTTCCATGCCAGACCTTGATAAACACTTTCGCATATTACCATCCAAGAAGGGTTTAATGCTCCATCTCATCACCAAGGAGGAAGCAAGCTTCAAACTTTGCAGAATAGAAAACAAAAAAACAGTAAAAAATGGGCATGTTCAGCTTAATCTTCATGACGGATCAAACATATTGGTAAAAGTGGCTGACCCAAAAAATCCGCAAGAAGACGTTTACGAAACTTTTGACACTGTGAAGATAAATCTTCCAGACAGGCAAATTCTTGAACACGTAAAATTGAAGGAAAATGGGTTCGCCATAATAACTGGTGGAAAAAACATTGGAAAATATGGTAGAGTAATCACAATTGAAAGTGTAAAGGGGAAGAAGCGAAGAAATGCTCTTGTCGTAATAGAGGACGAAAAGGGCAACCGTTACCAAACAACATTGAACTTCGTTTTTGCAATAGGCGAAGAGCAACCACTAATATCAGTTCCGGAGGCAATTTAAGTTGTCTGAAGATGAAATCCGCAAAATGTGGGAAGAAAATCCAACGCTTAAACCCAAAATCGAAAAGGTCGTTGTAAATATTAGTGTTGGAAAATCTGGAGATCCTTTGGAGAAAGCCTCAAAAGTATTGAAGGAGTTAACAGGTCAAACTCCATGTAAAAGAAAAGCAAAGAAAACCATAAGGGATTTTGGAATAAGAAAGGGCGAACCAATATCATGCATCGTAACACTTAGAAAACAAAAAGCAACAGAATTTTTAAAGAAAGTTTTGCCAGTAATCGACAGTAAAATCCCAAAAGAACACTTCGACAAACACGGCAACTTCTCTTTCGGCATAAAAGAACACATTGAAATTTCAGGAGTAAAATACGACCCAGAAGTAGGCATATTCGGCATGGACATATGCGTCTCTCTAAGTCGTCCGGGATATCGGGTTAAAAATCGCCGAAAAAGAAAAACGCAGATTGGCGCAAAACACATCCTAACCCCTCAAGAAGCCATGATTTTTGTTAAGGAAAGTTTAGGAGTTGAAATCGTATAAATTAGGAGAAAACAAGCATGGGCAAACAAAAACCTAAAAAGGAAAGAAAATATGGAAAGGGAACAAGACCATGCAGCCGATGCGGCTCATATGGACCTGTTATTCGACGCTACAATTTATATTTGTGCCGCCATTGTTTTAGGGAGGTAGCCAAAAAACTCGGTTTCAAAAAATATGAGTGATCGGAAATGGATACTTTGGCAAACGGTTTAATAACAATCATGAACAATGAGATGCGAAACAAGCGGGAATGCGTAATCAGTCCTGCCTCTAAACTTTTAGGAAGAGTTTTAAGAATTATGCAACTGAACGGTTACATTGGAGAATTTGAATTCGTGGATGATGGACGTTCTGGAAAATTCAAAGTTCAGCTTTTGGGAAGAATAAACAAGTGCGGCGCCATCAAACCACGTTTTGCAGTTAGAGTGGATGAATTTGAAGAATGGGAGAAAAAATTCCTTCCTTCAAGAGATGTTGGCATATTAATAATTTCCACACCAAAAGGAGTGTTATCCCACAGGGAGGCAAAAGAAAAACACATGGGAGGCAGACTCACAGCATTCGTTTATTGAAGAGGGGGCTTTTAAGATGCGGGCAATAGAGATCTCAAGAACCATTCAAATTCCAGAAGATGTGGAAGTAACCATTCAAGGAAGGAAAGTCACAGTTAAAGGCGCCAAGGGAACGTTAACCCGTGACTTTTCATACGCGCCCATATCAGTTCAGCTTGATGGTAAAACTATACGCATTTGGGCTGAATGGCCACGGAAAAAAGAAGCAGCCCTCGTGGGCACAATTTATTCACATATTCAAAACATGATTACGGGGGTTAGGAAAGGGTTTACATGCAAGCTTAAGATAGTTTTCTCCCATTTTCCAATATCGATTAAAATTAAGGATAGAACGGTTCTAATTGAAAATTTCACAGGCGAGCGAAATCCAAGAAAAGCCAAAATAATTGGTGATGTACAAATCAAAATTCAAAGCGAAGACATAATCATTCAAGGAATAAATCTTGAAGATGTAAGCCAAACAGCCGCAAACATTGAACAAGCCACCAAAGTGAAAAGAAAAGACCCACGCGTCTTCCTTGACGGCATATATGTGTATGAAAAGATTGAGGGAATGGAAAAATGACCAAGCCACCCGAAGCTGCCACAGAAAAAGCATTAAAACTGAGAGCGCAGGTGAAAAAGAAGAAGCCAAAATTTGTAAGACAAGAAAGTTGGCGGTATAAACGCCTAAAAGAAAACTGGCGTAGACCAAAAGGCTTAGACAACAAAATGCGAAGGAAAATAAAAGGATGGCCGCCAACAGTAAACGTTGGATATAGGAGCCCAAAGGTTGCCAGAGGGCTTCATCCATCAGGCTACAGAGAAGTTTTAGTTCATAATGTTGAAGAAATCAAAAAGGTTAACCCAAAAACTCAAGCTGTGCGGATTGCCCACACTGTCGGTAAAAGAGAAAGAGCCAAAATCCTTACCGAATCCAGAAAAAGAAAGATAACTGTTCTGAACATCAAAGAAATCAAAGAAGTTGCCAAAGAAGAAAAAGAAGAGAAAGAGGAGAAACCGGAAAAAGAGGAAGAAGTTGAAGAGAAGGAAAAACCAAAACGAAAGCGAGAGAAAAAAGAGAAAACTAAAAGGAGAGCAGAAGAGCAATGACGGGCCTTAAAAGTCAGCGGCGTCTAGCAGCCGAAATATTGAAAGTTGGACAAAATCGTGTGTGGATAGACCCTGAAAGAATGGAAGATGCAGAAACTGCAATAACACGGGAGGAAATCAAGAAACTAATACATGAAGGAGTCATAAAACCGCTTCCGGAAAGGGGAATAAGCCATGGAAGAGCAAAAGTCTTACATGAGAAGAAAAGGAAGGGTCGAAGACGGGGTGTTGGTAGCAGAAGCGGGGCGGCTCATGCAAAAATTTCTAAAAAAGAGGCTTGGATGAGCAAGATTAGAGCTTTAAGAAAGAGGCTTCGTGAACTAAAAGCCAGTAAAACCATAACTGAGAATACATACCGAAAATTGTATAGAATGGCCAGCAGTGGAAGATTCGGGTCCGTTGCCGATTTAGAACGTTACCTTAAAGCCCACGAACTTTGGAGGAAGCGTTAATGGCTAAAAACTCACGCTATTGCGTCCCATTTCGAAGAAGAAGAGAAGGGAAAACGAATTATAAGTCAAGGAAGGCGTTTGTGCTTTCTGGAAAACCTCGATTAGTAACCCGCATCACACTTAAAAATGTAATAGCCCAAATAATCACGGCAAAACCTCACGGAGATGAAGTTTTAGTTTCAGCCCACAGCAAAGAACTAACAAAGACTTACGGATGGAAAGCATCTAGAAAAAATCTTCCAGCAGCCTATTTGACTGGGCTTCTCTGTGGATTAAAAGCTGAATCAAAAGGAATAAAAGAAGCAATTCTGGACATTGGATTACATTCGCCTTCTAAAGGAGCAAGAGTCTTTGCAGTTTTAAAAGGAGTTTTAGACGCTGGAATAAATGTGTCACATAGCGAAGAGAAACTACCCGACGAAAAAAGAGTGAAGGGCGAGCATATTGCCCAATACGCCGAAAGCTTAGCATCATCCAACCCTGAACAATATCAAATTAGATTTTCACAATGTTTAAAACAAAAAATTCCGCCGGAAAAAATCAATGAACATTTTGCAAAGGTTAAAGCTGACATAATTGCCGCATTTAAGAGTGGAGGTAAGAAGAAGTGACATCTAAAGAAAAATCCTCAGGAAGTTTAGAGCATTGGGTTCCAAAAACCCGCCTCGGAAAAATGATTCAGGAAGGTAGAATCACATCCATTGAAGAAATTTTTATGGGTGGCTTACAAATTCGTGAACCACAGATTGTGGACGCCTTACTTCCAGATATACAAGAAGAGGTTATAAACATAAACTTGGTTCAAAAACAGACAGACGCTGGAGAAAAATCGAGATTTAAGGCTATAGTGGCTGTTGGAAACAGAGACGGCTACATAGGATTAGGTGCTGGAAAAGCAAGTCAAGTGCGAACAGCCATAGAGAAAGCAGCCGCAAACGCTCGCCTAAACCTTATCCCTGTGCGGAGAGGATGTGGAAGTTGGGAATGTGGCTGCGGAAAACCCCATTCAGTACCCTTTCAAGTTGAGGGAAAAACTGGAGGAGTAAAAATAGTAATTGTTCCAGGACCAAGAGGCTTAGGTCTTGTTGCAAGCGAAACTGCAAAGGTAATTTTGGGTCTTGCAGGCATAAAAGATTGTTGGACGAGAAGTTATGGTTCAACAAGAACAATTCCCTCTTTTTCCTATGCGATTTTTGATGCTTTGAAGAAAACCTACAGCCTCATAACTCCGATGGATTGGGTGAGGTAAGTGAGCGAAAAGAAGCAAGAACGCAAATGCTTGGCTGTTGTAAGGGTTCGGGGGACAATAAGTGCTCCACGCCATGTTAGAGAAACGCTGCAGATGCTTAACCTCACAAGAAACAATTATGCTGTGCTAATCGATGACCGCCCATCCTTTCTTGGAATGTTAAAAACAGCGCAAAACTTTGTTACATGGGGTGAAGCCTCAAAAGAAACCGTAAGCGAACTCATAAGGGAAAGGGGAAAACTCGCTGGAAACAAGAAGTTGACAGACGAATATGCGCAAAAGACTGGCTTTAAATCGCTAGAGGAGCTTGCAGAAGCAGTTTTTAATTGTAAAATTGAATATTGGAAGTTGCCAAATGTGCAACCAAACTTTAAGTTGCATCCGCCAACAAAGGGATTCAAAGGAAAGATTAAAAAGGGTTATGGCGCTGGCGGCGAAGTAGGATATCGAGGAGAAAAAATAAACGAACTAATAGGGCGAATGATATAGGCTTTTAAACTTTTTGCGATATGTTTTATAATTGCTTTTGAAATGCCATTGTATCTAAGGGGAAGGAGAATTTGAGCGTAAAGTGGCGGAGAAATAAAAAAGTTACGAAAAAATTCAAAATTATTAGCACACTAAACAAGGTTAAAGGCAAAAACGCTTCTCCGACATTTCTAATGAGAAGTTCAAGGAATAAAAAATGGAAGCATCCTCAAAAACTTGAGTTTCAAAAGGTTTCAAAAGGAAGAAAGTGGAGGGAACTTGAGCCTTTAATCGATGTTTTAGAAGAAAAGGATGAAGTAATAGTTGTTGCTGAAGCTAAAGGGTTTAATAAGGAAAATTTGAAAATTCAAATAGAAAATCAGCGTTTAAATTTGTCTGCTGAGGCTTTAGAGCGGAGATACCGTAAAAGTTTAAATCTTCCCGCAAGAGTGATTCCAAACACGATGCGCACAAGATATAAGAATGGTGTCCTTGAAATAAGATTAAAAAAGGCTGTTGAAGAAGTCGCTAAAAGAGTAGCTGATTGAAATGCCTCATAAACTAAGAAAAATCAGAAAGAAACGTGGTTCAAGAACAGTAGGTTACGGAAGGGTGGGTCAACATAGAAAGTCAGGGTCTCAAGGAATGCGAAAGGCTGGGAGACATAAACACTTATGGTCCTACGTATTAAGATATGAGCCAGACTATTTTGGCAAAAAGGGGTTCACTTCACCAAAAAGCCTCAAACAAAAACAAAAAGTCATAAACATTGGAAAACTTGAAGAATTAGCCCAAAGAACTTCAGAGGAGAAAGAGGGCAAAATTTTCCTAGACTTGAAAAGCCTCGGCTACACTAAACTATTAGGTACTGGAAAAATAACAAAACCATTAATTGTAAAAGTAACATCATGTTCAAAATCTGCAGCTGAAAAAATAAAGGAAGCAGGCGGACAAATCTTAATGGAAACTCAGGAACAAGGAGAGTAACTGTTAAGCCATGGCTGGCAGATTCCTAAACCTTTTCAAACCCATCGCAAGGGTCATACCAGAAATAAAGGCTCCAGAACGCAGAGTCCGATTTAACGAGAAAATCTTCTGGACAGCCATTGTCTTAGTAATTTACTTGATAATGTCTGAAGTTCCATTATACGGGATTCCCGCCTCAACTCAAGAAAGTTTCAGCGCTTTAAGGATAATTTGGGCTTCTCACCGCGGCACTCTTATGGAGCTTGGGATAGGTCCCATAGTCACAGCGGGATTAATACTCCAACTTTTAGTTGGTTCAAACATGATAGAATGCGACATGACAAATCCTGAAGATAGGGGGCTATTTACAACGGCAAGCAAAGTCTTTTCTATAATCCTAACAGGAGTTCAAGCCTTTGCTTACATGATCAGTGGAATGTATAGCGTCACTTCTGCAGCAATTGCAATCATTGTTTTCTTACAGCTTTTAGCCTCTGGAATCATTGTTTTGCTGATGGATGAGCTTGTTCAGAAAGGTTGGGGATTAGGAAGCGGAATAAGCCTCTTTATTATGGCTGGTGTTGCACAACAAATTCTATGGCAATGCTTCAATCCATCAACAGGACTTTTTGTCGGGGCTCTCACGATGTCCTTAAGTCAAGGGAATTTAACCACATGGATTGTTGGAAGCGGTGCATATCCATCATTGATCGGTTTTATAGCTACAATTGCTGCTTTTCTAATTATAATTTACATGGAAGGTGTAAGAGTTGAACTGCCACTATCTTATGCTGGTTATAAGGGTTACCGAAGCCGATACCCAATAAAACTGCTCTACGTATCAAACCTTCCAGTAATATTCGCTTCTGCTCTCTTCGCCAACATTTACCTATTTTCGCAACTTTTCTGGAGCATGAACGGACAACCCCAGCCTGGACGTAACTTTTGGCTTGACCTTCTAGGGCAATTCCAGTGGACTGGAACAGCGCCAAATCAGCAACTTGTACCAATAGGGGGCCTCGTGTTTTATGTGACTCCGCCCAATAGCCTTATGAACGCTTTGGAGCGTCCAGATAGGGCTTTTGGCTATATGGGAATCCTTATCGTTTTTAGCGTTATATTTTCACTTACATGGCTTGAGGTTGGAGGATTGGGCCCATCAACAGTGGCTAAACAGCTTGTTGATGCTGGCATGCAAATTCCAGGATACCGACGTTCCGGAAAGGCTGTTGAGTCTATTCTTAAACGTTACATTCCAACAGTAACCATTCTGGGCGGAATAATTGTGGGGTTGATTGCTGCAGTTTCAGATTTCTTCGGAGTTTTCGGTTCTGGAATGGGCATTCTGCTTTCTGTGGGAATAATTTATCAATACTATGAATTGTTAATGCAGGAAAGGGCAGCAGAAATGTATCCAGCTTTTAGGCGACTATTGGGAGGCTAAAAGGCAAATTCTATAAATATTCAGAAATAGCTTACGAAAATAGTTATTAATGCGGAAATAAAAAGAGAAGGAAAAGATAAAAGCAGTTGAGGAGAAAGCTTATGAACTTAATCGAATGGTTGACCATGCCAACAGCGCCTGGAGCCACCATAACAATAATGTTAATTTGTTTTGTTATTTCATTCCTAAACTCATCAATTAATCGTCTTTTGATTCATCGTTTTGTAGGCTGGTCCCAGTATAAAACGATGCAGAAAGAAATTGCAGAATATCGCACTCAAATGATTCAAGCGCAACGTGCACAGGATAAGAAGCTTCTTGAGAAATTGAAAAAGAAGGAAACGCAAATTCTTAACATGCAGAAACAGATGGCTAAACCTCAACTGGTCCTTTTCGGAATTTCCTTCAGCTATATTTTAATATGGTGGTTTGTGTTGGGACCATTGTATGGAACAAACATTGTTGCATATATCCCTGGAATTGGACCCCAATATCTATTCATATGGTACCTCATTTGCTCCACACTTTTTGGATTGCTTGCATCCCGTATAGTGGGTATAATGCCAATAGAGTAAAGGGAGCGAGAGGATGCCAAAACCTCACTTACGCACAAGAAGTCGAAAACGCCAAAAAACTAAATTGCCTGGCGGCAGAAGCCAAGTTCACTACAAAAGAAAAAAGACGCCAGCGCCTTCATGTTTCATATGCGGTCAACCCTTAGCTGGCATCCCAAAAACTATTCCTTCAAAAATGCGCAAACTTAACAGAAGCAAGAGAAGAATTTGGCGTCCCTTCGGCGGACAAATATGCCATAACTGCCTCCAAAACGCTTTAAAACAGGCTGCAAGAACAATTTAAACCTAAATTGAGGAAACTCAATGAAAAAAAGCAAAGAATCCATAGTTATCTGCATATGTGGAATGGCCGGAAGCGGAAAAAGCACAATGGCAAAAAAGCTTGCAGAAAAATATGGACTTAAATATTATTCTGGTGGAGATGCATTAAAAGCTCTAGCTCTTGAAGAAGGTTATAAAACATTTAATAGCGGATGGTGGGAAAGCGAAGAAGGAAAACTTTTTCTAGAAAAAAGAGGAAAAGACCCGAAATTTGATAAAGCCGTTGACAAAAAACTTTTGGAACTTGCAAAGCAAGGAAATGTGGTTTTGGACAGTTGGACGATGCCTTGGCTTCTAAAAGAGGGTTTTAAAGTTTGGCTGGAGGCTTCTCCAGAAAAGAGGGCTGAGCGAATAGCCATTAGAGATGGAATAAGCGCCAATGAAGCTTTTAACGCTTTAAGATATAAGGAAGAGCAGACAAAGGCTATATACAAAAAACTTTACGGTTTCCGCTTAGGAGAAGATTTCTCACCTTTCCACTTGATTTTGGATACGGACTGTTTAGAGGCTGAAGAAGTCTTCCAAGTTCTATGCATGGTTGTGAACAATTTAATCTTCAATTCCAAGAATTATTAAAAATCCTTAATTATGCACAAGATAATATTATCTAGACACGATTAACAGATTTTTGCGTAAACTTTAAAACTATTCTAGAATTATCTTCTAGATTGCTTTTCTATAATCGACCTCTATAAGGATTGTGAAGGAGAAGTTGGAAACGGAGGAAGGTAAATTGAAAATGGACCACTTGGTTTTTGGGCTACTTGCTGGAATAATTTTCTCTTGTTTGTTATTGTATTTTTTTAGACTCCCAAATGAAACCGTCTTCACACTTGCCCTTTTTAATTTCCTCTTCGCCTCTCTAATTTTTCCATTAAATGGAACACTTACAAAGAAAATTTTCATGCTTTTCATAGGCAATATCGTAGGGTTAATTTGGAATTACCTTTTTTACCTATTTGCTTATACAGCGGCTAACTCCTTCGGAACCCTTTTCAGCATTCCATACATAATTTTAAGTCCCTTCATAAACCTTGTATGGATTGTCTCATTTTGGGCTATGAGCCTAACATGGTTAACCCCTTCTAAAAGAGAGGTCGGTAATGTAACTTGATAACTGAACTTTTAGAAGCCTTATTTCTATTTTTAACTGCGCTAATAACTGCATACTTAATCAGACATTACATATTCACTTTAACAATTCTCAGGAACCACAAAAGAAATAAAGACATTAACGAAACGGAAAACATAACTTATCAACCAACAGTTTCAATTCTAATACCAGCGCATAATGAGGAGCAAGTAATTGGAAGAATACTTCAAGGAATGACAAAACTAACCTACCCAAAAGACAAACTGCAAGTAATAGTCATCGATGACGCCTCAACAGACAATACTGGAAAAATCGCAGAAGAATACTCAAAGGAATATCCTTACGTTAAGGTTATACACAGAAGCAAAAAAGAGGGAAAAAGAGGAAAAGCCTCAGCCTTAAACGCCGGTTTTAAACATGCAACAGGAGAAATCATATTATGCTTTGATGCGGACTATTACCCGCAAAGAGACATAGTGGAAAAATGTACGAAAAAATTTGTCAACCCAAAAGTGGGGGCAGTGCAAGGTAGAGTCGTCGTGTTAAACGAGCCCCAAAACATGGTAACAAGACTTGTAGCATTAGAAAGAATAGGCGGATACTGTGTCGACCAACAAGCAAGAGACACTTTGGGATTAATTACGCAGTTCGGCGGTACGGTTGGTGGTTTCAAACGCGACTTGTTAGAAAGCCTAGGAGGATGGGATGAATCAATCCTTGCAGAAGACACTGACTTGACTTTTCGTGTATACCTTGCTGGCTATAGAGTCAGTTACGTGAATGACGCTGAATGTTATGAAGAAGCTGTTGAAAGTTGGCGAGCTTATTGGAAGCAGAGGTATAGATGGGCTAAAGGGCACATGCAATGCGCTCTAAAACACTCTTTAAATGTTTTAAAAAGCAAAAATTTAAGTTTAAAGGAGAAAATTGACGGCTTACTTTTATTAAATCTCTATTTCATGCCAGTTCTGGTTTTATTTTCATGGATTATAGGAGTTTCACTGTTTTTCCTAGACTCTTCATCATGGTTTAACATGTTTTGGACATCCATCCCGATTTCATTTTCTCTGTACAGTTTTGTGGGAAATTTCGCTCCATTCTTTGAAGTTGGTATAGGCACATACTTAGATGGTAGAACAAGAGCCCATTGGCTAATTCCATTACTTATATTCACTTTTCTATACAACATACCAATATGCACCAAAGCCCTCACAGATTTACTCGTATCAAAAATTTTCAGAAAAGATTGCAACCATTGGACAAAGACCGTTCACTCTGGGAATGGAAACAGTTATATTATTAGTTGATGGATAAATCCAAAAAGATAAGGAATGATTCCGAATCCGACTCCAACCCTTATGCTACTAACAATCGGAGTTTCAACCCTCATCTTCATCATGCTTTTACCATCCCTCCTCGAACTGAAAAAACCCAAAGATGCTGGACCCAGAATAATAGTTGGCTATACGTATGATATGCAAACTCTATGGAAAGTGACTATGCTTATACCGAACGTAGAAGAAGAAGTAGGATTCAATAAAATGCTTGTCAACAAAATAGCTGATATTATTTCTGTTTTGCCAAATCTAGAGGGCTAAGAACTTTTTCTTTTCAAGAAGAGTTTAGCGCTTCTCCATTTTTCTCTGGCTATTTCCAAATTGCCCTTTACACTGCCATGAAGAGAGTAAACAATGTAGCAGAGGTATATGCACTTGGAACATTCACTATAAATTTTTCGTAAGGCATTAAAATCCTCGCTATCCCAGACCTTAGGTAGGTTGAAGATAGAAGTTGCGGGTTTGTTGAGATGGCAGCCAGCAACACGGCCTAAATGGTCTATGATAAAGAAGTTTCGGAGGGCACGGCACTTCCATATTCTATTGCCATTCAAGTAAAGGTTTTTGATAGCTTCCAAAGTTTTAGTTGTTATGAGGACATTGCTGTTTTTCCTTTCCATATCAATAAGTGTATCACAAAGTTCAACCATTGCTTTATTATCGGTTATCAAAAACTCATCATTTCTTTTACCGATCTTGAAAAGTTGGTCTGAATCGTTAGACGAGTCGTAAGAATATAGGCAATACCAAACAGGAATCCCCTTTCTTAAAAAGTAATTGGTAAATTCTACCATTTCGTATAAGTTAAATTGAGAAATTGTTGGCGACACGCCAACGCGAATTCCGTTTTCACGAAGTTTTCCGATGCTCTGCATAGCTTTTTTCCAAGAACCCTTAACGCCCTTCACGTAATCATTTTTTATTGGATCTAAACTATCTAAGGAAATTGCAACAAAATCCACGTTGTGTAAAGCATCAATTTTCTCCGCTGCCATGCTGCCATTATCATAAACTGTTGTTACAAAAAAGCGTGAAGCATAATTCAAAATTTCACCTATATCCTCTCTTAAAAGCGGGTTTCCTCCAGAAAAGACTATCTCAACAACACCAAGCGCCTTAAGAATGTCCAATCCTCTTTTGACTTCTTCTGTAGACAATTCTTCTGGATCCTGCTCTCGCCAAACATTGCACCCTCTACAACGATAGTTACATTTTCTCGTAATCATCCACTGTACATGATAGGGCTTATTAGGTGCCATAGAACATTTGGCAATGCGTGCAGCTTTCTGGACGGTTAACCCCAAGGATTATCACTTCACATTTATGTCTCTAAAATTTTCACTATGGGTATTTTAAATTAGCGCAAGTAAGAACTAATTTTTTAGGGCTTGCCAAAGATAATCTGAAACTGGTCTCGGCAAGGTTTGAATTTTTCCGTTTTTTCTTATAATCTTATGCATATGCTTGTTTTCTAAGAATTCGCCGATAACTGAAGCATTAATCTGATTCTGCTTTAACTCTTCAACTATCTTTTCTGCAAATTCTGGCTTTGCTGAAATTAGTAGAGCTCCAGAACTGATAAGTTGCAGCGGGTCAATCCTGAAATACTCACATATTTTTTGGGTTTCTGGTAAAATGAGAATCCTCTCCTCATAAACTTGAAAACCAACATTCGAAGCCTCTGCCATCTCATGAATTCCACCACTCACACCGCCCTCAGTTGGATCATGCATAGCGTTAACTCCACCAACTTTCATGGCGGTAATGGCATCTTTAACAACGCTTATGTTGTCATAGAATTCTTTGGCACTTTGCAAAATTGCCAGTTTCATCGCTTTTCTTAGCTGTTTTTCCTTTTCGGTTGCAAGGATGGCTGTTCCTTCTATCCCTACGCTTTTGGTTAATATTAGTTTGTCTCCTGGTTTGGCTCCTCCTGCTGTAACGTAGTTTCCTTTTTCTGTTATGCCCATTGCGCAGCCAATGACTATTGGGTTTGTTAGACCTGGAGTTACTTCGCAATGTCCTCCAATAATGGCTATCCGTAAATCTTTCGCTGCCTTATCCATTTGGGTGCATATGATTTCAAGAGTTTTTCTTTCGCCCTTTTCTGGAAGTAGTATGCATGATGAAAATAATGTTGGTTCGATGCCGAAGGTTGCAATGTCATTGGCGTTTACGTTAACGGCAAGCCAGCCGATTCGTTCAACTGCGCCTGTGATTGGATCCATTGAAATTATTAGAGATTTATTTCCAATGTCAATTACTGCACCGTCAAATCCAGCGGATGGACCTAAAACAACTTCTTCGCGTTTAAAGCCCAAATTTTTGAAGACTACTTCCTTTAAAATGTCTACAGGAATTTTCCCCTCAGGAAGTTTCAGCCTCTAATCCCTCCGTTAACCGAGTTAAATCATTTATCGGTTAGATTTAATCGTTACATAAGAGTAGAGTTAAATGCTATGATAACGTTGCTGTTTTCGTTTAAGGCATCATATTTTTAAACACCTTTACCCCACTCAAATCTCAGAATGTCACACAAAAAATACAGCGTTTCAATTCTCATCCGAACGAGGGATGTTGAAAACTTTTTACAACAACTCTTGCTGAAGCTTTCTTGCCAAACGCTGCAACCATACGAAGTGGTTGTTGTAGACAATTTTTCTTCGATGAAAAAACTTGAGGAGATGAGAAAACTTTTGTTTTCGGCTAAGAAAGAAATTTTTAGTGGCAATGTTGGTTTGAAGCTTGTTCCAATAAAGGATGAAGAGTTCTCTCATCCATACTCTACAAACGTTGGAGTTTTTGTTGCAGAAGCAGACCTTATTTGTATAACTAATGGACATTCTTTGCCATCTTCGGATACTTGGCTGGAAAGTGGAGTAAGCCACTTCAAGAACCCAATGGTTGCAGGAGTTGGCGGCTACTTTTCTCCACACAAGAATGGAACTTTAATTGAAAAATTTGTATATAACGCGTGGAAGAAACTTAACGAGATTAGTAGGGCTTATGTTAAAGATAACTATTTTTCAACAATAGATTGTATCCTGAGAAAGTCGCTGTGGAAAGAATATCCCTTTAATGAAAAACTGCCAAAAGAAGTTCCCTATGCTGGAAAGTTTGGGGGAGAAGACTATGACTGGGCGATAGAAATGCAGGCAAGAGGTTACAAAATAATTGTGGAACCAAAATTTTGCGTTTATCATTCTCACAAGGAAAAACTTGAACAACTCCTCCAAAAGTATCTTATTTGGCGTCGAATAAGAAAGAAAATCAGAACGCTCAAGCGTCCGAAAAAATCCTATACCAAGCTATGGAAAACCAGACCCTTATACTATAATATTTAAACTCCAAATTCCACAAAACATAACTGTTTAGGAGTTCTAAAGAAAACCAAAAATCAAAAATTGACAATCAAACTTGTAAAATCTGTAGAAGCAATGAGGAAGAAACATGCCTAAAACATTAGGCTCTCAAAAAATCTGCATAACTGGAGGAGCTGGGTTTATAGGAAGTCACTTGGTTGACCGATTATGCGAAGACGAGAAAGAAGTAGTTGTTTTTGACAATCTTAGTTCTGGAAAAATTGAAAACATTAAAAAGTGGCTGAAAAAATCAAACTTTAACTTCGTACACGAAGACCTTTTGAAACCAGCAGGTATCCTAAAGCCTTTGTCAGAATGTGAAACCGTTTTTCACTTGGCTGCAAATCCAGAAGTTAGAGTGGGAACAGCGGATCCTAAAGTGCATTATGAGCAGAATATAACTGCAACTTTCAATCTTTTGGAGGCTGTTCGCAAAGTTGGTTGCGTTAAGAATTTTATTTTCACATCTTCCTCAACCGTTTATGGAGAGGCTGAAAAAATTCCAACACCAGAAGATTATGCGCCTCTTAAACCCATATCTATTTACGGCGCGTCTAAAGTTGCTTCTGAAGCTTTGATAATAAGTTACGCTTATACCTACGGATTTAATGCCGTAATTTATAGACTTGCAAATATTATAGGACCGCGGGCGCAACATGGTGTCATATACGATTTTGTAAACAAGCTTAAGGAGAACTCGAAAAGACTGGAAATTCTTGGAGATGGAACCCAAAGAAAATCTTACTTATACATTGATGATTGCATAGATGCCATGCTTATGGGCATTAGCCATCCACACAGCAGAGTTGAAATATACAATGTTGGTTCAGAAGATCAGGTTAACGTTAAAGAAATAGCAGATGTTGTCTGTCAAGAGATGGGTTTGGAGAATGTTAAGTATGTTTATACTGGCGGTGTTGATGGTGGAAGGGGCTGGAAAGGAGATGTGAAAGTTATGCTGTTAAGCATTGAAAAAATTAAAAATCTTGGATGGAAGCCTAAACTGAACAGTCGCCAAGCGGTGCAGAAGACTGTAAAAGCAATTTTGCATGAAAGGAAATCAAATTCATGAGGGGCACAGTCCTTTGCATGAAAAAGGTGAATATTACCCAAAAGTTTCGGTGATAATTCCCGTCAAGAATGGAGCCGCCCACATAAGAGAACTCCTGGATTCTCTCATGCAAGTCGAATACGAGAAAGATATGTTGGAAATTATTGTTGTGGATGGAAACTCCACCGATGACACACGGGAAATAGTTTCGCAATATCCAGTTAAACTTTTGTTAGAAGAAAGACCGGGATTAAATGCAGCGAGAAATACAGGAATAAAAAATAGTAAGGGCGAAATTATCGCTTTCACAGATGCTGATTGCATTATACCAAAAAACTGGATAAGCAGAATAATCGGCAATTTTCAAAGCCCTCAAATAGGATGTGTAGGAGGAAACGTCATAGGATACTACGATAGTTTTTTGTCGCATTATTCCGATGAAAGCCTCATCCCAGTTATGAGAATTTTTGGAAAGAGAGAAATATTGGACCATGTTAAGCCTCCCCAAAAGTATCCAGCAGGCTGCAACATGGCTTTTAGGCAAGACGCCATAAAAAAAGCTGGGTTGTTTGATGAAAGCATCAAATACGGCTTTGACGAGGATGAGCTTGTTGAGAGAATTTGCAAAAGTGGATACAATATGGTTTTAGACCCGAATGTTGTAGTGAAACATAAGCACAGACCATTGCTCCGTGAACTCTTAAGGCAAAATTTCAGTTATGGACGAGGCTTAGGTTTAATGTTAAGAAAAATGGGAATCAAAAGTGCATTTCCGAGATGGGTCATTCTTTGCATAGTTGGCTTTCTTACATGGAGCCTGATAATCCTAACATTGGCGATGCATGCCCTTTTGACAAACTCTTTTCCGTCTCAGATAACTCTATTATTCATGCTGTTGCTGCCACCATTTGGATTAATGAGTTTTTACGGATATAAAACCATTAAAAATAGAGATAACAAATATGAGAGGATTCTGGTTTATCCGTTTATAGACATTGCCAGAGCATTGGCGTTTATTTTTGGAGGGATATATCAATTATTGAAAAAATCATGAGTTAACGGAACCACGGTAATGTTCTTTCAACAACCTTTACTATTGGTAATCCTAGGGCTATGGAGATTCCTGCTTGAAGGAAAAGGTCTTGAACAAAGGAGATCACAGCAACAGGATAACCCTTGATGAAGATGTTAACGAAGAAGTAGGTTGCGGCCATAAGAAAGCCGCCAACTATGCACGCAATCAATTGCAACACGAAACTTCTTTTCTTTGTTAGTCCAGGTATAGCGCCTTCCAATCCATGTGCAATGATTGAGACATACCAACGAGGATAACCTAGGTAAAAATCTGCTACAACAGCACCTACAACTCCAACGAGTCCCCCTACTTTTACCCCGAAAAGTAAGGCAACCAAGAACACAACAAAATCTCCAAAATGTAAGAGACCTCCAGTGGGGGATGGAACGGGGTATATTTGAAATGTCAAAATTATCAATACAGCGTACAGAGCAGAAAACAAAGCCACAACAGCAACTTCCACGCTTGTTAATAGTGGGCCCATCGCCTTTGATGGTATAGTTGAAGCGAGTATCGCACTGGTTCCCATGAAAATCATACTAAGTGTCATACCGATTAAAAAGATGCCAGATTGGGCGAATCCAAACATGTTAGGAGTTATAAGCCCCAATAGTGCCGAGATAACTCCTGCATAACTCGAAATAGCGCTAGCCTTTGTATGTCCCTTGCGCATGAAATAGATGCTTGTTAGCTCAAGAATAGCACTAAATAGACCGAAGAAAATCAAAAGGCTAAAGAATAATATTTTTTGAGGGTCGGTTAGGTGTATTTCCCCGAATATTGTAAAACCCATATTAGACAAAATGGAGAAAACTTCTAGAATCGAAATTGCCCCTGCTAAAAGTCCGCCTATAGCGGAAGATACCTTTGCTACTAATTGCTTATTCATCAATGAGCCCTCGTCGATCGAGAAGAATAGTATAGCTCTAACTATACTATATTAGCTTTTCGACTAAAAGAGAAGTTTTAAGTCATCTATTGCTTGTAAAACTTTTTTGCCACGTTCCATTATTTTGAAGAATCTTCTTCCATTTTTTGTATAGCTTACTATCATACCTTTCTCTGAAAGCTCGTTTAGGTGTTGGTATATGGCGGCGCGTGTCATTGTTTTTGCGAGTTTTTTCCATAAATCATAGCCGTACGTATCCTTTTCACTTAGAATTCGCAATATTTTTTCTTTTGTACTCAATTCTAAGCCTAAGCCTGCTGTTTTTTGTTTTTTGGTTAAAGCGTGAAGAACATCTGTGGCTTTGAGTCCGCTTCCGCTAATTAGGCACACAACGCTATTGCTCTTATCAATTTTTCCAGTTTCAACCAGCTTTTTTAGGGCTGCAACTGTGGCTGAGCTTGCTGGCTCTGCAAACATTCCTTCAAGTTTTGCTATTTGAAGTTCTGCTGAGAAAATTTCTTGGTCAGAAACTGTTAAGGCTAAGCCGTCTGATTCTTTTATGGCTTTTATGGCAAGCTCACCTTGTAATGGCTTGGATACTAAAACGGCTAAGGCGTGAGTGGACGGTTTTGGAATTTTCACTATTTGTGATTGTCCCTCTACCAGTGTTTTGACTATGGATTGGCTTCCTTCTGGTTGGACGCCAACCATTTTTGGCAGTGAATTTGTTATCTTGAGATTTTTAAGTTCTTTGAAGCCTTTCCATATGGAATATATTGTTCCGCCGCTTCCCATAGGCACTATAAAGTAGTCGGGAACGCCGAACTGTTCATAGACTTCGTATGAAATTGTTTTTTGAGCCTCCATTGCCAGAAGGTTTAATTCGGCTGTGGCTTGATACCAATTCATCTCCTTTGCTAAGGCTTCAGCCTTACGTATGGAATCGTCTAAAATTTCCCCAAACTCTTCTATGGTGGCATCATAAACTAGCATTTGAGCCAATTTGCCAATATCCACAAGTTTTGGCACAATCAAGTGACAGTTGAGTCCAGCCTTAGCGCAGTACGCAGCCAAAGAAGCGCCCAAATTTCCATTTGATGCGCATATTAACGTGTCATGTTTGAGGTCTACTGCATTCGATACATAAAGCGCTGCGGCTCTGTCCCGATAAGAGTTTGTGGGATTTCTGGTTTCATCCTTTAAATACAATTTTCGCAAACTAACACTTTTAGCAAGTCTTAACGCCTTATGGAGTGGTGTTCCGCCCTCGCCCAAACTGATTTCATGATGAACTGGTGGAAGCAGAATTTTATATCTCCAAAAATTGAAGCTTCCAGAAAATTTGATTTTGCGTTTTCTTGGCAAATCTAAATGGTATTCAAGGGTTCCTCCACATTTTTCGCATTTGTCCAGAAAAGGTGAATATGGAAATTTTGAGTTGCATCTAACACATTTCAGGGTCATAATCATGCTTCAGCCTTCACTTTGTTTGGAAGTGATTATTTTCCGCTGATTTCTTTTAACTTTTACAATTATATTAAATTGTTTAGCTGTTGCTGGAAACGGGAAAACCTAAATGGAAGTGTTATGCACATAAATAGCAAAATGTGAGTTGAGACATTATGAGCGAGAAGGTTAAAGAAGACCCGGTCAAACTGCACAAGGATGCGAACACGCTTTATGAAACTGGCAAATACAAAGAAGCGATGGAAAAATTTTTGCAAGCTTCAGAATTATACCGCAAAGTTAACAACTTCTTTGACGCCACATCCATGCTTTTCAAGGCTGGCGAATGCGCCTACATGCTAAAAGACCATGAAAAAGCCGTGGAGAATTTTCTTAAATCGGCAGAGTTATCCTTCAATAAGGGTTTTGACAGATTCGGGGTCAGCGCCTTAGAATATGCAAGAGACTGCTACATCGCATTAAAGGACAAAGAAAAAGTTGAGGAACTTGAAAAGAAAATAAAGGAAGTCAAGACAAAACTGGAAGCTTCATTCTAAAACCTCTTTTTCCCTTTCGCCTAACAAAGAACGTTTATCTCTTTAATTCAACATTTGAAAATCTAGAAAGGTTAACCTTTATGCAGACCCACTTCAAAGCGTTAGCAGAGCTTTGCGAGAAACTTGAAGCTACAACTAAGCGACTTTTAATGATAGACCTTGTTGCAGATTTCCTGAAAAGTTTGGAGGCTGAAGAGATTGAGCCAGCAGTTTCCATGATTCTCGGAAGACCATTCCCAAAATGGAGCCAACAGACGCTTGATGTTAGTTGGGCAACCCTAAGCGAAATAATAAAGCGCATAACAGGAGTTGAATGGAAAGTTTTCATAGAAGCCTTCAGCAAAACTGGCGACATAGGCTCAGCCACAAAGACAATTTTTGAAGAAAGCAAAATCAAAAGGCAAGCCACCCTATTTGAGAGAACATTAACAATAATGGAGGTTAGACGCCAACTTGAGGCTATAGCTGAAGCCACAGGACAAGGCTCAAGGGAAAAGAAGGAACGCCTAATAGAAACCCTCATAAGCGCAGCTTCGCCTTTAGAAGCCAAATATTTGGTTAAAATCTTCATAGGGGAAATGCGAACAGGCTTCCATGAAGGGTTAATGGAGCAAGCCGTTTCAAAAGCCTTCCAAATTCCACTGAAAGAAGTTCAGAAAGCAAGCATGACCTTAGGCGACATAGGAGAAGTCGCCGCCATAACCAAAAAAGAAGGCAAAGAAAGCCTCCTAAAAGTTGGTTTTAAAGTTTTTAGACCAGTAAGGCTTATGCTGGCTCAAATGGCAAACGATGTCGCCAAAGCCTTAAAAGAGCATGAAGGAAAAACAGCCTTCGAATACAAGCTGGACGGAGCCAGAATCCAAATCCATAAGCTCAGTGATGATGTTAGAATTTTCAGCAGAAGACTTACAGATGTAACTGCAAGCTTGCCAGAAATTGTCGAAAAAACCAGAAAAAATGTTAGTGCAAAAGAAGCAATTTTTGAAGGAGAAGTAATAGCAGTAGACAACCGCGGCTACCCCATCCCATTTCAGCATCTAATGCGAAGATTCAAAAGAGTCCACGCCATAGAGGATATGGCTGAAAAAATTCCAGTGCAGCTTTATCTCTTCGACATTCTATACCTAAACGGCGAAAGCCTAATTGCCCTTCCTTATTTGCAGAGAAGAAAAATATTGACTGAAAATGCCGGAGAAATTCCGTTAACAAAGCAATTGGTCGCAGATCAAAAAGAGGAAGCTGAAAAATTTTTGAAAGAAGCTATAGAGGCCGGACATGAAGGGTTAATGGCAAAAAGACTCGACAGTCCCTATACGCCTGGAATCCGCGGAAAACATTGGCTCAAAATAAAGCCCGTTCTAGAACCCTTAGATTTAGTTATTGTTGCAGCTGAATACGGTTATGGACGAAGGCATGAATGGCTTTCAGACTACTATTTGGCGGCGCGAGATGCTGAAACTGGAGAATTTCTAACCGTGGGCAAAACATTCAAGGGTTTGACAGATGCAGAAATTATTGAAATGACGAAGCGCCTTAAAGAGTTAACCATAAAAGAAGAGTCGAGAAGGGTTTTTGTGGTTCCAAAAATAGTTGTCGAAGTAACATACAATGAAATTCAGAAAAGCCCAAAATACAAGTGTGGCATGGCTTTGCGTTTTGCAAGAATAAACCGCATAAGAGAAGACAAAACCCCAGAAGAAGCAGACATAATACAGCATGTTAGAGAAATTTATGAAAAACAATTTCTGAAAAAGGGTAGATATAAAACCAGTTAAAACAGTATAAAAGAGAGGAACGACGAAAATGCCCCAAAAAAAAGTCTTATACGAAGAATTTTACAGTCGTCAAACAATTCTAAAAGAACTCGGCAAAGGAGGACAAAAGAAACTTGCAGAATCAAAAGTTGCCATAGTTGGGCTTGGCGGATTAGGCACAGCATCATCCCTCTATTTGACTCTTGCTGGAGTTGGAAAAATACGCCTCATAGACCAAGACACCGTGGAAATGCACAACCTCCACAGACAAGTCCTATACACTCCAGAAGATTTGCACTATCCAAAAGTTGAAGTTTCAGCAAAAAGGCTAACGAAAATTAACCCATTAGTAAAAGTTGAACCCATTCCAGAAAACCTGAACTCGAACAACGTTGAGAAGCTAATTTCTGGAGTGAACTGCGTTGTGGACGGCTTGGATAACATGCAAACCCGCTACTTGGTTAACCGAGCATGCATCAAGCTTCGAATTCCTTATGTTTTTGGAGCAGCCATAGGAATTGAAGGCAACCTCTCCGTTTTCGCCCCACCAGAAACTCCATGCCTAGAATGCGTCCTCCCAAACATTGACGACAGCAACCTCTTAACATGTGATGTGCGCGGCGTTTTAGGAGTAACTCCGGGCATAATTGGAACCATGCAGGCCATGGAAACCATAAAAGTCCTAACGGGCATGGGTTCCGCTTTAAAGGGCAAACTCATGCTTTGTGACTTCAACGACATGTACTTCACAACCATAGATATTCTCAAAAGAGAAAACTGTCCAGCATGCCAAGGCGCAGCAGTGCTTCCGGAAAAAAGAGAAAAACTCGTCTGGCTATGCGGACGAAACACAGTTAACGTAAACCCAGAAAAACCACTAAAACTAAACCTAAGCGAAATATACGAAAAAATCAAGCAAAACTTCAAAATCCGCATAAAATCTCAACTCGCCATAATCTTCAACTACAAAAGCCTCGAAATAAGTCTATTCACCAACGGACGTATGCTAATAAAAAACGTAAAAAACGAAAAAGAAGCCCTAAAAATTTACAAGGAAATCGCCAAAAAACTCGGAATAACCTAAATACATTTTTATTAAACCTCAAAAATAATCTAAATCGCCGGGGTGGCCGAACGGTTCAGGCGGCTGCCTGCAGAGCAGCTATATGTGGGTTCAACTCCCACCCCCGGCTTTTAAGATAAACCTCGGCTTGGAACAGATTATATTTAGATACCGGAGAACTTTCACTTTTGGTTTGTAGACGGGCGGGGTGGGATTTGAACCCACGACCACAAGCTTTCTTCGCTGTTAGGAGGCTTGCGCCCTATCCGTACTAGGCTACCCGCCCCAAACAATAAAATAAGTAAAATGCAGATTTTAACTTAATGCATTCCACAAAAGACTTAAACTGCACATCATCATCTCAAAATAACTGTGCGGGGGTACCCGAGCCAGGTCTAAATAGGCAGTGGGCCAGAAAGCCTAAGATAAGGGGGAGGACTTAAGATCCTCTGGCGTAGGCCTCCGTGGGTTCGAATCCCACCCCCCGCACCATCTTCGCAATGTCAGATTCGCTCAAATTTCGCTCTTTTTGAGCGTAAGGTCTGTAAGAAGACTTGAAAGCAAAATAAACGACTTAAAAGAACTCGAGAAAAACCCTGAAGTGTTTGACTCACAAAAATACCTTTAACGACTTTATAGCGAGGAACATGATTTAGTTGAAAAGCCGTCCACAGCGTGGTATTTGGTTGCATTTCTTTTTGGATTAATCGGCGGAATAATCGGCTACCTTGG
>JAVZJY010000003.1:78768-94464 GCA_038872535.1 Bathyarchaeia archaeon | reverse complement strand
ATATTCGTTTAATGCTTCCTGCTCCTCCACACTCAACTTATCCATAAACATAGTCTGCAAAGCCTTCGCGTGTTGTTCTGGCACCTTCACATACAAAATATCCTTCTCAAAAATGTGCCTACCAACCATAGGCTTGTCAAGGCTTATGGCTACTTGCATACCTTTACCCGCTTCTGATAGGGCTTTACCCTTTTCTTGAATCTGCTGTATTTCGCCCACTTCCTCGCCATCCTCAGCCCTTATAAGCGCAAGTTTAGGCTTAATCCTTCCAGCCAAAACTTCCACGCCAACTATTGCTGGTTTCGCCCTTCTGAAAACATAACCTTCCATTATCTGAATCTTGGCGGGTTTAACCAGATTCGCAAATTCCTGCTCAATCTTTGCTTCCCGTTGACTCTTAAGCCAAGACAAATAATTATCTATTAAATGGTAAATTATTTTTTCCTGAAAAATCTGAACACCTTTAGCATTTGCTTCTTCTTGGGCGTCTGGCAAAACTTTGACGTTAAAAGCCAAAACAACCCCATAATAAGGCTCATGCTCCCTAACAACAGACGCTTCCGTAACATCCCGTTTTGAAACGTCCCCCACATCCGCCAGCCGAATCGGCACATTATTACGCTTTAGGTTTTCGGCAATAGCCTCTAAAGAGCCAAGCGTGTCCGCCTTCAAAACAACCCCCTCCACATCCGTCGCAATCCTTATACGCTCAATCTCTTCAGAAACCGCCTTAACATAATCCTCAGCCTTTTCCCCCTCGCCAACAGCATACAAAGGCGCCCCAGCTAAGGCTCCCTCCAAACCAGGCGCCACAATCTTCACCCCAGCCGCCGCAGAAACAGAATCCACAGAAGAAAAACGGTCACGCGGATCCCTAATCTCATCTAATGGTTTGGGAACCAAAATAGCCCTAATCCGCGTTACAATGGGTTTTTCTTTGCCGCCAACAACAATCAAATCATCCTTCCGCAATATTCCATCATAAACAATAGTGTTAAGCGTCAAACCCAAACCAGGCTCTTCCTTAACCTCCAAAACCGTGCCCTTCGCCGGTCCGCGGGTTGTCTGCAGCTCCTTCTTCAAAAATTGCTGTGTCAAACCAACCAAAACCATAAGAAGCTCTGTTATGCCCTCGCCAGTTTTTGCGCTTGTGGGCACAATAGCCACAGTTTTCGTAAAATCCTTTATGCGGTCGAAACGGTCTGCCCTAAAACCTTGACGCGAAAAAACCCCAATAATATCATATATCCTATTATCCAAATCTTGCTTCACATAAGTATCCTGCATCTGATAAGCCTTCAAAAAAGGCGTGTCCGGATAAGAATTCCATCCTGGAATGCGGTCTATCTTGTTTGCGGCCACCAAAAAAGGCGTCTTTCGAGCCTTCAAAATTTCTATACACTCATAAGTTTGAGCCTCAAAACCCCTCAAAATATCAATGACAAGAATGGCTATGTCGGCAACGCTTCCACCCCGCTTACGCAAATTAGTAAAAGCTTCATGCCCAGGCGTGTCAATAACAAGCAAGCCGGGAATTTCCAACTCACCCTTAACCATAGACAACAACGGACCAACAAGCTGCTTAAGCGTATCAACAGGAAAGAAACTTGCACCAATATGCTGCGTAATCCCCCCAGCCTCACGAGCCTGAACGCTTGTTTTGCGAATTTTGTCCAAAAGCAAAGTCTTACCAGTATCCACATGACCCAGAACGCAAACAATAGGCTGACGAATAGACATTCCGCAACAGCCTCTTTTTCTAACACTGAATAAACTAACGGTTTATACGCATTCCAGAATAAATAAACCATTCCTAACAAACGCATGATTTTGGCACTATTCTGTTTTTGCAGTTAACATTAAAACGCCCAAAGCCAACAATACAATACTTAGGAATCCGAAGAATCCCGTGTAGGCTCCCAAATCGTTAAAGCTTGTGAATGTGTAGTATGTAGCTATGGCGCCAATAATCATGATTAATAGGCCGAAGAATTTTTCAGCCAATGTTATTCCGAAACCGCCCTCTTCCTCGCTCATTTTTAGTCCTCTTTCGTTTTTGATGTGCTTTTAACTAAAGATATAAACGGTTATTTTAAATTTCCCTTTAGGCTTCACTTTTCCATCTTAAGTTTTTCCGGCAAGTATTCGTCAACTATGTATGTTAAGCCGTATCTGCTGAAGGCTTCCTGCTCCGCCTTCTTCCTAATCTTCATAAAAGTCTTAATTTCCCTTTGCCACAGTGGGTCTTTGTAGCGTGGGTCTCGCTGCAATTCATAAAGCCTCTTCATATCCACCTCATCCAATGGGTCTGTTGGCAACTTATAATTCACTATGTCTGTTGCCCAAACGCCGCTCCATTTTGCGTCCGGCGTGTTCAACTCGCGTAGGTGGGCTGCGTTTGCAGAACCAGAAATTATAACCATGGCTATGTGCATTCCCCATGGGTCGCCGTCTGTGAAAATGTAAACTGGAAGGTTCAGTTCTTGGTTCAATCTTCTAATGAAATGTCGTGTAGCTCTCGGCGCTTGCCCAGCCGTCAAGACGAGTATGGCGTTAAACTTTTTGTGCACGTTTTCTTCTATGAAGCGTGTGAACAAGCCGCCTTTTTCTATGGCTATAACCTTGTCTGCTGTTGTTTTTACAAATTCGGCTGATGTTAAAGCTGGTCCAATTAAAACGCCGTCTGGATGTGAAGTCAAGTTTAGTGTTCTTCCCTCATATCCTGGCACAGTATATTCTATTGTTAGGTCTCCGAAAACTGCTGAGCGTTCTTCTGGAAATATGCTGAAGTCTTCTCTTGAAAATCCCAAAACTGTTTCTAAATCCGTTATGATGTTGTTTGATTCTTCTTGGTCTGTGAATGTCATTTCGTAGGCTTGAGCTGAATAATAAACATCTCTTAGGGTGGATGTTTTTCTTTGCGAAGTAAGTTCATGAGAAAACAGCGCAGCCCAAATGAGTTGCGTGAAGGGTTTTAGGTGGCGAATGTTGCGGGTGCTTCTCCGAACAGTTCTATCACCCAAAATATACTGTCTCAATTGTGGGTCGTAGTGGATGTTTTCTGTTGAACGGCTTGGCATTGTTATTGATGGGAAATATCCGCTGTCAAGCTGTTCATAAGTTTTAATTCCAAGATTCTCTAAACCTGATAAAACTTCTTTTCGCTTTTCAATCATGCTAATTTTATGTTTCTTCTGCTCCAAAACGTTTCACACTCCTTAATAATTTGTCAATATCCGGAAGCTTCTCTTTTCCAGCCAGCTTGGCTGAAAATTGGGCTATTTTTGGCAAATATTTACTGAAAACTCCCAATCTTTTCTTTTCCCTATCCACATGCTCTATTCTTGTTAAGAAGTGTTGGATTTGTCGGGCAACCTCCCTAAGCCCGTTGGCTATTTCCCTTCTAACTTCTGGTCTGTCAGCAATGAATTCTTTGCCAACGGTTTTGTATGGAACTTTAGTGCTGCAGATGTGAACCATTATGGCGATTGGCATGTCTGGCGTAACCTTGTATCTGCGCCAGTTCATAGCCTCAATAACTTTAACTGAAACATCGCTTGCTTCATCATAAAGCAGTGGAATTCTGTTAGCAAAACGGTAAATTAAGAACCCATCTTTTTTCGGAATTTCCCCTCCATAGGCTATTCCAACTTCAACAATGAAGGGATGACCAGCATAAGTTGCAGGCTTACGCTGGTGAACAGCAACAAATTCTGGTTTAAGCTCCTTCATTATTCCAGCCTTTAGCAGTTCCTCGCCCAAAGGTGAAAGGCAACTTGCATCCGGTGCCAAGAAATCCTTAAACTTTTTGAGCATGTGCATTAATCTGACAATTTCTTCATGAGTGAGTTTCTTTGGGTTTTTTGAGGGGCTTAGGTTGCTGAACTCCAAAAACTTTTGGGCTGTGACTTCGCCGACTCTGTGGAAGTGGTTTTTCAAAAAGTCAAGCATGTTTTTGTGAGGTGTTATCTGTATTAGCCTTTGCAGAAGTTCTACATCGACGCCGTATGGATGTGGCTTAGTTTCTTTCGGCGGTTCCGGCATTTCTTTTGTGATTCTTGTGAATTTGTAGAGTCTACCTTTAGGGTCAACAAAGGTTAAGTTCGCATAGGGGTTCACCATAGCCGTCTGCTTGAAATAGTCAAGAATTTTTGGCATAGCCCTGAAATAGTCGCCTTCCAATGTGAATTCAACTATTGTTCCCCGCCACTGCTCTTTGTTTAGTAAAATTTTTCTGTCAAGTATTAGGGGACGGTTTCTTTGGATGTCAATCATAAGCTTATACATGTAAATTTTCGTTATACCAGTGCTTGAAATTATGGTGGCTGGCTGATGCGTGGTTATTTGTCCGTAAAGAAGCGCCATTTTTCCGCCTAAACCAAAGGTTCCTCTCTGCTGTTTCAGTTTATATTTTGAGCCGTAAAGCACTTGTCCAAAAGCTGATGGTATGTGCCTTGGAGGAACTCCAATTCCATTGTCTTCAACCCTTAACTTATAAATCTGAGTTTCTTTGCTGGCTTCTCCCTCATAGGAAAGCCTAACGTAAATGTCGGGTGGAATTTTGAGGTTTTCAGCAGCGTCTAAAGAGTTTTCCACCAATTCCCTTATGGCTGCAAAAATGGCTCTAGACGGATTAGTAAAACCAGCAATGTCACGATTACGGTAGAAAAAGTCGGAAGCGCTAATTTCTTCAAAGGTTGTTTGAGCCACCACTTGTTTTTCACCGGCACCTTGATAATAGCAACATTCTTATGGTATTGTTCAGCTCGCTATTTAATTTAACTACGTTTTTTGGTTGTTTTTATTCATTTTCTGAAGGGATAGGGCAAGAGCTCTTCTAGACTTTTTACTTTAACGGTTTCAAACAAGATTTTGCCTTTTTCTGTTTTTGCCGTGACAATTTTAATTTTGGGATTTTTTGCGAAATCGTGAATGTATTGAAGGCACGCTCCACATGGTATGGGTTCGTTTTTATTTTCTTTATCCATAACAACTGCTATTTCTTTGATTTTTCGGTTACCGTGAAGAACGGCGTGGTCAATGGCACATCTTTCAGCACATGTGCCCAGTCCGGAAACCCAGCTTTCAACATTGCAGCCTTCATAAATTTTTCCATCCTCTGCAAGCACGGCGGCGCCAACTTTGAAACCCCAAAGCACATAAGCCTTATCCATCGTCTTAGAAGCTTCTTCAAGCAATTTCTTTTCGCTTTCTTTAACTTTTTCCATATTTTACCTTACCACTTCATTGTCGAAGTGAACGAACATAATAATATTCTCCAATTTGCTTTTGAAACTTGTCAAGCTTTGAGTCTTCCTTGTTAACTCTGGGTCTTTTCGTAGCTGGGTCTCTTCTAAAGGTAACTTCCATATCTTTCAAAAACATGTTCATTCCATCCCTTAGGCTTGTAGGCGAATTTGCCGTGCCGCTGTTTCCTGGCTCTCCAGTGAAAATCATGAGGCGGTCAGCTATGAAATCCTGTGCAACAACGTCATGTTCAACTACAAATGCTGCCACATTATGGGTTTCAACAACCCTTCGAATAGCCCTTGCCATGTTCAATCTTTCTTCTACATCCAAGTAAGCGCTTGGTTCGTCTAATAGGTAAAGTTTAGCCTTTCTGGAGAGACATGCGGCTATGGCAACTTTTTGCAGTTCTCCGCCGCTGAGTTCCGCCACATTCCTATCCAAAAGCAAATTTATCTTCAAGGGTTGGAGAATCTCTGTTCTGTACCAGCTTGAAGTGAAATTTTCTTTTGCAACGCTCATTAAAAGTTCTTGAACTGTGCCCTCATATTCTGCTGATATGTACTGGGGCTTGTAGCTTACTTCTAACTCACTAAATTTTACTCCACCATCGGCTTCTTCTACTCCTGCCAAAATTTTTACGAAAGTGGTTTTGCCTATGCCATTAGGTCCCAAGATTCCGATTATGTCTCCTCTTTTTATTTCTCCAGGCTGAACGTCAAGTTTAAACCCTTCATATGATTTTGTCATTTTTTCCCATTTCAGCAATGTTTCACCGGCGCCAAAACTTACTGTTGGTGGCTTTTCATGAAATATTACGGCTTCCTTCCTAAAGCGGACATTTTCGTCTGGAATGTAGCCTTGCAGGTAAATGTTTATGCCTGTTCTGACGCCGTGAATGTTTGAGACTACGCCATAAACGCCGGGTTCTCCGTAAAAAATGCAAATTTGATCTGACAGATAATCCAGTATGGCTAAATCGTGTTCTGCTACGATTACTGTTTTTTCATCATTTTTTAAGCTTCTTATGGCTTTGGCAACTTCCAACCTCTGTTTAACGTCTAAATAGCTTGATGGTTCATCAAAAAGGTAAACGTCAGCTTCACGGCAAATAGCAGCGGCAACCGCAACACGTTGCAGTTCTCCTCCGCTTAAAACTTCGAGGGGTCGGCTCCAAAGCTGTTTAAGTTCAAGTTGTTCAGCAATTTTATTCAATTTCTTTCTTTCATCCACTTTTTCCAGCAGTTCTCCAACGTTTCCAGAAACAACTTTTGGGATTTTGTCCACATACTGTGGTTTGTGGGAAACCTTGAGTTTTTCTTCAGCCATTTTTTGGAAATATTCTTGAAGGGTTGAACCTCTGTAACGTCGGATTATCTCATCCCAACTTGGCGGTTCCTTGTAATTTCCAAGGTTTAATTTTATTTCTCCAGAAAATATTTTGAGGGTTGTTGTTTTTCCTATCCCATTCTGTCCAAGCAACCCCAAAACTGTGCCAGGCGAAGGTGTTGGAAGTCTGTAAAGTTTGAAGGCGTTTTCTCCGAAGCGGTGGCTGCATTCCTTTTCTAATTCGTCTGGAAGATTAACTATGGATATAGCTTTGAAGGGACATTTTTTAACACATATTCCGCATCCAGTGCAAAGAGACTCCACAATCACGGGTTTGTCTTTTTCAAATCTTATGGCTTCCACATGAGTGCGCACTATGGGACAGAAGCGATAGCATAGTCTACCGCAACGTTTTGGTTTGCACTTGTAAGCGTCTAATACGGCAACTCTTGTCATGGTTAAACCGCTAATGAATGCTCATAAGAATAAAAAATGTTTCGTTTTGTTCTTTTTTGTGATGTCCTTAATCTTCTCAGGTACATTATTCCAAGTGCTAAGAGAATAGCAAAGATAATTGTTCCAAGTATTGAAAGGTAAAAGATTAAACGAAATTCTTCGGATTGTGGATGTTGCTGTCCTCTAAACAAGGCGATACAAATGAGCGACAGAATAAGACCAATCACAAGAAAGCTAAATAGCAACAAGTGGCGTTTCTTTACTTTGTTTGTACTCATCCTTAACTCACATACCAGAATTACTTTTTAGTTCTGTTTAAAATTAATTGCTGAAAAATTATACATGATTACAGTAATAAAGAAAAGTTGCAAAAACTTTTACATGCTTGTAATTCTCACCATTCTTCCTCTTCCCATTCTTCCTCTTCTCCTTCTTCCCATTCTTCTTCTTCCCATTCCTCTTCCTCTCGCACTTTTTCACCTCCTTTTCAGTTTTAGTGCTTTAGGAAGCATGCTTAACAATATTTTAAACATTTTTGTTCGTCAAACGTCGAGAATAAAATCAAGAAGGCGGTTTCTAACATGCCTTTAAACGCTTATTTTACTATTTTAGCTGTTAAAGAAGCGAAAGGTTCCTTCATTTCTGATGTTATGTAAGCCCAACATAAGTTCGGTGAGTTGTGGGCTGCGCCAAATCTTCCATAAGCGTCAACGGCGATTAATCCCATACTATTATAAATTGTCGGCAATTTTTTGTTGACAAGGCTTATTGCCATTTCAACAGCCTCTTGCGCCGTCTTTCCGCTTTCCATATAATTGCAAACAGTCTTTGCCAATGTAAGCCTTATTGCTATTTCGCCGACGCCTGTGGCTGAGCATGCTCCGGCTTGGTTATCTGCATATGTGCCGCATCCAATCAGTGGGGAATCTCCAATTCGTCCAGGCAGTTTTAAGGGGAATCCTCCAGTGGAGGTTGCTGCTGCAACATTCCCCTTTTTGTCTATGGCAACAGCCCCCACAGTTTCAAGCTTAAACATTTCCGGATAATTTTTAATTAAATCATATAGTTTTGGAAGTTCAAATTTTCCATCAAGCAACGCTTTTTTCTGATCTTCATGATATTTTAACCTAAGCTCAGTCATCGGGTTCCTTCTCTCCAAGTTGAAGATTTTTGCAAGTTTTTCCGCGCCTTCGCCAACCACGAACACATGGTCTGTTTTTTCCATAACAATCCTGGCCAAGCGAACGGGATTCTTAATGTCTTTCAAAAGTCCCACAGCGCCTGCCTGCAATGTTTTTCCATCCATAATCGATGCTTCCATTTCTATTCCCTTCTCTATTGTTAGGGTGGATCCGTAACCAGCATTAAAGGCGCCCTCGTCTTCCAAGACCGCGACGGCTTCCATAACGCTGTCCAGTGCGCTTCCATCATTTTTTAAAATTTTAAAACCTTTCTCTGCAGCTTTTTTAACTCCATCCAAACCTGCTTGGCTTCTCTCCGGATGCCAAGTTCCAGCTCCTCCGTGAACCACTATGGTTGGCTTTCTTTCTATAGCCATTCGTGTTTTTCCCTTCTCAGTTTTAGGTTAATGAAATTTTACTGCCTAAATTTAAGCATGCTGTTTTAAAATGCGCAAAATGGATAAATTTGTGTAATGAAATATTATTTATGGGATGATGTGAGGCGACGGCTGAGAGCCAAAAGCTGTGAAAAAGCCACTAACCTGCGCTGACCAATTATTGAAATATTAAATTTACTTATAAGACAAATAATAATGTGATAAATTCCAAGAAGGTGTGTGTTATGCTTAGAGATTTTAACCTTTTAGCCACAACGTCACGGGGAAATGAGGATGAAGCCTGTTCAGAATTGTGGTATTTGCTTGGAGAAATAGGCGATTCCGCACCTACCGTTGATAAGACTGGCGTTGCTGGTTTGGTGGCTGCAAAAACAGCCTTTAACCCATTTGAGGTTATTGAAAAGCTTCGCAAAATCTTACGTGAGCGCCCCTACGAATTCCGCTACACACTTAGAATAATCCCAATTGAAAAGGTTGTCCGCACAGATTTGGGTGAAATCCAACGAGTCGCAACGGAACTTGGCTCAAAAATTGGAAAAAACGAAACCTTCCGTGTTACTGTTGAAAAGCGTTTTACGGAAACTTCCACACGAGATATTGTTGAGGCTGCAGCCGCAAACATTGAAAGGGAAGTTAACCTAAGCAATCCTGACAAGGTTCTTTTGATTGAGGTTGTTGGCGGATTAACTGGAATATCTGTAATAAAACCTGATGAAATCTTGGCGGTTGTGAAGGAAAAAATATTATAGTTAACGCTGGGTTGTCAACAGTGCCATTCGTTCAATGACAAGGCTTGTTAAGGCATCTTCTAAACCGTCCTTCTTCATAACTGTTTTAAGCTCCACTTCTGAAATTCCAAAAGTTTTTCGGATGAGCTCATTTTTCCTTTTTGACAAATCAAGAACTGCGTCGTCCTGTTCTGCATTAATATGCCTTAAAACCACTTGTAAAGCTGATTCCAGCATGGCTGGTTTTTCTCCAATAATCAGAACCGCTATTTCTGATATGCTAGGCTTGATTCCAAGAGTTTCCATGGCCTTTCTAATTTGACGTTGCGCTGAAGCGTAAAGCAATGTTTCCATAGCGAGGCTTTTTGCAATATTCTCTTTATTTTTAAATGCTGTTAAAGCGTTTAAAGCTGCGAAGTAGAGGTGTTGCCATGTGGCAATAAATCTTGCATCAAAAAATTGGATGTCAATACTCGGAGGCTTTTCTCGGTGAATCTTTTCTAAAAATTCTTCGGCATCTCCAATTCTAACATCTTTAAAGCCTGTTATTATGAGGTGTTTTCCGAATTCTTTGATACTTTTAAGCAATTATTCTTCCCCAACTATTTCCTTCAAAAACCGATTAACAAGCTCTTTGGGTATTCCAGCCTTCACAAGTTTTGCAGTCTCATTCTCTAAGGGTTTTCCTGTTTCCTTGCATTTTTTAACGATTTTTTGAACTGTCTCCTTTATTTCCCATGGGAAAACCACCCAGCGGCTTGTTTCTTTCTCGTAATAGTCTGGTTTGATTATGCTCCAAGGCTTGTAATAGACTGTGGCTATTTTGACTTCTCTGGCGCCTTGTTTAACAATGTGTTCCTTAACCAACTTCAAACTTTTACCAGTATCTGCAATTTCATCCACGACGAGCACCTTTTTTCCAGCAACATCCACAGAAACAGGCTGCGTTAGGGTTGGCTCGCCCTTTGTTTCCGCCACTCCTAAATAGAATTCGGCTCTCACATTTGCCAAGTTAGGATTATCCATTAAATCTGATAAAACTCTGGCTGGGGGCCATCCTCCTCTGGAAACACCAACTATTATGTCTGGTTTGAAACCGTTTTTTCGGATTCTGTCAGCTAGATTCAAAAGCATACTGTATATTTGGTTCCATGTTGGAACTTCAAACTCAAGCTTCGAACTCAAGCCTCTTCCTCTCCTTTATGGATTAAAACCATAATTGGTTATTTTGAATTTGGTAAGTTTCTGGTTAAACACATATAAGTCTTCTATTTTGATAGTAAAGGCTTGCTTAAGAGCCACATGCTTTAAGGGGGAATGGGTAACGAAAGAAATAATCGAATGCGTGCCAAACTTCAGCACTTCGGACCCTAAAATTGTTGATTTAATCCTTAAAGAAATTAAGGCGACCAAGAATGCTTTTCTTTTAGATTATACTTTCGACGACTACTACAACCGCCTAGTTGTTTCCTTTGTTGGCGACAAGAAATCGGTACTTGAGGCTGCTTTGAAATCCGCCTTCAAAGCCATAGAGCTGATTGACATGCGAAATCATAGGGGGCAGCATCCACGCATAGGGGCTGTTGATGTGGTTCCATTTATACCCATAAAAAATGTTACAATAGAAGATTGCGTCGCTCTTGCAAAACATTTTGGAAAAACCTTAGCGGAAAGATGCACTGTTCCAGTTTATCTTTACGGTGAAGCAGCTTCAAAAAATGAGCGTAAGGATTTGGATTGGATAAGGGAAGGCGAGTATGAGCAGTTAGCTGAAAATATTGTTAAGCCTGAACGCAAACCAGATTTCGGTCCAGCCAAACCGCATCCGACAGCTGGCGCCACAATAACTGGTGCAAGAAAGGTTATGGCTGGCTTTAACGTTAACATCGGCACTGCAGACTTTAATGTTGCCAAGAAGATTGCGAAGGCTTTGCATGCCAAGAAGGGTGGTTTTTCAAATGTTAAGGCCATGGCTGCTTATATTCCAGAGAAGAACATTACGCAGATAGGTATGAGCATAAGCGATTTTGAAAAGACGCCTCTTTACCGTGTTTTCGAAGTGCTTAAGGTGGAGGCTGCCCGCTATAACGTTCCAATTTTAGGTTCAGAATTTTGCGGCATGGCTCCGCTTAAAACGCTTATTGACATAGCCTCTTATTACCTTAAAATTGATAATTTAACTGAAAATCGGGTTTTAGAGATAGCTATACAAAATGCTATTGAAAAAGGCGGTGAATTTGAGTAAAACCAAGGCAAAAGCGAGAGAAAAGGCTGACTTACTCATTGTAAACGCTGATGAACTTATCACATTGGCTGGGGCAAACCAGAAACCACGCATAGGCAAACAAATGCGGGAGCTTGGAATAATAAACCATGGAGCCTTAGCTGTCAAGGATGGAAGAATCGTTGCTGTTGGAAAAACCATTGAAGTAGCAAAGGCTTTCAAAGCTGAAAACGTAATAAGCGCCAACGGAAAAATTGTTACACCAGGCTTTGTAGATCCACATACGCATCTTGTTTTTGCCGGATTCCGCGAAGAAGAATTTCAAATGCGAATTGAAGGCGCCTCTTACATGGAAATTCTTAGCGCTGGCGGCGGCATACTGAAAACTGTTAGGGAAACACGAAAAGCAAACATTGAAAAACTTGTGGATTCCAGCCTTAAAAGGCTTGACGTCATGTTGGAGTATGGGACGACAACTGTTGAAGCCAAAAGTGGGTATGGCTTAACAACGAAGGATGAGTTGAAGATTTTAGAGGCTATTAAACGTGTTAATCAGTTGCATTGTGTGGATGTTGTTCCAACATTTCTCGGCGCTCACGCTGTTCCGCCAGAATTTAAGGCTAATCCGCATGATTATGTAAACCTAATAGTTGAGGAAACTATTCCGAAAGTTGCTGAAAAGCGATTGGCAGAGTTTTGTGATGTTTTTTGCGAAAAGAATGTTTTCAGCTTAGAACAAAGCAAGCGCATATTGGTTGCTGGAAAAAATTATGGTTTAAAGCCTAAAATTCATGCTGACGAAATGAGCACTTTGGGCGGAGCTGAACTTGCAGCAGACCTTGACGCAGTTTCCGCTGACCACTTGCTTTTCTCTTCTGTTGAAGGCATTAAAGCCATGGCAAATAAAAGCGTAATTGCTGTTTTGCTTCCAGCCGCAGCTTTCAGTTTGATGATTGGAAGGTATGCGGATGCGAGGTTGATGATTGATTTAGGCGTTCCAATAGCCTTAGGCACAGATTTTAACCCCAACTGTTTGGTTGAGAACATGCAGTTAGTCATAGCCTTTGCCTGTCACTTCATGAAGTTGACGTCCGCCGAGGCTTTAACTGCGGCTACAATTAACGCTGCACATGCTATTAGAATGGCTAATGAAGTTGGAAGCTTAGAGGTTGGCAAAAAAGCGGACATAATCGTTTTAGATGTGCCAAACCACAAGTTTTTAGGCTACCACTTCGGCGTGAACTTGATTGACAAAGTGGTTAAGAATGGCAGAATAGTCATTGACAAGGAAGCAAGCCGAAGCGAATTCCCAATAATGAAAGAAGAAGAATAAATTTAATTCTTGAGCATCTCTTTGAAAGCGTAAGCTGCTGGTCTGTAAGTTTGATTGTCAAAAATTAATCCCCAGTCAACTTTTGTGTTATTTTCCCAAAAGTCTGTTAAGAAATTATAAGCGACAAAACTGTTCCACGTCCATGTTTTCTTGATAAATTCTCTAATCATGTTTGCCTTAGATTCTTGGCTTGAAGCCCGACCGTGGTGGGTATCGGTCACCATTGTTCGGTAACCAAATTCGGCAATATGGATTTCACTGAAAAATTGTTTCCAAAAATCAGCTTGTCTTACCACGACTTCTTCGAATTGAATATCATCTATTACAAAGTTATATCCTTGCAAGGCAAATCCGTCCACGCCGACAAAATTTTTAGGAAAGTCTTTGTAAACCGTGTTTATGCTGTTTTCGGCATCCCAAGGTTCAGCAGTTAAGTATAATGGTTTGCTATCGTTTAAAGCATTAATTAAGAGTTGCATTCTTTGAGTATACTCTAGCTTGTTGTTTTGGATTTGGTATATCCAAAAATCTCGTTCTTCATGGCGAAACACATAGAAAAGAATGTAGCCTTTAAAGTTTGGATGTATACCGGAGATTTGACTAACATTTTTTAGATAATCAACAAAAAGGTAAAGTTCAGAATCGTTAATCATGAAACCTGTTCGATTGTATGCTTCAACTGGAAAGGGAAAATGATAACTTCGGTTGAAATAGTAAACTGCAAGCATAACATCCAAACTACAGTTTTCTGCAACCTCAAATAACCAATCTAACAATCCTTCATCGTAGAAACTTTCCATAGTATGAACAACAATTCCCTCAAAACCCAAATCCTTAACAATATCCAAATGCTGCTGAAATTCAGTTTGGTTCAGTCTGGTTCCACCGTTAAAATTGTAAGGGGCGACTGCACAATAATATCGGGCTCTACGGACATGTAAAATTAGATACTGATAAGCAAAAGCAAAACATAACAAGCCAATCAAACCTAAAACTATGCCTAAAAGACGCCACTTCATACCTCATCTCTAAAGAATATTAGCATTCCAAACAGTTATTAATTTTCTCTGCTTTTCCATTCATATTAGAGGCGTGTCTCTTGAAGGTTGAAAGACCCGTAAAATGTTTGACTGGTCCAGAATTGCATTGTAAAAACTGGCAGATTGAAGGCATACTGCGAATGCTTTACAATGTTGTGGATCCAGAAGTGGCTAAAGACCCTGAAAAGCTTATTGTGTATGGCGGAACTGGAAGGGCTGCCCGAAGCTGGGAATGTTTTGAGCGTATTGTTGAAACTTTAATTGAGCTTGAACCTGACGAAACCATGCTTGTTCAAAGCGGCAAACCGGTAGCCGTTTTCAAAACCCATGAGTGGGCGCCAAGAGCCTTAATCGTTAACGCCATGCTCGTGCCAAAATGGGCTACATGGGACTACTTTTACGAGTTAGAACAGAAAGGCTTAATCATGTTTGGACAAATGACTGCTGGTTCATGGGCTTACATAGGAACACAAGGAATACTACAAGGCACATATGAAACTTTAGCCGCCGTAGCCAAAGAACATTTTGGCGGTTCCCTCCGTGGAAAACTTGTCTTAACTGCTGGTTTGGGCGAAATGGGAGGCGCCCAACCCTTAGCCGTAACAATGAATGATGGCGTCGCATTAGTTGTGGAAATAGACAAGCGAGCCATCGACAGAAGGCTTAGGCACAAGTATTTGGAAATGTGGACCGACGATTTGGATGAAGCCGTAAAATTGGCATTAGAAGCAAAACGAGACGGAATCCCCAGAAGCATTGGCTTGTTGGGCAACGCCGCTGAAGTGCACCCAGAACTCTTAAAGCTGGGAATAATTCCAGACGTCTTAACAGACCAAACCTCAGCCCACGACCCATTGAACGGCTATTATCCAGCTGGCTTATCCAAAGAGGAGGCTGATGAACTGCGCTTAAACGATCCAAAAGAGTATCTGCAGCGGGCAAATGAAAGCATGCGGCTTCAAGTTGAAACCATGGTTAAAATGATGAAGAAAGGCGCAGTAACCTTCGAATATGGCAACAATCTAAGACAGCAAGCCTACAACACTGGATTCAAAGACGCCTTTGCCTATCCAGGCTTTGTCCAACGCTATATTAGACCAATGTTTTGCGAGGGCAGGGGACCATTCCGTTGGACTTCGCTTGTGGGTAGCCGAGAAGACATTTACACGCTTGACGATGTCATTTTGGAAGAATTCGCTTACAATAAGGAGTTGTGCCGTTGGATACAGAAAGCAAAAGAACAAGTCGAATTTCAAGGCTTACCCGCAAGAGTTTGCTGGCTCGGCTTCGGCGAGAGAGCCCGCTTCGGAAAAATAATGAATGACATGGTTGCTGACGGAAGCCTAAGCGGACCCATATGGATTGGAAGAGACCATTTGGACGGCGGAAGCGTTGCCTCGCCAAACCGCGAAACAGAAGGCATGATAGACGGAAGCGACGCAGTTGCGGACTGGCCAATTCTTAACGCTTTAATTAACGCTGTTGGCGGGGCAACATGGGTTAGCGTTCACCATGGCGGAGGCGTTGGCATAGGCTATAGCATTCATGCTGGCATGTGTTTAGTGGCTGACGGCACAAAAGAAGCAGAAAAACGCCTAACAACAGTCTTAACAACTGACCCTGGCACAGCAATAGTAAGACATGCGGATGCAGGCTATGAAAAAGCAAAGAAAATAGCGAAAGAAAAGGGTGTTAAAATGCCCATGCTAAAGTAACAGATGCGAAAGCATTTGAAAGACCAAGTTCAAGGACAAAAACAT
>JAVZJY010000003.1:76404-78671 GCA_038872535.1 Bathyarchaeia archaeon | reverse complement strand
CATAGTAAGACATGCGGATGCAGGCTATGAAAAAGCAAAGAAAATAGCGAAAGAAAAGGGTGTTAAAATGCCCATGCTAAAGTAACAGATGCGAAAGCATTTGAAAGACCAAGTTCAAGGACAAAAACATGGTTTGAAGTTTTATTTGTTAATTGCGGTTGTTGTCATGTACTCTGCAGCCATGGTTGTTAGAGTATATGATGCTTATCTTCAGGGAGATGTTTGGTTGGCGTTTAGTCGCCGTTCTGATATAGGCTATCCCACAGCCCACATTCTGGCTCTTATTGCATTAATTACATTGTTATACGCAATTTTTGGACTTAAAAAGAAAATTTGAGGCTGTTACGAAAGGATAGAATCCGTAACGTTGATTTTCGAGCCAAAAAGAAGAAGAGAAAAAGAAAAAGGCGAGTTAATTCTGGTTTATTCTTCGAATTCTGATGGTCCTTTAGGCGGTTTCTTTTCCTTTGCTTCTTTTTCCATGCCTTTTGCTGCTATCAAATCGTCAATCTTCAGTATCATATTAGCTGCTTCGGTGGCAGACTTAACCACTTGCTGCTTAACCCGCAAAGGCTCAACAACGTTCAACTCAAGCATATCCCTAACTTTGCCTGAAAAGACATCCACGCCATAAGATGGTGAAGCTGCACTTTCGTGTTTGGCTCTTAACGCAACCATAATGTCTATCGGGTCTAAACCAGCGTTTTCAGCCAATGTCAAAGGAATAGCCTCAATAGCATCAGCAAAAGCTTCTATGGCTAACTGTTCTCTTCCGCCAACCTTAACCGCATACTCCCTCAAGTGCCTTGCAACATGCGCCTCTGGAGCACCGCCGCCAGCCACAATTTTGCCGTCTTCAATGGCATTTCTCACCACGCATAAGGCATCATGCAATGAGCGTTCAGCCTCATCTACGACGTGTTCTGTTCCGCCTCTAACAACTATTGTGACAGCCTTTGGGTTCTTGCATTCCCGCACATAAACAAGCTTGTCATCGCCAATCTTGACCTCTTCAACAATCTTTGCTTCTCCAAGCACATCTGCTGTTAATTCTTTAACGCTTGCCATTATTTTGCCTCCAGTAGCCTTGGCAAGCTTCTCCATGTCGCTGCTGCTGACGTTTTTGACTGCCAAAATGCCCCTCTTTGCCAAAAAGTGCAATGCCACATCGTCTATACCCTTCTCGCAGAAGACGACATTAGCGCCAGTCTCAGCAATTTTGTCAACCATCTCCTTTAGCATGCGCTCTTCTTCATCCAAAAAAAGCTTCATTTGTTCTGGGCTTTCTATG
Organism: Bathyarchaeia archaeon; assembly: GCA_038872535.1. GTDB lineage: Archaea > Thermoproteota > Bathyarchaeia > Bathyarchaeales > Bathycorpusculaceae > JASEJA01. The sequence goes on along the minus strand of JAVZJY010000003.1, from coordinate 77,380 downwards.
TTTATTTTTGCGTCAAACTCCGTCTTCTCAATCTCAAGTTTGGCATTCAACAACGCAATCTTTGCCTTGGTGACAAGCTTTGGCATTTGAGGGTGAGCGACCTCTTTATCTATGACCATGCCTTTAACTAGTTCTGTCTCCTCAAGGCTTTTTCCATGCTTTTTCAAAACTTTTATTAAATCAATGTCCGCCTTGAGTTTTCCGTCTTTTTCTTCGGCAACTTGCTTAACAGCTTCAACTGCCAGCTTTGCGAAGTGTTCCTTTGCTACTGTAATGCCTTTGCTTCCCATGGAGGTGACAGCCACATCTATTAAGCGTTCATTGTCTTTGATACTTATTGGAATCGCCATTTCCTCTAAAATTTCTTGGGCTTTTTCGCTTGCTTTCTTGTATCCGTCAATGATAACTGTTGGGTGAATGTTTTGGTCAAGGAGGTTTTCAGCTTTATTTAGAAGTTCTCCAGCTAAAACCACAGCCGTTGTTGTGCCGTCGCCTACTTCATTGTCTTGGGCTTTTGCAACTTCGACGAGCATTTTGGCTGCTGGATGCTGCACGTCAAGTTCTTTCATTATTGTTGCGCCATCGTTTGTTATTGAAACGTCTCCGAAGCTGCTGACAAGCATTTTATCCATTCCCTTCGGTCCCAAAGTTGTCTTAATGGTTTCGGCTATTATTTTCGCAGCCATAATATTGTTTCTTTGAGCTTCCCTTCCCGTTGTCCTTCCAGTTCCTTCCTTCAACACCAAGACGGGAACAGTTCCTGAAGGTGCAGCAGCCATTTCTTAATCACCTCCACATAAACCTTTTACCGATGGATGGTTAAGCTGAAACAAGCAGAATTTTACACGAAAAACACTTAAATATAAACTTTTCTAAGCTCATGCTTTAAAAATTTTGTATCCTGCAGCCTTACGAAGCCTATTCATAACCGCTAAACCCAACCCTTCCATTGGCAATCCTTCAGCAACTATAACCT
>JAVZJY010000003.1:56262-76306 GCA_038872535.1 Bathyarchaeia archaeon | reverse complement strand
TTATCTAGCGGTCTCTTTTTTGCTTCAAACAAGGCTAAAACAGCTTTCGAATTTAATGCGTCTGCTCCCAAGCCATAAACTGTTTCTGTTGGAAAAGCCACCAAACCGCCACTTTTGATAATGTTGGCTGCTGCACGGATAGCCTCATTTTCGGGTTTTTTAGGGTTAACTTTAAACACTAATGTTTTTTTCATTTTAGTTCAGCGGCTACGTTCATTATTCAAGTAAGCTTATTATTTAAACGCATTTTAAAAAGATGAAGAAAATGAAAAGGTGTTAGTTAGTAGTTTTAGGGTGTTTTCGGTTTTCTGACACCATAGACTATTATTCCGACACCTATCAGTATCCAGCCTATCCCGAAGAAGATCCATCCGTACGAATTGTTTAGTGCAGCGTTGGCTTGGATACGTTGTGCATCCGCCAATGAAGTATAATAATCTAGCATTGCATCCTCAAAATTTGTTCCTTTTTCGTTCCAAGCGTTAAGAGCTTGAGTGAAATATTGGTCTGCATTTTGGAAGCATGTCTTCGCATTTTCGAAGTCTCCATTGCTGTAATATTGCCTTCCTATGGTATACTCCATGTAAGCTTTAACGAAAAGAACCTGCGCTTCGGTTGCGTTGATTGCAGAGGGCAGTACTGTTACGTCTGTCATAATGTTTTTAAGCTTGTTGTAAAGCTGAAAACTATCAAAGTGGGCTTCAGACATAACTGCGAAGTTGTTACCACTCCAATACCAATCCATTCGGGGGGTTGTTTCTCCTTCAACGATATATTCTACATAAACGGTGTATGAGTGTACCCATGTTTCAGGAGCAACAGTCAACGGCGGTGTTACATTCCCCACATTGAAAACCTTGACCTCAAGGGGTTCCATCCGAACGGGAGCGTCAAACGTATAGTTATGCCATTCGCCCCAATCAAAATACACTTTTATGGCTGTGATGTTGACAGGCATATTTATGCGTGGTGGCGGAGGAGGAGTTAGATAATCGTTGTATACACTTATGGAAATATTCCACCAACTCTCTGTTTCATAGGCAACAACATTTTGATGATAATACAAGTCTTCACCTACGGCAGAGTTTATCCAAGTGAAATGTTGGATGCTTGCCGTCACTGTTTCTGTTGTCAGTAAAAGTGCTAGCGACAAAAACAATAGTGGACACAAAATTTTTCTTTTCATGTTTATCCCAGCAACAGTTTTATTCTGATTCTGAATATTAAACTTGCGATTTTTCACTAAGAATAGTAACAGAAAATTTAAACCACATAATAATCTATGACTTTTTTCATGCTTTTTGGCGCTGCTTGTCTCATGGCAAGTTGTTTCAGTATTTTTATCACTTGAGGCTGGAACCGTGCTATATCTGTGAGCGAAACCAAACCAACGAGGCGTTTTCCATCAACAACGGGTAACTTCTTAATTTTCATCTGAAACATGAGCCTTACGGCTTCTTCTAAATCCATTTTGGGTTCAACAACAACAAGCGGACTTGACATGACATCTTTAACTTTGGTTTTGTTTGCATCTTTTGCTTCGGCAACAACCCTTTTTAGCAGGTCTCTTTCTGTTATTATTCCCATGGCTTTTCCTTTTCTCACGGCAATTAAACAGCCAATTTCAAACTTGTTCATGATTTCTGCTGCTTCCTTTACTGTTGAGTTTTCGTCTATGGTTATTACTTCCTTAACCATGACATCCTCAACTTTTAGTGATATGCCACTTTCTTCTTTTTCCTCTTCAGACAATGAAACCACCGTCTCCTTTTATCTTTCAAAGCCCATATATAAGTTAATGTGCTAACAATTTTTGAACGAGTTTCTGGACCGCACTGCTAACTGGAATTTTCGCCCGCTCAAACTTTTCCTTAGGCTTAGTGAACGGTTTTGTGGCGTCCAAACCCATCTTGCTTGTTAACCCAGTGTCTTGGTCAGCGGAAGAATCCAATGTTGAACCTCGCACATTATTTACAATAATTAAGTCTTCGTTTGCTTGAAAACGAGTTGCAATAGCCCATTCAACCTCATATGGGTCAAAAACGTTAATGTCTGAATCGACAACCACCGCGTGTTTTAGGCTTGGATGTGCAGCAAAAGCAGCTAACAAAGCATTTTTTCCATCTCCGTCAAGTTGTTTCTCGATTGATATTATTGCGTGGAGCCATCCGCTTCCGCCAACTGAAAGGTTGACAGCGTGAACTTTCGGCACAACCTTTGAAACGGCTTCCCAAATCAAAACTTCGTGAGGTAAACCCATCAGAAGCTTATGCTCTGCTCCTGACGGCAAAAGTGCTTGATAAACATAATCTTTCCTATGCATAACATTCACAACTTCCACGACGGGCTGAATTCTTTGAATATCATAAGTTCCAGTTATATCTACAAATGGTCCTTCTGCAACTTCTTGCTTTGCAGAAATTTTTCCCTCTAAGACTAATTCGGCATCTGCTGGAGCATAAGCATCCACATGCTCACACTCAACTAAGCGTAAACCATTGTTCATTAATGTATTTGCCACCTCAAATTCGTTAACGCCAAAAGGAACAGGAGAAGAAGCAGCCAGCATAACCGCTGGATGAACGCCAATGGAAATGGATGCTTCTAAGTCTTTACCATTCTCTTTTGCTGTCTGCCACAATCTGAAAAGGTGTCGGGGAACCAAACGGATTGCTAAACGCTTTTTGTCTAAAACTTGAAGGCGATGAACCGAAACATTCTCAACATTCCCATCAATGCTCCTCGCATAAACAACCGCCGAAGTAATATATGGACCGGCATCCCCCTCAAAATGCGTCAAAATGGGAATCTTGGACAAGTCCTTCTCAGAAACTTCTTTCACAGCGTCGTCTTCAACAACCTTTGGTTTTTTGGGCAAACGCCAAGCATCAATCAATTTTCTGTAAAACCCATCTTGTTCAACATCTAGAGCTGCGCAAATTCTCTTTCGAGTTCCGCAAACATTAGCAACAACCATTGTCTCGTGATTTTTCACCTTCTCGAATACGAGAATTGGACCTTGATTATCGAAACTTTTCATGACGAATGGAATTTCAAAACTGGTTGACAGCTCATTTTTTATGCGTAAGACTTCCCCTTCTTTTTCCATCTTTTCAAAAAACTCTCTAAAGCTCATGTTTCCGCCTTCTCCCTTTCAATTTCCGCCTGAGCAACTTTTTCAATCAACTTCATAAAGATTGATTGAGCTTGCATTTCGTTAATTGTTTCAAGGTAAATGGAAACTAATGCAATTTTCTGTTTTCTCGAAGCTATATATTCGGCGAACATGCGGGCTGATATTGCGTTTTTGTCGCCTAAAAGCACAGAAGAGGAAGCCGGTCCTATCAAATCCCTTGGTTTCGGAACAGCTATCGCCAATGTTCCAAGCTTGTCTTCCCTTTCGCTGAGAAGAATTAGGCATGCATTTCGCGCTTCAACGTACACTGCTAGAAAATGTATGTTTTGTTCGACCATTTCTTCTTTAACGATTTTTGCGCGTTCCATAAGGACTCTCCATTCTTATTTATAGCTCATGCATTCACTATTTATTGTTTTCAAAGGTGGCACATGAAATGAATGAAAACCGTGCTGAAAAAATCCTGCAAACGCTTCAGAAGGCTTTCACGATGCCTAGATGGGTAACTTCAAACAGAGACCCTTTTGAAACGTTAATTGTTACGATAATTTCACAGAATACTGCTGACAGAAACACTGCAAAAGCCTTCGAAAATCTTTCGAAGCAGTTCAGAATAAAGCCCGAAGTGTTAGCGAATGCGGAAACAAGCCAAATTGAAGAATGCTTGAAGGTTGCTGGCTTATATAGAAACAAAGCCAAAACAATAAAGCAAATCTCAAAAATAATCCTTGAAGAATTCCACGGCACTTTGAAACCAATCTTATCATTGCCCTTTGAAGAAGCAAGAGAAAGGCTTATGAAACTTCCAGGAGTTGGACCTAAAACTGCTGATGTCCTCTTGCTTTTTTGTTCGGAAAAACCCACAATTCCAGTGGACACCCATGTGAATCGAGTGGCAAAACGCTTAGGCTTAGCGCCACTTAACGGCGACTATGAAAAAATACGCGAATCTCTTCAATCCATTTATAATCCGAAGGATTATCTCTCAGTTCACATATTGCTGATTTTGCTGGGTAGAAAATATTGCAGAGCCAGAAACCCGCTTTGCAAGCATTGCCCAGTGAACACACTATGTCCCTCAAAGCAATTATAATCCGTAATAAACAAAGTTTTACAAACTTTCGACTTTCTCCAAAAAGGCTGGGGTTTCCTTGAGGTTCTTGTCCAGTTTCACCTTTCCCAGTGTGACTATGGAGATTCCTTCGGAGACTGGAGTGAAAATTTTCAGTGTCTTTCTTGAATAGTCGATTTCTCTTATGACGCCTATGCCGAGGAATTTTTTATCATTGCTATATAAAGCGGCTAGTAAGCCTTCTTCCTCGCCCTTGTGAATGACCACAATTTTCTTCCCCATGATTTCCTCCAGTTTTCTTATCTTCTCCTCACTAATCCAGCGGCTTCTACCAACAACTATGCAAACTTTATCCTTCAGTTCTGCAAAATGTAACGGGTTCATCCCCAAAAAATCGTAGACTCTTTTGGCTTGCTTCATGTTTTCATGGATTACGCCTAAGCCGAGGAATTCGTTTGCTTCAATTTTTAGCCATCCTATTGGAAGAGATTGTACTTTTGCATTTCTCAAATATTTTATGTATCCAAGCTCACGTAGGCTTCTTCTTTTTTCTCTGCTCCTTTGTTTTATAGCTGAAGGAAACTCAACGACAAGTTTCTGGGCATCTTCAAGGCTGTTGATAAGAGGTGCTAATTCGTCTTTTTGTTGGATACAGAAGATTACGTCAGAATCGAGTTCCTTGGCAAGTTGAACCTTATAGTTTACGGCATCTTCTCCATCAACCCAACCATCAGTGTTTATAACAATAAAGTCTGGATTGTTGCCCAAAATTTCCTTCTTTAGCGAAGTTAACCCTTCAATTACTTTGGTTATGGCTGTGCTTGGTGAGGTGGCGCCTACGAAAAAGGCATTTTTTGCTTCTAAATTGAACAGGTCTGTTACTGGTTTCGTTACAAATGTGTAGGCAACAGTGCACGGTGGTCCTATATCTGATTGACCCAAATCTCCATCCAAGATTGCCACTTTTTGTTTTTCTTGCAATAACTTGTTTGTTAGGTATGTGCAGAAACTTGTTTTTCCGGAGTCAACCGTTCCCATAACTATTGCAGCAACGGGTTTCTTTTGGAAATTCAAGAGTTGTTCAGAAGCTTCAGTCCATGATGGTGGAATGGTGCTTCCGTCAACTTCTTCGACGCTTGCATTTTCTCCTAAAGAAATTTCAAGGCTTGTTGTTTCTTTTGCGGTGAAAGGTAACCGTTTTCCTTCGCGTATCACAACCTTGCCTTTGCTGCTGACTATAGAGCCGAAAACTTCGGCAATCCCTGAAATGACAGTGACAGATGCGGGTCCATCCACCAAGAGGGTTTTTCCTTTTTCAACAGTCCTATTCATTAATGTTCCTCCGCTGGAATTTTTGTCCGTTTCTTCCAGCAATTCTTATGGCTGAAGCAATATCTCTCAATCCTCTCCTATGTCCAACTTCGTTTGGGTAGCGGTCTGTTCCAGCTTCACTTACGCTTTCTAACATTACGTTTGAGGGCAATGCTTTATCCAATGCTTTTAAAAGTTTTTCTTTATAAAATGGGACGCCATCTCCAATTTTCACTGAAAAGGATGTTGCTTGACTCTTTCCGAAGCTTCTAACGGCATTTTTTATCTTATCTAAAGTTTCGTTAACGCTGAAACAATTTCCAGTTTCAATAACCTTTCCATCCGCCAAAACAGCCAATCCAAAAACTTCGCCAGGATCTACGCCTATAACTATCTTCTCATAATGTTCTTTTCCTTGAACAAGCTGCAACGCCTCATTTACTAATGCCTCCGGTTCTACGCCCTCTTGGTAAACTAAGATTTTTTCATGATTTATGATTGTTTTCTCTTCATTCGTGGTTATGACAACTTTAATTTCTATGGGGATAGGGTCATTTGGGGTTAGGCTTAGAAATGGTATGTTTTTTCTTTTCAATTCATTAACGATTAGATAATAAGCTTTTCCTGAAACTGTTGCAACGGCAATCTTCGCTTTCATGTCATCTTCCTGTTTTTTGAAGTTTTGAACACAAAACAAATTATTAGTTTCGCTGTTTATATTCCTTAATGTGCATGACCTTGCCACAGAAGATTCCCACTGGCTGCGGAAGGCTTGACAACCTTCTTGATGGCGGCATCCCATTTGAAAATATCAGCTTAATCTATGGAGAAGCGGAAACTGGAAAAACCACCTTGGCTATGCAGTTGGCTGTGAACTGTGCACTGCATGGTTACAAAACCTTATTCATGGACTGTGACGGCACCTTCTCAGTGCGGCGCCTTTCTCAAATAGCTTCTGAGAACTTCAAAAAGGTTTCTGAACTAATAATTCTGGTGAAACCAAACAGTTTCCGTGAACAAATCATAGTCATAGATAAACTGCCAGAGTATGTTGCCAAGAATTTTGGACTTATAGTTGTTGACACGCTCACGTCGCTTTATCGTGTCGAAATCGCGGAGCATCCAAATAAAGCATTTGAGCTGAATCGTGAATTAAATAGGCAGATGGCTTTGTTGGCGCAGATTGCCAAGACGAGAAAAATTGCGGTTATAGTGGTAAGTCAAGTGCGAAGCGCCTTCGATGAAAATTATGTGAGCATAGAACCAGTGGCTACCCGAGTCTTAAAATTTTGGGCAGACACAATAATTGCTTTGCGCCCCACCGAAAACTCGTCAATAATTAGGGCAGTTTTAGAGAAAAATCAAAAAGGTAATCAGCCCATAACTTGTGAATTAAAAATAGAAGAAACGGGGATTCATGAGCATTTACCTCGTTGATGGTTGCGAAAATGGAAATAATACAACTAATCATTGAGGCATTAAAGTTCATATTCCCAGCATACTGCGCCAACGCCATACCAGTAATCACAGGCGGAGGTTACCCTATAGATTTTGGAAAAAAGTTTTTTGATGGAAAACCAATCCTTGGAAAAAACAAAACATTTCGAGGCTTCTTTTCCGGATTAATTGTTGGAACGGTTATTGGATTATTAGAAAGCATGTTTTTCGGTTATCCAATTTTCTTTGGTTCTCTTTTATCTTCTGGCGCCTTGTTTGGAGATTTGGCTGGAGCCTTCTTAAAGCGAAGGCTCGGATTGGCTCCTGGAGATTTGTTGCCAGTCATCGACCAAGTCGATTTCATTATAGGAGCCATTTTGTTTTCGCTTCCACTGCAAATCTTGGATTTAAACCTTGCAATAATAGTGTTAATTATAACTCCGCCAATACATTTGTTAACGAATTTTGCAGCCTACAAGCTAGGTTTAAAAAGTAACCCGTGGTAATTCTTATCCGCCGACTTTTATTCGTATTGCAACTTCGAGAAATACGTAAGCTATTAGTATAAGGCTAAGCCCTACCAGAAACATCATGTATGCTTGTCTTGGTTTGTATGCGTATTTTGTGCTTTGGTAAATTGCTATTAACCCAACAACGCCCAATGTATAGAGAGTTATGACAACTATGCTGTCTGTTATAAATTGCTCTGACAATTGCGGGTAAAGAAAGATGAAACGTCCACTATAGTAAACTGCTGGATAGGGCTTCATTATAATGTCGTATAAGCCTCCTCCAAGCAGGAATATGGCAATTGCAATAGCTAATATTGAAATGATAAGCGAGGAAGGTTTTGCTGTTGAGATTTTTCTGTAAAACCTGTTTATTGAATATGAAAGTGATGTGATTTGCTTTTTAACCTTTCTTGACATTCTGTTCTTCTCCACTTTTTATTAAGTACTCCGCCACTTCTCGAGCCCACTCGCCTGTTAACGGATTCTTAACAATCTCACTTAAATACTCTTTCCAAGAAATTTCTAGAGCTTTTTTCCATAACTCATACTTTTTTGAAATACTTTCATAAGCTTTTATATGCAATTCGCAGTAGCCTTCCTTGTCTGCCTCTCTATTGCATATTACGCATTTCAAGTTTCTTCCTCCTCTCCTCTTTTAATGGGCATTTCGGGTTGAAGCATAATGTCCAAGGTCTCCTTCCTTTTATTCGAACTTGAACTATGGGCCAGCCGCATCCTCGACAGTTTTTTCCAAGGGGTCTAATTGTGCCTTTCTGGGGAAGCGGAAACGATGTTTTGCATAATCCTTTGAAGTAGTTTGTGCATCCGACAAAACGTTTGCCTGTCCTCCGCGAATATAATGTCATGAGTTTTCCAGTGTTGCAGATTGGACATGTTCCTATGATCCTTTCTTCAAGTCTTGCCCTTTTTATAGCGTTACTCAATTGTTCACCTATCTCTTCTTCTTTCTCTTTAAGCTCTTCCACTACTGGTTTGAGAATTTCAACAGCGTCTACAAGGACCTCTTCCCTTTTCTCGTTGTTTACCTGAATCCTATTCATTCTTTCTTCAAGTTCTCTCGTTAACTTTATTGAAACAACAGTTGGGCAATGCTTTTCCAAAACCTCTAGGACTTCGAAGCCTAAATCTGTTACAATCATTCTTTCGTCTCTAACATATTTCCTGTCATAAAGTGTCTGTATAATATCCGCCCTTGTCGCTTTGGTTCCAATTTCGGCTTCCTCCATTCTTTTTAGGAGGCTGCCTGGATTGTATCTTGGAGGCGGTTTTGTGAATTTATCTTCTAAAATTACCTTTTTTATGTTTATTTTTTGTCCCTCTTCTATTTGTGGCAGAATGACTTCTTCTGACCTTATGTAGGGTTCGTAGAAGCGCAACCATCCCTCTTTCAAGGTTTGTCTTCCTCTAAGGTAGAAGCGATGTCCATCCACGTTTATGTGAACTTTCATGCTTTGTCTTATGGCTGGTTCATCAAAAACTGCCATAAACCTGCGGATAACGAGGTCCCAAATGTTTCTTTCAGAAGCGTCTAAAGTTCTTTCTGGCAAGTTTCCAGTTGGATAAATAGCTGGATGCGCCGGATCCTCCTTCTTTCCTTCTCTTGGTTTTAACTCCTTTTTTGCGAGAAGTTCGGCTGTAAGTTTTTTGTATTCTGAAACTCTGTTTAAGTTCTTCAGTATTGTTTCATAATTTATTGATGGTGGAAGTTTTTGGCTGCTTGTTCTCGGATAAGAAATTAGGGCGTCCAAATACAATCTTTGGGCAATGTTTGAAGTTCGCATGGGAGTATAACCGAAAAGGCTGTAGGCTTCGCTTTGCAAAGCGCCCAAGTCAAAAGGCGTTGGAGGCATCTGCTGGAACCTTTTATAGTCTAATTTTTCTATTAAGCCATTTTTTCCTTTGCAAGCATCTAATACGGCGTTTGCCTCTCTTTTAGTTTCGATAATTTTCTTTTCATATTCTGCTTCAAAGACTAAGCCATTTATTTCAACTTCTGCTTTAATGCTCCAGTAAGGAGTTGGCACAAAACATCTTATGGCTTTTTCTCGAGCCACAAGAAACTTGAGGGTTGGACCCTGCACTCTTCCAGTGCTTAATGTAGCATATTTTCCACTCCAATCTCTTGCCGATATTGTTAAAGCCCTTGAAAGGTTAACGCCGTATAGCCAATCAATTTCATGTCTTGTGCGTCCAGCCTCTATTAATGCGAAGTCTAAGTGTGGCAGCAGTTCATTGTATGATTTTTCTAGTTCTTCTTTGGTTAGTGTTGAGTATTTCATGCGTTTTGATATGGCTTCTTTGTTTCCGCATGCGTATTTTAGTATGCTGTATCCGATTATGCTTCCTTCAATGTCGTAGTCGCATGCATCGATAAATGCGTCAGCATTTTTTGCCAATTTTGAGATTGTTTCCAGCCATGTTCGAATTTGTTTTGCGCCTCTTTCCACAGCGTATCTTGGCACCCATCTAAAGTTGAAAACTGGATAATAGTTTCTTCCACCGCTTTCTTCTGCAACAGTGTATAAGTGTCCTATGGCTGGAACCACGATTATTTCTTTGTCTCTTTCAGCCACGTAGTAGGGTACTCCTTTCTCCTCCATTTTTCTCGCTTTTCCGTGCGTATCAAGAGCTGAAGCTATCCTTTGAGCTGCGTCAGGTTTCTCGGTTATAATCAATGTGTAGTTTCCCATTTCAGCACAAACCATTTGAGGCTTGTTTGGAAATGCTTTCGGAATTAACTTTATTCTAAGATTAAAATGTTTTGTGAAGTTTTTAATCAGCAACCAATAAATATGCCGTGAACTTATTGCTTATGTTGTTACTTGGAGTGTATCCGTTTGCCTCAGCGTGTTGTCTGTCAAGGATGTGGTCACGTATTATATGAAGGTGCTGAGCTTAAGCCTCCAGATGAAATTTTACATCAACACGGCGGAAAATGTCCAAAATGCGGCAAGAAACTCTCCCTCATACCCATCAACGTGGAAGTAAAACCAATAAAATAAAATATTGTTGAGGTGATTTCAACGGAGAAAAATCGCAGAACCCAACTTTACGAAGTGCATCAAAAAACGGCCAAACTCACAGTTTTTGCTGGTTTTGAAATGCCACTATGGTATAAAGGCGTTATACCAGAACATTTGGCTGTACGGAACAGCGTAGGCGTTTTCGATATCTCTCACATGGGACGAATAATGATAATGGGCGTTGATTCAGAACGTTTCTTAAACTATGTGATAACAAATGATGTTTCTAAACTGCCACCAAACAGTGCTCAATATTCAGTGATGTGTAATGAGAAAGGCGGCATAATAGACGATTTCGTATATTATCGCTTAGAAAAAGAGAAATTCATGTTTGTTGCTAATGCAGCCAACAGAGAAAAAGACTACGATTGGCTGGTTAAAAACGCTAAAGGCTTCAATGTTCGCATCGAAGAAGTTTCAGATAATGTTGCAATGCTGGCAGTTCAAGGTCCAAACGCTGAAAAAACATTGCAGAAAATTTCCTCAGATGATTTAAGCAAGATTGAACGATTCAAATGTGTGCCTTCACGTTTAGCAAACGTTGACGCCCTCCTCTCAAGAACGGGATATACGGGCGAGGATGGATTCGAAATTTTCATATGGAACACCTCACTATCTAACCCAGACAATGCAGTAAAAGTGTGGAATGCCATATTAGAAGCTGGCAAACCCTTTGGAATTGAGCCATGCGGATTAGGCGCGAGAGACACTTTAAGGCTTGAGGCTGGAATGTGCCTTTATGGGAATGATATTGACGAGAACACAACTCCGTTAGAAGCGGCGTTGGGTTTTGTAGTGAAGCTTCAGAAAGATAATTTTATAGGAAAAGAGATGTTGCTGAAACAGAAAACTGAAGGAATCAAACGCAAGCGTGTAGGCTTGCTTATGATTGAGCAAGGCATACCGAGACCAAAATTTGAAGTGTACAACAACAGATATGAAAAGATTGGGCAGGTGACGAGCGGGACATTTTCGCCTTTGCTTAAATGCGGGATAGGTATGGCTTATGTGGATATGTCAAGCGCTCAAGAAGGGAACATTGTAAATGTGGAGATACGTGGCAAAATGGCTAAAGCAAAGATTGTTGGTTTTCCATTTTACGACGCAAATAAATATGGGTATAAGCGTAAAGCTTTGGTTTAAAACTGCAATGGCTACAGAAGAATTGGGAAAGGTATATACGAGTGATTCTGGTCTATCAAGCTTTATCAACCGCAAGAATAATAAAACACGTCAATAATCTCTGTAGGAGAGATGAACTTAATGGACATTCGCAAAGCCATATCAAAAGAAGGCATCAGAAACGGAATAAAAAATTTGGGGAAACTACGCGTCAAGATTAGTCACGGTTCAATGATAAGCTTTTCAATTTTGCTCCTTATACTATTTGTTGCCTTCACAATCCGCATCTTACCCTTGCGTTGGGAAATAACAGAAGGAAAAAACACCTTGCTCCTTTCAGAATTTGACCCCTACTATTATTATAGCCTTGCAAATTATATGGTAAAAAATGGCTTATTTTCACCTTACATACCTCCAGGATGGGTTGATCATCAACGATGGTATCCTGATGGAATAAACATGAGAATGTCCTATCCTTCATTACCAATGACTGCAGCTTTTCTGTACGATATAATTTCTATGTTGGGCGTAAACATTGACGTAATGAGCTTCTGCGCCCTTTTCCCAGCAATTATGGGAACTCTGGCATGTTTGATAATTTATTTCATCGGTAAGGACATTGGAGGTGCTCCAACTGGATTTCTTGCAGCTCTTTTTCTGGCTTTAAGTCCATCATATATTCAGAGAACCTCCCTAGGCTTTTTTGATGACGAGACAGTGGGCATAGTTGCCTTGATTTTGTTTACGTATATGTTTTTAAGGTCAATTGAAGATGAAAGACCGCTTAGTTCAACTTTGAAATATGCAATTGGCTCTGGATTAGCTTTAGGATATTTCATTTGCGGGTGGGGTGCAGCACTTTATCCGATTGGGTTAACGATACTTTTCGTTTTTATCCTAATTTTGATGAGGCGATATACACAGCGCCTCTTTTTATCTTATACCATAACCTTTGGAACAGGCTTATTTATGGCAGTAAGCACTCCATATCTCTCCATAGGATACCTAACAGACTCAGTCATAATGCTAGTTGCAGGATTTTTCGTTCTATTATGTCTTGTCGAAATTCTACGTAACATAGCATCGACTAAGATGAGGATGGTGTTTGCTATTGTTTTCATTTGTTTGTTAATAAGCGGATTTGTTGTTTTGTGGCATTTCGAGCGTCTTGGGAGCCTTGGCAAATTCCTTACTGTAATTAATCCATTTGTGAGGGCGGAAGAACCGCTTGTAGAGTCTGTGGCTGAACATAGAATTTCGGCTTGGGGTTCCATATACTACGAGTTTGGCATAGGAATAATATTCTTCATAGCTGGTTTGTATTTCCTGTTGAGAAATCCAACCAATAAAAACTTGTTCATGATAGTCTTCGGCATAACATCGCTTTACTTTGCATGTTCCATGGTGAGATTACTTGTTCTTATGGCTCCAGCTTTCGGCCTTGTAGCATCCAGTGGTGTAATTGGTGTTCTAAAGCCTTTTTACACAGTGCTAAAGGAACAGCCAAAATTAATTACAAAGAAGAAGTACAGCTTAGAACATGTTGGAAAAGAATTCAGCGGAACAGCCATCTTCTTGATATTCCTAATTTTAATGGCAAACTTTGCTTTTTCACCACAGTCAGGGGGTGTGCCAAGAGTTTATAGACAAGCATATACGCCAACTACAATTTCTGCTGGCAGTCTTCCGATAGCACCCAACCAGCCCGTTAAAGAGTGGTTAGATATGCTGAATTGGTTAAGGAGCAACTTGGGGCCTAAACCGATAGGCGAAAAAGTTGTTTGTGCATGGTGGGACTATGGATATTGGCTGTCAATCCTCGGCAATGTCACATCGCTTGCAGACAACGCAACAATAAATAGCACTCAAATAGAAAATATCGGTTTTATATTTATGGCAAACGAAACACAAGCATTGAAAATGCTGAAACTTTACGATGCAAAGTACATCCTAGTTTTCACAACGCTTGGATTAGGGCAGCAGCAATCTGGCGGTCCGTATTATGCAACGTGGGCTGGATATGGTGATGAAGGAAAGTGGATGTGGATGGCTAGAATCTCTGGGCAGGCTCGCGACGACTTCATATACAAATACCACTTTTTAGATGAAAACTCAGCTTGGACTGACGAGACAATGTTTGGAAAATATAACAATAACACCAATAGATGGGAGTGGAACGATGTTGGGAAGAACTCAACCATATACAAATTAATGAGTTGGGCGAAGCAACTATGGTGCAACAAAAATCAAATAAGCCCAGATGAAGCTGGTGTTGAACCGCAATACTTTGCACCAGAATTTATTTCTGGACTAACACTTACTCCGTCGGATGCAAGCAGTAATTATGGTGGAATCATTCCATTGGTTTGTCTCTATCGTATTGAATATCCAGAATAAAAGGAAGGTAAGCCATTGTTCCCAAAGGTTCCAGACCAGCATAAGCCAAATACGCCTTTAGTTCCAAATGGTTTAGGCGTAGTCTACGTCTTGGCTAGTGCGTTGTATCTTTTTATTCTTGAATGTTTTCGATCTTCAACTGATAATGTTTCTTCTGCTTTGACTTTGGCTGTTTGCATTTTATTTGGAGGTTTTATGGGTTTGCTTGATGATTGGATGGATTTGCGGTGGCGTTATAAAGCATTCTTTCCCCTAATAGCGTCCATACCGCTTGTTTCAGTGGCGACACGGCTTGGGCTACGTACAGCCATAACTTTTCCCATTTTCGGATCTGTGGATTTTGGGATTTCATATTATTTCATAGTTATTCCGTTAATTGTAACTGTGACTACTAATACTGTGAATCAGCTTGGCGGGTTGAATGGTTTAGAGACGATTCCGCCAGCAATAGTAATAATGGGGTTGATGGCTGTTTCAGGAGCACACGCTGTCCTCTTGTATGTTCCCTTAATCGTTTGGCTTTCACTATGTTTTTTTAATTTTCAGGGCAGAATTTTCGTTGGAAATACTGGGTCTTTCGCTATTGGGATAACATTGGCAGCGTTTGCCATAATTTCGGATTTAAAATCTGTTTTGCTTATTTCTATTCTGCCTTACGTTTTTAATTCTTCGTTGATTTTGCTGAATTACTTCTTTTTCAGAGCCAGAGCTCGAGTTTCTTTTGATGGAGAAAAACTTTTTTCGGATAATAGAAGAAGTCTTGTCACCCTCATTACTTATCGTCGGCGTTTGAGTGAGCGGCAAGTTGTTGTGGCAATTTCGCTTTTAATGGCTGCTTCTACTTCTGCTGCTTTGTTATTTTATTGGCTTTCATAGCCGCACTATGTTGTGCGTATGTTTTGTGACACACAAAAGGCAAAAATCAGTTTTCTGTGAGGCTTACTACGGAGGGTTAGAGAAGCAACTGGCTATAACTGTTTAATGTGAGGAATCCACTATTTGTCCAACATTGTATGTTCCAAACGCTTCGGTTAAGGTAGAAATAACCAGCCTCATAGGTGTTCGTTTAGATGTTAAGAGCGGAGCTGAGAATGTTAATTTTGATGTTAAAGCAAAATTGGAGGAAAGGGAACGCAAAAGCCAGATGGTTATTTTAGATTTCAAACTGTTTTTAACAACTAAGCCGAGCCTCGTAAAATTTGAGGTTGAAGGCATGGCAACTTTAAGCGGTAAAGATGCTGATATAAATAAAATGTTGGAGGTTGACCCAGAAACCAAAGTGCCATATGTCTTTCAAAGGATTTACCAGACAGCATTTACAGCCATGTATCTTTTATCAACAATACTTAATGTTCCTCCGCCACCTCAGGATTTATTGTTCTCTCATAAAGAGGGAATTCCAGTTGAAGATGTAACAGTGAAAATAGCCCCAGAAGTCGCAGAATCTGTGGAGGTTCAAGCCGAAACTGAGGCGAAGAAACAGTAAGTAAATGTTTTGACTAATTAGTTGTTTCAGTAAAATTAATAGCCTAAGAATTTGTGGATAGAAGTGTGGCGGGTGAGTGGACCTCCACCCGTTCCGCCATAAAAACCCCGGTGTAGGAGGTGAACAATGTGAAATTTGACTCACGAGACATAGCATTAACAGCAGTTTTTGCAGCTTTATATGTAATAATTAATGTTCTTCAAATGATTTCTGTTGGCAATCCCACAGTTTATGGACCTGTTCAGTTGCGCATTGCTGATTGCCTAATAGCCTTATCTGCTCTGCTGGGTTGGCCTATTGTTGCAGGAGTAACAATCGGTTGTCTTTTGACAAATGCTTACTATTTCATAGGAGTTCAAGATGTCTTATTTGGACCGTTGGCTAATTTGATTGCGGCAAGCATCATTTTATTATTAAGAAAACGTCGCTTCGTCGCTTGTGTGGTTGGGGCATTACCAGTCGGCTTTATTGTTGGCGGTTATCTTTGGCTATTCTTTCCGCCACCAGAAGTTCTCAGCACTTTGCCAGCTTGGGTTGCCATGATTGTAAGCATAACAATTAGCAGTTTAATCGCCATAGCCATCATTGGATACTTGCTGCTTTCCATAATTAGCAGACCAAGTATTATTGAGCCTCTTAAATCTCATGGATTAAAAGTGCTGGCAGAAGACAAATAGCCATTACATGAACCTTTCAAGCTTTGTTAATCCTATTATTTCATCGAAGTCTAAGCCTAATGCGTCTAAAACTTGGTCAAATGTTGAATGGAGATAGGCAATGTATTTATCCACATCTATCTCATTTTTTGTTGCCAACTCAACTGGTTTTACGTGGGGTTCTTTGGTGACTTTTACGAAGCTTATTAGGTCGCCTGCTTTAAGCTCCATTCCGCCTTCTTTTAGTATTCTTGCGGCTCTCACGTGTTGGGGTGTTGTTTTTGTGTAGTGTTCTGGTTCTTCTCCTAAGACCACGTTGAAGGCGAGGTCGTTTAGGTTTTCCCATTCTCTTCTTTTTAGTCGCATGTAGCAGTCGCGGATGATTTCGCAAATGTCCTTTTTTGCCTTTTCAAAGTCGGCTGGTGTTTTTACAAGAGCTAGGCGTTCTTTCATTTTGTCGAATGCTTTTTTTATGAAAATTGGGATGTGCCTCTTCTTGCCGGTTAACCCCTTAACGTCAACGCTGCCGTCTTCTAAAACTCCGAGGTAATTCTTTTTTCTTGAACTGAAAACGGCGTATCTGTAAACTTTATCCACGTCTAAACTCATTTTCAACGTATGCTCTGTCCATTGGGCTAGTTTCTCAATTTGTTCTTTTGATGGATTTTTTAGGAATATGCTGTCTGTATCGCCGTAAAGCACTTGTATGTTAAGCTCTTCCGCTTCCTTAAGTATCTGGGTTAGTGAGTGTCTAGCGATGGCTGCTGTTGCTTCTGCCACTGGAGGGCAGTAAAGGTCGAAACTTTCGGCTCCGAAAACTCCATAGCTTGCGTTTAGAATAACCTTGAGAGCCCCTTGAATTATGTTATACCAACTTCTAATTTCGGCTGGCAAAGTTTTGTCTTTTGATTTTGGTTTGTACCATTGAACTCGCAAATCTCTGAGCGAGCCTATGAGGAGGCTTTCTAAGGCGTGTTTTTTTGTGCAAACCCAGTGAGGCGTGTCTGGGATGAGGTTGTTGCGGCATTCTGGATGTTTGCATAGTATGGATTGGTAGCCGAGGTTCCAAACTTTTATTATTGATGGATATAGGCTTGGGAAATCCATTACTGAAACGTTGAAGTGAACGCCTGGAACTGGTTCGACGACTATTGCGCCTTTGTATTTTTTGCCTTTAATTATTGCTTTTGTGGCTGCTTTTCCTTTTGCGGCAATTATTTCTTCTGCGTTTGGGATGAGCATGTTTCTTTTTCGGTGTTCGCGGTGCATGAAGTTTCTTATCCATCTGGAAACGCCTTGGCGGCTTACGTCTTCCATTGGCATGCTGCTGATTCTGGCTAAAACCAAAATGAGCTTCATAACCAACTCGTCTTCGAAGCTTGCAAGTTTAAAAGTGATTTCAGCATCTCGGAAACAGTATTTGGCGAGTTCCGTGTAGGTTAATTCGCCCAAGTTTTTTTCCAGTTTAATTTTTTCCATTCCAATTAGGGCTTTGCCGACATCGTCAAGGGTTACATCCCTATAACGGTTGTTGAAGGCGTAGATTTGAATTGAACGGTTGAAGAAGAACTTGTAAAGATCAATGTGCACGCCATACTTTAAAAGGCATACACGTCTGCCAACTTCTATTGGAATTTCGTCTCTTTTGAAACCGTGGTTAAGAGCCCTATGCGCCAAATAGCGCAAGTCAAAGTCATCACCATTAAAGGTTACCACAAAAGGATAACTCCAAAGCGCATCAAAAACAGCCCTTATCAGCTTCGCTTCCGAGTCAAAATACTCAAGTGTTACGCCAGCAGGCAAGCGTTCTGTTCCTTCGCGGGTTCCCTCTCTTTTTAGGAGTAAAACTCTTTTCTGTCCATCTGAACCGTATAGAGATACGCAGACAACTGGGTAGGCAGCATCTCTTGGGTCGGGCATCCTTGTTGGAACAGGTGAGTAAACTTCTATGTCAAGGGCTACGTAAAGAAATTTTGGGGCGGGATATTCCAGTAGCCTTGCCCACTCTTCAATATGCTGTAGCTCCTCTGCTTCGGCTTCGTTGAAAATTTCTTTTATGCGGCTAACCATTTTTTCTGCTTCTTCAACATTTTTGAGAACTAGTTTGCCATTTTTAACTTCGTAAATCATTCCAGGCAAAAGATTTCTATCATAAATGTAGGATTGGTAATACTTTATTTTTGATTCCCAAACCTTGATTTGTTCCGGAGAAACTGGGGTTTCCGTCACCATTGGGAAATCTTCTGGGATTATGTCTCTTATGCAGCCTTTTGGGCGTCCTCCAATGGCTAATGGGTCTTTAGCCACAATCTTTGTCACTTTGACAGCCTTATCCAATAAAGGATCAATTTTATCCACAATTTCAAAGTGGTCAAAGCTTGGGTGCTGCATTAAACGGTTTATTTTTTCAAGCTCAAATGGTGAAAGGTTTGTTAGACAATAGGGCTTATGCCCAGTGTTGTCGTACCAGAAATAGATTTTGCTTGAAACTGGCTCGTAAAGTTTGATTAGGGCTTTTCCAGTTTTTCCATCATAAGTTGCAGAAATAAAATATGAAGGCGTCAAGTTTTCTGGAGCCAATGGTGGATAGGCACGTTTTTGTTTTTCTTTTGTTATGGCTTCCATGAAGGGTAGGGCTTCCGCTTCCCTTTCCTTCAAAGTTTCAGCTTCTGCTCGAGTAAAATCCTCTAAGCGTTTCTGTGCCATTCAGCCCTTAACCCAACTAACCTTATGAGCAGTATAACCTAAAATCTCTTACTAATCGCACTCCGCGAATTATTTAATATTTAAAGAGCTTGTTTTTGGCTTTGGGAGCAACCAATACGGACCTACCCTCTCTAGTTTTCTGGCGAACTAGTGCCTCTAATTTTATTTATGTCTCATGCATTTGTTTATGGATTTGTGGATAAAATTGCTTAAAGAAGCCTGGACGCTTGCCATTGAAAGCTTAAGCTGGATGGAAATGCAAAAACTAAGCGAGCGTCTGGCTTTAGCGAAAACAGTTAAGCAGTTAGGCATAAGCGATGCTGATGCTGTGAGGCTTGCCTACATGCTTGTGTGCGAAACTGTTAGACGCCGAAACTTTATAGATGCTTTCATAAACAATGTTTTAAAGCCAAAAACCATAAGCGAATTCGATTTGGGCGTTCAAGCCTTTTTGAGGCTTTACGTTTACCAAACCCGCATAGCCAAAAACTGGTCGAAAATTGATGTTAAAGAAGCAGAAAGCATAGCAAGCCTCGCCCGCTCCATTCTCGGATGGAAAACCCTGCGAAAAGTCGAACAGTATTTGGGCTTTTTGCTTACTCAAAAGCAAACATCAGTTTTTGAAAGTTTAAGCGACGAGGAAAGGATTGGACTTATAACTTTCCATCCAACATGGTTCGTGAAATACTGCTTTAAACTGTTCGGGAGAAGGGAAGCCATAACAATTTTAGAAGCAAACATGCAACCACCGCCAACCTACATTAGACTTAACACTTTGAAGGCAGATGAAAACGAAATTTTTGAAGAACTCGCAAAAGAAGGCGTTAAAGTTGAAAAGGTTAAAGAATTAAAGCATACATACAAAGTTTTAAACGCAAGGCAACCTTTAACTCGCACGGCAAGCTTCAAAGAAGGCTTATTTTACATCCAAGACAAAGCAAGCTGTTTCGCAGCCGAAGCCGCAAACCCAAAACCGGGAATGACAGTTTTAGATGCTTGCGCAGCGCCTGGAGCCAAAACCACCTATTTGGCTCAGCTAATGCAGAACCACGGTTTCATCTATTCTATGGATTATTCAAGGCGAAGATTAGACGTTTGGAAAAGCGAAGTAGCCCGCATGGGCGTTGAGATTGCTGTGCCAATTATGGCTGACGCTTGTAACCAT
>JAVZJY010000003.1:0-56165 GCA_038872535.1 Bathyarchaeia archaeon | reverse complement strand
GCTAATGCAGAACCACGGTTTCATCTATTCTATGGATTATTCAAGGCGAAGATTAGACGTTTGGAAAAGCGAAGTAGCCCGCATGGGCGTTGAGATTGCTGTGCCAATTATGGCTGACGCTTGTAACCCTTTGCCCTTTTCAGTCGAGGCGGATGTCGTGGTTTTAGACCCGCCATGCACAAGCACGGGAGCCTTCGGCAAGCTGCCATCAGCCAAGTGGAGGCTTACAAAACGTTCAATTGAAAATATGGCTGAGATTCAATGGCAAATGCTAAACAATTGCGCTGAAAAAGTAAAACCCAACGGCACACTAATCTATTCTACATGTAGCATAACAGCAGAAGAAAACGAAATGCTTATAGAGAAATTCCTAAAGTGGCATCCAGAATTTTCGATGACTGAAATAACGCCAAAAATTGGTTTGCCAGGCTTAAGAGGGATGGAAAAATGCCAAAGGCTTTATCCACATATTCACCAATGCAACGGCTTCTTCATAGCAAAACTGTTAAGGGGCAAAACCTAAAAGGAAATTGAGAGGTGGTTGGCTTGAAAAGCTGTAAATTAATTGGAAAGGTTGTGAAGGTCCAAGGCGAATGCGTTGCTGGGCATCATGTTGGCGAAGAATTTGATTTTACGCTATTCTCAGAGGAGAGGGATAAGATTCATAGAACGCCACACGTTTGCGGCTTTCTATATGATGTCCTATTTCCCTATTTGGTTACTTTGCAGTTTGGAGGTTCCTTCCCATGGGAGAAAGACGAGAACAAGTTTACTGTTGGGTGCCCAGACAACTACAAAGTGGTTGTTGAAATTAGAAGAGTTGAAAAATAACTTGCTTTTTGGCTATCTGTGTTTTCTTGCTTTTTCTATTCGACAAAGAACTTCAAACACTACTTTCGCTGCTTGAATTACGGAAACTCCTTGGTCATAGTTTGGTGCTATTTCTACAACGTCAAAACCCACAAGACGTTTGTCGCATGCGCTACATAAAATGTCAAGCAAAGTATGCATCTCCAACCCGTCCGGTTCTGGATTTTGAACTGCTGGTGCATAGGCTGGGTCAAGCACATCCATATCAATTGACAAATAAATGCTCTCATATTTTGCCAATTTTTCCCCCAACTTTTTCACCATCGTCTCGCATCCTTCTTTTCTGATTTGTTGTGTCGTGAAAAATTCTATTCCAGCCTTTTTTGCGTAGGCGAGTTCTTCTTTGCAGACTGCTCTTGTGCCAACCTCGATGATGGTGGCTGGCTTTACCTTTTCGTTTATTCTTCGCATAAAAGTCGTGTGAGAAAGCCTCAAACCCATAAACTCGTCGCGCAAATCCAAATGCGCATCAAAACTCACCAATGCTGTTTTTGAGGCTTTCTTTTCTAAGCCTTTTATAATGCCAAAGGTGATTGTGTGTTCTCCGCCTATGGTTACAGGCGTTTTTCCAGCTTCTATAATCTCTTTAATGACAAGTGCAACTCTTTCCAAAGTTTTCTCCGTGTCAGTTGATATGTGTAAATCGCCCAAATCATGCAATTTTAAATCTTCCACATCCAAACCCGTGCGAAAACTGTAGGTTTCAATGTTAAGCGATGCTTGTCTAATGGCGTTTGGAGCAAACCTTGCCCCAGTTCTATACGTGCTTGTAACGTCAAAAGGCACGCCCAAAATTATGTAGTCTGCCTTTTCAAAGGGTTTTTGGAAACCGCTGAAAACGTTTGATTGTGAAACAAAGAGTTCACGATAACTCATTTTAGCACGCATCCATTTTATGAGCCTTATTTTCTTAAGAAGTTCTAAACATTTTCGCTTGGAATAATAAAAAATTTATTTTTGTTGCAAGCTCAGTGTTTTTGTGAGCATTTCGAGGATTTGTTGTAAACCCTTTATTTTTCGCCCCTTATAAATTAATGTTGGCGTCGCGTTAACGCCCTCCAATTTTGCCTTAAGCCGTGTAGTTGCGTTTGCCAAAGTGAGGTCGATAACCTTAAAATTTAATCCAGATTTTTCTAAGGCTTCAACAGCCTTCCTATCTTCTTCGTTGAGAACAAAATCTGTTTTGAAGGCTCTATAACCAGCACTACACCAGTGGTCATGGTGGGGCATCGTCCACTGGACATGTTCAATTTTCTCCGACTTTACAAATAGAATTGCTTGTTCTTCCACAAAAACCCCAGAAAATATTAATAGACAAAAGTTAAACTTAAGCTTTAAGTGTTTTATTCTATGGTAAAACAAAAAGTTTACGATGGCTCGGTTATTCTCCAGTTTCTTTCAATAAGCACAATAATCGCTCAAAGTAAATCTAATGAAACATTAAATTTATTAATAATGGCGTCATCCATTTAGGGTTAAAAGGCGGTTATTCATGGCGATTAAGTCTAAACTTAAAATGGAAAACATTGGAATTTTTTTAGCCCTCGCTTTTTACGTTGTTGTTGGAGTAACGTGCTTTGTTGTTTTGCCACTAGCGAATTTTCCTCCGCACATCGGCATAATGGGAATTTTAAGCTTAATAACTGCCTACGGACTGTTTAAAAAGAGGGTTTGGGCGGTTTGGCTTGTTGTTATGTTATTTTTTATAGCCACAACATTTTCAGTTTTTATGCTTTACTATTGCTTTGGGAAAGACTTTCTCTTTGACATAGGCATGTTTGCCTATCTCATTTTAACATGGGTTTTTACAGCGTATATTGTGGCGAAGAGAAAGATTTTCGAAGGCTAACGCTTCAAAAGTTGCACCAAAACTTCCTCGCCAGCATCAACAAACTGCTGATTTTCACTTATTTCCACAAATCCGTCAGCCTTTGCAAGAGTCGTAATAGCCCCAGATAATCCAGTCGGAACTGGTTCTGCTACAAGCCTATTGGATTCGTCACGCCTTAATTTGACCATTACAAAGGTTCGTCTGCCCTTTGCTGGAAACATCCTCATAGAAGCAAAAGCCTTCACCTTCAAAGGCTTCTGTGCCTTTTTCCCAGCCAACCGTTGGATTATTGGGCGTACAATTAAGTGGAAAGTGAGCAATGCGGAAGTTGGATGACCTGGAAGCGCAAAAACAATTTTCCCATTAATAAGCCCCACTGTTGTTGGCTTTCCAGGCTTGGTTGCCA
Source organism: Bathyarchaeia archaeon (assembly GCA_038872535.1). Taxonomy (GTDB): domain Archaea; phylum Thermoproteota; class Bathyarchaeia; order Bathyarchaeales; family Bathycorpusculaceae; genus JASEJA01. The sequence continues at coordinate 53,058 of JAVZJY010000003.1, read as the reverse complement.
TCCCGCAAATGATGACTCCCGGTTTTCCAAGCGAATTTAATGTTTGCGGCACAATGTCCTTTGGTCCTATGGATACTCCGCCTGATGTTATAACCATGTCCGCTGATGCTAATGCATTTTTTAATGTTTTCTGCAATGCACTCGTGTCGTCTGGTAAAACTCCGAAATAAACTGGTTTTCCGCCGCTTTCCAGAACTGCTGCGCTTAGGCTGTAGGCGTTTATGTCATAAATTTTTCCTGGCGGAAGTTTTTCGCCTGGTTCTGCTATTTCATTGCCTGTGGAGAGAACCGCAACCCTTGGAGTTATGTAAACTTTGGCTTTTACCATTCCAATGGATGCTAAAACTCCTATTTCGCGTGAACCCAAAAATTGTCCAGCTTTTAGGACAGTTTCGCCTTTTTTTATGTCTGCTCCGGCTTTCATGATGTTTTCGTTTTTTGCTACGGCATTGTAAACATAAAGTTCATCGCCTTTGCGCTGTGTATGTTCAAACATTAAAACGGCATCTGCGCCTTCTGGTATGGGTGCGCCTGTTACGATTTCTGCTGCTGTGCCTTGTTTGACGATTATTTTTGGCATTTCTCCAGCATTCACGGTTCCGCAAATCTTCATTTTTATTGGTTTATTTTCTTCTGCGCCAAAAGTGTCCTCTGCTTTTACTGCATACCCGTCAACTGTTGAGCGGTTGAAAGGTGGAATATCCATTTTTGCGGTTACATTTTCTGCGAGGACTCGGTTCCAAGCCTCTAAAAGGGGGATTTCCTCCACGCCTAAAGGTTTTGGTTTAAAATGTTGATGAATAACCTTTCTTGCCTCTTCTAATGTTAGAAGTTTTCTAAACATCCTAATCCACCACGTCAACGTAATCGAATAGATGCACTGAAACGCTTTCTCCTTCTTCTAAGCCTTCTCTATTTTCTGGAACAATAACGTACCCATTAGCCTTAGTCATGGTTGAAATTATTCCCGAACCGCGGGCGCTTATGGGCTCCGCGAAAAGTTCTCCACTGCGCTGAAAAACATGGACTCGCACAAAGGTTTTCCTTCCCAAAAATGTGCTGATTCGGCCAGTCATTTTCGCTTTTATCACTGGTCTTTGTTCTTCTCGTTTTAGCCCAATCATTCTACATATTAATGGTCTGATGAAAACTTCAAACCCAATCATTGCCGCAACAGGATTGCCTGAAAGGATGATTATTGGTTTTCCATTCACTATTGCAAGGGCTGTGGGCATGGCTGGGCGCATAGCCACTCCATGGACGATAACGCCGGGCTTTCCAATTCTGTTGACAGTTTCTGGAATCAAGTCGGAGGCTCCAACACTTGTTCCACCAGTAGTTATTACTGCGTCAGCTTTTTCCAGCCCAGTTTTTATTTTCTTAAATATTTCGTCTGCATCGTCTTTTGCAATGCCTAAATCTATAGGTTCAGCTCCCAATTCGTGGCATAGGCTAGAGAGAACAAGCCTGTTAACCTCGAAAATTTGGTCTTCTTTCGGTTTCTCGCTTATTTCCACAAGTTCGTTTCCAGTGGCTAATATGGCGATTTTAGGTTTTTCGAAAACCTTAACTTCAGCAGTTCCCAACGCAGCCAGCAAGCCTAAATGTTGAGGTTTTAAGCGTGTTCCAGCTTTTAATGCCACTTCGCCCTTTGCAACATCCTCGCCTTTCTTGGAGATGTTCTCGCCGGGCGTTACAGAAGTCCAAACCTCAATTTCTGCATTAACTCTTTTAGTGTTCTCCAACATGACGACAGCGTTTGCGCCTTTCGGAATTGGGTTTCCAGTCCACACTTGTCTTGCCTGTCCATTCTCTACCTCATTTTTAGCGGTTATTTGCAAGATTTTTGGCTTAAACTGTGAGGCTTCAATAGTGTCCTCTGCTTTTACTGCATATCCGTCAACGGCTGAGCGGTCAAACCTTGGCAAATCTTCCTTTGCAATTACATTTTCAGCGATAACACGGTTTAAAGCCTCATGCACTGGGACAATAACCGTTTTTAGACCTTCAATTCTCAAATGCTTAAAAAATAGTTGCAGTGCTTCTTCTATGGTTGTGAGTTTTTGAAATCCCCTTAGCCGTACCAAAAAGGCACCAATAGACAGCACCGCAGAGGATATAAAAAATGTATCGCATCAAAATTTGTTAGAAGCCTTATCCATCAACGAGACTAAGCGTTTCTAAGCTCTTTTTGAAGAATATCACGCATTTTAACAGCATCCAAGTCCAGAATTGGGCTTTCGCTTATAATAACGGGGTTCAGTTTGTATTCGGCTATTACTTTTGCAAGCATGGTGAAGTCTGGTCCATAATCCGCTTCGTCCATTACGTGATGGCATTTTTCGCCCTTGTCTGTGTATTCAACTTTTGTGAAGTGGCAGTGCATGTTTTTGGTAGCTTCTGTTCCAAGGCGTTTTTCAATTTCTTCCACAACCTTGCGGAAATCATCTATAGTTTTAAATCGTCCCTTATCTCTTGCATGCAAATGTGCCCAATCAATCACCGGCTGGGTTTGTTCAACTTCCTCGCAGAGGCTTAAAACTTCATCTAGGCTTCCGAACTGCGAAGGTTTGCCCATGGTTTCAGATCCAATTTTAACGTTCTTTATTCCCAAATTTTTTAATGATTCAACAGTTTCTTTTATTGCTGCCAAGCAAGTTCTAAAAACTTCTTTCTGAGGTCTTCTGCCGTAAAATCCAGGATGAAAAACCACAATGTGTGCGTTCATCCATGAGGCTGCGGTTGCACATGCGATGAGGCGTTGTTTGCTTGCTTCTATGACATCTTTTCCGCCACAGAAGTTTATGAAATAGGAGCCGTGCAAACTGAGCCAAACGTCTTTTTCTTTTGCTTCTAAACCAAGTTTTTCAGCTTCTTCCCTCTTAATTTGTGGTTTTGCGCCCCAACGGACAGCTTGATATTCAAAAGCGTCAAGCCCCTCTTCTCGCAAAAGTTTTGGAACATCTGGTAAGGTTGCTTTCATCATTCTAAATGTGGGAGGAACGCCAGCTGGACCAAATCTTGGACGGTCAGCCATTTAAAAGCCCTATAACCTTTATTTCTTCTTGTACCGATAACCTTTTCGAGTGTACTCCCCATAAATTAAGACGGCTATAGCGCAAATCCAAGCTGCAGCGTTTTGAAAAACCAGATATTTTCCAACATTGTCCGAATCCACTAAGGGTTTAATTACTATTCCAATGTCTAGAACGAAGTCTCTGAAGGTTGGTGCTGCGGACAATAAGGCGTTGTTTATGCCTGAAAAAATTGCGCCAATGGGTGCTAATGCTGCTGCAGTGTTCTTCACAAAGTCAAGTAATGAAGGATTGCTTTGGTAGGCGTTTGATATTGTTCTGTAAATCAGTTGTGGATAGGCTAAAAGAGAAATCATGAAAGCGAATGCTGAAAAAATCAGAAGTACCGTCAAGGCGCTTTTTATGGTTGCTCTTGCGAAATGTATTTTTTGCCATACATATGCAACGCTTTTAATGCGTAGTAACCCGCTCTTTATTTTACCGAAAACTTTTTCCTCTTTCTTTCGTTTCGCGGGTTGAGTTTTTCCTTTCGTAATTTCACGAGGTTTCATGGTAATATGTCTCGTTAGGTATGCCCAACTGGATGCCAAGACAATTATAACCGCTATTGGAACTAGGTGGAATAGTGGGCTGATGGCAGTTGTTATTATCCAGTCTGTTCCTGGAAGTTGAAGGCTGAATTGTAAAGGTGTTTCATTAACTCCTAGGTTTATGGCGTAAAGGACAATAACGTATTCGATTAGGGCTGCTATTATTAGGAATATGATTATTGCGGTTAGTCCCTTTAATGTTGTCCATCGAATCATTAAACGTTTAGGAGTATTCTTAGCTGACAATTGCTTCACCGTTAGGCTTTGTGTCTTTCATTTTATGAGTGTTTGAAATATGAAAGTTCCTATTAAAAAATGTGCTGCTGAGGATTGCAAAGCATTCTCGCTTTCATTATTGCGATAAGGGAAATTCATGTCCACATTTGGGACATTTAGCCATTCCACATTGTACAGAGGAGGGGCATCCAGAACATGCGAAGGCTCTGCCGTATGTTATGTTAAAAGTGAAACCGCATTTTGGACATTTCACCATAGATTTTGACTGTGTTTTCATTACTATATCACTTTTCATAATCAACCAACCAATGGAATTTTAAAAACCTTTCTTGAAAAATTCCGCATTTTTATTCGAAAATTTTAACAATACTTGAAGCTATAATATTATGTTCAAGTGTCTATATGAATGTGTTTGCGGAGAACGAATAGTCTGGGAATAGAATGCTGAAGCCAAATAAAATTGAAAGGATGGAACTTTACAGAGAGCGCAATACACAAGCTTTTCTAAGCAAGTTTTTAAGTGGCGAAATAAGCGAGCTTGAACCTGTTTATGACCCGAAACTTGGTTATCGTTATCCCATGGTGGAGACAATTCTTGGCGATGTTTCTGAGGTTGAGCCTTTCTTAAATAGGCTTTATGATGCGGGTATACTCAAGAAAAGGCTTTATGATAAAGTAATTTACTGTCCGAAGTGCGGCTCCGCAAACATTTCCATCCATTATCGCTGTCCATATTGTAAATCCTTCGACATTCAAAGAAGCGCATTGATTGAGCATGTTAAATGCGGTTATATGGATGTTGAGGAAAACTTCAAAAAAGGCAACAAGCTTGTCTGTCCAAAATGCCATGACGAATTAAAGAAACTTGACGTTGATTATAGGAAGGCTGGGACATGGTGCACTTGTAGAGACTGCAGCAAAAGCTTTGACATTCCCCTAACTGCCCATTTCTGCAGAGACTGCCACACAAGTTTCACTTTTGAAGAAGCCGTAATTAAAGACGTTTACGCCTACAGCCTAAACGAAGAGGTGAAGGAAGAAGCAGCTTTAGGCTGGGTTATTATTTCGCCCATAAGAGATTTTCTCATTGAAAACGGTTTCGAAGTTGAAAGTCCAGCTTTTATGAAGGGCAAATCTGGAGCAAACCACATGTTTGACATTGCAGCCTATTTGAAGGATGCCGCCAACAAAATAACGGTAATTGACATAGCCACATCCACCGAAAACGCCGTTTCAGAACAACCAATAATCGCGCTCTTTGCAAAAGTTTTTGACGTTGCTCCAGAAAGTGCATACCTAATCGCAATTCCGAAAGTTAGCGAAAACGGAAAGAAAATGGCAGAGCTATACAATATTACGGTGATTGAAGCGAAAAACCAAAAAGAAGCAATAAAAGCCTTAAAAGAAAAAATGTTCTAAAAATTAGCCTTCTGTGAAAACGGCTATGTTGCCCCTATCCGTGACAACTTTCGCTATGAACTCTTCTGGCAAACTAATGTCAGCACGAATGTAAACTGCGTCTTCTCCAGCGTTTATGAAGAAATTAGCGTTGTAGCGTTGATGATTTGTTGCGTTAATTATCCATATGGAAACGATATGCGTTGTTATCGGACCACTATTCTTTAAATCGAAACTTGCGCCATCAATTATTGCTCTTACAGCGAAAAAGTCTATATCAACTGTTGTCTGATTAGCATCGAGACCTGCATCGCAAAACTTTATTCTCATCATACCATCGTTATCGACATAGCTTTGCCAAGCGTCTGTAAGATTTATTGTATAATATTCAAAATCTGTTGTTGGTGTGATTTCGCCTATGGCATTGTATTGTCCGCTTGTCCAGTTATGTGCATTTAATGACCAATTCTCAAGCGTGTCATTTGTTCTTAAGCGAATTTGAATTTCGATTGAGTCTATGTACATGAGAGGATAGGTGGATGTGTCTAAACTAAATTCTCCAATAATGCTGAGGGCGTAAGCATTTTGCATTTCGGTTTTAAACTCTACAAAATCCACTTTCAAATCAAATGGTGTATTCGTTGCTTTAACTCCTTTAACTTTCAATTTCCAATTGCCAGAGGAATCTCTGAAGTATGTTAAGTTAGTTGTTATTGTTTGCGTTTTAGTGATATCTATTGTTCCTATAGTATCTGTCATATATCCATCTCCGCTTGTTGGGTATTGACCAGAATTATAGTTGTAGAGTTGAAATGTGGCTGTTACGCCAGTTGTTGTAAAGCAGCTGTCTATTGTCCAAAGTAGTTGTGTCCAATTTTCGGTATTTGAAGTGCCGATGAATTCAACCTCAACAGTTTCTTCAACTACTGGTTTGTATGTGCAATAGATGCAATAAGCCCTTGCTTCATACGTGGGAGAAGGCAATGGATTTGGAAAATTTGTTCCGTATGTTTGTGACCTATAACAGCCTTGGTTAGTTGTTCCTGTTGTGTAGTATAAGTATGCGTTACCGGTTCCAGAATATGACCATGCTACAAGTAAATATTGCGTATTTGCAGTTAAGATTGGTTTATTAATAAAATTGAACGTCACCCATCCAGTAGCAACATTAACTGTTTTTTCCTCTGTTTGGGCTACTAAACTTAAGTCGTTATATCTATAAATTGCGCACTTCATATTTTTAGATGAAACTGTCATTCCGATATAGGCTGTTATACTTTGTGCTTCACCATTCTCTGTTAAAGTAAAAACCGAGCCAACAATGGCGTTTTCAGTATTTCTAGAAGAAGTTCCAATTCCCGTGTTTCCAAAAGTTGTTGTAGTGCCAGAAAATGCTGAATGGTAAGAACGGAATGTCATGTAACTTCCATCATTAGATTGTAAATCAATTAATGAACCAGAAACAAATTGTGTTGAATTTAAAGTATTGTATGCAGATGGATTATATTCATGATATGCTTTTTCTTCTCTAAAACTTTCATATAAATCATCGATTAGCCATGTATCTCTATAGGTTCCATTTATGTTGTTACCTCTCTCTATAACATATTCACCTTTTGTTGTGAACCATGAAGAGCGTGTAACTCGTGTGACATTAGCAATTTTTATGTTTTCCTGCATTCTTTCTAGGTCAAACTGGTTCATTTGATAACTCCATAAAATCACGTTTGAAACTATGAGCACTATTAGGATTAGGCTTAGCATCACAACTATTACGTTGCTTACGCCCTTTTTTGCTTGTCCAAATTTTTTAAGGAGCCTTATAGTATCCTGCAACGTGAGTCCCCCTTGTTGTTACAATATCTATGTAGTATAGGCTGTTGGGCACCAACGGGTATGAGATGTTGAGCCAGCCGTGCTCACTTATTTCTAAACTGAAATGGTGCGGAGTGAATGATGTGTGGTTAATGTAAATGGCGGAAATTTGAATGGCAACTTTTCCAACATTGCGAAGATAAACCTGAATGGTGGAATTGTTAAACCATAAATCCTCAATGATGAAGCGTTCGCTCATTATTTCCCGCATGTTAGTTGTTATAACATAGGTTGCCGTTGTTGCAATTGCCATGGCACCTACAGCCACAACCGTAAGCAGAAGGTTGCTTAAAACTGGAGTTATAGCCCGCGAATCCGAGAAAAATCTCTTAAATGCTTTACCCATTTTCCTCACCTACAAGAAAAGTTTTAGGGCTATGTAGCCGCATAACATCATAATTATGCTGTGTTTTAAACCAGCGTTTATTGTTCCCTCTCCCATTTTTCCGGCAACCAACCCGCCGAAAAAGGCTTGGATTGCGGCTAGGTGGAAGAATATGCGTTGCATTTCCTCTGGCGATGTTACTGCTGTCCCAAGAGTTGGTAAACCTTCTATGCTGAGGAAGAAGGATCTGAAAAGCAGTATTATTGTGAATATGAAGACGAAAAATGCCACATAAATTATTGCAATATACGGTCTCGTTTGATTTCGCCTCTCCTTATCCAGCAAAAGCGTTGTCTGAATAAACTTTCCAGTTGGATCGAAAACCTTTTCCACATGTCCTCCAGAACGGCTTGCCTCGATTATTAATGGTACAGTTCTCTGAACAAGAATTGTGTTGACACGTTTTCTCAAAGCCACTAATGCCTCCTCAAAGGTCATTCCCCAAGAAATTTGGGTATTCATTTTTCGCAATTCTGCCGTGAGGGGTCCATAATTTCTTTTTGAGGCTTCTTCCAAGGCTTGCGGAAGCGTCATGCCCGTTTCTTGGGCTTGAACTATGCTTCTGAAAAGGTCTGGCAAATGTTCGTCGATTGCTTTTCTCCATTTATAGTCTATGTAGTTTAAGATTGTTGGAGGAGAAACGGCGATTATTATGGCGAAAAATACGAATTCATCGAAGGTTCTGCTTTCCCCAAACAGAATGTAAGCAAAAAGGATTATGGAAACGGCTACTGAAACCGAGGCAACCCACGCAATTTTTTTCACATGCTCTTCTATTTTTGGCATTTCAATTACCACTTAGGTGAAACCGCGTCCAAGATAATCAGGAACATTATGGAGCCTAATGGTATTCCAAGATAAGTCAGCAAACTCAGCAGCAGATTTGGACTCAACATGCCGAGAAAGCCGCCGCCCATCATTTCCATAACTGCAAGCATAATTATGAGAAGCAAAGGGCCAGTCACAATCAAAGCAACATAAAATTCTGACAAAATGGACAGCGTATCAGAAAATTTTCGGAGGCTTATCCTCTTAAGCTTCATATATTGCCTAGATTTTTCCCTAAGATAAGCGGACAAGTTTCCTCCAGAATGTATTGTTGAAATGAACCCTTGAAGCATTTCACGAAATCTTTCAGAAGAAGTTCGCTTTGACGCCTCTTCTAAGGCGGAGATTATGTCTAAACCAAAAAGTCCTACATTCCTAACAATGTTTTTGGCTTCTATGGAAACTGTCAATGGTTCGCTGAGATTTGAAAGTGAATAGAAGATTTTTTCCGGAGAAACGCCTGCTGTTGTAAGAATTGCCATATAACCCGTAGTGAAGGGCAATTCGTCTTCCAACTCTCTCTTGAGTTTATCTGCGCGATAAACTGGATATGCGTAAAATCCCATAATTGAGAAGGCACTTGTGAATAAGCTTCCGCCTAAGCCAAAAAGGATTGCTGGTAAAGGTGGGATTTTGAAAAAGAAAAACAGCGTGGTTGGAATAAGGGCTAATGTGAAGAGTGAAGCTAAAATTGTTACAAAAATTGTTAGGCTAACATAAGCCTTAAAATTAATCTTCAACTCTGACCTCTGCAGATTCAAATCCAAATCTCTGAAAAGTGGCATAACGCGTCCTATTCTGCCACCAATAAGTTGGTAAGCTAATGTGTGCGTTTCTTTCAGCTCAAATTTGTGTTTTTGTTGTGTCTCTTCTGGTTTGGTTCTTGAAAGTTTTATTGATGGCAGTTTAAACATTAATTTGAAACGATTGTAGAGCTGTCTGATTTTTTGGTAAGCCTTAGTGTTTTTCATTTCAACCCAACCCTTGCTTTTTGGAAAACCCTATTCGGGTTAGCATAATATTCTCGAATAACATTTGAAACGTCCATGTGGCGTCGAATGCCCTTCCTCACCATCCACTCCAAAACGGTTTTTCTGCGATGCATTTCTCGTTTAATATCTTCTTCGCTGATTTCCATTTTCTTCATGTGTTTTTCAAGGAGGTTGCTGTGGCCGGAAAATACAAACTTGTCTTCTTTTTGATTCCAGCGGAAAACATCTTCTGTAAGTATGCTCTTTGTTTTTGAATTTAGCCCTAAAATCTCGCTTGTTATGCTGGCTCTTCTTGCAGGTTTTCCTTCAATTTCTGTTCTCGTCATAACCATTATGACGTTGGTCATGGCTATGAGCGGTTTTGGAATGTTCATTGGTTCAGATTGCAAACGATTTATTGTGGCTTCAACTGATTCTGCGTGGATTGTGCTCATTCCCAAGTGGCCTGTTGCCATGGCTTGAAAAAGCGTGTATGCTTCTTCTCCGCGGACTTCGCCTACGATTATGTAGTCTGGTCTTTGTCTAACAGCAGCCTTTAACAAGTCGAATAGAGTTATTGTGCCGCCTTTTTTGTCTTCATGTCCAAAACCGAGTCTTACAACTGAAGGTATCCAGTTTTCATGTGGTAGGTTAAGCTCCTGAGTGTCTTCTACGCTTACTATTTTCATTTCAGGCTTTATGAACATTGATAGGCAATTCAGCATGGTTGTCTTTCCAGAAGCCACACCCCCAGCAACAAGCACCGAAGCCCTATTCTCTATTATATACCACAAGAAGGCAGCCATTTCCGAAGAAATTGTGTTAAAAGCGATTAGGTCTGAAATGGTTAGTGGGTCAACTCTGAAGCGTCGGATTGTGAATGTTGACCCTCTTCTTGTTACTTCATTTCCATAAGTTAGTTGCACACGGCTGCCGTCTGGAAGGGATGCGTCTAAAATTGGGGATGCTATAGAAATGTTTTTCCCACTCAAGTATGCCAGACGGATTATGAAAGAGTTTAACTCTGCTTCGCTTCTAAATATTATGTTGGTGGGTAATGATTCGTAAAGCCTATGCCAAACATAAATTGGTATGTTGACGCCGTCTGCGGATATGTCCTCAATTAGGTGGTCTTTCATCAGTGGGTCTATTTTTCCGTAGCCTATGAAGTCCCTTGTAAGATAGTATATGAGTTTGTCGATGGCTTCTTGTGAAACTTTTATTCGATATTTTTTAATTATCTCCCTTGTTTTTTCTTCAAGATATTTTTCTGCTTTCTCTTTGGTTTCTATTTCCTTTAGATTTACGTCTAACTCTTCCATTAAAAATGCTTTTATTTCTTTTAGCAGCTTTTCCTCTTCTTTTTGGAGAGTTGGTTCTACAACTTCGTAGAGAATTTTTTGGGTTTCTGGGTCTTTAACTATTGCTGCGTAAACGTAAGGTTCTTTTATTGGGTAGACTTCTCTGAAAATTGTTGGCTTTTTTATTTCCGCCCCTACTGTTATTGTTGGTTTTGTTTCTTCTACTATTTTTGGGGCTTTCGGCATTGGTTTTCACCGTTGTCTTTTGGTTTAGGGTGTTGGGTGGTTTTCCATAAGTATAGTGTGTCGTGTGTCTTAATAAGTTATATGCATAATTAATCTTTAGCATGCTTAACACTCACAACTTCAAACAAACCAGAAAATCCAGTGATTCATAAACCACTTACTTGTACCGTGCTCTTCTCTTTTGGCGTTTCTTCTTCTGTTTCCGCATCCTCTTCTTTTTCCATTTAGCCCGTATATGCGGCACTCCCCATCTCTTTTAAGCCTACTCTATTGTTGCATGCCTACGCTTTAAATCCTCTTCAGTTCTTCCTAATCGATGCATTAACTCCACAATTAAGCTATCAAGAAACACCATACAATTATTCTCAAAAACACTTCCAAGAGGCGTTAACGGTTCCCGTTCACCCATAATCTGCCTAGCTAAATAATCCTCCTCTCTCGGCCAGCCCATCTTTGTCCTCCCCTTAACTGTTACGACGAGGTCAGCCATTTGACCAAGTGGAGATTCTGGAAAGGATGTGATAGCGATTACTGTGGCACCTATTTCTTTGGCTGCTGAGCTTGCGGTTAAGACCATTTTTGTGGCGCCTGTTCCTGAAATGGCAATAAGCAAGTCTCCTTTTTCAGCGGCTGGGGTTATGGTTTCGCCTAAGAAGTAAACGTTAAATCCTAAATTCATTAGACGCAAGGCGAAAGCTCTGGCGACGAATCCGCTTCTTCCAATACCTACAATAAAGATTTTCTTCTCTTTTGCTTCCAGCAAAAGCTCAATTAATCGTTCAACTTCTTTCATGTTAAGCTCTTCAATGCAGCGTTTAATTCCGTCAATAATTTCTTCTGCTGCTGCCTTAAGCATTTCCAACTTTTTAGCCTCGAAACCCATTAAATTGTGTCCGTATTAAAAGCCTTATGGTTTAAAATTGTCCTTTTAAAAGTTGGTTTAATGATGGAATTGGAATGTATAGGCGGATGAAAATTGCTGTTGCCAATATTCCAAGGGTTATGGCTATCAGAAGAAAATCGTTTTTGTGCATTTTTAGCACGTAAAGGTTTGTGCGTTTTTTGGTGGCTCCCCAAGCGCGGGATTCCATGGCTTCAGCTAACTCGAGGCTTCTTCGAATGGCGCTTACGATTAAGGGTATAAGGATTGGAATATAATTTCTAATTCTTTTTAGAAAGTTTCCCCTTTCAAGCTCTAAACCCCTAGCCTTTTGGGCATCCATTATTGTTTGGGCTTCTTCGGCTAAAACAGGAACAAAACGTACGGCGGTTGTGAAAGCAAAACAGAACTCGTAGGGTATCCCAGTTTGTTCTAGAGCTAAGCCCAAGTGGTCTGGTGATGTTGTCAAAAAGAAAATTGAGAAAGATTCTATAAGAACCACGAAACGCAATGTTAACGCAATAGCATTTTCTAAACTCTCAGCCAATCCACGTCCTGCAAAATATGCGACGGCAAAGTTTGTTATGAAAATTATCGCTGCTAAAAAGGCTCCTCCCCGCATTGAACGAATCCACTCACGTTTAACTCCAGCCAAAACGACAAAAGGAATCTGAATAACAAAAAGCACCATTAAGGGTATGAGTTCCCAAAACATTATTGCTATGACAAAAATTGCGAGGACATAGATGAATTTTATCCTTGGGTCTAAATTGTGAATTGGAGAGTAGACCCTTCGGAATTTTAGTCCGTCAAAAACACTCATTTGATATCGCTCTCCAACATTTTAAGCAGAATTTCCCTTGCTTCGTAAACGTCAATGACATTTTTTGGCAACTCTAAACTTGGTATTTGCATGAAAATTTGGGCGATTTGAGGCGGAACTATGGACGCTTGGGTCAAAACTTCCTCTTTTGTTAGAATCTCTTTTGCTTCGCCGTCTGCAACAATTTTTCCTTCCCGCATTAAGACAACTCTCGGATTGCATTCAGCCACAAACTCCACATCATGCGTAACAATAATCACAGTCTTTCTCTGCGTTTTCATCTGTAGAATAAATTGTCTAAGCTTCTCTTTTTGTTGATAATCTTGTCCTATTGTTGGTTCGTCTAAAATGAGTATTTTCGGGTTCCATGCAAGAACTGATGCAAGGGCTACACGTTTCCTTTCCCCGCCGCTGAGCATGAACGGTGAAGTTTTTCTATATTGGGTTAACCCCAACAAGTTAAGAGCCCACTGGACCCTCCTTTTTATGATTGTTTCTTTGAACCCGAAATTCTTTAATGCAAAGGCTATCTCCTCTTCAACTGTTTCGCTAAAAAGTTGATGGTCTGGATTTTGGAAAACAAAACCTACATTCCTAGATAGGTTTGCTACACTCACTTTTGTTGTTTCAACTCCGTCAACTGAAACTTTTCCTTTTGTTGGTTTGAGTAGTCCATTAAAATGTTTGACTAAAGTTGTCTTCCCTGCGCCATTTTGTCCCATTATGGCTACGAACTCGCCGTTTTTGATTGTTAGGGATACCCCCCTTAATGCTTCTACACCGTTCGGATACCTAAAATAAACATCTTCAACTTCAATCATGAACTTTCAAAGCCTCCTTTAGAAGATTTGCCATTTCATCTGAAGACAAGGGAACAGTGTTGCCTAATTTTATTCCATCCTTCCTCAGAATATGATAGAGAAGTGTTGCCTTTGGAATTCCTATTCCGATCAGACGAGCTTCTTCGGAGCTTAAAATTTCACGGGGTTCACCATCCAAAACAACTTTTCCATCATCCATAACGATTATGTGGTCGGCATATCTAGCCGTCAAATCAAGTCTATGTTCAACAAGCACCACGGTTATTCCAAGCTTCTTATTCAATTCATAAATTACTTCGAAAATTTTCTTTGCACTTAACGGATCAAGGAAAGATGTTGGTTCATCTAAAATCATCACTTCTGGCTGCATTGCTAATATGGAGGCTATGGCGACACGCTGCTGTTGACCACCAGAAAGTTCATGGGGAGCTCTCTCCCTCAAATCATATATGCCCGTAAGGTTCAGCGCCCAATCCACCCTTTTTCGCATTTCTTCTCTTGGCACTCCCAAATTTTCAAGACCAAAAGCAACATCCTTTTCCACGGAGAGAGCGAAAAGCTGGTTTTCAGGGTTTTGGAACACAAGTCCAACATGCTTTGCCATCTCATAAATTGGATTCTCGAGAACATTCAGTCCAGCGACTGTTATTTCTCCTTTTAATTCGCCTTGATAGAAATGAGGAATCAACCCATTAAAGCAGCGGCAGAGGGTTGTCTTTCCACATCCGCTTGGACCAGTTATGAGGGTGAATTCGCCCTTCTCTATTTTTATGGAAACATCACTAATTGATGGTTTTGTTCCGCCAGGATAAGTGTAAGTAAGATTCTTTGTTTCAATCACTGTCATGCTTGTGGTGCCTACCAAACTTTAAGCGGTTACTTTGGCTCATTTAAGAGTAGCTACTTAAATATGTTACACAAAAACTTATGCCAACTTTTCTTTAAGAAGCCGCAAACACCTTTTAAGTCCCGTCTCAACGTCTCCAACGCCGTTTACTCCAGCAGCCGTTGCGTGTCCCCCTCCCATGCCGTGGAGATACTCGCCTAAGGGTTTGGCAATGTCTCTGCCTAAATGTATGCCCGTTTTCTCGTGAAACTCGCGAACGCAGCGTAGGCTAATTTCAAGATTTTCATTCTTTTGTCCCGCCACAACAGCCACATGGGCGCCTAAGTCTATTATGGCTCTTGCTGCTGAAGCTTGATAAGCGCTGACGTGGGAAAATGCGATTATCCATTCTCCAACTTTGAAAAGTTTGGCTCTTCTGCAAGCTTTTAACCTTGCAACTCTTTCGGAAAAGTCCATAGGCAAAGAAAGCAAAGATAATGTCTCTTGAGCATTTACGCCTGCGTCGATGAGTTCTGCTATTGATTTTAGTGTTGATGAGTTGGCTAATACAAAATGGCGTGTGTCGAAGGCTATGCCCAAAAATAATGCTTTAGCCTCATTTTCTCCGGGTTTAAGGTTTAACTCTTTAAAGAAGTTGTATACAATTTCGCATGTTGATGATGCTTCTTCGTTGGTTATGCAGATTTTTGCCATTTGTTCCGTTTCTGGGTGAGCTGCGTGATGGTCTATAACTATGAGCGGAGCCCTTAACATTTTCACTTTTTCACCTAAATCGTTGAGTTGTTGAATTGTGTTTGTGTCAAGCAAAACTATTGCATCTGCCTTTTCAATATTAGAGTGGGTTTTAACTTCTATTGGAATATGTTTTAGAAGATGTTTTGATAGTCGACTTATCCCCTGTGCCGCCACAATTTCGACTTCAATGTTTGGTTTTAAACTTTTCAGCAAGCTTGCGAAGGCATAGGCTGAACAGACAGCATCAGGGTCAGCATTATGGTGGCATAACAAAACAACAAGTTTAGCATCCATCTCTTCCAGAATTTTCATTATTCTTGGGAATGACACTTTAGCGCCCTCAAATATTCATCAACAGAAACGAACGCATCTTTAACAGCGCCTTCAACCAACTCCTTCACATCAAAATCCTTCATTAACGGCGACAAAACAACATCCACATCTATGGCCACAGTCACAGGTTTTGTGCCTTCCACCTCAACACTTATGTTCAATGTTTCTATTCTTTTTGAAGGCACCCTTGCTGTGACGTATTCTCTGGCAGCCTTCTCTGCAACAGCGCATAATTCCTCAACTTGCTCACTTGTTAACTCTGGTATGCCTAAATCTTCCAAAAGTTTCCACCTAAAAGACTTCTGTTAGGGCTGGGATGGAGAAACTGGGCTTAAGTCTTGTTGAAGCTTAGTTTGTAAATCTTTTATTTGACTGCGTAAGCGTTCTTCTTGTTTTCCTAAAACTGCAGCTCTCGTGTTGAAAAGTTCCTTTCGTTCATTCAAATCAGCCACCGTTTTGGCTTTTTCAGACTTAACCAGAAGCGAGCCAATAGCCTTGTATATAACTGCATCATCACTCATCTTCTCTAATTCGCTCAAGGCTTGTTCAATTTCTGTTAGTTCAATCTCCACCTGTTGCTTCTGAACCAATACGGACTGAAGTGTCTGTTGAAGCTGCTGAAGCCTTAACAAACGTTCTTGAACTTGGGGTGGAAGCTTTGAAATTTCGTCACTCACTCTTTATCCTTCCGTTGCACATGAATAAGCTAAGCCATTAATTAACATTTTCTCAAAACTGTCAAAAGCTGACTGATGTTGGTAGTTCAAGTTGCCTTTAAAACTCATGTATATGATCATCAAATAGGGTTTAAGGCGTTTTCTGGCAAACTTGTGAAAGCCCTTTTAGATGTATGTGAAAGTACAGATTGGTTTTGGGATACCGAAATCATTGTTCGGAGCGTCCATAACGGTTACAAGTGTCTCGAATTTCCAGTTGAATGGGAAGAAAAACGTGGAACCAGAACTCCATTAAAAAGGCTGTTGAAAGACATTTACATTCATGGTAAAGGCTTTTTGAAACTCAGCTTTCCACTCAAAAATGGGCATCATAAATTCGCAATTCAAAAGCTGCTGGTTATTGGGATTCCAAAGCTTCAAAAACATTCGTAATCGAGTTTATCCATCTTAAATAAGCATTTAATGTAGCTCGCAAAGCTACAGTGTCTCTGGCTTCAACACTCAAAATTAGGAATTTTTCTTTCTTTTCTATATTCGCCTTTGAACGTGATGTGGCTGGCTTTTTAACCTCTGGCTCCAAAGCCTCAGCAAATATTTCTAAATGCTTTCTTGAAGGAAACTTTAATCGGACAACAGCTTTCGTCTTCAACTTTCTAACTCCAATCTATATGTGAGACCCAAATTTGTGGGCCAGCCTCAACTAATTCTGGTAGAAGCATAAAAGTAATGATTAAATTTTTTCGTGAATTAATTTTGATCTGCATTGCTGCATCGAATTTTCTATTAATAGCTTCTCTCAACGAGAAAACTGGAATTGCAAAAAAGTTTGAGAGGGCTTTTTCGAGCTTTTTAACATCAGAATTTTCATATATGGAGGCTGCCAATGCTAACGATTTTATCCTCCTTCCCTTCATTATTTCTCCCGCCAAGTTTCTTCGAAATTTTGCACTGCCCACATAGATGGTTGGCGGAACCCTTTTCAATCCTTCTGGTTTCACATCGAACAGTTGTATTTTTCCAAGTCCGAATTTCCATCGTTCAATAATCATAACTTTTTCAGCATCATACTCCAAAGATTTTCCTGCAATTCCTTCTAGGCTCAATTTGCCACGGTTTATCCGTACAGCGAATGGCAGGTTGTGGCAAATTTCTCTGCAGAAAGTTCTCATATTTTTTGTTGGTCTTCTTGATGTTGTTAATAGCAAACGCTGTCTTTCACTCAATATTTAAATCACTCATAAAATATAGAAGGCTACTCCGCTTCTTCTGTTTCTACTGCTGCTTCTATGGGTGCGCCTTTAGCCACACGTTTTGCAACTGTTCCAAGCTTTGTTGTTGGGGTATATGCTCCACCTGTAAAGGTGAAACCACATTTTCTACATTTCCAAACGCCAACACTTACTCGTTTAACCCGTGAAAATCCACATTGGGGACATGCATGAGGTTTCTTCATTTCCGTAATTACTTTGATGTAACGTTTTCTTACAGTGGCACCATAGCGGGCTCCTAAACCTCGAGTGGGTCCTACCTTTTTTGTTCTTTTTCCCATGGTTTTCACCATTTTAGTTTTTTGCGTATTTCTTCAGCTTTTTCCTTAGCTATGTTTGCGGCTTCTAAAACCTGTTTTGGTTCGAAGTATCCGCTGCCGCCTTTTTGTATTGCGCATATGTTGCCGTCATCGTCTATTGCCATTGAAAGCCTAGCATCCATTACTTGTTCTTCCTCTAACCATGGGTCTACAACAAGTTTGTCGCTTATTTTCGCAAAAGTAACCGTTATTGGATGTCTCTTTATGGGAAGCGGAGTATAACCTGACTTAATTTTCACTTCGCCTTCCTCAATTTCGTAGTTTGGCATTTTTGTATTAAGTAGGGCGGCTAAAGCGGCTAGAGCTGAGGCGTCTATCAAGTTTCCGTCATGATTAAGAACATAAACATCTACGAAGACAACGAAAACCTTCTTTCCCGGCTCTATGCACAATTTTTCCAAGTCAATAGCTTTTGACTCCCTTATTCCTCTGTCGACTATTCTGGCAAGTTCTATGGAGTTTTCGTCAGGCGGTCCGGCTTCGAAGGTTGGTGAAGCCAAAGGCACTAGTTCAGCGTTTACCGTTAAGACTCCTTCGTTTGGTGTGTCGGAGAATGGTTCGCCAGTTTCTATTTTTGTTCCAACCATAACTTCTGTTTTTCCAAGCAATACTCTTGCTGATCCTTCAGCCTTTTCAATTATTCCTTGTTCCACTTTTATTTCTCGATAATCCGTTAAGCCTCTGCCGTCTAGACGTTTTCCTCTAGAAATTAGTTGTGCGATTTGTTTCTGTTTTACGCGGGTAATCATGGCTGACATTATTCTTCAACCTCTTTAACGCTAACATACTTAGATTTTAACGCTTCCTTTTGCAGTGCATAGATTTTTTTGCAGCCTTCCAATGCCATGTTAACAGCCTTTTCGAACTCTTCAAGGGTTAATGTTCCATCCATCTGAAGTAATGTTATAGCGTTTAAGTTTGGCATTAAAGCCAAAGGAACATCGGCTAATCCCATTTTATCTTCCGTGTCCATCAAATCCAATATTATTGTGTCGTCAATTTTTCCAGCCGAACAAGCGACAACTAAATCTCGCATTGGGATGCCTGCGTCTGCTAAGGCTAAGGATGCTGCCACTATGCTTGCGCATCTTGTGCTTCCGTCAGCTTGCAAGACTTCAATGAATATGTCTATGCCTGTTTTTGGATAGTATTCAAGAAATATTGAGGGTTCAAGGGCTTCTCTTATGACTTTTGAGAGTTCTATTTCTCTTCTGGATGGTGCTGGCGATTTTCTTTCTTGAACAGAGAAGGGTGCCATGTGGTAACGGCATCTCAAAACCATTCTGTCAGGAAGCGCCATATGTTTAGGATGCAGTTCTTTTGGTCCGTAAACTGCGGCTAAAATTTTGTTTTTCCCCTGTTCTATGTAGGCTGAGCCATCAGCGTTTGATAATACGCCTACTTCAAGTTTTATTGGTCTTAACTCGTCTGGTTTTCTTCCGTCCAGTCTTAAACCTTTTTTGTCGATTAACTTTTCAGTTTTTTCACTCATTTTTATTTTCCTCCCTTTTTGCTTTTTCTTCTTTAAGCATCTGGGTTATGCGGTCCGTTAAACCGCTTGTGTGGGATTCTTCTTCAATTTTGCGTATTGCCATTATCGCCAATTCTTCATCTTCCAGACTTTTTCCAGTGATCAGTATAACTCCATTAAGTCCGAGGATTATTTGGCAGTTTGTCTCCTTTTTTATCATGGATATCATTGAGCCTTTTCTGCCAATTACTCGGGGAATTTTTGTTGGAGTGATTCTTATTATCTGTCCACGGGTTATCTTCCCTAATCCTGGTTCGCCAACTGTTAGCTGAGGGTCATGTGCTCTGTCATAAGCAGTTATTTTTGCAACTATAAGGTCTCCTATGTCCAAGAATTGAGACAACTCATCTTGTTGCGGCTTGAAGGGTCTGCTTAGAACATCTGAAGCTCTTAGAATGGCTTGATATGGCGCATTTATGTCCACAGTCCAACCGTTAAATCCCACCTCAACAACTGTTCCTATGACGATATCTCCAACCCTTGGGATGTAGAAGGCTCTTAACGCTACGACATTCACTTTTTTGTCTTCATACTCCACTATTCCAATTCGCGAGGCGTAGATTTTCTTGTCTTCTACGTATGTGTTTTCTCCCGCTATGTAGTCTCCTTCTGCGATTAAATCTCCTGGAGTTACGAGTTGTCTACTTTCAATATATACTGGCATGTTTCACCAAAACCTCATAAACATTTAAGATATTATCTTTGCTTCGCCGTTTCCTTTCGTTATCTCTCCGAGTTTTTCAAGAAATGGTCCATATAAGCCTGCTGGCATTTCAAGGATTCCATACCAAGAGCCATCTGCTCGCCATTCTTCCTTTTTTATTGTTCCAAAACCTTTTATTGTTCCGTAGGCTCTTGCGGAGTATTCGGCTGGTATGCGGACGCCGACGGATACTTGTTCCATTTTTAATGGCAAAATTTGTCGCAGTAATTTTATTATTTCTTTGGCTTGTTCTTCTACGGGTTTAAAGGGGTCTATTGCATAGTGGATGTGTTCTAGAGCGTTTTCTATGCGTGACGGTGGGTGAGGAAGGTTTGTTTTTGGGTCGACACATTGTCTTGATATGAAATCTATTATCTGTCTCCTCTTATCCTCAATCATTTTTTTGCGTTGTTCTGTTGTCAGCTGCAGTGTTCCCTTTTTCAGTATAGTTTCTGCTATTTTCAATGTCTCTGTTGTTCCAAAGGCTTTGCGTAGGCTTTCTTCTGAAACTTTTGTGCCTTTGTTTGCGTCTGAAAATATTGTTTCTGTAACTAAGACTTCTGTTATTGCTGTTATTTTTCCCATGCGATAGTCTAATGCTTTTTGAGGTTTTACAAGAACTTCAAAGTGTTCATTATCTTTTGTTATACGTGCAACCGTGTATTTTTCGCTCATCAGTATTTCACTTGCCGACGCCTAACTTTTTCATATACTCTTCAATTTTTTCGTCGCTTAACATTTCCATTTTCTTTGTAGCCGAAGGAATTACTGCAATCTTTATTCTTGGTGGCAGTTGTCTTGCTTCTAAGGCTTTTACCAAACATTTCACAGCCAGTTTCTCTGCTTCTTCAAGGCTCATTTCTTCACGGTATTCTTCCTTCAATATGGAGAGAACGGTTTCTCTTCCGGCGCCTTGAGCCGTAGCCTTATAACCCCTATATGTTCCGCTTGGATGTGTTCCAAACAAGCGGTTTCCAGTTTTATCCACTCCTCCGAATATTATGGAAACTCCGAAGGGTCTAACGCCAGCATGCTGTGTATAAAGCTGTTTTATGTCGCATATTCTCTTGGTTACAACTTCCGTGTCTATTGGCTCATCATAGGTTAACTTGTTACTTTGGGCGTATATTCTTGCTTGGTCTATGAGAATGCGGGCGTCCGAGCTTAAACCAACAATGGTTGCACCTATATGTTCGTCAACCTTAAAGATTTTCCATGAATATTCCGCCTCTTCAAGAGGTTCAACACTTTCTTCAGCTCCCAAAACAACTCCTTCAGAGCATCTTATCCCCAAAATGGTGGCTCCACGGTTAACCAACTCCATGGCATATTCAACTTGGAAGAGCCGCCCGTCTGGTGAGAAAACGGTTATGGCACGGTCATAAGCGCCTGGTGCTGCAAATACAGACATTTAACATCTACCTCACATCACTAAACACATTTGCAGACTTTCATATGACAACTAAACTAAAAACCTTTTCCTATTAAATCTCGCTTTTAGTTTACCCGCCTAAAGAAGAATTAGAAAAACTCAGTATTATTGATGCTTACGCAAGAGCTAAAAGGGTAATAACATAGGATTTTACGGAGAGGAAATTTGATGAAGTATGAAATAAAATACAAGCCGTCTTATTCAATGCTTGTGGTAAACCTAGAACCAAACGAGAAGATAGTCGCTGAGTCGGGTGCAATGACATACATGAACCCAAACATTGAAGTCCACACAAGAAAAAGAGAAACAAGCCTCTTAGGCACCTTAGGTCTAGCGATTTTTGGACGCCAATCCTTTTGGGTAAATGAATACACTGCGAGAAATGGCACTGGCGAAGTTGCTTTCGTTTCTGCACCAATAGGCGACATTGAAAAACTGGAAATCAAGCCAAATCAAGGCTATATCATACAGAAAGCCGCTTACGTAGCTTCCACAGAAAACGTAGATTTAGACGTTAAATGGGAAGGTTTCACAAGAGGCTTGTTCGGACAAGGCTTGTTCATGATAAAGGTTACAGGCGACGGAATGCTGTTCATAAACACTTTTGGAGCCATAGACAAACACATCTTACAGTCTGGTCAATCAATGATTGTTGACAATTTTCATCTGGTAGCTTTCAGTAGCACATGCAACTACAAAGTCACAAAATTCGGCGGATTAAAAGAAACAATCCTTGGAGGAGAAGGTCTAGTAGTAAATATCGAAGGTCCAGGGGAAGTTTATATTCAGACGAAAAATTTGGGAGAGTTTGTCGAGTGGCTTTGGACTTTGCTCGAGCCTAGAGTGAGAGCGAGAGCACGCTAAAACAAGACACATATTTTTATACCGGTGCATTACTGCAAGCTCTGAGAAAAAGGGAGATTTACGGAAGATGTTTTCCTAAACAGTTTTAAGCTTCTTCTTAGCGGACTTCTGTTTCCTTCTCCATTCTAAATTCTGCTGCATTTCTTCGCAGCGTTTATACCATAACCTCTCATAATCCTTTTGAGATACAACCCTACTTTTGAGGTCGGCTATTGTGTGAATCTTTTCTTTCTTACACCATTTGAGGCAGATTTTGTATTCATCCCAGTCAAGTTCCTCATCTTCCCAATAAACTGGAATTTCGGAAAAGCCATATAAGAAGGCGGCGAAAGCTCTTGTATGTCCATCTACGAAGATGATTTCGTTTCCAAGTTTCTTTATTGGTATGGGGTCCATGGCTTTTGGATTTTTTGAGTTGAATGTTTTCATTACTTCGGATAGTTTTTCTGAGCTGATGAACAGTTGGGTTGGTTGTATTTTGTCAAGTTTCATCATAAATGTTTTAGGCATGGGCGGTTATTCTTCCCAGTTTAACAGTCTTTTTTCTCCCTCAATTTTCTTTATGTCTGTTATGTCTTGTGTTACTTCCATGGTTCCCAAATATTTTCCATTCTTGTCCCTAACAGCAAAATATCTAATGTGTATTAGGCGGTCTTTTGCTGGAATCCAAAATTCAGCCACATCTTTCTTGCCTTCTTTGAATGAGTCAAGGATGCGGTTTACTATGTGGACGCTTTTTTGTGGATGACATAGCTGAACTTTTCTTCCAATAATGGCTTTTGTTCGTACAAAAACTCTTTTTTCTGCCTTGTTGAAGTATTTGACAGTGTCTTCTTTATCGACAAATGTTATGTCAACTGGAAGCGTATCCAACAGCGCTTCTATTTCTTCTTTTGTAAGAGTTCCGGTTTCAAACTGCAATTTTCCTTCTTCTGTTTGTGCTTTTTCTTTTTCCCCTTTCCTCATTTTTGGTGCTCCTGTCAAGTGCGAAGGCGTAAAACAGCAGTATCCAATTTCATCAAATTCGCTTCTTATCTCTTTCCATTCTTCGCTTGTTATAACCTGTAAGGCTGTCGGGAAAAGTATGCTGTTTTCTTTGAAAATGTGGCTTGGAAGAAGACTTGTTATGGCTTCAACTGTTTCCTTAAGCTGTTTTTTGAAATCTTCAAAACTTATGCTAGCGTATTTTTCTATTAGTTGGCTGAGCTTCTTCTTTTCCTCTCTTATTCTATTGTGTTCCATCCACATGATGGCTGGCGGTTCTGCGATTCCATGTTTTTCCAAGGTTGGGAAAAGCACGTTTTCTTCCCTTAAATAATGTTTTTCTGAGTCACGCAAGTCTGCGGCGATATGCTCTAAATTGTGTATTTCGTCAGCAATGTATGTTTTGTCGCTTATTTTTTGAATTTTGTTTGTTATGGCGTTAAGTTTTTCCGTGATTTGTAGCATGATTTTGTGTTCTTCCATGAGAATGTTGATTGGATGGTCTGTGGGAACAGCGAGTTTTTGCTTTTCGAGTTGTTCTCTGAAAACTGCCATGTGCACATCGCATAATCTTTGTATTTCTTCTTTTGGCATGCCTTCCTTTATGAGTTCTTCTTCAATTTTCGCAATTTCTAGGGAGCTTACGCCTTCTAAAACTTGTCTAAATCTCTCTTTAACTTCTTGCGGTGGTGCTCCAGCGTGCAATTGCCTAATTATTTCTTTCAACATTTTCTTTTTGTTTTCTGGTATTTCGCTCATGTGGATTCTTCCTTAATTTTCTTGGCAAGCGTTTTTCCAATATCTACAATTTGTTTAACGTCATCTTCCGTGGGTGGACCATTAATTTCCAAAGCTCCAACAACTTCCAACTTTGACGAACCCAAAATTTCTTGCACATGCTTTACTGCGCCTCCGCCCCAACCGTAAGAGCTTAAGACGACGCCGAATTTTAGTGGTGGACGCAGAGCCTTTACGAGGTAAGAGGCGTAAACTGCGAGGGGATGCATACCGCCAAGCACTGTTGGCGCTCCTAAAACTATGGCTTTTGAGTCCACTAAATCTTTTGCTATGTCGCCAATGTCTGCTGAGGCTAAATTGTATAGGGCGATTTCTATGCCTTCACTGGCTAGGGTTTCGGTTATTGGTTGAATCATTTTTTCTGTGCTGTTCCACATGGTTGCATAAACTATTATGGCTTTTTGCCTTGTTTCTCCGTTAATCCATTTTTTATATGCGTTTAAAATGCGCTCTGGATTTTTGTGTATGGGCCCGTGGCTTGGCGCTATCATTTCGATTTTCAAATCCTTTATTTTTTCTATGGCTTTTTGTCCCATAACCCTAAAAGGCATCATTATCTCGCCAAAATATCTCTGCGCGTGAACAACCAAATCTTCCACTTCTTCATCATATACTCCTTTTGCTATGTGGGCTCCGAAGAAGTCGCATGGAAACAAGATTTTGTTTTCTTGCGCGTATGTGAACATTGTTTCTGGCCAGTGGAGCATTGGGGCTTCGATGAATTGGAGTGTTTTGTCGCCTAAGCTTATTTTTTCTTGGTCTTTAACTGCTATTATGCGGTTTTCTGGCACTTTGTAGAATGTTTGGGCCATTTTTGCGCCTTTGATAGAAGTTATTAGTTTGGCTTTGCTGTTTATTTTCATGATGTAGGGTATGGCGCCTGCATGGTCTGGTTCGGCATGGTTCATTATTACATAATCAATTTCGGCTGGGTCTACTACAAGGCGTATTTTTTCTTCAAGCTCTTTTTCAAAGCCTGGGTTAACCGTGTCTATTAATGCTTTTTTGTCTTTGCCAATAATGAGGTATGCGTTGTAGGTTGTTCCTTTTGGAAGTGGAATCAAGGCGTCGAAAAGTCTGCGGTTCCAGTCTCTGACGCCAACCCAGTAAATGCCTTCTGAGATTTCGGTTATGTTTCTCCAACTCATTTCGGATTCTCCATTTTTAAATATTACAATGGTAATAAAGTATATTTATGCCTTTCTGCACAATACAATCAGGAGACAACATAAAATGCTAATCCCATGCGAAGTAGCCGTAAAATGCCTATTACCTCCAGTCCGCGCCCTAATAGCCAAAACATTAACCACAAAACACAACCTAACACAGAAAGAAACAGCAAAACTCCTCGGAATAAGCCAACCAGCCATAAGCCTATACGATAGAAAAAGGCGCGGAAAAGCCATAAACCTAGAAAATGAACCGGAAATCACAAAATTAATAGAGAATTTAGCGGACGCATTAGCTAAAGACAATTTATCCCATAAAGAATTCATTCAAAAGTTCTGCGAAATTTGTAGGGCTATCCGCGCCAAAGGACTATTATGCCAACTGCACAAAACCTTCAACCCTGCCCTCGACATGGAAAAATGTGAGCTATGCCTAACAACAAATGCGCTGAAGTGCATGTGAAATGCTTGTGCATTCTCTCATAACGGTTAGAAGACAAATCTTTATAGTACGAATTCTATCTAAAAGAGTGTGTGACTAAGTCATGGGGTATTTGGCTGTTTGGAAAGTTTTAGAAGAAATGATTTTAGAATTTCGAAAGAAGAGTATCACAATTCCAACAGAAGTCATGGATAACCTGAAATCTGCTAGAACAATGATTAAAATTTTAAAGGCAGACCCCTCCCGCGGAGAAACCATGCAAAAAATTGAGGAATACCTCAATAACGTGGAATCTTACCTCATATCTGAAGGGCAGAAAAATTTTGGAGTGGAATATGTGGATAAGTGGCTTAAAAGGTTAGACGAAGCCAGCATGCGAATTCCCGATTTGGAAGAGGAAGAGACAAGGTTTGTTCCCGGTTTACCGCGGGAGCAGAAGTGGATTCGTGTTAAGCCTTCTGCCGAATTGCCCATTGAAAAATTGAAATTATTGGCTAAAGAATCAAACTTATTATATGAGCTTCAAAGTGATGGTTGTCTGCTTGTTTATGGCGAAGACGTATGCCTAAAAGAGTTTGTCAAGAAAATGGCTAAAAAATAGTATTAGAAGCCGAAAAATAGCGTTAAAAAGTACATAACCGTTAAAGCTTGATGTTGTAAACACTTTTATAGAAAAATCATACAAAAGTGTCTATGACAAGATAAATTCATCTTCCGAGGAAGGTGAGGGCGTAAGCTGAATGCCCTACATTAAAAAAATTGAGCTTAAAGGCTTCAAATCTTTCGGTCCGCAGACCGTTAAAGTAGTGTTAGATAAGGGTTTCACAGCAATCACGGGTCCAAACGGCAGCGGGAAAACAAACATTGTTGATGCTCTTTTATTCGCTTTAGGAGAGTTAAGCACAAGAAGACTTCGTGCGGAGAATGCTGCAAAACTGATTTTTCACGGTTCTGAAAAGGCTGGATTAGAAAGGGCGAAAATGGCTAAAGTCATAATCCAATTTGACAATACAGATGGCCGCATGCCAGTAGACACAACAACAGTTACCATCTCAAGAGAAGTTTACAGAAATGGACAAAGCGTGTATAGGCTTAATGGCAGAAGGATCTCAAGGGCGCACATCCTAGAAATTCTCTCCATGGCTGGATTAAGCTCGACAAGCCAAAACATAATCTTACAGGGCACAATAACTCGCTTAACTGATATTTCTTCAGTTGAACGTAGGAAAATCATTGAGGATTTGGTTGGTATAGCCCAGTATGATGCTGAGAAGGCTGAGGCTGAAGAAAAACTTAGGGCAGCAGACATTTCCATAAGCACGGCTATGGGAAGGATAGATGAAGTGCAGAAGAGGGTGGATGACTTAGAAAGGGAACGCAACGAACTTTTGAGATACAATTTCATTCGAGAAGAGATAAAAAAGTTTGAAAGTGTGAAGTTATCGCATGATATGGCGCAAGTGCAGAAGAAAGTGAAGGAAGTTTCCTCACAAGCGGATGGCGTCAGAAGCAGGGTTGAGAAGTTAAGGGAGTTGCGAGAGAAGTATAGGTCAAAAAGAAGAGAAATTGAGGGTGAATGGCGAAAATTAAGCTCAGAAATTGTTGAAGAAGGCGGTTCGCAAGTATTAAAGGTTCAAATAAGGATAGGGGAGTTGAAATCGAAACTTACAGAATTAACAACTAAAATAACTTCTGGAAAAACAACTCTGGAAGGCTTAAAACGGATTAGAGAAAACACTCTTCAACAGTACGAATCCATCAGAAAGGAAATTCATGAAAACCGCCTCAAAATAAAACAGTTGAGAAGTGAACACGAAAAAATTTCCAACGAGATAACGGCAAAACAGGCTGAGCATGATGCTTTGGCAGCTGAAACGGCTCAGCTTTGGGAAAATCTTGGAGAAAACAGCAAGAGAATCCGTGAAATTGAACAGCAAATAAGTGATAATAACAAAAAACTTGCGTATTTGAGAGCAGAACAAGTAAAAAATCAGACAGCCATCAAAATCCGCACAAGAAGACTTAATGACTTAAAAGACCGCAAAGAAAGGTTCACATCGACATTAAGTGAACTTGAAAAATCTTTGGCTGAGCTTGAAAAAGTGCAGAAGGAACAGAAGACTCAGCTTAAAAATTTGGAGAGAATGCTTGAGCGCAGAATTGCCCAAAAAGAAGCCATAGAAAGAGAAATAGCTGAAGCGGGAAAAATAGCTGACTCCGCCCGCGCAGCGGTTGTAGAATTTGCAACACAAAGGGAGATTGCAGAAACCGTTGCTTCGGAAGAAAAAGCCCTAAGAAGCATAGAAGAGCTAGGCGAGTTAGGCGTAATTCCAGGCGTTTATGGTAGACTCCGTAAACTCGTCAAAATTGACAAAACTTATCAGCATGCCATTGAAGCTGCAGCAGCAGGATGGCTTGACGCCATAGTCGTGAAAGATTTCGACTCCGCCTTCACATGTACAGAAACGCTGAGAAGAATGAAGCTTGGGAGAATAAAGATAATACCGCTTCAAGGAACATCAACTCCCAAAACAATAAAAGTTCCAGAAAAAGAAGGCATAAACGGCGCAGCATCCTACTTCATAAAATGTGAAAAACATTATGAACCAGCCATAAACTTCGTTTTCGGCGATACATTAATTGTTTCCGATGACAAAACCGCTTTTACACTCTCAAGCGAAGGTTACAGAGCAGTCACAATTAGTGGAGACCTTTATGAAGCAGGTGGCGCCGCTTTTGAAAGCGGTTATTATAGAGCTCCAATAGACTTCTCCACCATTATACCAAGCGAGGTCGCTATTAAAAGCCTTGATGAAGCTGTCAATGCCCTCCAACAACATCTTTCGAGGAGAAACAGCGACATCAACTCATTTGAGGAGGAAATAGATAAGACGCGTGTGGAAATTGCACGTTTGTCTGAAGCTATAACCACTCTTGACAGGGAAATAGCCAGAGTTAAAAGAAGTGTTAAAAGGACGAGGGGCAACGTCAGAAGGGTTGACCGTTACATTGTAAAGTTTGAGAAGGAAATTGAGAATGAAAAGACGCAAATGTGGCTGTATAAGGCTGAAAGAAGTTCTATTCAAAAAGAGTTGAGGAAACTTCAAGATGAGCTACTTTCTTTGAAACGTAAAACAGACCCATCGCACATTCAGGAAATGGAAGTTAAAAGAGAAAAGCTCTCGGAAGAAATTATCACTCTAAGACAGAAACTCGGAACGCTTCAAACTGAAACTTCAACCCTTCAGTCAAAATTCGACAATGTTTTGAGAGTTGGCTACAAAAACGCAAAAATCGAACTCGCCAAAGTTGAACAACAGTTGAGAAGGGTTGAAAAAGAAGTTGCTGACGCATTGCAAGAACGAGAATCATTGAAGCAAGAACTGTCAGAACTAGAGAAGAGTCGCATTGAACTTTCTAAAACAGTTTTCTCCGCAAGAGAAGAAGCCAAAAAATTCACCACACAAATAGATGACATAGATAAAGAGCTCCGCAAGCTCGACTCAGAATATGAACAAGCTGACCGCTTGTTAAACCAGCTTCAACTCAACATTCAAACGTCCCTGCTCCAGCTTGAGCAATACAGAAATGAGCTTAGACAGCTTGGCTATGAGCAGCCGTTGGAAGTAACGCCTAAACAAGTTGAAGAAGCTGAAACATCGATGAGGATGATGCAGTTTGAACTTGAAAGGATAGGCGCTGTGAATCAGCTAGCATTGTCACATTATGCCGAGCAAATTTCTCGTTACAAAGAACTCTCTTTAAGATTGAATGAGTTAGAGAAGGAAAAGCAAGCCATAGTCCAGTTTATGGATGAAATTGAGAGAAAGAAACGGAAAGTCTTCATGGACGCCTTTGAAAAAATTAACGCAAACTTGCAAAAATACTTTTCAAAACTTACTGGCGGAGGAAATGCCACTTTAAAGCTGGAGAATCCTGATGAACCGTTTTCTGGCGGCATCGACATGCTAGTTCAGTTTCCCCACAAACCATCAATCGTTGTGAGTGGAGCAAGCGGCGGTGAACGCTCAGTGGCTGCTGTTGCCTTCCTCTTCACCCTTAAGGAGATTACGCCAACATCCTTCTACATTTTTGACGAGATAGACGCTCATTTAGACGCTTTCCATGTTTCGAAACTTGCTGACCTTCTCTTGGAGGAATCTGAAAAGACGCAGTTTATAGTTATCACTTTAAAGCCTGAAATGGTGAATAAGGCACAGAAGGTTTATGGAGTTTATGAACGCAATGGAGTTTCAAATGTTATTTCTGCGAAATTCCTAGAGGTGCCAAGTTAATGGCAACTGCGACCATAAAAAAACCTTTTTATCTTCGTCCTCCATGGAACATCCTCTTTGATTTCCATAAACTTGAGAGACTTACTCCTTGGCACATTAACATTGCCTATTTGCTGACGAGCTTTCTTGAAGAGATGGAGAAGTCTGGACAGATAGATTTTAGGGCTTCTGGTGTGGCTCTTGATTCCTCAGCCCTCATATACCTTATGAAGTCAAAACTTTTATTGAAACTTGAAGAGCCACCGCCGCCAAAAAGTCCGCAAGACTTTCTTCCGCCACCGTTGTTTTTGCCGCTTAGGCATGAGCTAACCTCGACAACGATAAGGCATTTGCTTGAAGTTTTAGATGACGTTTTAAAAAGCGAAAAACTGGTCCACTTTGAAAAAGTTGTTGAGGAAAGCGTTCTCCCAACTCCTTCGGAGATTCTGCCACAACTAGACTTATACCTTATGGAAATTGAGGTGCAAATGGAGAAACTTTATGTCACTCTTGTGGAGAGGGTTAAGGGTGCAGGGATAATTGAGTTTTCAGCTTTTACAAAGGGTTTGAGCCGCCTTGAAGCCATCCGCGACTTCATTCTTTTGCTGTTTTTGGCGCAGAATGAAAAAGTAAACCTTTGGCAAGATGAAGAAACTGAAGAAATATACATAACTATTGGGGATTTGAAACTTGCAGAAGGCGGACAAGCCAACGCTTAATTTATCCACCGAATCTCTTAAGCACCAATCAACAGAGAAAATGGAGCATGACCTAGCCTTATTAGAGGCAGCACTGTACGTGGCTGGTCGACCTTTAAACTTGAACGAGTTATGTTCAGTTTTGAAGACGCGTTCGAAAAACAAGATTAAAAAACTCGTTAAGGAGTTAATGAAAGCCTATACGAACAGGAACACGGCTCTTGAAATTTTAGAGTTGAAGGATGAACGGTATGTTTTGCAGTTGAAAGCTGATTTCACGCCTTATGTTAGGAAATTCGTTACAAGACCATTACTTTCCACTGGTCCTTTGAAGACGCTTTCCTACATAGCATATAGACAACCGGTTTCTCAAAAAAGAGTTATTGAGGTTCGGGGTCACCATGTTTACAGTCACATAAGAATGTTAAAGGAGATGGGTTTGGTTGCTGCTGAAAGAAGCGGGCGTTCAACTATTCTTAGAACAACTGAATATTTTGCAGATTACTTTGGTTTAAGCCACGATGTTGCAGTTATGAAGAAAGAGTTGAAACATGTTTTTGAAGATTACTCAAAGCAAGAGAAGCCCGAATCCAAACATGGATAGGTTTATATGGCAAAAAACGGTGTTAGTGAACACTTAAGTTTAGAAGATTAAAAGGGAAATGTAAAATGTCGGTTTGGCATGGTAATTTGCACAAGAAAAAGTCTTCCGGAGGCAGAAAAAGAGCTTACAGAAGTAAGAGAAAATTTGAAGAGGGAAGATTTCCAGCAGAAACAACCATAGGCGAAACAAAAAAGAAAAAAGTTAAGGGAAGAGGAAAAACCATGAAAATCAAGGCTTTAAGCGACAAATACGCATGCGTAACTGACCCAAAAAGTGGAAAAACAGAAAAAGTGGAAATTATCCGCGTCGCCAAAAATCCAGTCAACATCGACTATGACCGCAGAGGCGTAATAACAAAAGGCGCTATAATAGAAACCTCCTTAGGCTTAGCTCGTGTCACATCCCGCCCGGGACAAGATGGAATAATAAACGCTGTACTCTTGAGCGAAGAAGAAAAGAGTTAATCCAATCCTACTTTGTTGCGGCTACGCTTCGGATTTTTGTCAGTTGCTTTGAAATCTTTTTAATTATCTGCGCCTTCGCTTCTTTTTTCTTCACCAAGAGCATGCCCGTTTTCAGCCAAGGCATTTTTGGATAGCTAGAATCCGAAACAATTTCATATTCTAATCCGATTTTTTCTACAGCCTCTTTTAACTCTAAAATCTTGGGTGAGGGAACTGCCAAATTTTTAGGAACACGTCTGCCTTCTTTTCTTGTTTTTGTTGAGTCGAAGTAGGCTGGCCAAATGATTATTTTTTCTGTTTTGCGCATTTCATATTCTCCTTTATTTGTGTGTATAGTAGGCTGTTAATTTCATGTTAACCTTGTCTATTCTTACAAAGCCGAACCTTTCAAACTGTATTATTGTGTTTGGCTTTAATTTTCTGCAAACATTTTCAGCTATGCCTTCTGCTAATGTTGCGTCTGGCATGACCACTTGGCATGGCATGTCCTCGCCCACGAGTATCCAATGAATCAGCTGAGCCCTAACCTTTCTTGCCTCTTCGTAGGATTCGCTGATAAAGGATGCTTCTGCATAGTATGCCTGCACCTTTTCTATTTTCACATTAAACAACTCCATGAGGCGAATTATGCTGCCAATTTTTGAAACTTCCATGTCCTTCTTTGAAACCCAAAAGGTTGCAATTAACTCATCTTCTTTGGGCTTTATGGTGTATTCTCTGAAGCCTCTTTCTGGATATTCTGGATGCAAATGAAGCCTTGCCTTAAACCCATTTTTTGGAATCTGCTTCACTGTTAACTCTACGGGGTTTTCTACGAAAAAGTATCTATTGGCAGATGCGTCCAAGATTTTGCGGTTGTAAGCATACAAGTTTTCCCAGCTTAAAATAACATCTGAAGTTTTGGGTCCAACATCAATTATCATTTTTTTAATGGCTTCCGGTGTGATTCCGCGTCTCCGCAGTGCTGCAAAAGTTGCAAGGCGAGGATCATCCCAATCCTTGTATAGGCCTTCCCTTATTCCCTGAACAATTTTTGATTTGCTTAGGGATGCTCCAGTTATTTTAAGTCTGCCATAGTGTATGGCTTCGGGATACTGCCACCCCAAATATCTATACATGTATTCTTGTCGAACCATGTTTGTTAAATGTTCTTTGCCTCGGATTATGTGGGTTATACCCATCAAGTGGTCGTCTAGGCCACATGCAAAATTGTAGAGGGGCCAAACGTGGTATTTGCTTCCAACTCGTGGATGGGGATATTTTTCGGAGTCTATGATGCGGAGGGCTGGCCAGTCTCTGACGGCGGGGTTTGGATGGTTTAAATCTGTTTTTATGCGAAATACTGCTTCGCCTTCTTTATAATTGCCTTTAAGCATGCGTTGCCATTTCTCAAGCTGTTCTTCTGGTGGTAAATCACGGCATTTGCACGGCTGAGCGGCTAATATTTTCTTTCTGAATTGTTCTGGTTTGCATGTGCAGATGTAAGCGTTGCCTTCTCTAAGCAATCTTTCAGCAAACTCATAATAAATTGGAATTCTGTCGCTTTGAATGTATTCTTCATCTGGTTTGCATCCAAGCCAAACTAAATCCTCTCTTATACGGTCATAAAATTCTAAAATAGGCCTCTTTAATTTTGGGTCGGTATCTTCAAATCGTAGGATAAATTTGCCTTTATACATGCGGGCGTATTCATGGCATAATATTATGGCTCTCGCTGAACCCAAATGTAGTACACAGTCTGGGTTTGGCGAAAACCGCGTGACAACTTGAGCATACTTATTTGCGTTTGGCAAAGGCGGAAGATGTTTCTCCTCCTCAACTTTCTTTGCAAGAACTTCTGGCCATTTCTCTTCAACTATATGTTTCTGTTCTTCTATGGATAGATTGTTTATTTCTTTAACTATGGCATTAACAAGAGCAGATAATTCCTTAACTTTAGTTTTTAGTTCTGGTTTTTCGCCTAAAATTTTTCCAATAACAGGTCCCGTTTGCGCTTTTCCATCATGCCTAACAGCGTTTAATAAAGCGGTCTTCCGAATGGCCTCTTTAAGTTCAGTATCATCTTCTAACTTCAAAGATTTGCACTCTACTCTTTCTGTTTAGGTCTTTCTTTCAATTAGGAATTTTGCAAAGGCATTTATCTTTTCCTTCGCATCTGAAGCTGACAAAAGTCTTTCAACTTCCTTCCAGCTTTCCTCAACAATTTTCTTCGCAAAACTTTTTACATAGTCTATAGAGCCGTATTTTTCCATGATGTGGATGGCTTCGTTTCTTAGTTTTTGGTTTGAGGTGTGCATGTTGAGGATTTCAATAAGTCTATTTCTGTCTTTGGTGTTTGCCATTTTTAAAGTGTGAATAACAATTAGGCTTCTCTTTCCTTCAGTTATGTCTTGTCCGCGTCCACCCTTCTTTTCTGCAAATTCTTCGCCAGTCAAATCCAATATGTCATCTTGCATTTGGAAAGCTATGCCTATGCTCTCTGCGAAACGTCCAAGCTTATCTGTTAATTCTTCGTTTGCATCCGCCAAGACAGCTGCAATTTTGGCTGACATTCTCGCTAAAGTTCCTGTCTTGTAGGCGCACATTTGTAAATAATCCTCTTCGTTTATCTTGTCTGCGTCTGCTATCCCCTTGTGCCATGCGATATCCATGGCTTGTCCCATGCTTAGGCTAATCATTTCTTGCACGTAAATTTCGTAAACCTTGCATAGTTTTTCTTTGGAGATTTTCTCCTTGTTCTTTATTAGTGGTAGAAGCGGCAGGTAATACATGGCGTTTCCAGCGTTTATGGCTATGTCTAAACCGTAAATTTTGTATGTGCATGGTTTTCCTCTTCTGAATTCTGATGCGTCTTCTATGTCGTCAACCATTAATGTTCCGTTATGGATTACCTCTGGGATTATGGCGAAATCAACAAAATCTTTTGGATTTTTACCCAAAGCTTCAATAATTAATAGGAAAAGCGCTGGACGCCAACGCTTTCCACCTCTTTCAATAAACTCCCAGATTGGTTCGGCAATTGCCTTATTCAATGCTTCCAAATTATGTGAATGGCTTGGTGGGTTCAGTTTGAAAATCAAAGCATCTTTTGTGAATTTTCTTGGAATATACTTTTCAATAGCCTTATCTATTAAAAGGGCTTTTTCTTCGAGAAATTTCTCCACATCAAAAATGGTTCATTTCCCCCGTCTCTTCGCATAATCTTCCACGTTAAATCCTCTAGCCCTAAGCCATTCCGCCGTCCTACCAGTAATAACAATTGGAGTTTCCAGTAAAGCTTTAACAGAATCAGCTCCAACAAGAAACATTCCATTCTTCAACTCATCAATCAAAAGCGAAAGAACACGCACTGTTTCCTTAACCCCTTTAGACGCTGCCCTAAGAATTGGCTGCGACAAACTTGTTAGGCTTCCTCCTAATGCCAAAGCCTTAGCAGCATCTAAACCATTACGTATTCCCCCAGAAGCAATCACTGGTATGCTTACCGTCTGGGAAACTTCAGCAAGGCTTATGGCTGTTGGGATGCCCCAATCCCAGAAGACATGTCCCAATCTGCGCTGAACATAATTTCCCAAACCTCTTGCACGGTAATACTCAACAGCTGCAAAGCTTGTTCCGCCAGCCCCACTGACATCAATTCCTTTTACGCCCGCAGCCTCAAGTTTTTTTGCTTCTTCGGCGGCGATTCCAGCGCCAGTTTCTTTTGCAATAACTGGTTTGTCAATTTTGTCTGCAATTTCGCCAATTTTTGCGAGAATTCCCTTAAAGTTTGTTTGACCTTCTGGTTGGATGGCTTCTTGCAGCGGATTCAAATGTATTGCTATGGCATCCGCATCAATCATTTCGATGGCTTTCCTCACCTCTCTTAAGCCGTAGCCTTGGTTTAGCTGCACTCCGCCAATGTTGGCGATAAGGAAGGCTTTTGGAGCCTTTTTCCTTGCTATCGCAAAGGTCTTCTCGAGTTTTTTGTCTTCTATGGCTGCCCGTTGGCTTCCAACACCCATTCCCAACTCTAACTCTTCCACTGCTTCGGCTATTGCAGCGTTAATTTTTGTTGCTTCCATGGTTCCGCCTGTTATTGCGCCTACTATTATTGGTGCGGCGAACTTGTGGTTGAAAACCGTTGTGGACAAGTCTATTTTTTGCTTGTCAATTTCGGGTAAAGCCCTATGAATGAAATAGATGTCTTCGAAGCCCGTTGTGGTTTTTCTTGTTTGCACATGCTGGTTTAAGGCAATTTTAATGTGGTCTGCTTTTCTTTTTCTTGTTTCCTTAGCCAACATTATTCCTTCTCTATTAAAGTGCCTTCCACTTTTTCTCCTTTTAACGTTTTATAGATATAATTTGGCTTTGAAGCGTTAACGATTGTTACTGGAATTCCCCTTTCTATGGCTGGTATAAGCTCAGCTATTTTGCCAAACATTCCCCCCGTAACATCGCATGTTGCGGTTTTGCCAAGATTTCCTTGAAGTTTTTTCAACTCTTCCAATGTTAGGTGCCTAAACATTGTTGCTGTCTTCTTAAGCTTCGGGTCAGCGTCATATAATCCGTCAACATCCACACCAATTATGATTCTCTTTGCATTAAGCCTCGTAGCAATATGAGAAACCAACTGGTCTCCTGACAAAATTGCGAATCCCCACTCCACATCTAAAACGGCGTCGCCAAAAGTGACTGGTAAAAATCCCATTTTTAAAAAAGCCCTTAAAGGAGCTTCTTCAAAGCATTGAATTCTGCCTCGTTTCGTCATTATGCATGAAGAAGGCGTTATACTTACGGCTGGAACTTCACGCCAAATCAGTGCATCCATGAATAAGCCGTTAAGAACTGTCATGAAATGATGGGTTTCTGCAAAGCCTATCCTTTGGTTTTCTTCTTTAAATCCAGCATTTATACCATATTTTTGGGCAGCGGGATGTCCAAAACTTCCGCCTCCGTGCGCAA
Organism: Bathyarchaeia archaeon; assembly: GCA_038872535.1. GTDB lineage: Archaea > Thermoproteota > Bathyarchaeia > Bathyarchaeales > Bathycorpusculaceae > JASEJA01. Next base: position 16,581 of record JAVZJY010000003.1, on the reverse strand, counting down.
TTACCAAGTTTTTAATGTTGGCGTCATGGATTTCTTGTGCTAGACGATTTATGTCTTGCATTTTCGCTGCTAGTTCTCCACTTTTGTCTGTAATTACGGAACCGCCAATCTTTAACATGGTAGGTTCAAGCTCGCTCAACTCTTGCCCCCTCATCTGTTTTTCGTGCAATGAAAGGTCTCCCACCAGCCCTTTGGATGGCTTCCGAGACCTCTTCAAGTTTTTCATTTCTTGTTAGGGCTATCATGCACCCGCCGCCTCCTGCCCCAGTTAATTTTGCCCCTAAGGCTCCAGCTTTTCGTGCTGCGTTTATAAGCCACTCTAAAGATTCATCTGACACTCCTGCCCCATAAAGCAGTGCATGGTTTATGTTCATCAGCTCTCCCAAAGTTTCTAAATCCTTATCCTTAAGTGCTTCTAGGGCCCTCATTACAATTTGGCGGGCTGCCCATGTGAGCGGTTCCATTATTTGTGGATACTTTTCTCTTAACTCCCTTACTTTGTCAACTTGGGTTCGTGTGGACCTTTCTATGCCCGTGTCTCCAATGACAAGAGGAATGTCCATTTTAACGTCTAATGGTTTAAATCCAGTGTCCATCTGAAACAATAGTGCTCCGCCGAAAGTTGCGATTGCCGGGTCTATTCCCGATGGTGTGCCGTGCACAATTTTTTCTGCTTCGTAGGTTATGCGAAAAACCTCTTCCTTCGAGATGCTTATGTTTAATAACGTACTGACCGCTGTAGTTACTGCGGCTACTACGGCTGCTGAAGACCCTAAGCCTGCAGCAACGGGAACTGTTGAGTTGATTTCAATGTTTAATCCGACATTTTCACCATGTTTTTCTAAAACTTTTTCGACTGCCAACCTAACTGGTTCAAACTTTAACTTTGCCTCTTTAGGTTCGCCTTTTTCAATTCTGAAATTTTCCCCCTCAAAGTATGCTGAGAGGTTTAAGTTTAATGAACGTATGTAAACGCGTTTGTCGCTGCGGTTTTCTGCTTTTGCATAGGCTCTTCTGTCTATGGCTATAACCATGGCTGGTTCGCCGTAGACGACAAAATGTTCTCCAAAAAGTATAACTTTGGCTGGAGCTGAGGCAACAACCTCCATTATACACCACTATTTTGTGAAGCAGACGGCAGCATACCCAACCACACTTGAGTAGTCGCCAATTATATCTCCACTTGTTTTATAGCATAATAATTTTGCCTCTTTTGCACCCAAAATTTTTGAGGCAGTAATCAACGCTGCTATTGGACCATAACCACAAGCAGTAACGCGATGCGCCTCAATAACAGAGTAAACCTTGGCTTCGTCCATAGCTTCAACAGCTTCAAGCACTAGCCTGTCATTTTTAGCTGCTCTTTCTTGGGGTTCATAATGGGTCATGTCCGAAGAAGCTATTATAACGGCGTTTTTTCCAGCCAGAACCTTTGCTACGGCTTTTCCAACATCTCTTGCTGATGGTAAATCTTGCATCAAAAAACAGATTGGAACAATTTTAAATTGGGACCCGTAAAGGTATTGTAAAAATGGAAGCTGAACTTCTATGGAATGTTCTAAGCGATGAGCAGATTCGTCAACATCAACTATACGTGATTCACGCACTATTTGATGGGCGGTTTCACCATCTACTTCTACATCGCCTAATGGTGTGCGCCAAACTCCTTCATCCATAACTGCCAAGGCACTGCCATAGCCAGTATGGTTTGGACCGAAAACAACTACAATATCTGGCTTACCATCTAAAGCCAGCTGGTAATACGCGTGAGCAGCCACAGGACCCGAAAACATGTAACCTGCATGGGGACAAACCAAGCCTACAACTTTTCTCGGTCCAGCCTTGGCAACTTCTGGGATTTTTCCAGGTCCAAGTTCGTGAAGAAAGCATTTTTCTATTTGTCTCTTTAATGATTCGGCTGTCCCTTCATAGAAGGCTCCGGCTTGACATGGACGCCGAATCTTCGCCATTCTTTTAGGTTTCCTCCTCTTCCTTTGAAATCTTCGCTTCAAAATCTTCAATTGTTAAAGGTAAATCTTTATCAGGTGGTAATTCTCCTCTTTCCCGCAATATTTGTCTTGCCAAAAGCCAGTAAATGACGGCTAGGGCTCTTCTTCCCTTATTGTTTGTTGGTATAACCAAGTCCACTCCTGAAAACTCGTTGTCTGTGCTGCATAAAGCGATCACTGGAATTCCTTCTGAGGCTGCCTCTTTAACGGCTTGGGAATCCGCCCTTGGGTCGGAAACGATTAGCACTTCTGGTTCGATGCGGTTTGGATATAATGGATTTGATAAAAGCCCTGGAATGAAACGTCCAACCACTGGCGTTGCCCCTGTCACTTGGCAGAATTTGCTGACTGGTTCTTGTGCGTAAAGTCGGGCTGCTGCTGCTGCAATTTTTGCTGGTTCAAACCTTGCAAGAAATTTGGCGGCAATTCTTATGCGGTCATCTGTTTTTTTAACGTCTAAGACGAATAAGCCGTCTGGTCTAACGCGGTATATGAACTGTTCCATGTCTCCTGTTTTCATTCTTGTTCCAATATGTATTCCCGCAGATAACAGCGTGTCTCTCGGCAGCAAAAGTTCTTCTGCGGTTATTTCTGCAGCTTCCTCTTCAATTTTCTCCTCTTTTCCTTCCTTAATTTCTTTATCTTCTGACAAATTTTATCCTCCTTTAATAGTCGGGATGCTTGCCATTTTGGCTCTATCTCCTAAAAACTCCTCTATCCTTATTAACTCATTTATCTTTGCTATGCGGGTTCCTTCAACAACTCCAGTCTTTATTATTGGACATCTAAAAGCCACAGCCAGATGGGCTATGTGCCAATCGCATGTATCGCCTGAACGGTGCGACATTACGGGCGTGTATCCATTTCTTTTCGCCATTTCAACGGTCTCCCAAGCATCTGTGAGGGTGCCAACCTGATTCACTTTGATTATGACAGCATTTCCAGCCCGCATTTTTATTCCACGGCTTAACCTTTCACTATTTGTGACGAAAAGGTCATCCCCGCAAATTAGACAGTTCCTAATTTTTCGAGTTAGTTCTGCAAAGCTTTCAAAGTCTTTTTCATCGAAGGGGTCTTCTATGTAGGCTAAATGATATTTTTTGATGATTTCTGAAATGAATTCTAATTGTTCGCCAGAATCTCGTTTCTTCCCATCCCTGGCGTATAGGTAAGCCTTTTCTTTTTCATCCCAAATGGAGGATGCTGCAACATCAACTCCAAAACCACATTCAAAACCCACTTCGTTGCTGGTTTCTTCGCAGGCTTTAGCTAAAACTTCAAGTGCGTCTAAATTGCCAATGTGTGCAATCCATGCTCCTTCATCACTTTTTCCGCCACCAAAAAATTTATCTTTCTTTTTGAGGATTGCGCCGACTTTTCTGTGGATTTTGACATTGGCATTTGCTGCTTCAAGAAATGATTCGGCTCCATATGGAAGCGCCAAAAATTCTTGAATGTCTGGGGATTTTCCATGTGTGTGTTTTCCGCCGCTTATGGTGTTTCCAAGTGGATAGGGCAACTCGTTGGCGACTTGTCCTCCTAAATATTGGAAGAGAAATATGCCATAAGAGTTTGCAGCGGCTTCAGCATTAGCTAAGGAAATGGCGAAGGCTGTGTTTCCGCCTATTACTCTAAAATCTTTCGAACCGTCAATTTCATGCAGTGTCCTATCTATTTCCTCTTGAAAATCAGCATTCAAACCAACAATTTCTGGAGCAATAACCTCTTCAACCTTCTTTAAAGCTTGGTCCACTCCGCCCTGTGGATAATAAATCACTTCGGCTTTTCCGCGGCTTTCCCCAGCGGGGGCTGAGGCTCTTCCAAAACCAGAAGTTGTTATGATATCAACTTCTATTGTTTCCTCTCCACGAGTGTTGAAAACCTTTCTTGCAATTATATCCTCAATAACTGTGGACATACCCTTCTCCTTCTAAATTGTCAGTAGTAGGTTTTAGCCTCTTTTCGTTTTTCAGCCTCTTCATAAAAGCGTAAAACTTCATCGATAATATCCACATGCGAAAGCAACATTCGCCTACAACAGTATCTCTTAATCCCTAAACTGTCTAAAACTTCGCCAGGGTTTTCTCCAGTCTTAACTCTCCTCGCAAACTCTTCCCACACATCCCCAATTAATTTACCACATGTAAAACATCTAACAGGTATAATCATCCAATTCAGCCTCCATTTATCTATAGCTTTTCTGATCCCTCGCCCGCGCTCCGGGTCCGCCGAACTTTTTGGGCTCTTTCCTTCTTGGGTCTCCTACAACCATTGTTCTGTCATATTCAGTAAAGATAGTGCGTAAATGTGCACTTTTTGTCCACTTTAATAACGCGTTTGCTATAGCCATTCTCGCGGCTTCTGCTTGTCCCATATAGCCTCCTCCTGAAACTTTTATGTCTATATCTAATTGTTTCCAAATTTCGTCGCCAGCCTGTATGAGGGGTTCCATGATTTTTTCTCTGGCAATTTCAGGTTCGAAAATTTCTATTGGGGTTTTGTTTATGTGTATCCTCCCCATTCCAGGTTTGACAACAGCCCTTGCTATGGCTGTTTTCCTTTTTCCACTAACAACTAAAACTTTTTTTGCTGGCATAAACTATTCCTCTGTGTTCCATCCTACTTCTTTTGCAAATTCTTCAATAGTAAAGTATGGGCATTTGAGCTTCTGAGCTTGTGCTTCTGATAGTGTTTCGGTTTTTTGGTTTTTGAGGCTTTCTGGGGTTCCAATAAAAACTTTGAGCCTTTTGTATGCTTGTTTGCCCTTTGGTTGTTTGTATGGGAGCATTCCCCTAATGGTTCTTCTCACTATTCTGTCAGGTCTCCTATAATGGAACGGGCCTCTCCTTGGGTATCCTACTTCTAAGAATTCTTTTGCTTCCCTTATTTTGCTCTTTCTTTTCCCTGAAAGCACGGCCTTCTCAGCATTTACAATTATTACTTCTTCGCCGTTTAGCAGTTTTTTGGCAACTATGCTTGCCATTCTGCCAAGAATGAGTCCTTCAGCATTTATTATGGTTGCTTGTTTTTCCATTTTCTCACCCAATTATCTTGACGTTTGAGCCTTTCGGGTTCTTTTTGATCAAGTCAAAGTAGGATAGGCATTTGCCCTTTGCAGCTTTTATCTTCTCCTTTGCTTTTTCAGAGAAGGCGAAGGCTGCCACCGTTATTGGATGATTTATCTCTCCAGCGCCCAGGACTTTGCCTGGAACGGCCACAACGTCATTTCTTTTTGTGTGTCTATTTAGTCGGCTGAGGTTTACCGCTATGCGTCTTCTGTTTGGTTTAGCTAATCGTTCAGCTATGTCCTTCCAAATGTTAACCTTGTTTTCTCTGCTTTCCTTTTTTAGGAAGTTGATAAGTTCTATAAGCTGTGGATTTGTTGCGTTAACTTTCCTCACTTTTTTCCACCTTGATTTGGTTTTCGAATTCGTTGAACTGTTTATCCAAGATTTTGATGGCTTCTGTCAATATTCTTTCTGGTGGAAGCGCGTTCGTGGATTCGAGGCTGAATATGAACGTGTCTTTTTCTCGGTCCACTTTTATTGCTGTTGGATCTTGTGGGCAAGTTTCAACGCAGTCTTGGCAGAGGGTGCAAGCCATCAGGTTACGAACTTCAATCTTGCCATCAGTTTTTGCTAAAACTTTTTTGGGACAAATTTCAACGCATTTTCCGCAGGCGTCGCATTGTTTGCTGAGGATTTCTATTTTTGGGAAATATTTATATGCGCACATGGAGACTGGCTGCCATTTTGCATGATTCTTTCCCTTTCCAAGTCTTGCATAAGCTTCAAGTCTTAATTTTTGTCCCTTTGCTAGTTTTATGATTGGGATTTTTTCGCTTACTGGCATTATTTCTGGGTTCTCCGATTTCAGTTCGCCAGAATAAACGGTTCTTGTTCCTTCTTTTGCTTCCACATCCAGCGTAAGTGTAACTCTGCAAAGGTTGCATCCGAACTCGCTTTTGCATGGGCATTCTTCTGGTAGGTTATAACTGTCTAAATCGGTTTTTAGGGGGATAAGCCCAAGTCTATGTGCTATAATCTCGTCTTGCAGTATAGACGAGTTTTCAATCATTACAACTTCGTCTATGGCCATGCATGGAACTTCTGAAATTATTATCCTTCTTAAAGCGTTAATAAATGGGACGTCAACTCCTTTAATGATTAAACGCAAATTTTTCTCGTCTTTTTCAAGCACTTCTACTTCCACTATTTTGACACTCCATTATTCTATAACAACTGCCGTGCCGTTCAATAGAATACTAGTGCATTATTTCAATTTTTCCCTCAGCAAAAGGACAACAGGAATTTGTTAGACCCTTCTACCCCTTCTTCCGCCCGGTCTCCGTGTACCATCATGGGGGATAGGTGTAACCTCTTCAATTCTCCCTATGCGAAAACCGGCTCTTGCTAGGGCTCTTATGGCTGCTTGTGCACCAGGTCCCGGCGTTCTGGGTCCAGAGCCTCCGGGTGCTCTTACTTTTATGTGTATGGCTGTTATTCCTTTGTCTTTGGCTACTTCTGCTGCTGCGGATGCTGCTCGCATTGCTGCGTATGGGGAGGACTCCATTCTGTCTGCTTTTACGAACATTCCGCCTGATGTTCTGGCTATTGTTTCTGCGCCTGAAATGTCTGTTATGTGGACTAGTGTGTTGTTGTAGGAGCTGTATATGTGGACTACGGCCCATCTATCGGTTTTTTTGGCGGTGCCACTCATTTTTATTCCTCTTTTGATTTTGTTTCAGTTGTGGCTGCGACAGCTATTGTTTGGCGTATTGGGTGATTTGGATTTGCAACGGGGCTTTGTGTTGTGTAGGCTATTTGGCTTTCTTCTTCTCTGGTTACCATGTAGCCTGGCACGGTGACTCTTTGTTTTCCTATGGATATGTGTCCATGGGTTATCAGTTGTCGTGCTTGGTGGATGGTTTTGGCAAGTCCTTTTCTGAAGACTATTGTTTGGAGTCTGCGTTCAAGGATGTCTTCTATGGTTAAGTCTAAAACGTCGTCTAGGACTGCTGTTTCAGGGAGGACTCCGAGTTTTTTGAGGCGTTTTAACAGTTCTTCTTCCATTTTTCCGCGTTCTTCTGGCGCTTTGCCAATGAGGGAGCGGGCTATTCCTCTAAACTTTGAAAGCATTGTTTCATGGCGCCACAGTTCATGTTTGTTTCTTAAGCCATATTGACCTAAAAGTTTGAGTTCTTCTTGGAGGATGTCTGTTCGCCATGGGAAACGTGGTGTTGCGTATTTCTTTCTTTGTTTTCTCGGGTCTCCCACGCTACTTACCTTCCTTTCTTACAATTTCTTTCTTTTTGACGCCTAGGGCTTTTCCGCTTCTTCCAGTGGTTCTTGTTCTTTGTCCACGCACTTTTAATCCATAAGCGTGGCGGTATCCACGCCATGATTTGACCTCTTTCATCTGTTCAATGTCCATCTTGTTTCTTAGGACGAGGTCTGCGCTTATGAGGTGCATGTCCTTTCCGGTTTCCAAGTCTTTTCTTCTGTTTAGGAGCCAGATTGGTAGTCCAAACTTTGTTGGTTCGTTAATGATTTCTTCTATTCGTTCAACTTCTGCTTCTGTTAAAAATCCGGCTCTTGTGTCAGGGTTTATTCCAGCTTTTTTTAATATTGCGTTTGCAAGGTTTAGGCTTATTCCTTTTATTTTTCTTAGGGCGTAGGGTGCTTTTAGGGTGCCATCTACATCGGTGTCAATTATTCTTAGTATGTGGCGGAATTCCCCTGACATTTATTGCCATCCATTCTGTTGAAGCTAACTACGAAATGAGCCATATTTTATTTAAACCTTACTAGTTTATGGCTGGAATTGTAAGCAGAACCATGTCATATTTGATAGACATATTATATTCTTTTCTCATAAACTATTTCTGTAGTGTCTGGCAATTCAAAACCTAACTTTTCTAAAGCGGTTGTTATAGGTTTGTGGTTGCATGTGAATCCATAAATCTTCTTGATGCCCATGTTGTAGCAGTGGTTTTTTAGGAACTTTATCATGTCGAGAACAGCGTTGCTATCGCCGTCTATGTAGCATGTTTGTATGGTGTTTTTGTGCCACTCTTGGGCTGTTGCATCTTCTATGAGCGTCAAGCCATCTATTTTGTCTTCTTCATTCGCGTGTAGTATTGCTTTTCTTTGTTTAATGAATCGTTTGAGGTCATTTTTTTCGAGAGAGAACCAATGAAATAGAACTGTGTATAAGCCTGCTGCCTTTCGGTATCCTTCTGAGTTTTGCAGATAATCCCATACAGCCTTAATTTCGTTTTCTTCCATCCATTTTGAGTTTTTGCTTTTTTCTTCTGTTATTTTTTCCGTTGTCATTTCGACATATTCTGCTATTTGTTTGAACCCAAGTTTTTGGAGTAAAGTCCTAGCAGCTGCATTATCCGATTCTGTAACGAGTCTTGCCACTTTTGCGCCTTTTTTCTTGGCGTATTCTAAACATTTTGTGGTTATGGCTGTAGCTACTCCCATGCGTCTATATTTTGGGTCTGTTCTTGCTCCGCTGAGCCAAACTTCGTTGGGTTTGTCTATGCTTAAATGGGAGATTCCAACGGGTACATTATTAATTGTGGCGATGAATACTCTGCCATTCTTGTCTTTAAGCCATTTATCCCAAACATTAGGTATGTAATCTCCCCAGCTCCAAGTTTTCTTGCAGAAGTTGAAAACTGCCTCGCTGTCAGATTTTTTGGCTTTTCTCACAGAAATTTTTGTGTTTATTTTTTGGTTTTGCATGCTGTTATTAGAAAATTGCGGGGATAATTAAAGAACTTTGTGTTAGAGTTAAGAAATGAACAGCAAAGAACTTAACTCAATTGTTACAGTTTCTATTTTTGGAGATGTGCATATGCCTATTGTTCATGTGAATGTTTGGGAAGGTTTTGGCGATGAAAAAGCTAAGACTTTAATACGGAACATAACAAGGGTCTTTGAAGAATTGGGCATACCAAAGCAGGCTGTGGAAGTTTTGGTGCATGAAATTCCAAAATCGCATTGGGGGATTGGCGGAGAACCAGCCTCAGAGAAATTTCCGGAAAAACAAAAATAAGTGATGATGGAAGCCAATAATTTTCCCTATATTTTTATGAAAATGCGTGTGGGTTGTAGCTTATACCATTAGAAATATGACTTAAATCGTAATATAGGTTAAATCTTTTAAAGGGTTTAAGCTATAATTAGAAAAGCAGAAAATGGCAGAGGTTGAATGTGTCATGGTTAAGAGCGGAGAAGAGGAGAAGATTAGGCGCATATTGACAGACCCAAAGTTGTCGGCTGTTAAGGCTATGCTTGAGAAGGACCACGCTATAGACTGCATTCTATTGCTTTACATGAATCGTGGGAAATGGAAGGAAGCCAAAGAGTTTATGCGCTCTAATGGTTTAACCCTAAGTGATGGCACTTTTAGGGCTAGAATGATTGAGATTGAAGATTTGGGTTTGGCTAAGGGTGAGCGCATAGACCCGTTGAAGAAGTATTATGTGAAGACGGAGTTTGGCGAGAAAGTGGCGAAGCTTTTGTTGGAGTTTTTTGACAAGTTGGGTCTTTAAGCGCTTATGGCATAATGTTTGGTTGCTGTTGTACAGTTTCGGTTTGCATGGTTTTTTAGATGTTTTTATTGTTGGGCTTTTTGGGTTTTTTGTGGTTTTGTTTTACAAATAATTAATATGGTGTATTAAGTCGTAAGATTTAAATCCTCTCTTTCCTCTAAAATACACAACAACCCCAAAAGGAGGGATAAAAAAGAAATGAAAATATTGAAGAGCAAAAAAGCCCTAAGCCCCGTAGTCGCATCAATCATACTCATCGCCGTAACAGTCGCAGTAAGCATAGCCGTAGCAGCATGGATGGGCGCCCTAACATTCACATTCACAGCAACAGAACAAATACAAATAACCAACATGCAATTCGGTCCTGCTGGTACAAGCAGTTGGATCGCTGTAACAGTAAATAACACTGGAACTTCACCAGTAACAATAAACGAAGCTTGGATAAATAACGTTAAACAACCGTCAACAAGTCCGTCACTTCCGTTGACAATAAGCGCCAACCTTGGAGCAGTATTAAACATAACTTGTTCAGTTACTACAGGCGCAAATTATCAAGTTAAGCTAGTATCTTCCAAGGGTAACCAATTCCTATACTCGGCTATTGCACCAGCTTCATAGATTTTCTTTGTTTGTTGAGATTGGGGGTAGGGTGAGGTAACTCCTCTCTTAATTTCCCTTTGTTTGTTCCCGATGTTGGAGGTGTAAAAACACAATGGTCGTAGAAATAAAAGAATACGCTTCAGCTGAAGAAATAGCTGAAACCCTTGAAAAAGAAATTTCAGAAACAAAAAGCACATTAGGCGAATACCTACGCCGATTAGACGATATTAGGGCTTTGGCTGAAAAATCCAAAAAAATCCGAGAAGTAGTCATGAAACTGGCTGGAAAAAAGGCTGCAACCGAAAGCCTAGGCGAAATCACTATTGGCAGTTTAAACATAGTTTTGGATGCCAACCCATTCCACGAATTAACAGCCATAGAAGAAGTCGTAAGAAGCCACCAGGAAAGACTTTTGGTTCTGCAAAAAGCCAGAGAAGCCCTAAAATGGCTTGACCAACTCGGCGACACTGAAGGCTTAAAATATCTTGTTGTGGAAAACGACGGCGTCCCTGAGCGTATACTCTTCAAACTATCCTAAAAACAATAAGGAAGTGAAAAGATGGATAATGAAGTCTACAGCTTTGCCCTAAAAAACACCCTAAATGAGATTCGAAACGTCTGCCCAGACATAACTCACACTTTCATGTTTACCGAAGACGGCGAAATATTAGCCGCAGACGAAAATACTCATGAAAAAACAATAATACAAGTTATAGACGCCTTCGACGGCATTTTGGAAAAGGCAGACAAAATAGGCGGTGTTGAAGGCATAACCCTAGAGGGCAGTAACGGCAGAGTAAACGTATCCTGCATAGAAGACACCTACTTCGCCACAGTCACCTCAAAAAATGCGGACATAAACTATGTGAACACTGTAACACGCGTCTTGATTCCAACAGTTCTCAAATTACTAGAGAAAATTAGCCCTACCCCCCTCAAAAATCCACCACCTCCACCAAAAATAGAACCCGAAATCCCCATAGTTGAGGAACCTAAACAACCAGCAGAAGAAGAGGAAGAACCCCAAAAAACTGAAAAGGCTCCAATCGAACCTGAACCCCTTCTTTCGGAACCTCCAGTAAACCAGCTTATAGTTGAAAACCTCGGAGGCTTACTCGTCCCATCAGACACTGTTCGCATTGACAACGAAATACTTTCACAATGGGAAAAACTTTATGAAAACAAGAAAATTGAGGAAGTTGAAATAGAAACTTTTGATGGAAAAACAACAAAGTGCAAGGTCAAACCAATAAAAGATTCAAAATATGAAGGAAAAGGCGTAATCCAAATGCCCGAAAAAATGCAACTAGCCCTAGAAATCAAAAAGGGCGAACTTGTAAGGGCTAAACCAATCATTCAATAATGGAGGATATGCATAATGGTCAAAAAGAAAAAAAGTTTTCCCGAAGTCACTGCAGTAACCGAACCCTTAGCAGTTGAAGAAACAGTTTCCGCAAAAGATGTTAGAGCAAGCCTTGAGGAAATTAAAACATACGATGGAGTCATAGGCTACATTCTTAGAAACTCCACTTCAGCAGCAATAGACCTAAAAGACCCAACAAAAATAATAGACTACGCCATCCTTTCATCATCAGCCCTCGAAGCAAGCGAGAAACTCTGCGAACTTTTCGATTTAGGCGAAGCCAAAAACATAAACGTCGAAGGCAAAGACATCAAAATGCTCTCCTTAGTTATTGGTGAACATAGAATAAGCGTTTTCATGGAAAAAAATGTTGACTGCGAGAAAATTTTAACAAAACTTCGTTCTTCTTAAACAAACCAACCAAAACATCTTCCATTTTTACCTTTCCAACATTTTTCAGAATGTTTAAATCCACGTTTCACCATTCATTTTTGGGAGAAGGGAGTCTTTAACCTTAAGCCGAGCTGATAACCTTGCTCGTTCAAAATAAAAAACGAGGCAGTAATAGTCACCGATGCCAACTAGATGTCATAGCAGATATTTTAGAAGCATCCAATGAAAGAACCAGAAAAACATACCTCATGTACAGATGCAACATGAGCTTCAAGCAACTAAAATATTACTTAGAAATTCTTCTCAGCAGAGGGCTTCTTCATATAGCCTCCGAAGACGGTAATAGCAATCCAGGCTTCTTCAAAATCACCGACAAAGGCAAGGCTTTTTTGAAGGCTTACAAAGATTTGAAGGCTCTTCTCAAGTAACAGTTTGTGTTAAAAATCTTCTAATTGTTTCTTCAATTTTCACTTTCTTTTCCGCTTGATTTATTGTTATAAAGTTGTACTCGCCCAGAAATGTAATTATTTGCTGAATTTGGGCTTGATTCAATCTCATTTTTTCTCTAATTTCTTCTATTGTATGCCATTGTCCATCTTTGAGGTATTCCAAGGCTTTTGCAATCTTAGAGGTCGTTGATATGTCCTCCATTGGATATTTTAGTTTGATATGCAAGAGGTTTAAATGTCTTCTGAGGTTATCTTTCAGAAAAATTTTCTAGAAGATTGTATGTAGTTAGCTTTATTAGCGGTTTACTTGTTATTTATAATTGTTTGTTGTCGGATTCCTATTCAGAGTTGAGATTAAATGGAGGGGGCAAGACATAGACGAAGTCGCACAGAAGTTATTGCTAGCATTCTCGATGAAGCCTTAAGCGGCGCCAACAAAACAAGACTTATGTATCGTTGTAATTTGAATTTTACACGGTTTAACTCCTATCTTAAGGAGTTATTAGATACAAATCTGATAGAATGCATTAATGCGAATCCTGAAGGCATAGTATTCTACAAAACTACTGAGAAAGGACGTGAACTGCTTAAGGTTTTACGGAAAGCTAACGAGTTTTTGTCTATTTAATTTTGTTTATGGCTATTTCGCTTAATTTTTTGTCTATGCGAACCTCTAATTCGAGGCTGTTATCTGTTAAATTTGATATTCTGGTGCACTGAATCACCAAAGTTTTTTGTGGTGGTATTATTATTGTGCCAATAGCTGTTGTTTCTGACTGCGGCTGATTTTGTTCCTTCTGGTTTATTATGAGAGTTTTCCAGTTCTGATTAAGTCTTATCTGATTTGTTGCCGAGTTGTATTGTATCATGTCAGCTTCTGTCAAAAACTTTATTATCTGCTGGAACTTTTCCTGCGGGATATCCAGCGTTTTTGTTATTTCTTCCATACTATGCCATACGTTGTCGCTCAACAAACTTAACAGTTTTTCCAGTTTTGTTGACAAGTTTATATGCCCCTAAGCGACTGAAGGTGATTATCTTAGTTAGTCGCTGCTTAAATAGTATTGAGGACTTTTAGGCTAGACTAAAGGTCTATTTTCGGATATATCCATTTACTTATATGTTACAGCAATTTTGAGTAAAGCCTTTTTATCAAATTCGTAAACACTATATAACGGGTTCGGAGAGCCAAACAAATGAAAAAACAAATCAACTGGCAGCAAATTCTTATTCAATGCAAAAACAACATACAAAAACAAATTGCTCCCCTATTAAAAACATTAAACCAACCACAGCCCAACCTAGGCATTGGAGCAGGTGGAGACCCCATCAAACAAATAGACCTTGCAGCAGAAAGTGCCATAGTAAAAACGTTGAAAGAGCATAACCTTTCCTTCACACTTATAAGCGAAGAGTCAGGTGTAAAAGAGTATGGCGAAACTCCTCGCGAAAATTTTGTGACTATAGACCCTATAGATGGCACAACAAATCTTATGAGAGGCATACCCTTCTACGCAACATCCATTGCTGTCTCCACAAAACCCATCTTAGACGCAATCCACACAGCTTTAGTAGCTGACCTACCGCATGACATAACATACATTGCGCAGAAAGAAGACGGAGCTTACCGCAACTATCACAAAATAGCTCCATCACAAAACGCTTCATTGGAAGAAGCAGTTATAGGCATAGACCTAAACACATACAGAGTTAAAGAAATAGCCCCTAAACTATCAAGCATAATACAAAAAACAAAACACATACGCCATTTCGGAGCTAACGCTTTAGAATTATGCTACGTGGCTGACGGAACAACAGACGCCTTTTTAGACATACGTGGGAAACTCCGCGCCACTGATATGGCAGCAGCATGGCTAATAATCCAGGAAGTAGGCGCAAAAATAACAACCCCCGAAGGAAAGCCATTAAATGTAAAGCTTGATCCGAAACAAAAAGTAACTTTTATAGCGGCTGCAAACCAAAAAATTCACAAGATAATACTAGATTTTCTGAGGAGAGACAAAAGAGAAAATTGTTAAAACTAATCCCAAACCATCCAGCCATACTGATTAAAGAAGCAAAACGCAAAACTCTTGTAATAGTTGATTTGCACATCGGATGGGAAATGGCTCTTTCAGAAAAGGGCATACACGTTCCAATGCAAACGCCAAGACTCTTAAAAAGGCTGACAGACCTCATATCCGCATATAAGCCTGAAAGACTATTGATTTTAGGCGACGTAAAGCATACTGTGGCAACGGCAGAGATGGGCGAATGGCAAGACATACCAGACTTCTTTAATGAACTAAAGAAGCAAATAGATGAAATATACGTAATCCGAGGCAACCATGACGGAAACCTTGAGCCTTTACTTCCAGAAAACATAAAAATTATTTCGGCAACAGGCATAGCATTAGGCGAAGTTGGCTTTTTCCATGGTCATCGATGGCCGTCGCCTATGCTTTTAAAATGTAAAACATTGGTGATGGGTCATGTCCACCCAGTTGTAGCCTTTCAAGATCCGGCTGGGTTTAGAATAACAAAGCAAGTTTGGGTGAAAGCAAACTGTAATGTAACTCAGCTAACTAAAATCCTATTACAGAGGCATAAAGTAAAAATTGAGAAGAATCCCGAAGAAACATTATTGAAGCATTATAAGATTAAGCCGAAAACCTCCCAACTCTTCATAATGCCCTCTTTCAACGAGTTCTTAGGAGGAAAACCGCTAAACAAAGGAAAAGCTGATAAAGAAAGGATTGTCGGTCCAGTCCTTCGTTCAGAAGCAGTGGATATGGAAAATGCTGAAACATACCTTTTAGACGGAACCTACCTTGGAACCTTAAGTCAACTTAAAACCTTAAGCAGCCAATCTTTAGCATAAAATTTATAGATATGGCGCTCTCAACACTATTTGAGGTGAAAAAATGCCGTCAGACGAAGACGAGTTTCCAGAGTGGTTTAGAAGGAGACGCTACCCATTCTTTAAAGGCTGGTTCTTTGAGGATATGGACAAAATGTTCCGAGAAATCGAGAAAATGATGGAAGATGAATTCAAAACCTTCACATCAAGAGTCCCAAAAGACTACGTTAGGGAAAGAAAACTTCCAGACGGCACAACCGTTCGCGAATGGGGACCATTCGTATACGGTTATAGCGTAAAAATAGGTCCAGACGGAAAACCTGAAATTCACGAGTTTGGAAACGTCAAGCCAAGCCGTTTGGGACCCCAAGTTAAGGAAGAACGTGAACCTCTCGTAGACGTCATCGAAACAGACGGCGAAATCCACATAGTTGCAGAACTGCCAGGGGTCGAGAAAAACGACATAAAACTGCACGGCACAGAAGAATCTTTAACCATATCTGTCGACACTCCGCAACGCAAATACTATAAAGAGGTCATGTTGCCAGCAAAAGTAAAAGTGAAAGAAGCTAAAACGCAGTATAAAAATGGAGTTTTAGAAATTACGCTACCAAAAATCAGAGAAGAAAAGAAGCCGAAAGGCGAACCAATAAGCATAGACTAACCGTCATCGTACTTCATTTTTTATAATAGCTTGTGCGTATATGGATGAAACCTCAGAAATTGACATAATAAATTCCATATGCCGAGAAGCAAAAAAAGAGGGCAAACTAACAGGAAAAAGCCTAACAAAACTTTACGAAATTTTCGGTCAAAGATTTACAAGAGCCTTCGAGGCTTTGAAAGAAGGACGCGTAAAAAAGTACACTTTCAAACCAAGCGGCAGAACTGTTTGGATAGTTGTTGGAAAAGAACGGGATTACCTTATAATGCCTGAGGCGGAATTTTGTTCATGTGATGACTTCTACTTTCGCGTCTTAGACAAAGAAATACATTTATGCTATCATCTCATCGCCCAAAAATTAGCCAACATTTTAGGATGGTACGAAAGTGTAGAAGAGCATGATGAACTTTACGATTCCCTTATGAATGAGTGGAAAAAACCAACACATTAAAATATTTAGACTCTAAATAGAAAAGGTAAAAGGAGAATGTTTCATGGAAATCGGAGCATACTTCGAAGTGCTCAAATACATCCTCATGACCGCAACCTTCATTGCATTAGTACTAATATTCCTATACGTCTTCTATGGTAAAGAGGAAAAGGCAAGCTGAAGGAAGCTTAGTCTTTTGCCTTTTTAATTTCACAGTGCATTATTATGGACATTGCTATGCCTAAAACT
>JAVZJY010000002.1:59833-95764 GCA_038872535.1 Bathyarchaeia archaeon | reverse complement strand
ACTCTGCCGCCATTTTCCATCATACTCAATCAAGGCATCTAACATCCTTATGTTTTCAGGGTCTCCTCTCTTCATTAGATTGTTTTTTACAAATTCGGGTTTTTCACGAATGAGTTTGATGTCAAGCATCTTTTACACGCAACTATTTCTATAACCTTCTAACCTTAGCTTAAATCAATATTTTTGCCTTTCCGAAAAATGGCGATTTCTCCAAAAATCTATGGGGGAGCTATCAATTTTGCAAACGAAGCAACATAAATCGAACTTCAAAAATGAGAAAGTGATATGGCTAAAGTCTCTTTGTTATCTGAATTGTTTTTTCTGCGGTTGATGTGCAGAAGAGCAAATCGTCAATTGTGGCTATGAATGTTGGAAGTTTTCCTTTGCATCTTATTCTTGTAATTACCTTGTTCTTTTCTCTCGTTGTTTTAATGGATAATCCCGCTGGCGTCTTAAAGTTATCTGGCGAAACAGCTCTTGCTATGGCTTTTGCGAATTCTTCACTCTCATACTCGAGGGTTATTTCAGCTTCTAATTTTCTCACCCCTCAATTGCTTTCCAACCAGTTCATTGACAATATTAATGAAGGCGTCAACGTTTTCTATGGGAACTTGTGCTCCAGCAGCAATATTGTGACCGCCGCCATTTCCTGAGAATTTCTCTGCTGCCGCTTGCATTACTTCGCCTAGGTTAACGCCCTTGTTCGTCACGATGTCTATTGTTCTTGCTGAGAATTTCGCCAACGCTTCCTCTTCAACGTTAGCGTATGCAATTAATGGTTTTTCAGGGTTTGGAAGGCTTGTTGCAAGTATAGAAGATATTGCGCCCACAATTTTTTCGTTTATGAAGTTTTCGCCGTAAACGACGTAAATGTTTTCCATTTCCTTCATCCTTTCAGTTTTCTCCATTATCCATCCAAGATACTTGTTTATTGTTCTTCTATACTCTTCTAAAACCCTGTTTGCTTCTTCCAAGGCAGAGCCTCTGTCGCCCATGCAAATGGAAACTCCAAGGCTGGGTTTTTCCATACGTCCCGTGGCATTTAATAAAACGGCAAATTCCCTTGCATCCCTAAGCGGAGTCCAAGGTTCCTCATGGCTTAGGGTGTAAACGTGTCCAATTAGATTTGCAACTTCGTATCTTAGCCCCTTTGAAAGCAAATAGTCTGCTAAAGCGGAACACAGCCTTTTCTTCTCATCGTCTGAAAGGTCTCTTAAAGCCCGCCATCGTTCGCCGTGTTTCGGCTTGATATCTAAACTTGCCAGAAAAGCCAAACTTTTGTCTTCTTCTCCGCTTATGCCTGGAATAAAGGGGTTTGTTGTAGAAGCTAAGGTTTTGTGGATTGGACGGGTTTCTCTGCCAAAGAATATTAAATCTCTTTCAACCGTCAAAAGTCCAGCGTTTACTGCGTCTTCAACTATTTTTTCGTTAACTCCACCAAGTTTTCGCTGGTCGTATTTATCCTGTAAATCTCCGAGGGCTCCGACAACAGCTATTGGCGCCAAATCAACATTTTCCTTGTCAACGGCCTTAGCCACAAAATAAGCCACGCCAGCACCGCTAATGTCGCGTGCGCCGTCTATTCCATGCGAATGTGGATTCACATGCACAATATTTGGTTTTTCTTCTCCCACAATTTGGTGATGGTCCAAAACTACAATTTTAAAGTTTGAAAGCTTATCGTTTAGCAGTTCAATGTAGCCGCTTCCGAAGTCGGATAAAATTATGATTTTGGGCTTTTCCGAAAGGATTTCGTTAAAAATTTTTTCGTCAACCCATTGGGTTATACGGATTCGAAATTTTGCATCAAGTCTAAACAATGCTTTTCCAATTATTCCAGCAGCAGCAACTCCATCAGCGTCTAAATGTGAAAAAACCTGTATGAATTCATTTTCATTCACAGTTTCCAAAATGGTTTCTGCTGCCCGCGCTGCGGAATTTAAAAAATCTGCTGTAGAGTCTTTTTCGGCCATAGCAATCACTTTAGGCTAAGAAGCTAAGTTATTTAAAGATTTAAACTGTATCAGCAAATGGATGAGATGATCAATTAGGTTATGGAAGCTATTTTTGGCTCGTATTTCCAGTTCTGCGGCAGAACCCCCTCACGTTTGTAGTAGCGTGAGAGTTTGTGAATTTTTGCCTCTAAAACTTGAAGTGCCCTCTTATTATGCAAGTCCTTCTTATTTCTTTCCAAGTGTGTGGCAAGGCTTTCGGCCTTTTTCAGCATGTTTGCTAAGTCTTCTGGCATGGCTGGTGCAAGTTCCGCATCTTTAAGGATTTTTGTTATTGTTTTTCCTGTTATAGGCTTTACGAGTGGGATTGCGTATTGATCTCTGAGGATTGTTCCTATTCGGCTTGGTGGATGTCCCTCTTTTGCCAATTTAATCACTAATGCTTCCACCTCCTCTGGCTGATATTTGCACCAGCTTGGAGGACGTTTGCTGACTGGTCTTATTTGGTGGGCTTTTCCCTTTTCCTGTTTTGGCATTTTTGTTCCCTTTAAGCGTGGTATGAGCGAGGTCAGACGAATATTTAAAACCTTCGATGTCCAAGTTTTAGGCTGACTTGTGAAAACGAACCAAGGTGAACAATTCATTCATAACTTTTGAAGGTTGACCGATATCTTTAAGCTCTACCCTAGAATATGAAGAACGTCTCATGTATGGATATGGCATAGCGTAAAATCCTCTGACGCCTGGGCTTAGAGGGGTTATGGAGCCATAGTTGAGGATTCTGGCTATTGGACCCTGATTGAGAATTAAATCTGTTATTTCCGAATAGGCGATTTCTCTAACTGAAATTGTGATGAATTTTCTAAATAGTATGATGCGGCGATTAGTTAGAATATAAAGGTGCCCTTGAACGTAAAAGTATCCAACCAAAGCCATCAAAGCAAAGAAACATGCAAACCCAATTATGATTAGGTAGATGAAAATCCAAAAGAAAGCCTCCAAAGACTGGGCGTATTGGGCAATATCTCTAATTATGGAACCTATGCTTATTAAAAATGCTGTTGCAATGAAGGATATTATGGATGTGAATATGGAAGCGTAACGCCTCCGCAGCGTCATTACAATTTTCTCGTCTTTAAACAGTGACAGCTGCGGTGGTATAATCTCATTGGTGGTCATTAAATTTTATTGCCCCTCTGGTTGCGTAGCCTTCACCAATTTTGCTATGCTGTCCCTAACTTCGTATGGATTCCGCACGCCGGAAATGGAGAATATGGCGGCTCCCATGGGCATTATCATTCCAGCCGTTATTGGAGAAACTCTTCCATAATTGCAAATTCTACCAATTGGTCCTTGATTCACGATGAGGTCTGTTATCTTGTCATGTGTTACTGTTCTCAGGAGGATTCCTATGAATTTTCTGAACATTATGATTCTTTCATTTGTGATTATGTATCGATGTCCCTTAACGTAAATGTAACCCAACCCGTAAAGGAGTGGCGGAAGGATTACGAAGCAAAAAACAGCCAAGGGAAATACAACCCACTGGTTTTCTTTTGGGATAGCAAAGTTTAGGATTAGTAGTGCTCCTGCAATTACGAGAAGTCCAATAGTTGCTATAGTTACAAAGGATATGTAGGTTCTTCCCAGAACCATTAATATCTTTTCATTGGGCGCTATGGAAACTTCTTTAGGTACAGATAAATGAAACTTTTCAGGTGGTCCTAAAGTTTTCTCGTTCATTTACACTCACCATGCTAATTAAATGTCAAGCCGTCATCTTGTTCTTTAACATTTTCTTTTATACCATTCAGCAAACTTTCTCAAAGCTTCAGCCCTATGTGAATACCTGTTTTTTTCTTCAACTGTCATTTCAGCAAAAGTTTTTCCTCCACCATCCAGCGGTTCAAAAATGGGGTCAAAGCCAAAGCCTGAATTTCCCTGCCGTTCTTCCTTCGTTATTACGCCTGCAACCTCGCCTTTAAAGCATAAGGGCGGTTCCGATTTTGATGAGCAATAGGCTATGGCCGACTGGAACTTCGCCCTTCTGTTTTTAACATTTTCCATAAGTTTCAATATTCCATTGTTCCCTATCACTTTGTATACGTAAGCGGCATATGGTCCTGGAAATCCGTTTAATGCTTCTATGAATAGTCCAGCATCCTCTGTTATGAGTGGCAGGTTGAAGTTTTTGAAGGCATCGATGGCGCTTGCTTTTGCAATTTCTTCCAAACTTTCGCTTTGGATTTCAAAAGTTTTGACTCTTACCATGCCAACAGCAATTTTGTATTCAGCTAACACCCTGCGGGCTTCATTAAATTTGTTAATGTTGTTTGTTGCAAAGAATATGAACCTGCCTTCTAACCTAAAACTCATGCTGATTCCCTTTTTCTTTCGGCTACGTATCTTCCTCTTCGCTCTATCTCCCTTATCTTCTCTAAAATGTTTTTTGCAGTTTCAGAACCCACAGCCTTTGCATATCCACGGATTATGGCGTTGAAACATTCTTCGGTAAAGCGAAAATGGGTGCTTTGAAGAGCCCTCTTCATAAGATGTAAATCCACTCCCCTCGCTTCCAACTCTTTACTCTTTTCGCCAAGTCCAAAATCGACAAAGAAAATTTTTCCTTCCAGCGTCAGAATCATGTTGGATGTGGTTAAATCGCCATGAATTATCCCATTTTCATGAAGTCTACCTATCAACTCACCAATTTTTAGGCATAAACTTTCTCTTTCCTCTTTTGAAGCTTCGCCTAACAACTGTTTAACTTGTCTTCCTTCAATAAACTCCATTATTATAGTGGCATTTTTTACGTCGACAAGAAAAATTGTTGGCGTCGGCACTCCAGCCTTTTTTGCTTCATGCATTAGCTGCGGCTCGTGGATTGTCCTATAAACTCTAATCTGTTCATCCAAAATTTTTGGACGATACTTTTTAGCCAAACGCCTTTTCATTACGACTTTTCTGCCATGCCAATCTGCAAGGTAGAGGCTGGCTTCCGCGCCCTTCTTAATCAATACGGGTTTCATTTCACCCATGGAACCTCAACTTCATCCAAACGCCACCTTAATTTTACAAAACTTTTCTCAATAGGCGTAACTAAACCACTTTTGTAGGCTAACACTCCAGTCCATGCAATCATAGCTCCATTATCGACGGCGAATTCGCTTGGCACCACGCGGAATTTTGCATAATGTTCTTCTGCTATAGCCTTAACCATGGACTGTAGTCTTTTGTTGGCAGCCACTCCACCAGTTAATAGAACCTCTTTTTTCTCTGTGTGGGCTAAGGCTCTTTCAGTAACCTCTGTAACCATGGAAAAGGCTGTTTCTTGAAGGCTATAACATAAATCCTCAAGCTTATACTCGCCTTTTTTTAGCAAGTTAACCGCTGCTGTTAGTAAGCCGCTGAAAGAAGTGTCCATGCCCTTAACAGTATACGGCAAAGGAATCAGCCTTTTTCCTTTTCTTGCAAGTTTTTCCACCAGGGCGCCTAAAGGCATGCCGTGGCTTTGGCGAAGCCCAGCTTCTATAGCGAACGCATCTAAACAGTTTCCTAAAGCTATATCCAAAGTTTCGCCGAAAACTCTGTAGCGTCCAGAATCAAAGGCTGAAACTATGGTGTTCCCGCCTGAAACATAAAGCGTGACTGGGTCTTTAACGTGCTCTTTCAATTTCCCAACTTCAATATGTGCTATACAATGGTTAACCCCCACGAGAGGAAGGTTGAGATAAGAGGCTAATGCACGGGCTACTGTTGCGCCCGTGCGAAGACATGGTCCTAAACCTGGTCCCTGAGAGAATGCTATAATTGATAAATCTCTTGGTTTTAATCCAGATTTTTGAAACGCTTCTTGTAAGACTTGGCTTGCTGCTTCAGCATGGTGTCTTGCTGCTTCTCTTGGGTGGATGCCGCCTTTTTCTGGTATATAAGCGCTTATGATGTTGGCTAATATTTCACCTTCAAATGTTGCTATTCCAACGCTGAAGTCGTCTGCTGTTGACTCGATTCCTAAGCAATAGTGTTCGCCAGTGTTCTTTTTCTTCATTTATCTTGATCCTTCATCATAGTTTTCTATAAACTGGAACATACATCTTTTTATTTAAAATTGCGTATATTATTAATGTTAAAAGCTGGAACTGATGGAAAATGCCGAAACGCAATGATTTAGAACAAAAAGCCCTCCAATACATAATTAACACGGGCTTTGAAGGCGTGCTCCAATCTGAACTATGGCGCAAACTCGGGGCAAGCAGCCGAGAGGGTTCAAGGATAGCCTTAAAACTAGAAGACAAAAATCTCATCCGCCGAGAACGAGAACTTCGTGATGGAAGATGGACTTATAGGCTTTATCCAAAAAGGGTTCCAGCGTCGATAGACTCCATAGCGGATGTTCCATGTCTAAAATGCTCAGATAACACTCGATGCGACCCCTCAAGCGCAATTTCACCCCAAAACTGCGAGAAACTTACAGAATGGCTTCTCTCAATGGCTAAAAGCGAATCTGGCGTGCTGGGTGACAGCTAGTTTTGCCAAAAGCTTGGATTCGGGAAAGAAAAAGAGACTATTATTATAAGAAGGCTAAGGAAGAAAAATACCGCTCCAGAGCAGCCTACAAACTCTTTGAAGCTGTGGAAAAATACCATTTCATAAAACACGGCGACGTTGTCATCGATTTAGGCGCCGCACCAGGCGGTTGGATCCAAGCGGCAAGAAAAATTGTTGGAGGCAAAGGATTCATTTTGGGAGTTGACCTCAAACCCGTTGAGCCTTTCCCTCAAAGTAATGTTCAGACAATTATAGGCGATATAACCGAACAAGAAACCCTTGAACAGATTCTACACATACTTCCAAGAAAAGCTGACGCTGTGATTTCTGACGCTTCACCAAACATCTCTGGAATATGGGAAATAGACCACGCCCGTCAAATAGACTTGGCACAGCATGCATTAAAAATCGCTCTGGAAACCCTTAGGTTTCCTGGAAATTTTTACGTTAAAGTCTTTCAAGGAGACTTGCTTGACGACTTCATTAAGAAAGTGAAAAAACATTTTGAAGTTGTAAGAATAGTGAAGCCTAAAGCGAGTAGGGCTAAGAGCTCTGAAATTTTCATCTTGGGAATGCGCTTGAGAAGAGACGATTAGACGGCAAATATAAATTCTGTCGCCTCCTTCTTAGTAGGTAAGGTGAAAAGTTTGAAAATTATCGCAGCGGATTCTTCTGCGGCAATACTGAACAGCAAATTTGAACCATTATCTATTGTGGCAGCAGCATCAGTCTTAGTGAACCCACCTTATAAAGAACCAAGCATGTGTTTGGCTGAGCCAATTTTTGCGAGTGCCTCCAACGGACATGGGGTTGTTGTGCATGAGGCGGAACTTTGTAAAGAATTACTAGAAAAGGTGAAGGCTGATTCTGTGCATTTAGACATGTCTCTTGGAGCAGTTCCTCTGGAGCAGTTGTCGCCAATTCAGTTTTCAAACATGAGAATCTCCAATAAAGCAAAGCGTAACCTCATAGGGATTCTGCCTAAACTGAGAAAAATTGCTGGCGAAATCACACAAAAATATGGAGTTGAAGTCTTAGCCATAGGAAAAGAAAGCATTCCAGTAAGGATTGCAGAGCTAACAGCTGGAGCCCACGCAATCTTGTATGCATGCGAAAAAGCCGTAAAAGAGGATCAGACTGTTCTTTTGGGTTTACCGTCTAAATGTCAGTATATACTTTCAGAAAATAGAGTTTACCTTTGCTCTCTTATACTTGCTGAACACGACGTGAGAGGTTACGCGGAAGACACTAAAGAGATTTTGAAAAAAGTTAATATCATAGACATGTTAAATCCAATTGCAAGAGGTTTCCGAATCCTAAAAATAACGCCAAAACAATTAACGTAAATGGTGGTTCTCATATGAGTTTTGAGTTCTGGAAAAATGCTTCACCCCTCGTCAGAAGAATAATAACAATCATTATAATTTTCATTATCGCCGTAATCATAACGACTGTGGGAACATGGGCGCCTATTAAAGAGCAAGAGGCAAATGAAATTAACAATGAACTTAACCAAACAATGAATTCATTAAAAGCAAATGATGCATTACTTCAATACATTTTCGGAAACAATTTTATGTTTGCCCTCATAATGTTTGTACCTATAATCGGCGTTATTTTCGGAGCCTATGTACTCTATAGCACTGGAGCAGTTATCGCCTCCGTTGCTATTTCTAACCAACTTCCACCAGCTCTAAGCCTTATTGCTTTATTTTTAACGCCTGTAGCTTGGCTTGAGTTTATAGCTTATTCAACTGCGATGGCTGAAAGCATTTGGTTAACCCGCCGCTTATGGCAACGCAGAGGCAAACATGAGCTCATAAACGCATGCAAATTCATTTCAGTTTGCGCCATAATTCTTTTGGTGGCTGCAATTATCGAAACATTGATGATTTATTCAGCCGCTTGATGTCATAAAAATCCATTTTTATTTGCTTTTTCCATAAACCCTTATAATTTCTAGGCTTACGTCTAACGCTTTTGGACTATGTGTTATTTCGCCAAGGCTTACAATGTCAACTCCAGTTGAAGCAAATGCAATAATGTTCTCTGTTGTTATTCCACCGCTGGCTTCCAGCAACACTTTCCCAAAAAAGCCCTCCTTTTTTAAAAGTTTAATTGCCTTTTCTATTTGCTTTGGGGAAAAATTGTCCAGCATTATTATGTCTGCTCCAGACTTAGCTGCGGTTAGAGCATCGTTTGCGTTTGTTACTTCAACCTCGATTTTCTTGCTGAAAGATGCCTTTTCTTTTACTTTTTTAACAGCTTTTTCGATGTTTCCAGCCACTTTAATATGGTTATCTTTAATCAAAACCATATCATCCAGATGAAACCTATGGATGTCGCCGCCCCCTAACATGACCGCCTTTTTATCAAAATATAGAAGCCCCGGCGCTGTTTTTCGTGTGCACGCAACCTTAGTCTTGAATCCATTTTTTTGAAGAGTCTCAATCAGTTTTCTTGTGATTGTTGCTATACCACTCATCCGTGAAAGGATATTCAATAGTGTCCGTTCAGTTGAAAGTATGGCTTGTGCATCTCCAGAAACTTTCATTAAAACTTGCTTTTTCCTTATTTTTTCTCCGTCAGAAACCAAAGCGTCAATTTTAATCCCCAAACTTTCCAGAAGGATTTTTGCTTCCTCAATTCCAGCAATAACTCCAGTCTCTTTCGCTATTATCTCTGCCTCCGTTTGGGTTTCGGGTGGAACAATTAATGTTGTGGTTATGTCTCCTTGCCCGATGTCTTCTGCAAGCATTTTTTGGAGTTTTTCTTCCAAAATTTTACGCGGTACAAACATATCTTCTTTTATGTTTGTTTGTCTTAAAATATTTGTTTGTTTTCTGCAATCTGGATTATTGTTTCTACAGCCTTCTCTAATCCATCATAATTTAGAACTTCTCTTTGAATCTTTTTGAGCCCTTCTGGGATTGGGCTGTTTAAAATTTCTTTAACACTTTTTAAAAGCCTTTCTTTGTTTAATTCTTCCTGTTGAATGGTTTTTGCAACGCCTAAAATTTCGGCTTGTTTTGCATTGCTAAGCTGTTCAGTATGGCTTGGTGTTGGTATGAGTAGCATTGGTTTTCCATAACACATACAATGTGTTATTGTTCCATGCCCGGCTCGACTTATAATTATGTCAGCTGCTTTCAAGTATTCGAAGCGATTTGGAATCCACTTGTAAATTGTTAGATTGCCATGGCGTATTGGTTTATCGTTGGCGTTTGGATAGCCAAGCGACATGACAATTTCGTAATCCTTCGGAAAATCCAGCAACAGTTTCCTCAAAATTCCCGTTAAAAAGGCTCTTTCTCTTACTGGTCCGCTTATTGGTGCAAAAATAATTGGCTTGTCAACTGGCAATTTTAATTTTTTCCGCAGTTCCTCCTCCTTCGGCAGTTTGTCTGGATGCATGGGCAATATTGGACCTATCAGTTTCACATTTTTCCTGTAAGATTTTGGAATGTTCAGGTTTCCAGTGCAAATCGTGTATGGCTTAGGAAAGTCTGGTATTAGAACCGTGTTTCCGCTTGTCCACATTTTTCCAATTATTGTAAGTGTTATGAAATCGGCAAACTTTGCTAGGCGCAGAAAGCGCTTTTTTCTTGGAATTATTAGTTGAAACTGGTTTAAAATGCAAATTCTGGGTATCCTCAAAATCCTTGCTGCTAATAATGGTGAAATGCGAGAATCTGAAACAACAATATCTGGCTTAAACTTTTCAATAGCTCGAATTTCAGCGTTCACCTGTTTTAAAAGGGTGAAAGAAGCCAAAAATGGTCCAGGGTTGACTGCTGTTTGTTTGAAATCAACAGTTCCGTCGGGCTTAACTTGAAAACCGATGGGAGGAGCCTTTATGAGAGGTAATTTTTCCCTTTCTATATATCGTATGCCCTCGCGGTATGTTGAGAACAATACTTCAGCTTTTTTCTCTATGAGTTTTCTTGCTATTGGGATGCATCTTCCAACATGTCCTAAACCGATTCCGCAGGGGGCAAAATAAACTTTCATGAGATTATTTCCCACCGAGGGCTTTAAGCTTCACTTCGCCTCTCGGTTTTTCTTCTTCAAAAATTATGGCTTGGAATTTGTAAATTTTGGTGCCTTCTAGAAGCCAATTATCTGGTGGTAACCCCGCCTTTATGCAGCATTGGCAAAGAAATTCTTCCTCATCCCATTTCCACTCAATTGGGACTTGTGGCAAAAGCAGTCCTTTGAAAGGTCCCCTTTCAACAATCAATCCGTCTATTCCAACCTTAATTTTTGTAGGATAATCCTTAGGTTTTTCAACCTTGATTAATTGAGGAGGCGTTAATACGCTTACTTCAAAAACAACCTTGTCAAGTTCCCTTAAAGAAAGCGGATAAAAGCGTGGGTCTTGAGTTGCCGAGCTTATGGCTGAATCAATAACTGCCTCAACCAACGGGTTTGTTGGGTATGGATATCCAATGCAGCCTCTCAGCTCCTTTTCTCCATCGCTTATGCTGTTTATTGTGACGAAAACTCCGCATGGTTGTAAAAGTTTTTCCGGAGTATTTTCTGGAACATTGATGCGCCTTCTGTTCTGTAAATATTCTTCGACGGCTTTGCGTGCAAGTTCAACTAAGAATTTTCCCTCTTTCAAGTTAAGTTCAAATGGCAATTAGTTTTCCCCAGTTGTTTGATGAATATTCTGTTGTGCAATTAGAGGTTTTAAGCTTTCATGACGCTATTTTGAAAGTTTAAAATTTAATTGATTCTTCTTTTGTTCCATCTTTTGTTATGAATAGGAAATCTATGCCATCGCCGCTCATGATGTCTCTGCTAATGGCGGATTTTATTGCTCTTACGACTAATTCTCTTGCCTCTTCCACTGACATATTTTCTTTGTATCCCTCTTCCAATACTCCCATGGCAATTTCTGTCCCAGAACCAACAACTGCATACTTGTCTGGAATCACTGAGCCTAAAACGTCTAACACGTAAAGTGATGCACCTTCATCGTCTATTCCGCCGACAATTGTTTGCGTGATTAGTGGTGCTAATCTTCTGGCGAAAAGCAAATTTGACATAAGTTTGGCGGTGGACCTAACAGATATTGGTCTATTAAAGTCTAAACCGAAAAGGTTTGCGTAGGCTTCCACTTCTCTTACAAGAATCTGCATGTCAGAAACCAGTCCTGCGCATGCTGCGCCTATGCGGTCTGTTATTTTGAAAACTTTTTTGCCGCCTTTACTTACAACTAAATAACCATAAGAAACACGTTTTTCAGAGGCTAAAATAACGCCGTCTGAACAAACAACGCCAACGGTTGTTGCGCCTGGAACCCAAAGATATTCGCCTCCTTGTGCTTGGCCTTCCATACTCTCACCTTTTCCGTCATATACGCAAGCAACTTATTAAACTTAATCTTAAAACTTTTTACACTTCTATTGTTGTTATGCCTAAAACATCGTTCAGCCTTTTCAATTGTTCCCTATAATTGCCATAAACCATGACATGATGGTTTCCCGAAGTTTTATGGATGAATTCCCTTGGATTTGCAACTTTCACTTTAACAGTCACTCTACAATATTCCTCAGCATCCATATCCGCACAATTTACAATTACGCCTCTCGCAATTATCATGCTTTTCAAATCCCCACTCAAGCGGCATATAGTAACTTCTTGTCCCTTCTTTATTTCCACGAAGGCTGTTAGGCTTCCAGTAAACTTTTCTCTATGATAACGCCTTAACCTATAAGGCGCCGCTTTTGCGTTGTATCCTTCCATTTTTCTGGGACACACGCAATGGCTTAGGATTAACGTGTCGTCTTTAGTGTCAACGAATGTGTTACCTATAAAACATGGTTTATCTGCTAAATAGTGAAGAATTACCATTGACAAAAGCGAAATTATGTCTGCTTCGCATGCTGCTGGGAAACCCTCATCTCTTAAGTTAGTGTATGCGAAACACGGGACTGGTAATGGATTGTCTCCATAAGCCATAGTTAAAGCCTGTGCATCTTTCTCTTTCATCAAATCCTCCATAACCAAGTAAAGTTTTGCAACGCTAACCAAGTCTTTTTCTTCTGGCTCAACAACCATTTCCGCCTCTTTCACCCATTTCTCCACTAAAGGCTTAACACGTCTTTCATCTATGCTTTGCCATCTTCGAATAACCTCTTCGCTTTCCACGTATTCCAGCGTTACCCCAAGCTTTTCTTTAATTGTTTCACGGCCTCCATGAACACGGCATATGAATCTTTGCCAATGGGCGTAATCAGCGTTTAAAACCAGAATTTTTGTCTGTTCCATTTTTTTCTTTGCCAAAAGAGCCCCTAAATAATTGTTTAAGTCTTGATAGTCAACGGCAACCCAAACCTTTGCTGCAGGATAAATGTACTCCAAGGCATCAAGAGGATTATTCACCATTCCCTCATCATTGAAAAGAATCGTTGGAAGGCCATACTCGGAGATTTTTATTATGCAATCGCCTAAGCCAAGATGAGGCTTGTAAATGAGAATGGCATCTGTCTCCGCCAAACGTTCCTTTAAGGGGAAACCTCCTTTTCCTCATTAATGACAGCATGCTCTAAGATTTGGACGTTAATTTTCAATTTTTCTCTAAGTTGCTCTATCCTTTTACCCATGAAATTTTCGTTAACTTGACCCTTTCTACAGACTAGAACTGGAAGTATCTTGAAAGACTCCAATTTTATGCCTCTTTTCACGTTTATATACGTTGATTAGTCATAAATAATATCGCTTTCCATTTTCGTACACCGCATAGCTAAATACCTACCTTACCCTAACATTTTAAAAGGCTGAAGTGAAATGATAAACCTTTACATTAAAGAATTGGATAGCGTCTGGTTTGGAGTTGCCTTTGACGGCGAAGAGATTTTTGCGACAACCTTTGCTTTCAACCAGCAAAAGGCTCTGCAAAGTCTTTTGAGGAGCATTCCATTTAATGTTCCCTTTCAACAGTCAGAGAAACCTTCAGATTTTGCTGAGTACGTAGTGACTGTTTTAAAGGACATTTACGATGGAAAGAATGTATCGGCTAGTTTCTCTTTAGCCACAAAACATTTGCCAAATTATACAAGAAGAGTTATCCAAACTGCGCTCTTAATTCCAACGGGATATGTGACCTCTTATGGGGCAATTGCTAAAGCGGTGGGTGGGGGTCCAAGGGCTGTTGGCAACGTTATGGCCATGAACCCTTTTGCGCCACTTGTTCCATGTCATAGGGTTGTCTGCTCAGACTTCACCTTAGGCGGGTATGGAGGCGGCTTAGACGTTAAGCTTCAAATTTTGAAGCGAGAGAGAAGAGGTTTTACTTCTAAAAGAGAAATTTTCTTAAACGGCAGAAAACTGCTTTTATTTCCAGTTGAATTTGTGTTAAACAGAGTTGAAGAAAGCAAAAGTTAGCTGGAATTATGTGAGATATGAATCGTAAATGATAAATGTGGGGTGGATACACCAAAAAGCGAGGGATTTAATGATTAAGCGTGGACTTTATGTTGGACGCTTTCAGCCTTTTCATTTGGGGCATCTTGGCGCAATAAAAGATATTTTGAGGGAGGTTGACGAGTTGGTTATTGTTATTGGCAGTGCTCAATACAGCCACCGCATTGACAATCCATTCACTGCTGGAGAAAGGCTGATTATGATTCGGAAGGCTTTGGAAGAAGCAAAAATAGACTATTCAAGGGTTTGGATTGTGCCGGTGCCAGATGTGCATTTGCATATGATGTGGGTTGCTGCAGTAGAAGGTTATACTCCACCTTTCAGCGTAGTTTATTCTAATGAGCCTTTAACTCGCCGACTCTTTTTAGAAGCCAATTATAAGGTTAAAGCCATCCGTTTTCATGAAAGAAAGCTTTATTCGTCAACCGAAATTAGGGCAAGAATGTTGAAAGACGAGAGTTGGGAGAAACTTGTTCCAAAAAGTGTTGCTGCCTTCATAAAGGAGATTGACGGAATCAACAGACTTCGGGATTTAACTAAGACCGATAAAGTTTAATCTTATCCCCAACTTTTGCTTTGAAGGTTTTGGCAGCATTTCCCTGATTTATGGAAATTTCCAAAAAATCGTGGCTCCCAATAATAGCTAACGGCTTATACGCCTCAACTTCCGCATAGGCTTTGCAAAGCTTCAACTTTAATTTGACACTTTTAACTTCCAAATCAACCATATCCCTAACTTTCAGTGCTTTAAGCTCCTTCTCTCCGAAATTTGTTATGACATTTCCAAAACTGTCCGTATGCAAAACTTCACCAACAAATACGCTGCCTCGCCGAACTACCTTCGCAAATTTTGGAGTTACAATCTCATAAATTTCTGGTCCATATTCTGCTGGTTTTTTCCCTTTTGTCAAATGGGCGGCTGCTGGCGCGAAAATGTCTCTTCCATGGAAAGTGTTAGAAATTTTTGGCATCATAAGTCTCCTATTTCTTATCTCGTAAACATGTTCTATTCCTTGATTTTTTACAGCTAAAGCTAATACACCATTGTCTGGTCCAATGTAGAACGCATTTTTTGTCTGCACGAGTATGGAACGTCTTTCTGTTCCTACACCCGGATCAACAACGGCAATGTGGACTGTTCCTTTAGGAAAATATTGGGCGACTGAAGCTAAAACATAGGCGCCCGCTCGCACATTAAACTTTTCTATCTCATGAGTTACGTCAACAACAATGGCTTTTGGATTTATGCTTAAAATGACAGCTTTCATTTCCGCTACATAAGGGTCTTTTAAACCGAAATCTGTTGTCAAAGTAATTATTGAGCGAGGCATGCTGTTCCTTTATAAACATTAACAGTTACAAAATAATTATCTTTCCATAAAACAAATGGAAGTTTCAAAGTAATGCTCAACAAAAAACCTTCAGCAAAAAATGTGGCTTTAACCGTCTGTTTCACAGCGCTATACGCAGTCTTCGGCTTCATACCCGTATCTCCTATAATTGGTTTGCCCGGCAAAACCATCACAGCAGCTGCAATAATGGCTCCCATAATGGGTATAATGCTCGGTCCATATGTAGGCGCATTGTCCGCCATTTTAGGCGGAACAATTGTTTCCTTTGCTGGTGCTTTTTCTCCGCCAAGTTTAGTTTCCGGTGTCGTTACAGCATTGTGTTCTGGCATGCTTTACCTTCGCAAGCGAAGCCTCTGCGCCTTCACTTACTTTTCGCTACTGTTTCTTTTCGGTTTTTACCCTTTTGTAGGTCCCTTTTGGCTTTATCCGCCGTTAATGTGGTTTCAAATAGTTGGTTTTCTCATTCTCATTTCGCCATTACAATTCAAAGCCATCAGAAATTTGAACTCTAAAAGTGTTTCAAAGCTTTTTCAAGCTTTTTTCGTAACCTCTCTTACGTCAACTTTGGCTGGCCAAATTGCTGGTTCCTTAGTTTTCGAAGTTCTTGCATGGCCTATTTTTATGGCAGATATAAATGGTTGGATGGCGACATGGCAATTTTTAACATTCATTTACCCTGTTGAACGGGTACTCATCGCATTAATGGGAACGCTTATTGGAACAACTTTACACAAAATTTTGAAGTCTGCAAATTTAACGCTCCTTATTAATACCGATGCTCAGCAAGAAAAGTACCCATGAAAATACACTCTTTCTGAGGCATAGCCATATCCTCGGAACCATAAACACCATCATCAAAATCCACACCAGCACCCTTAATAATCACTAGAGGCGTTCTCTCCGCCGCTTCACTCATTAGAAAATGTGCTGCAGAAGCCAAATCATCTGCAACGGCATGCTGTGTGATGATTATTGGCTTTCCATAAATATCCTTCTCTCCTCTTCTATCTTTTATGGGTTTAAAACCAGCCACAGCCAGAGCCAAACCAACAGTGCCCTTTCTAAGCGGTACTAAGCCACTGTCAACAATTAAAACAGCAACTCGCTTACCTGTCCTATTTTTAATGTCATCTCTTAGGCGTTTCGCCCATTTTTTAGGGTCGCTTGGCCATAAAATTGCATAATCTATGGGAGCGTTTTTGTTGTCTATTCCGGCGTTGGCGGTTAAAATTCCATTCTTAAGCGTCAAAACAGCTTTTTCGACTCCTCCATAAATTTTGTCTGCTTCTCGTAAAATTAGCTCTGCGAATGTTGGCTGTAAGGAAAAATGTTTTGCCAACTCTTTTGCTTTCCTTGAAGGTTTAACTTCGCTCAATTTTACTAGTCGATTTTCCACGTGAGCAATAACTTTTGAAGTTAAAGCCAGTATGTCATTGTCTTCAAGCTTTAAGCCCTGTTTCTTTATGTCTTCAATGATAACATCAGTCAAATCATCATTATGCCCTATTATTCTCATTTTGACGGCATAAAGCCTCATAATGTTTATCCTCCATGAATGACTGGAATAAGAACAACTTCGTCTCCATCCTTAAGAAGGGTTTCTAAACCGTTTAAGACGCTGATTTCCTTTCCATTTACAAGTATTAGTGCATTTGGTCTGGGGTCTTCAAGTTCTGGGTCAACTAGCGTCCGCTTGAGTGTTGGAAACTTTTCAACTATTTTCTTTATAACCTCCTTTAAGGTAACGGTGTCTTCAATTTTGATGTCGATTTTGTCTCTATTTGAAATCGTGCGAAAGACTCCAATAAAATTCACAGTTACAACCATATCGTTTCCTCACTTTATAGGACTATTATGACTGAAATGTCATTCACGTTTGTGCCTGTTTGACCAGTGAAAATTAAGTCTTCAAGTTTGGAGAAGAAATTGTAGGAGTTGTTTTCAGCAAGATATTCCTCTGGAGTTAACCCCTTTTTCGCTGCCTTCGTTAATGTTTTTCCATCAACTATTGCTCCTGCAACATCTGTTGGACCATCTATGCCATCCGTGCTTATTGAAGCCAAAACAGCTCCATCCATTCCATTCATTTTTAATGCAGCTGCCAAGGCTATTTCTTGATTTCTTCCTCCTTTACCCTTTCCAGTAATGGTTACTGTGGTTTCTCCTCCAGCAATTATGCCTGCTGGTTTTGGGATTGGATTTCCTGAGACATAAACTTCATGGGCTATTGAGGCAAGCATGGTTCCAACGTGTCTGGCTTCGCCTTCTAATGTTGCAGTCAGCAAAAGCGTGTTTAATCCTTCAGATTTTAGGAATTCTTGGGCTGTTTTGCTTGCAAGTCTATTGTTTCCAATAATTACGTTGAAGACTTTCTTGAAGGCTTCATCATTGGCTTTTGGTGTTTCCGGAATTGTGCCTTTCTCTCCTTCTAACAGAACTTTTCTGACCGATGCCGGAACCTTATCCCACAATCCGTATTTTTTCAAAACTTTTATTGCGTCGCTGAAGGTTGTGGAATCTGGAACTGTTGGACCTGATGCGATAAAATCTAATGGGTCGCCAACAACATCTGATAAAATGAGGTTTAGGATGGTGGCGGGATAAGCCTTTTTTGCCAACCAACCTCCCTTGAAATTTGATATATGCTTTCTGACAGTGTTAATCTCATTTATTGTTGCACCGCACTTCAGCAAAGCGTTTGTTATTTCCTTCTTGTCATTTATTGTTATTTCGCCACGGGGCAACGGCATGAGGCTTGAACCTCCGCCAGAAATTAAACAAATGATTAAATCGTTTTCCTCCGCTTTTTCTGCTATTTCCAGCATGCGCCGAGTTCCTTCCACGCCTGAATCATTTGGAATGGGATGGCTTGCTTCATGAAGTTCTATAATGTCTGTTTTGTGTTTACTGCCGTAAGGAACGTTAACTAACCCCATCCTTATTAGGCGTCCTAAAACCTGTTCTAAAGCCTCAGCCATTGAACCGCTTGCCTTGCCACCACCTATAACATAAACGTTCCTGAACTTCTTTAAATCAAAGGAATATTTATCCACGTGAAGAGTTGAGTTTTTCAATAAAACCTTTGATTTTATTATCTGTTTTGGGTCAACAGCATTCAGCGCAGATTCAAGGCTTTTTAGTGCTAGTTCTCTGGCTTTTCTGTTAAGTTGCGTCTCGCCATTATCTATTAGTTTTTCTTTATTCTTTATTGTTATCATTTGATTGCCCTAACATTGATTTTTTATGGTTAACTGCGTAATTGTAATAAGCTAATATTAATAAAGAATTCCACAAATCTTTGCTCGGTGAGTCTAAATGTCAAAACCAAAAGTTTATGTTACACGTGAACTTCCAGAAAGGGGTCTTAAAATAATTAAGGAGCATTTTGACACTGAAGTTTGGCCAGAATATGCTCCACCGCCAAAAAAGGTGATAATCGAAAAAGCTAGAAAGGTTGATGCACTTGCCACGCTGTTGTCTGACAAAATAGATGCTGAGGTTTTTGATGCTGCGCCAAAACTTAAGATTGTTGCTCAGATGGCTGTTGGCTTTGACAACATAGACATTCCAGAAGCCACAAAAAGAGGAATATACGTAACAAACACGCCAGAAGTTTTAACAGACACAACAGCAGATTTCGCTTGGGCTTTGTTATTGGCTGTGGCTAGACGGGTTGTTGAAGCAGACAAGTATGTTCGCAGTGGACAGTGGAAGGTTGGTTGGCATCCTATGATGATGCAGGGCAGAGACGTTTACGGCGCAACATTAGGCGTTGTTGGTGCTGGAAGAATCGGCTTTGCGGTTGCAAAAAGAGCTACGGGTTTTGATATGAAAATCCTCTTTTACGATGTTGTACCTAGACCAGAAATGGAAAAATTAGGTGCAAAAAAGGTTGACATGGACACCCTTCTAAGGGAATCAGATTTTGTCACCATCCATGTTCCACTGATGAAAGAAACCTATCACCTAATAAATGAAGAGAAACTTAAACTTATGAAGAAAACCGCTTATCTAATAAACAACTCCCGTGGACCAGTTGTGGACGAGAAAGCATTATACCACGCATTAAAAGAAGGTAGAATAGCTGGCGCCGCCCTTGACGTTTTTGAACAGGAACCAACACCCATGGATAATCCTTTACTAAAACTTGACAATGTGGTTGTTGCCCCACACATATCTAGTGCAAGCTATGAAACTCGCTCTAGAATGGCTGAAATGGTTGCAGAAAATTTAGTGGCATTCTTTGAAGGGAAAAAACCTCCGAACTTAGTTAACCCAGAAGTAATGAAAGTTAGACCGTTACAAAAGCAATTTTAACATGGATTTAGGGTCAATTTTAGTGCAATAGTTTAAATATCCCTTGTTTTTACCTTTCTTTTTCTCTTCAAAAATAAAAGGTGATTTGAGTGAGTTCTATCTTTGCGAAGAGAATGGAAACTTTAGGAACAGAAACAGCCTTTGAAGTGCTTGCAAAAGCAAAAGCCTTGGAAAAACAGGGGAAAGACATTGTGCATTTGGAAATAGGTGAACCAGATTTTGACACGCCTAAGAACATTAAAGAAGCCGCCGTGAAAGCCCTCTATGAAGGTTACACCCATTATGTTCCATCCGCTGGAATTCCAGAGCTAAGAGAAACAATTGCCGAATACATTTCTAAAACCAGAAGAATAAAGGTTGAACCTGAAGAGGTTGTTGTGACACCAGGCGCAAAACCAATAATGTTTTTCGCCATTCTTGCATGTGTAAATCCTGGCGAGGAGGTTTTGTATCCAAACCCAGGCTTTCCAATTTATGAGTCTGTCATAAATTTTGTTGGAGCTAAACCTGTGCCCATACCGCTTTTGGAAGAAAACGATTTTAGGATGGACCATGAATATGTCAAGAAGAAGATAACAAAAAAGACTAAAATGATTATTCTGAATTCTCCGGAAAACCCAACTGGCGGCGTTTTGACTAAGGAAGACTTGAAAGTTGTAGCTGATTGCGTTTCAAACAGAGATGATGTGCTTGTACTTTCCGACGAAATTTATAGCAGAATAATCTATGAGGGCGAGCATGAAAGCATCGCTTCGCTTCCAGAAATGAAAGAGAAAACGATTATACTGGATGGTTTTTCGAAAACCTATGCTATGACAGGTTGGAGACTTGGCTATGGTGTAATGCGAAAAGACTTAGCCCAAAAATTCGCCCAACTCATGACCAACTCTAACTCTTGCACATGCACTTTCATCCAGATGGCTGGTATTGAAGCTTTGAAAGGACCCCAAAATGAAGTAGAAAAGATGGTTTCCGAATTTAGAAAAAGAAGGGAAGTCATAGTTTCTGGTTTAAACAAGATTAAGGGAATAACATGTAAAAAACCCCGCGGAGCCTTCTATGTATTTCCCAACATAAAAGGAACAGGAATGGACTGTCGCAAACTTGGAGATTACTTACTTAATGAAGCTGGTGTGGCTGTTTTACCCGGCACATCCTTCGGAAAATACGGCGAAGGCTATTTGCGTTTGTCCTTTGCCAACTCTATTGAGAATATTAAAAAGGCTTTGGACAGCATATCCAAGGCTCTCGAAAAACGATAATTTCTTTAATCCTCTATTTTTTCTCCAGTTAAAGTTTCAACTATGTCTGAGGCCAATTGAACTAAATTGTCTGCCCTTTTCATAGTTATTTCTCCATTCACTTCTCCCATTTGGGCGAGTTGCTGCATCATTTCTTCGATTTGCACCAAGAATTTTAATACGGGGTCGCTTATTGATTGGGGTTTTTCTGCGGCTTCTCTTATGGCAATTTCTACGAATGCTGGTTCTCCAAGGCTGTAATAAATGGCGTTTCGAGCTTTTCTGACGGCTTCTAAAATTAGGGTTGGAGCCATGTAGGGCAATTTTCTTGCCGCTTCAAGCTCTGCCTTTGCCTCTCGCAAGTATCGATGCGCCCATCCTCTTCTGTATTCATCCATCATTTGCGTCATTTTCTCCTTGTGTTTCTTAAAAGGATTGAAAGTGTTTTATAAGGTTACTCTTCTTCTGAAGTTTCGTTTGAGGAAGGCGCTGCTTGTGTTCCAGCGAAAGCGTGGGTTATGTATCCTGCAATCTGATTTCTCACTTTTGTAGTTGCCCCTTTTGTCAGCATATCAACCATGCGTTTGTTGTTTTCAAAATTGTTAGAGAATTTGTCAGGAAACCGTCGAATAAGTTCCTTGGCTAATCGTTTAATCTGTTCTGTTCGCACATTTCCCAACTTTTAGTTTCCCCCAAGCTCACCATTATCCTCGCATGTAAACATACACTGAAGTAAACCTTCATTAAAGAGAAGGACAATTTAACCTTTCTCAACCTAACTCAGAAATGAAGTGATTCAAACACTCCAATTATTACGTTGGTTTACGAAGCACGACGATATTTCTGGGAGACACCATAAATTTAGCACATGATGAAGTTTTTCAGTTCAATTTTACTTTGAAAAAATCTTCAAAGTTTTTTATCATTTGCTCAGCGACAATCGCCACTTCCATATTTTTAACTTCAGATATTGCTTTAACCACTGTCGGGATGAAAGCGGGCATTGGAATTCGACCGTTGAAAGGTTGTTTAAAATAACGCACTGGACCATCAGTTTCCGTCAACAAATTAGTTAATGGGATTTTTCTGACAACCTCACGTATACCGTTGGAGTAAGCAGTGGGTGGGCCTTCTGTGATGTAATATCCATTCTCCACAACTTTAGTCAATAGACTGATTGGATTGCTGAACCAATGCAACAAGACTTTCTTAATTTTGTAGGATGGGAGCATTTCGACTATCTGCGTTGTTGTGCCACGGGAATGGATTATAACTGGCAAGTCAAGTTTTTCAGCTAGATGTAGCATTTCGTTAAAAACCATTAGCTGTTTATCCCATATTTTTGCGTACTTATAGTCTAACCCCACCTCTCCAATGGCAATCAACGCATTATTGTTTCTTTGTTCACAAATTAATTCCATTATTTTTTGAAGTTCACTTTCTGTTAGGTCATTCACACTCCATGGGTGAATGCCCAATGCAGCATAAACCATCCCGCCATATTGTTCAGCAAGTTTGAGGCTTCTAATGCTTGTTTCTAAGTTCATGGAATTTGAGACTAAAGCAACAACATTTGAGCGTTTAGCCTCAGCTATAACCTCATTGATGTGTTCTGAATATTCCTCGTCTGAGAGGTGAATGTGGCAGTCCACGAACTTCATTTGGAATCCGCGGCTTTATTAGAGTGTTCAAATTTCACTTTTAAAATTTCCTTTTCCTTCAGAGAAATTTCCATGCTGCTTTGTTTTCAGAAAATAAGGAACAATAAACGTTAAATACCGATTTAAATAGAAAAAGAGGCTACGGAGGAGTGTTTATGGCTGATTTAGAATTAGCTGTGGCTCCAATGCATAGGATATGTAAAAAGGCTGGAGCTGACAGAGTAAGCGAAGCAGCAGCTAAGGAACTTGCCAAAGCATTGGAAGAAATCGGCGTGAAAATCGCCAAAGAAGCCTTAGATTTTGCAATGCATGCTGGAAGAAAAACCATAAAAGCAGAAGATATCGAAATTGCTGCTAAAAAAGTTATGAGTCGATAACTTTTACAAGCATCTCTTTTCTTTTTCAAAGTCTAAAACTCATTTCATAATAGGCTCTGTGAAGAATCCCATAGAAACTGGAAATAATCTCTTGCAAACTGCACTAAACCAATATGGTTGCTCCATATCACGAGGCTTGGTTTTTCCTCGCCTAAAAATAACATAGCCTCTTTTCCATCCACAATTATTCCGCCGCCAAACATTTTGTCTCTGACTCGCAATTCGGCTAAGCCCTTAAACTTTTTAAAGTTCTTCCATTCTTCTGGTTTTCCAGCAACCATAAGTTTGATGTTCAAGTGCGCTTTCTGAAGTGTTTCCAAGGAAAGAGTTGTTAAGGCAGGTGTGTTTTTGGCGAATTTTGGTGCGGCTATCATTATTTCTTTTGCGGCTTTTCTTATGGTTTCTTCGAGCTTGGCTATAACTGCTTGTTGACCGTGTAATATTAGTATGTCTGGATGTTCCACAAGCTCTCTTTTCTCATATAATGGTTGTAATTCGCTGGCGATTGTTTGTTCCCAACTTTTATATTTGTCTTCAAGTTTAATTTTTGCCGCCGCTAAGGCTTCGAGGGGTGGTAATGGGTAGTATTTGTTTGGGCGGCTTTCTACAATTTTAATCCATCCCTTTTCTTTGAGAGCGTTTAGAACTTCATAGATTTTTGAGTAGGGCACTTTTGTCTTCTTGCTTATTTCCATGGCTGTCATTTGTCCACCTTCCAATAGAGCAAAATAGGCTTCAACCTCGTATGTGTTTAACCCCATTTCCCGTAAAATCTGTTTACTATCCCCACTCATTTGCAACTTGAACCCCTCAATCACCTTATGAAAAGTTTGGAAACCTTATTATATCCTTCCTTAAAATCTTCAAAACATCAATTAAAAATGCGGTGGACACATGAAATTCATTAAAGAAACAGAAAGTTTGTGCCCAGAATGCCTAAAAGTATTAAAGGCTACAATCTTTGAAGAAGACGGCAAAGTTTACATAAAAAAAGAATGCCCACAACACGGCTTTTTCCAAGAAGTTTACTGGTCTGACTATGAACAGTATCTGCGAGCTGAAAAATTCAGATATGACGGCGAGGGCTTAAACAATCCGAGAACAAAAACTGTTAACGGCTGTCCATACGACTGTGGCATATGCCCCCAACACAAATCCCACACGGCTCTAGCAATAATTGATGTTACAAACCGATGTAACCTTAAGTGTCCTGTCTGTTTTGCCAACGCTGCAGCTGCAGGATACGTTTACGAACCGACAAAAGAAGAAATTCGAGGCATGTTGGAAAATTTGCGCAAGAATGACCCTGTACCTGCCACTGCTCTTCAGTTTTCTGGTGGCGAACCAACCGTGCGTAATGACCTTTTCGAACTTATTCGAATGGCTAAGGAGCTTGGTTTTCGCCATGTTGAAGTTAATACGAATGGGCTTCGACTTGCCCAAAGCGTTGATTATTGTAAAGGCTTGAAAGAAGCTGGAATGAGTACGGTTTATCTGCAGTTTGACGGGTTAACGTCTGATGTTTACAAGTTTATTCGTGGAATAGACTTGTTGGACATTAAAATGAAGGCTATTGAAAATTGCCGCAAAGCCGAAATTGACAGCATAGTTTTGGTCGTCACACTAATTAAAGGCGTAAATGACAATCAACTTGGTGACATTATACGTTTTGCAGTGCAAAACTTCGATGTTGTGCGGTGCATAAATGTTCAACCCGTCTCCCTTTGTGGAAGGCTTCCCCAAACAGAGCGGGAGAAAATGCGCATAACAATCCCAGATTTCATGCGGTTGGTGCAGGAACAAACGAACGGCAAAATAAAAATGTCAGACTTCTATCCAGTGCCAACAGTTGTGCCTGTTTCAAAAGCCGTTGGAGCCTTAAAAGGCAAAAGATATGTGGAGTTCACTGCGCATCCACACTGTGGGATGGCAACATACATATTTGTTGAAAACGGCGAAATTGTACCAATAACCCGTTATGGAAACGTGGACAATTTCATTAAAACAATGCAGAAAGTATATGAGGACGCTTCAAAGGGAAACAAAAATAAGGCAAAACTGCGCTTGGTTGGAGCTTTGCGTCACATAAAATTCAGTTTCTTAAGAAAGCATGTTTGGGGAGTGCTCAAGGAAGGAAGCTACGAAGCTTTAGGTGATTTACAAAGAAAATCTATACTGCTTTCTGCAATGCATTTTATGGATCCATATAACTTTGATTTAGAACGAGTCCAACGTTGCGTAATCCATTATGCAATTCCAGACGGACGCATAATTCCCTTCTGCACAATGAATTCCATTCACCGTCCAGAAATTGAGAAGAAACTTGGAATGTCGATTAAAGATTGGCAGAATAGGCATAAGGTTGAAATAACCCAGTACGCTTAAGCGTAGAAAGCCTAAAGAACTACGAGAACTCTTTCAGTTGATGGAAGCTGATAGGAATGGGTGGCAAAAAGAAGCTTAGCTTAAAGCAAATGGAGCGTATGCAGCTTAAGAAAGATGAAGAAGAGAAAAAGAAAAAGGAAAAGACGGCCGCACCCAAAGAAAAGAAGCCTTCAACAATAGTTCCGCCAGACCCAAAAAACGAAAAAATTATTGGCGAATTAAAGAAAATGAACGTTTTAACGCCTTATGCTGTTGCTTCGCGGTTCAACTTGCGAATAAGCGCCGCAAAAGATTTCTTAGAACAGTTAGAAGAAGAGGGCGTAATTCAACTGGTCTCTGGAAGTCATAACATCAAAATATACAAGGCGATAGACTAAGCTTCCAGTGTATTTCTCTCTTTTCTGTTTGATTAGCATGTGTTGGAGTTTAGAATTTCGATGGAAAAGTTTCCAGAACGAGTATACACTCATGGTGAGGTTAAAAAAGCAAGAGAACTTGTTGATAAGGGCTTTAAGCATCGTTTAAAAATTAAGGGGAACACGGCTTTTAAGGAAAAAGTGCGCCAAGCCCTTAAACTTGTTAAAACGGCTGGTTACTATGACTTTTTAAGGACGTATATTCGCTGCATAGTGGAGATTGATGGTTTAACACAGCTTCGGGAGTCTGAAGCGTCTATTTGGGCGAATAGGTATGCTGTTGAAAACCCTGTTGATGCTGCTAGTTTGTTTGTGCAGAAGGCGCATCATATGCAAGAGTATCTTGAGGGTAAACTTTACTATGGTGGTATGGCTGAGAAACGCTCTGTTGAAGTGCGCATGGAATTTCTTAAAAAATTGAAGGAGAGAAGCCGAAGAGAAGATGTTAAGAATGAGTGTGAGAGGCTTCTAAAATTTTGGAGTGAAAGTTTCCTAGTTTATTAAATAGATTCAACTCTGATTTTTGTTCCGCTCTTCACTTGTCCAAACAATTCAAGGTTTGTGATAATTTTACCTAAAACATTAACTGGGCTGTAGGGTTGCGATTCTCCATAGAATATGCATATGGCGCTTCCCATGGGCCAAAAGGCTATTGTTCCCTTTTCCACTGTGCTTTTTGCTTTTTCTTCTCCCATTTTGATTGGTGTTTCAAAATAGACTTCTTCTTTCCATAAGGCTGCTCTGCCTTCTATTGGAAGTTTTCTAACAATCATGTCCACTGTTCTTGGCGCCAAAAAGCGTACGAGCTCTCCTTCCGCTTCCCCCAGTTCTTCAATTATAAATTTTATTTTTACACGCGAAATCTCTTGTTCTTCACTGTTCACCATTTTCCACCTTTTTTAAGAAATTCTTCCAATATTTGTTCAAGCGTTACTGGTCCTAACACTTGCAGTTCATATTTCACTCGTACTGTTGGCTTGTTCAGCGTCATAACCCTTCTCAAGTCGATGGGTGTTCCTATCACCACAACATCGCAAGGCGTTCGATCAATTGTTTCCTTTAGCTCGCTTATTTGTTTCTCACCATAACCCAGAGCGGGGAGGATTGGCCCTAAATGGGCATATTTTTTATAAGCTTCCCTTATTGAGCCAACAGCGTATGGTCTTGGGTCAACGATTTCGCTTGCTTCAGACTTTTTCGCCATTATTGTTGCAGCTCCATAGGGCATGTTTCCATGCGTCAGTGTTGGGCCGTCCTCGATAACTAGGGCACTTTTTCCCTTGATCCTTTCAGGGTTGTCAGCTGTTACTGGTGAAGCTGCCTCCAATATTATAGCGTTTGGATTTACGTTTCTCACGTTTTCTTTAACCTTTTTCACGTTTTCTGGTTCTGCCGTGTCAACTTTGTTTATTATCACAACATTTGCCATTCGCAAATTAGCCTCTCCAGGGTGATAAGTCAGTTCGTGTCCTGCTCTGTGCGGGTCAGCTACTACTATGTGTAGGTCTGGTTTGTAGAATGGTAAGTCGTTGTTGCCTCCGTCCCAAACTATGACGTCTGCTTCTTTTTCAGCCTCGTGTAGAATCTTTTCGTAGTCAACGCCTGCGTAAACAATTATGCCATTGTCAATGTGGGGTTCGTATTCTTCTCTTTCTTCGATTGTGCACTCGTATTTGTCTAAATCTTCGTAAGAGGCGAATCTTTGGCAAATCTGCTTTGTTAAGTCGCCGTAGGGCATTGGATGTCTAATGGCGACAACCCTTAAACCCTTGTTTTTGAGAATTTTTGCAACTTGTCTTGAAGTTTGG
This sequence comes from Bathyarchaeia archaeon, assembly GCA_038872535.1. Classification (GTDB taxonomy): domain Archaea; phylum Thermoproteota; class Bathyarchaeia; order Bathyarchaeales; family Bathycorpusculaceae; genus JASEJA01. Next base: position 68,276 of record JAVZJY010000002.1, on the reverse strand, counting down.
CTTTTTCCGGAACCAGTTCTGACAGCACCAACTGAAACTATTGGAACTTTTGCTTTCAGCATCGTCGTTTTCGGTCCCATTAAGCGGAAGTCTGCTCCGTTTGCCAATGCAATAGAAGCCTTGTGCATGACATATTCATGAGAGACATCGCTGTAGGCGAAAACAACTTGGTCAACATCATGTTCCCGTATTAGTTTGGGCAGGCTTTCTTCTGGATAAATTGGTATACCCTTTGGGTAATTTGGACCTGCAAGCTCTGCGGGGTAATTTCTGCCTTCTATGCCAGGAATCTGCGTGGCTGTGAAGGCGACAACTTCATAGGCGTCATTGTTTCGGAAGTAAACATTGAAGTTGTGGAAGTCTCTACCCGCCGCTCCCATTATAATAACCTTAACTTTCTCCATAACACATTTCTCCTTGTGAGAATCTCTAACAAGTGGGTTCAATACTACTTAATCATTCCATATAAACCTTAACATGCAATCCTATCCTATCAAATGTAAAACTGTGTCGCCTATGAAATTTATTTGCTCTGTTGTGACGCCTGGGTGAACTGGTAAGGAAAACACTTGTTTTGAGGCTTTCTCTGTTTCTGGAAGTCTATACTTTCCAAATTTTACGTAATAAGGCATGAGGTGCACTGGGTTTACGTAGTATGCTTCTGCTCCTATTCCCCTTTGCCTCAATTCTTCTAAAATTTTGTTTCTTTCTTTTTCACTCGCATTCTTTAGCCTAACAGTATAGAGGTACCAGCTGTGTTTGCAATCTTTTGTTTCTTTTGGCAGTTGTAAATTTTTTGTGTTTGCAAGTTTTTCCGTTAGTTTTATGGCATTTTGGCGTCGTTTGGCTATAAATTTTGGCAGTTTTTGAAGTTGCGCACATCCTATGGCTGCTTCTATTTCTGGCATGCGATAGTTGTAGCCAAGCGTAGTGGATTTGTATTTCTCTTGTTCTCCATGGCTTCTAATTATGCGAATCTTTTCTGCAATCTCTTCATTGTTTGTTGTTACTATGCCGCCTTCGCCTGTCGTAATATTTTTGCTTGCGTATAAACTCCAACATGCAACATCAGCGAATTTTCCGACGGGTTTGCCTTTGTATGTTGCGCCGTGGGCTTGGGCTGCGTCTTCAATTATTAGTAATGCGTGTTTGTCGGCAATTTCCCTTATTGGCTGCATGTCAGTTGGTAAACCATAAAGGTCAACGGGAACTATGGCTTTTGTCTTTTTTGTAATTGCCTTTTCAATTTTTTGGGGAGAAATGTTGTATGTTTCTGGGTCTATGTCTACAAAGACTGGTTTTGCTCCAACCATGATGATAGCCTCGGCTGTTGCCACAAAAGTGAAACTTGGCAAAATTACCTCGTCTCGTGGTTTTATTCCAGCCCCAATCATCGCTAAATGTAAGGCTGCCGTTCCGCTGTTTACGGCTATGGCCTGTTTTGTCTCTGCGTATTTTGCGAAGGCTTCCTCAAACTTTTTGACCATGGGTCCAGCGCCGAGGGCGTGGGTCAATATGCCGCTTTTCAGAACTTCTGTGACGGCTTCGATTTCTTCCTTTCCAATCAGTGGAGCATTTATTGGAATCATAAGTTTTCACCGTCAAGTTAGTATACTGTTTAGTGTTAAATAACTTCTGTGTTTGGCAATTTGGCTTGGCGAAACTAAGGTGTTAAGAGATTGGAAAAGAGTTTAAACCTTTGATTCTGTTTAGGAATTCCTCCATTTCTTTCTCCACTTCTTCCTTTCTCTTCGTCAAAAACTCTAACTCCTCAGATATTTCCTCAACCCATTCCTTTATGGCTAAATTGCATTCTTCTCGGGTCATTTTTGCAAGATATTTGGAAACATCTTCTGGATTACGCTTTCTTAACAAGTGAAGGGGACAATTTATTCTTTGAAATTTTGAAAAGGAGAAGAAATGTCTGGTTGAACGTGGCTTCATGAGGCGTCCACTAAGTCCTGCTGAGAGAACCTTATCAATAGTCATTTCTTCGTCGGGATTGCCTATGTAACGGTGAATTCTTCTCTTTCCGACTCGTATTTTTGGATTTTGGTAGGCATCAACAAGTATGACTGGTATTAGTGTGTAGCCGAGGCTTTTTAAGGCGAGCCACCGGTGCATTCCGTCTAGGATGACATGAGTTTTTTCATCTGCTATTATTGGATACTTTAGCAAGCCGTCTCTAAGGATTTCTTGTTTAAGCAGTTCCAAATAGAATGGAGAGCCTTTTTCGTGGGGTTTTAGAGAGTTTATGGGAAGTAGAACAATTTTTAAATCCTGTTTTTCCGTCATGCTCTTTACCTTAGTGGCTAAAGGTTGGAACTTCGATTTTTTCCGGTTCATAATCTACCAGTTTGCCGCTGAGAAACTGTTCATAAGCTGTTAGGTCAAGTAAGCCATGTCCACTGTAATTCATTGCAATTACTTTTTTCTCGCCGGTTTTCTTGCATCTTAATCCCTCATCAATTACGAATTTTAAACTGTGGGCTGTTTCTGGCGCTATTATTAATCCTTCCGTTTGAGCTAGAATCTTTGCGGCTTCGAAAACTTCGTTTTGAGCATAAGCCACGGAGCGCATATACCCTTTATATATCAGGTAAGATATCAAAGGTGCCATTCCATGGTATCGCAAACCACCAGCATGGATAGGTGGACAGGCATAGCCATGTCCGATTGTTAACATTTTCAGAAGTGGTGTCATTTTGCCAGTATCCCCATAATCATAAGTGTAAACGCCTCTTGTTGTGTGGGGAACGGCTTTTGATTCGCAAGCAACAAATTCTGTGTTTGTTTTTCCTCTAAGTTTGTCCATCATGAAGGGAAATGCGAAGCCTGCATAGTTAGAGCCTCCGCCTATGCAACCGCAAACCACATCTGGATAAACGTCTATGAGTTCGAACTGTTTTTTCGCTTCCAAGCCTACTATTGTTTGGTGCATAAGCACGTGGTTCAGAACAGAGCCTAAAGAATAGCGTGTGTCTTCGTTTGTAAGCGTATCTTCTATGGCTTCCGTGATTGCTATTCCCAAAGTTCCGGGATTTTCTGGGTTTTCTTTGAGCAGTTTTCTGCCAAAATTTGTTTGTTCGCTTGGTGATGGAAACATTTCTGCTCCGTAAATTTGCGCTATAATTCTTCTGCCAGGCTTTTGGTAATAGCTTGCCTTAACCATGTAGATTCGACATTTCAGTCCGAAAATGGTGCATGAAAAAGCTAGGGCTGTGCCCCACTGTCCCGCTCCAGTTTCTGTTACTAGTCTTTTTATTCCTTGTTGCTTGTTATAGTAGGCTTGTGCAAGGGCTGTGTTGGTTTTATGGCTTCCTGTGGGGCTGAAGTTTTCACATTTGAAGTATATCTGGGCTGGTGTTTTCAAGTGTTTTTCTAATCGTTTTGCTCTATACAGCGGCGTTGGGCGCGGAAGCCTCAGATACGCATCCAAAACTTCTTCTGGTATTTTTATGTAGCGTTCTGTGGAAACTTCTTGTTTTATGAGTTCTTTTGCGAATATTCTTTCTAATAGTTGTGGACTTATGGGTTTTAAGGTTGTGGGGTCTAATGGTGGTGGTAACGGTTCTGGAAGGTCTGCCTGTATGTTGTACCATTCTTTTGGTATTTCTTCCTGTTTTAGCTGTGTGAAGTTTTCATTAATTTTTTGTTGCATACAGATGTCCCCTTATGTCTATTTTTGTTCATTCATGCATAATAATATACTAAAGACAACACGAACATATTTATACTTTACTGCACAAAACAGTACATGAAGGAATCCGAAACATGTGGAGCAAAATCGTAAAATGCCTAGAAGGCTATCCAGAAAGACTAAAAGTAGCTCGAGTTCTCGTAGAAAATGGATTAAGCGTAAGAAACGGAAAAATCTACCTTAACGAAATCGAAGTTCCACCAGTGCGCATAGCCAGAGTCGCCAAAGTAGACAGAAGAACAGTAAACGAAACGTTAAATGCCATTCGCACAAACCATGAACTAAAACAAATCTTTGAAGGGTTAAGGTCTGCAGGGCATTCTTTGAAAGAGATTGCAAAACATTTAGACCTAGGAGTTGTTGAAATAACGCCAGTGGATGCACGAATTCCAGGCATACTTGCAAGCTCCGCCTCAATTCTTGCAAATGCTGGTTTGAGCATAAGACAAGCAATAGTTGATGACCCGGAGTTGTCGCCGGAACCAAAATTGACTTTGATTGCTGAGAAAAAGATTCCAGGCAAATTGATTCCAGAATTTTTAAAAATAAATGGCGTGGCTAAAGTTTCAGTTTATTAAAAATGTTAGTTTTATGTTATGGATTGCTTTTTTGAACCGTTATGAATAATAAAGAGTTTGATGGGTAAATCAATCGCTTGAGGTTTCGCAGATGCCTAGAATAGGCGTTTATGTTTGCCACTGCGGCTTGAACATAGCCGGAGTTGTTGACGTAGAAAAAGTGACTGAGTATGCGGAAAAATTGCCAGATGTCGTAGTGGCTAAGCATTATGTTTACATGTGTTCTGAAACTGGACAGCGCATGATTAAAGAAGACATTAAAGCGCATAACCTTGACCGAATAGTTATCGCAACATGTTCGCCGAGAATGCATGAAGAGACTTTCCGGAGAACTGTTGCTGAGGCGAGTTTAAACCCATATTTGCTTGAAATCGTCAATTTGAGAGAACATGTCTCTTGGGTTCACAGCGAAGAGCCAGAAAAAGCCACAGAAAAGGCAAAAAACCTTGTGAGGATGGGTGTGGCTCGTGTTAAACTTTTGGAGCCTTTAGAAAAACGAAGGGTGAGCGTTGAGAAGAGCGTTTTAGTTGTGGGTGGCGGGATTGCTGGGATACAGGCTTCGCTGGATTTGGCTGATGCTGGTTTTAGAGTTTATCTTGTTGAGAAGGCGCCTAGTATTGGTGGGCGTATGGCGCAGTTGGATAAGACTTTTCCAACTCTTGATTGCAGTGCCTGCATTCTCACCCCTAAAATGGTTGATGTTGCAAGACATCCAAACATAACATTGTTAACAAATTCTGAGGTTACAAATGTTAGTGGGTTTGTTGGAAATTATGAAGTTTCAGTTGTAAAGAAGCCCCGTTATGTGGATGAGAAAAAATGTGTGGGTTGCGAACTCTGCACTCAAGTTTGTCCAGTTAAGATTCCAGACGAATTTAATGAAGGTTTAAGCCAAACACGTGCAATATCAGTTTATTCTCCTTATGCTGTGCCAAAAATAGCCATAATAAACCCAAACCATTGTTTAAGATTGAAATATGATAAAGATGTGTGCGGTAAATGCTTAAGCGCATGTGAGGCAAAAGCCATAAACTTTGCACAGCAACCAGAAGAATTTAGGCTTAAAGTGGGCGCTATAATTTTGGCTGTGGGAGCGGAAGTTTTTGACGCTTCTAAAATGCCAGAGTTAGGATATAAACGATACAAGAATGTGATATCCAACATAGAGTTTGAAAGGATTCTGAATGCCTCTGGACCTACTAAAGGAGAAATTATTAGTCCACAAGGTGGCACGTCTCCGAAAACTTTGGTTTTTGTTCAATGTGTGGGCTCCAGAGATAAACGTTTTCATGAGTATTGTTGTCGTGTAGGGTGTATGGCAACTTTAAAGCAAGCAATTCTTGTTCAAGAAAGGCTAGGAGAAAACGTGAAAATTTATGTGTGCTTTAATGATATGCGTGCTTTTGGCAAGGGATATGACGAATTTTATAGACGAGCAAGGGATTTGGACATAGAATTTGTTGCAGGTTTGCCTTCAGACATTCGAAGCGCTCCGGATGGTTCGCTTTACTTTGATGTTTACGATAAGGGAACAAACAAGCTTTTGGAAATAAAACCAGACTTAATCGTTCTAGCAAATGGACTAATTCCAAACACTGACCTTGAAAAAGTAAGCGCCCTATTCCATGTTTCAAGAAGCGCTGACGGTTTTCTTTTAGAAGCACATCCAAAATTGCGACCTCTAGAGAGTTTAACGGCTGGAATTTTCATTGCAGGTTCTTGTCAAGGACCTAAGGATATACCTGATACTGTTGCCCAAGCCAGCGGCGCGGCAGCAAAAGTAATCGACCTTTTGACGAGTGGAGTAATTGAGCTTGAGCCTTTAACGGCTGTTATTGATAAGGAATTGTGCAGTGGTTGTCAAGTTTGTGAGCCTCTCTGTCCGTTTTTTGCGATAGAAATGAAAACTGAAACTGTGGAAGGTGTGGAAAAGGTTAAAGCGGAAATTATTGAAGCCATGTGTCAAGGCTGTGGTCTCTGCGTTTCAGCATGCCCCACAAAAGCAATTAAAATGCGACATTACACTGATGAGCAATTTCTGGCGCAAGTTCAAGCATGCTGTTCGGAAGGAGGTAGATGAGTATGGGTTTAACAGATTTAATGTCCATGGCAAAACCTAACATAGAAGCCCGAGAAAAATTTTTGTCAAAGCTTGGCAACAGAGAACTCATTAACTGTTTTCAATGTTTAAAATGCACCAGCGGATGCACAGCATTAAAACTTTTGGAATTGAAGCCTCATGAAATAGTTAAACTTGTCAACCTTGGTTTTGTGGATGAATTGGCATCATCAGAAATAATTTGGACTTGTGTAACATGCCTAAAGTGTGCACAAAGGTGCCCACAAAAAGCCTCACCATACCACGCAATAATGGTTCTTAGAAACATGGCTGTTGAAAAGGAAGCGCAAGTACCCGAAGAATACTTGAAAGCTTTCTCAAGAATTCTCGAAACCGGCTTGGCTGAAGCACCTCAAGAGGTTACTACAAAGAAGATGGAAGTTTTTGATCGTAAAAGTCTAAGATTGCCAAAAATCAACTTCCCAAGTGAGAGTTTTCAGGCAGTATTTATGAAAATTATGGAGGAAAAATAGGTGAAACTTGCTGTTTTTTGGGGTTGTCGCATATTAACAAGTCAGTATGCTTATGAAATGTCTGTTCGAGAAGTTTTCCAAAAACTAAACGTAGAACTTGTAGATTTATCTGAAGCTAATTGTTGTGGAGACCCGATAAAAAGTGTAAAAGATTCCGCAGCAAACTATTTAGCTATGAGAGTTTTAGCCCTAGCAAACGCGACGGGTTTAGATGGTTTGCTTGTGCCATGCAATCGTTGTCACTTTGCTATTTCGGAAGCAAAAAATGTTGTGAATAAAAATAAAGATTTTGATGCGAAAATAAAAGGTTTGCTGAGGGAAGAAGGATTAGAATATAACTCTAACATTAAAATTTGGCATGTAATCGACTTCTTGCACGACTTTGTTGGTTTAGATTCTATTAAAAAAGCAACGCAAAAATCTCTTAAAAATTTGCGGTTGGCAACACATGTTGGTTGCCAAATCATTCGTTACAGTGACCTTGGAAGGGTTGATGATGCGGAGAATCCCCGAAAACTTGATGAGTTAGTGGAGGTTCTTGGAGCGAAAAAAGTGGATTACGCTGAAAAACTAGATTGTTGTGGTGCGCCTTTAATGTATAGTCATCCCAGTTCTGCTCTTTCTCTTGCTGGCGCTAAAATTAAAGCCTTACAAGATTTGGGTGTTGACGGTTTGGTTATTTCTTGTCCAGATTGTGGTTTGATGTTTGATTTTAGGCAGAAGGATGCAGCGGCAACTGTTGGAGCAAAAGCCAGTCTTCCAGTAATTTATTATACGCAGCTGCTTGGTTTAGCCTTAAATGTTGAAGTGGAAAAACTTGGTTTGCATCTTAACCAAAGTCCTGTTGAGCAGCTTTTAATGAAATTTTCACCTTAAACGCTAAACAACTTTTATATTCCAAGTTTAAAAATAGAAGTTTTCAAGGTGAAAAAATGGTTGATTTCAGTTTCACAGAGGAACAAGAGCTTTTCCGCAAAGCATTAAAAGAATGGTGCGAAAAAAATTTGCCCCTTGAGAAAATTAGAGAGATGGATAGTAAAGGCGAAATTCCCAGAGAAATTTTGAGGGGCATGGCTGACTTAGGCTTGCTTGTCATGACTGCGCCGCAGGAGCATGGCGGAACAGGCGCTGACTGGGTTACTGCTTGTATTGCTGGAGAAGAGTTGGGTTATGCCGACATTAGTATTGCCATTCCAGTGCTTTGGCTTGTGGAATCTTCCTGGGGCTTTGTTGTTGACAGATACTGCACAGAAAAAGTTCGTGAAGCAGTTATCCATCCAGCCATAAAAGGCGAAGCCTTCATTGGCATAGCCTCCACAGAGTCTGGCGGTGGCTCTGATGTTGCTGCCTTCAAATCTACAGCCCGTAAGGAAGGAAATGATTGGGTTTTGAATGGAGAGAAAATGTATATTAGCGGAACTGAAGAAGCCAAAAAACTTGGCGGAGGCTACTTTGTCGTTGCCAGAACTTCGCCTGCACCTCCAGAAGCCCCCCATCGAGGAATGACGGGCTTTTACTTACCAATAAATGCTTCTGGGGTTGAAATTAACAAACGCTTTGATGACATGGGAAG
>JAVZJY010000002.1:48175-59738 GCA_038872535.1 Bathyarchaeia archaeon | reverse complement strand
ATTGATAGCAGCAGTCTGCATTGGCGCTGCGAGAAGAGCGCTTGACATTGGAATGGAATACATCAAAGAGCGGAAGGCTTTCGGCAGACCCATAGGAAAATTTGAGGGAATACAGTTTGAATTGGCGGATGATTGGGCGCAACTTGAGGCTTTGCGTTCACTTACTTATCGCACGGCTTGGATGCAAGACAAACGCTACAAAGAAGGCAAATTCTCACCCTTAGAAGTGAGCAGAATGATTGCTGCTTGTAAATTGATGGCGCCGCATTTCGCCTTTGACGTTTTCAAACATGCGATGATTTGGCTTGGCGCCTACGGCTACACCAAGGAATGCCCACTAGAAATGGGGTTGCGCGGAATAATGTCCTACTGCGTCGGAGCCGAAGGAGCCACAAACATCCAAAGAATAGTCATAGCCAGAGAACTCTTAGGCAAAGAATACATACCCTACAAATAATCAACTATCACATTCTCTTTTCTTTATGGAATTTAAGCATAACCGTAAGAATTCATCTACATTTAGCCCAAATTCTTCACATTTAAGCACATTAGTTTTGTACCATGGGTTGCTGACGGAAATATTTTCAAGCTCTGCTCGCAACTTTTTCACATTTAATTCTCCAGTTTCCATTCCCACTCTCTCAATTAGACTTGCTAAGGAATCTGTTGCTATCAATGCCTTGTCAAGCTTACTTATGGGTTTAATTCCACTTCTGTAATCATGAGCTTTAATTGCATAAAGACATTTTTCAGACAACTTCCCTCTCAACATTTCAGCAGCAACAACACCATGCATTCTCATATCATCTTTAACCTCATCATAATCTAAATCATGTAAGAGCCCAACCAACATCCACTCTTTTTCATTTTCATTTAATGCCTTCGCCAACTCCTTCATCATGCAAGAAACCATCAAAGCATGAGAATACTTACTTGTACCTTTAACAAGCCTCAAGGCTTCATCTTTAGATATCATAAACTATCACAAAATAACAACCCATTTATTTAATCTACTTTAGTGAAAACTTGAGGAGGATTGGGTGCAAGTTAAACTACTGAATTATTTTCAAAATAGAAAAATTCATAGATAGGGTAAATAGATATTTAGAGGGAAGAAGAATGGTAAGTAAGATTCTTAAAAAGATGGAAGCCCTTCGGGGATTTATTCAGATTCCCACAGAAAACATATCTGAATTGCTGGGGGACACCCCACTACCATGTACTACATCACTCAATAATAACCCAGCGAGAATTGACAAATACGGTAGACTCTGGTCTTCCTTTCTAAAAGGAAAATTCTACCCAGGTAGCCGAATACAATTAATCAAAAATAATGAAGGATTTCAGGTGAGTCTACTTGAAGGTTCACATGAAACGAGAAAGGAAAATAGAAAAATAAAACAAAGTAAAGGTCGTAAAGAAGGAACTGAAACAAGCTCTTTCGGATCCCCTGGAAGATTTGGTCACGACTCATCAAAGTTTTACAATAGTAGGTTATATGAAGGCTTGCCTAAAGAAAAAGAGAAAGTGATATACTTTGAGAACGAAATTAACAAAGAATTTCTGAATAAGATTTTTTGCAAAAGCAGCGAAAACATGGAGGAATTACCAGATAACAGCGTCCATTTAATGGTAACTTCACCTCCATACAATGTTGGAAAAGAATATGACAAGGGACTCACGTTAGATGAGTACAGAAGTTTACTATCAAGGGTGTTCAGGGAAACATACAGAGTTCTAGTTCCTGGAGGCAGAGCTTGCATTAATGTTGCTAACTTAGGCAGAAAACCGTACATACCCCTAGATGTTTTTGTGGTTCAAAGCATGTTAGACATTGGCTTTCTTATGAGAGGGGAGATAATTTGGGATAAGGGCTCAAGCGCAGCAGCTTCTACTGCATGGGGGAGTTGGTGTTCGCCAAGTAACCCTACCTTAAGAGATGTTCATGAATACATATTGATTTTTTCGAAAGAGACATTTAGTCGACACAACCCAAAAGGAAGAAAAAGCACCATTACTCAAGAGGAGTTCTTAGAGTGGACCAAAAGTGTATGGACCTTCGCTGCAGAATCCGCTACTAGAGTTGGTCATCCTGCTCCATTTCCAGTTGAGTTACCTTTAAGGCTTATCAAACTTTACACTTTTGAGGGAGAAGTTGTCTTAGACCCGTTTATGGGCAGCGGAACCACAGCAATAGCAGCTCTTCAAACGAACAGATATTACGTGGGTTACGATGTAGAACCAGAGTACGTAGCGTTAGCTGAAAAGAGAATCAAAGATTTCTTAAAGAAACAGTCTCAAATTAAATTAGCGGAATTTTTAAGTTAGCTCTCTTTCCAATAATCTACCCATCTTTGGTAAGGTTTATATTCTATTACTGAACGTTGCCAAAAAATCTCGATTTTCTTAGTATCTTTGTCTTCGAGTAACTTTAAAAGTGCATCTTTACTTATTTCCACTCCACGAGGATTTGTTCCCGGTTTTGGAAGCTTAAAATATCTCTCTCGACCCATGGCTCGAAAGATTCTTTGTTGAACTTCAAGAGGTATATGCGAGAAGGTGCCTTTCTTATTCCATTTAATTTGAACAAGTAAAACATCAGTTTTAGGGACGTAAGTCTCCATAAATTCTCTTGCCTTCTGGGCATCAACGGTCCAGGAAAATTTAACCCCTCCCATCCCTGTAATAGTTTTAATAGAAATTGGATATCCAAATAACCGTACGTCAACTTCGGGTTCAGTTATAGGAATATCTGTCTCTACGTTTTTCTCTCCGAACTTATAAATCAATAGTGCAGTCAAAATTTTTTCTCGAAGCGAGCCAACTTCCATTCCAACTTTTCCAGCTCTAGAACTTTCTAATTCGGCAAGCTGAAATAGATAAGGTAAACGCTTTACGATTTTATTTACAAGATTTCTATCGTCGAATATTTCAATTAAGCGACTTGGCATCTTGTGTCTTCCCGCCATATGCGTCATTTAATTCTCTACATATATTTTGCGATAATTGCAACTTCTCTAAAAGATTCTAAGCGTTTAATATTAGAGTTTAAAACTCGAAAATCTATAGGTGACTATCTAATCTAACAAGGCAACAAATCATAAAATTGACGTTAGTACAACATATAAAACAAAATATTCTTAAATTTTTAGTATTATTACACCACCTGAAAACCTAGAGGGTAGGGTCTGTATTGGTTGTTTTTGCACCAAAAATATGTTGTTTTCAGCTCAATTGTTTCTTTAATGCTTCTTTTAATGCTGGTAGTATTTGGTATAAGTCGCCTACAACGCCATAATCTGCAACTTCAAATATTGGCGCATTCTCATCCTTGTTAATAGCCACTATTACCTTTGCGTCTCGGATTCCAGCCACATGCTGTATCACGCCAGAAATTCCGCATGCAATGTAAAGTTTCGGCTTAACTTTATGTCCAGACAATCCAACCCACTCTGTGAACCATTTTCTGTCTTCTGCCAAAGGTCTTGTGTTTCCGACTTGCCCGTTCAGAATTTTCGCCAACTCTTCTAGCAAGGTAGTGTCTTCTTTCTTTTCTAATCCTCTTCCGCAACTAACTATTACGTCTGCATCTTCAATTCTTACCGTGGAAACTTCAAGTGGCTTCGTTTCAATAATTTCTGCTTTTGGCGCTTCAATTTTTGCATCAAAACTTATTATTTGTCCGCTGCGGTTTGTTGGCTGAGGCTTTTCAAACGTTCTTTGGGGTATTGTTGCTATTTGGGGTTTTGTTTTGAAGGTTATTTTTGCAGTGGCGTTTCCGCCGTATGTTATTCTTTCGCCTATTAGCCTTCCATGTTCGTCAACGCTTAACCTGTTACAGTCGGGGATGCATCCGGTTTGGAGGCGAGTTGCAAGTCTGGCTGCGAGGGGTTTTCCGTTTCTTGTGGAGCCAATTAACACTATTTCTGGTTTAAGGTTTAACACTAAACCGTGCAGAATGTTGAGGTATGGTTCTGTTTGAAAATTGGTTAAGGCTTGATTGTCCACTATGAAAACTTTGTCCGCTCCATAATTTATTAGATCCTTTGCCCTTTCTTGAACACCATATCCAATCACAACAGCCGCCAACTCTTTTTGCAGCTTGTCTGCCATTTCTCTTCCTTTCGCAAGCATCTCTAAAGTCAAATCGTGCTTTTCAGAATAAACTAGAATCATGTCTTTCACCTTCCAACAACGCCTTCCTCAACCAAAGCCTTAACCAGTTTATCGGCAATCTCTTGCGCTGTTTCGCCAGTTATTTTCACTCTTTTTCGTTCCGTTTTTGGAGCCAAAACTTCCATTACTTCAATTTTTGTATCAAGCTTCTCTTTTTGAAGGTTCAAGTCTGCGGCTGTCCATGTTATTATTTCCTTTTTTGAAGCTTTCATTATCATCATAAGCGATGGAATTCTCGGCTGGTTTATTTCTCGTGTAACAGATATTAAAGCTGGCATTTTCACTTTTACAGTTTCAATTGCATCTTCAAGGGCTCTTTCCGCAATAACCGCATCACTTTCCACAGAAATTTTTCTAACAGAACTTAAATGCGCTAATCCCAAAAGCTCCGCCAATCTTGAACTGACAAGCCCTGAAAAGCTATCCAAGGATGTTTCGCCGCATAATATCAAGTCGAAGTCTCCGATTTTTTTGATGGCTTCTGATAGGATGTAGGCTGTGCCTGAAGTGTCTATATCTTTAAAGTTTGGGTCGCTGACCATGTAAGCCTTGTCTGCTCCCATGGCGAGGGCTTCTCGCAGAACAGTTTTGGCATCTTCTGATGTGACTGTTACCGTTAATATTTCAATATTGCCAATTTTCTCCTTAATCCTTATAGCTTCTTCTAAGGCGTTTTTGTCAAAGTCGCTTATTTTTTTGGCTGCACCAGCCGTTATTAACTGTCTTGTTGCTGGGTCAACTTTTAACTGTGAAACGTCAATTGCTTGTTTGAGGCAAACAATTATTCTGTTCAATAATTTTCCCTTCATAATAGTGGGTTGTTAGGAAACCTAAATTTCTGATGCTTGTAAAAAACTTTTGCGCTCTTAATTTATCTTTTCAAAGGTAAATTTTAGCTGAAAAGTGGATGTACATAAAAATTTATTAGCGTATGTTTTTTATGGTCTTTTATGGATGAAGCAAACATAGTTGTTATAGGTGCTGGCGTAGTTGGCTTAGCTGTTGCTGCAAAACTTTCTGAAAACAACGAAGGAGTCTACATTCTAGAGAAAAATGCAAGATTCGGACAAGAAACGAGCACGCATAACAGTGGAGTAATTCATTCGGGTATTCATTATCCGCCCGGTTCCCTTAAGGCTAAATTGTGCGTTGAAGGCAACCTGATGATTTACGAAATCTGTGAGAAATATAGGATTCCATATAAGCCCTTAGGAAAATTAACCGTAGCCATTGAAGATGAAGAGTTGGAAGAGCTGGAAAAACTGAGGCATTGGGGAGAAGCAAATGGCGTTGAGGGTTTAAAAGTTTTAGAAAGGGAAGATGTTAAGCGGTTGGAGCCAAATGTTGAGGTTGAAAAGGCGCTTTATTCTCCTTCTACGGGTATTGTTGAACCTGACGAGCTTATGAATTATTTTTATGCCAAGGTTTCTGAGAATGGTGCAATTTTGGCTACACAAACAGAAGTAACGGGTTTAAGAAAAACAAGCGGCAATTATGAAGTGAGTGGAATCAGTTTAGGCGAAAAGTTTACCATAAAAGCAAAAAGTGTGATAAATTGTGCTGGTCTTTACTCAGACAAAATAGCCATGCTTATTGGATTAGACGTGGAAAAACTTGGTTATAAATTGCATTATTGTAAAGGCGATTACTTTAGGCTTATTGGCAAAGCTCCAGTAAAAATGCTGGTTTATCCAGTTCCGAAAGGACTAGGATTGGGAATTCATTTGACTCCAGACATTGCGGGGGTGGTGAAGTTGGGACCAAACGCCTACTATGTGGATAGCATCAGTTATGAAGTGAGCTCCAGCGAACAGGAGTTTCGGGAAGATGTCAAAAGGTTCTTGCCATGCATCCGCAACTATGAACTCGCACCCGATTTTGCCGGAGTCAGACCCAAACTTCAAGATCCAGGCGAAGGATTTAGGGATTTTGTCATAAGACATGAAGCTGATAAGGGTTTGTTTGGCTTCATAAATCTTATAGGCATTGAGTCTCCAGGTTTGACGGCGGCACCAGCTATTGGCAAGTTCGTTTCCGAAATCTACAAGAATGAAATTAAAAAGTGAAAGTTTCAAACAATATTTTCGAAGTGTTGAAACATAAAATATTAGAATAGAGTTTTATTTTAATGTCAAACAAGATGAGACGAGGCGATATGAAAAGTGGCTTCCAAAACGTTTTTCTTACAAGGAAACGAAGCTTGCGTTGAAGCAGCAATAATTGCTGGCTGCCGGTTCTTCGCTGGTTATCCCATATCTCCTGCAAACGAGATTTCTGAGTATATGGCGGCTCGTCTGCCGAAAGTTGGCGGTATCTTCATGCAGATGGAAGATGAGCTAGCTTCCATTGGTGCTGTTATGGGGGCAAGTTGGTGTGGAGAAAAGGCTATGACAGCAACTTCTGGACCAGGCTTCAGTTTAATGCAAGAGACCCTTGGCTGGGGATTTATGACTGAGACGCCATGCGTTGTTGTGGATGTCCAAAGGGTTGGACCTGGCACTGGACAAGCCACTAAAGCTGCCCAAGGCGATGTGATGCAGGCTCGTTGGGGAACCCACGGTGACTATTCCGTTATAGCGCTTTCTCCTAATTCTGTTCAGGAAATGTTCGAGCTTACAATTAGGGCTTTTAACTTGGCTGAGAAATATCGCACACCGGTTGTCCTTTTGACCGATGAAATTATCGCTCATGTAAGAGAACAAGTCGTAACTCCACCATTAGAAAATATCACAATAGTAAACAGAAAAAAGCCCAAGGCTGAAGACAAAATCTTCTTCGGTTTAGAGAATGTAGCGCCAATGCCATCCGTCGGCGAAGGCTTCAATGTTGCCGTCACCGCTTCAACCCATGATGAATATGGAGTTCGGTTTACAGCAGATCCAAAAGTGCATAGGCGTATGGTGGAAGCCATTAACAATAAAATAAAGAAAAACGTGGATGACATTGTGGAAGTTGAAACCTATAACATTGACGACTGCAAAATAGGCATAGTCTCTTTTGGATGCACATCTCGAGCAGTTTACGAAGCCGTAGAGGCTGCAGAAGCTAATGGAATAAAAACTGGTTATGTTCGCTTAAAAACCGTTTGGCCCTTCCCAGAAAAACAAATCAGGAGGTTGGCGGAGTCTGCTGAGAGAATAATTGTTCCAGAGATGAATCTTGGACAGTTGTATTATGAGGTTAAAAGGATAGCGTGTTCAAGGGATGTGGTCTCTTTGAGTAAGATTGGCGGAGGAGAAATGATTACGCCTAATGAGATTTTAGCTGAAATTTTAAGAGGAGGATGAATGATATGAGTGAAGCTTTTTCAAGTCGCAGCTATATGAGAGATTTGAGGTTGCCTTTCTGTCCCGGATGCGGTTTGTTCGCTTTAAGTGACACTTTTCTGAGGGCTGTCTATGAATTGGGCTATAAGGACTTAAGCAATTTCATTTTTACAAGCGGGATAGGCTGTACATCTTGGATTCCTTCGCCATATTTTAAGGCTGATTCTATTCACACGCTTCATGGAAGAAGCATACCACCAGCAACCAGCATAAAACTCCTAAAACCCGATTTCCACGTTGTCGTCTTTGGAGGAGACGGCGATATAGTTGGTATAGGTTTAAGCCACTTCATTCATGCTGCAAGGAGAAACACAGACATTCTCGTGATAATGGGGAACAACATGGTTTATGGCATGACTGGAGGGCAGGTGGCACCCACAACGCCCTACAAAGCCCACACAACCACAACGCCTTATGGAAGCTTTGAGCATCCATTAGACGCTGCAAAACTTGCAGTGGCGGCGGGCGCAGCATACGTAGCCAGATGGACAACAACTCATCTCAATGAACTGAAGGGGTCAATTAAGAAAGCGATACAACTGCAAGGCTTCAGATTCATAGAAGTTGTAACCCAATGTCCCACAGCCTATGGTAGGCGAGTTGGATTCAAAAATGTTGGAGAAATGCTGAGATGGTTTAGGGAAAACTCCATTCCAGTCAGGCAGACGGAAGGAATGAGCGAAGAAGAATTGGAGGGTAAAATTGTTGTTGGAGAGTTTGTGGAAAAAAGGCGTCCAACACTTGTGGAAAATGTTTATGCTCTGTTGAAGGAGGCGCAGAAAGGTGGCAAAAAGGATTGAGATAATAATAGGTGGAAGCGGTGGTCAAGGCGTTGTCTTAGCTGGGCAAATATTGGGAAAGGCTGTTGCATATGAAGGAAGAAAAGTTCTGCAAACGCAGAGCTATGGAGCTGAAGCGAGAGGAAGCCTATCAAGAAGCGAAGTAATAATTTCAGAAAAACCAATAGGTTTCCCAGCGGTTAGAAAATGCGACATACTAGTTGCTATGAACCAGGAATCTTTGGATGCGAATCTGCACCACCTCAAGGATGATGGGCTACTGGTAGTTGACAGCACTAATGTGCAAGAAATTCCTGAAACAAAGGCAAAAGTCTACAAAGTTCCCATAACTGAAACCTGCAAGAAAATGTTTGGAGAAGCAACATACGCAAACATGATGATGCTTGGAGTTTTAACTAAATTAACCAAATTGGTTAGTGGCGAAACTGTGAAGAAAGTCATCGAGGAAGTTGTTCCTGCAAAAACATTAGGCGCCAACTTGAAAGCCTTCGAGAAGGGTCAAGAGTTAATATAACCTACATTAAAGTTTAAGCACAATTTTGGTGGTCTTTGTGGAATACGAAATCAAATGCAGCATTTGTGGGCAACCTTCAACCAATCTTTTAGATTTTAAATGTCTCAAATGCAGTCAGCCTTTAGAAATTCAGAATTTTGTCAAATTTGAATCTGAAAAAATCATAACCAAAGACTATACCATTTGGCGGTATGCAAAATTTTTTCCATATGTGAAAAAAGAGGAAATTATCACTTTGGGAGAGGGTTGGACTCCTCTTGTTAATTTCTCAGGCAATGTTTATTTCAAACTTGAAAGTCTTAATCCCACAGGTTCTTTCAAGGATAGAGGTTCGGCTGTGCTTTTTTCCGCCTTACACAGGCTTGTGAAAAGGGCTGGTGGATATGTATCTGAGGATTCTTCTGGTAATGCTGGGGCTTCTATGGCTGCTTACGCTGCTCGGACAGGTTTGAAGGCGAAAATTTATGTTCCGGAAAATGTTTCTGGACCGAAGTTTAGTCAAATTCAATTTTATGGTGCAGACGTCGTTAAGGTTTCTGGAAGTCGTAGTAAGGTTGCTGAGGAAGCGCAAAAAACTGAAACGGGAAAATTCTATGTTGGACATATTTTGCATCCATTGTTTAGAGATGGAATAAGAAGTCTTGCTTATGAGATAGCTGAACAGTTTGGTTGGCGTGTTCCAAAACGCATTTACTTGCCAGTTTCAGCGGGCACCCTACTTTTAGGCGTTATTGATGGGTTTAGGCACTTAATAGATTCGGAAGTGATAGAAGTTATGCCTAAAATTGTGGCTTGCCAAACACAGCAGGTTTCGCCCCTCTATCATCGTTTCAAAAATTTAAGCTATGCTCCTCCTGAAAAAGTAACATCCATAGCCGACGCTTTGGTAAGCGTAAAGCCTCCGCTTTTGGAGCTTATGGTCAAAAAATTAAGGGAAGTGGAAGGCGATGCTGTTATGGTTGGCGAAAACGAGATATTTGAAGCTTTTATTGAGCTTGCTGGAAAAGGATTTTTTGTTGAACCAAGCTCCGCTGTTGCCTACGCAGCCTACAAAAAGCAACTCTTAAATAAGGAAGCGTCAAAAACTGATGAAACCGTTATAATTCTTACTGGGATAGGTTTGAAAACAATGCTTAAACCGCGATAATAAAGCCTACGTAACAGTTTATGTTGAAAAATTTGCTTTTTCCGCTTTTGCTTTAGAAAAATTTATATTGTAATGCTGTTTCTCATTGAGACGCATTAGGAGGTTGTTTGGTTTGTCATCAACTGCACAAGCTGGAGGAGTTCCAGTCTTAATATTAAAAGAAGGTTCAAGCCGAAGCCGCGGAAGAGAAGCGCAGCATGCAAACATAATGGCTGCAAGAATTGTGGCTGAAACCGTTAAAAGCGCTTTAGGCCCGAAAGGTATGGATAAAATGCTTGTGGATAGCTTCGGCGATACAACAATAACAAGTGATGGACGCACAATTTTAGATGAGATGGATATTCAGCATCCAGCAGCTAAAATGATGGTTGAAGTTGCCAAAACGCAAGACAATGAAGCTGGCGACGGAACAACAACAGCCGTAGTCCTAGCAGGCGAACTACTCAACAAGGCGGAAGAACTCATAGGAAAAAACGTTCACCCAACAATAATAATAGACGGATACAAGAAAGCCAGCGAAAAAGCATTAGAAGTTTTAGAGAAAATAGCAATGTCAACAGGGTCAAACGCTGAAGAATACTTGAAAAAGGTTGCAATGACTTCTATGGCAAGCAAGTTAGTGGCTGAACACAAACAATACTTGGCTGAACTTGCGGTTAAGGCTGTTCTTGAGGTTGCAGAGAAAGAAAATGAAAAATATAAGGTGGACATTGATGACATTAAGGTTGAAAAGAAACCCGGCGAATCCTTAAGAGATACTAAGCTCATTCAGGGCATAGTTTTGGATAAGGAAGTTGTTCATTCTGGAATGCCTAAGCGAGTGGAAAAAGCCAAGATAGCCTTATTAGACACAGCATTGGAAATTGAGAAGACGGAGTTTGACGCAAAAATAAACATTGAAAGCCCAGAACAAATGGATGCTTTCCTCAAGCAGGAGGAGGAAATGCTGCGGCAGATGGTTGAAAAGATAGAGGCAGTGGGCGCCAATGTTGTTTTGTGTCAGAAGGGCATAGATGACATGGCTCAACATTTCTTGGCTAGGAAAGGAATTCTTGCAGTTCGCAGAATTAAAAAGTCAGATATGGAAAAGCTTTCAAAAGCCACTGGTGGAAAAATAATAACCAACATAGATGACATGAGCCCCTCCGATTTAGGCTATGCAAGCCTTGTTGAAGAACGCAAGATAGGCGACGACAAAATGACCTTCGTTGAAGGATGTAAACATCCAAGGGCAGTTACGATTCTTATAAGGGGTGGAACGGAACGCATAGTGGACGAAGCAGAAAGGTCATTGCATGACGCTTTATGCGTAGTTCGAGATGTGGTTGAAGAACCAAAAATCTTAGCTGGAGGCGGAGCACCGGAGCTTGAAATTTCTCGTATGCTCAAAAAATATGCTGAAACCCTTCCTGGAAGGGAGCAGCTTGCAGTTAAAAGCTTTGCAGAAGCTCTTGAAGTGGTTCCAGTAACGCTAACAGAAAATGCTGGTTTAGACCCAATAGACATACTGTCAGAACTGCGGGCACGCCACGAAAAAGGCGAAATATGGGCTGGAATAGAAGTCAACTCTGGAAAAGTTCAAGACATGAGCGAAGCCGGA
>JAVZJY010000002.1:40802-48080 GCA_038872535.1 Bathyarchaeia archaeon | reverse complement strand
ACGTTAACAGAAAATGCTGGTTTAGACCCAATAGACATACTGTCAGAACTGCGGGCACGCCACGAAAAAGGCGAAATATGGGCTGGAATAGAAGTCAACTCTGGAAAAGTTCAAGACATGAGCGAAGCCGGAGTCTTCGAGCCTTTAGCTGTCAAGAAGCAAATAGTCAAATCCGCCGGAGAAGCTGCATCAATGATACTTAAAATTGATGACGTAATTGCTGCTGGAAAAATGAAAGCTCCTCCAACACCGCCGGGTGGCCCACCGGGAGCTGGGTATCCAGGCGCTGGGGAGTATTAGAATACGTCTAAAAAAGAGAAGAAAATTTTGATAGGTCCCCCTAAGCTTACTCGTTTCGAAAAGGCAAGAATAGTGGGAGCCAGAGCTCTGCAAATATCCATGGGCGCTCCAATACTTGTTGAGGTTTCAGAGAGTTTTTCAAGCCCAATAGACATAGCCTTAAAGGAGCTTGAGGCTAGAATTTTGCCAATGACTATTAGACGAACATTGCCGGACGGCACATACCAGGACATCCCGCTCAAATGGTTGCTAGAGGAAACATAGCTTAAAATGGCGGGGGCGGCGGTGGAGGAATCCTTCTACTTTCTTCTTTTGCGTACATGGAATAATAGTAGAATGTAGATGCAATTGGAGAGATTGGTGCAATTACTGAACTAATGATGGTGCTGGCTAATACACTGTAAATTCCAAGCGGAGCCAAAATCAGATTTACTACAAAAGCTAAAGCCCCAGTTATTAACGCAACTATTAATGAAAGGGCAAATGTCTTAAGCCATCTGTTGCTTACAAGCTCTCTGCTTCTGGTTAAGCTTTCAAAAGCTCCCTTCCCTTCTATAACAATAACTGGAATTACAAGATAGAACATTATGGATATTATTATACCTGGGATTATTAAGAGAAGCAAACCTAACATTGTTAGGATGCCAACTATCAGCGATGCAACTAAAAGGGAAGGAAGCTTGGAAACAGCAAATTTAAGGGAGTCGCTCAAGCTTGTTTTTCCCTTTTCAATGGCATCGGAAGCGGATTTAATTAAAATGCCAGAGACAACCGTACCTATAACCCATGAAATTATAGCGATAATAAAAACTAAAGCCATAAGAGTTAAGAATCTGCTCCAAAAAATGGACCAAACAGTTTCTGGAGGACCCGTGAAATCTATTTTTGTGATTTCTTGTATGTAAGTGAGTATTGGAAGGCTTAACAAGGCTGAGATTATGCTGAATATTAAATATGGTATGAAGAAGGTGCCAAAATTATTTAGGTATAACCTAAATGTTAAGGAAATGTTTTCTTCAATGGATAATTCATGTGTAGGCTTCGATTCAGACATTTGATTCATATTTATGATGGATGTTCAACTGTTTTAAATAATTTATGTTTTTAATTTATCATTTGCTCTTTTAAGGCTCTCCAAGTTTTCCTTTGCTTGTTCAAGTGTTTTTCTGATTCTTGTCCAGTGGGCTCCTTGCCAGTAGATTTTTTCGCATTTTGGGCATTTCCAAAATTCGTTGTAGTAGGTGAACGTGCTTTTTTCTACTTTGTTTGCTGCTTTTTCTTTTGGTATTGGTTTCACTTTTGCGTTGCATTTTGGGCATCTGGATGTTGCCATGTCTATGTCTAATTCTATTTTGAATCTTTTTGCGATTTGTGCGAGTCTTTCTGCTTCTGTTTTTCCTTCAATGTAGAAGGCGTTAACTCCTTTTGCTGTTGCTTGTTGATAAAGCTCGAAATCTCTTGTGAGAAGTATTCTTCTTTCCTTTTTTGCTATTGTTATTAGTTGGTTGTCGTCAAGTTTGCTTGAGTATTTCACGTTGTGTCCTAACATGCGGAGCCAGCGTGTAAGTTTTCCAAGCATGCCGTCGGCGATGAATTTCACAGCGTTTCTCTCCGAATTATTTCTCCGCTTCCAGCCCTTGCGACTATTTCATTTTCATCCATAACTAATTGACCTTTAACGAAGGTTTTAACAGGTTTTCCTTTAACCCTCCATCCGTCGAAGGGAGAATATTTTGCTTTTGAGTGAAATTTCGAAGCTTCTATTTTGTATTTCCTTTTTAAATCTATAACCGTCAAGTCTGCCATGTTCCCTTTTTCCAAGTATCCCCTGCTCTTGAGTCTGAAAATTTCAACGGGGTTTTCTGCCATCAGCTTGACAACATCTCCTATCGATAATCTTTTGCGGTTGACTTCTGTGAGTAGTAGCGGAAGTGTTGTTTCCAATCCTGGTATACCCACCTTAACATTCCAGATATTTTCAACTTTTTTCTCAGCCAAAGTGTGTGGGGCATGGTCTGAAGCTAAAATGTCAATCCAGCCATTTTTAAAGCCGTCCAAAATGGCTGCAGTATGCTTTTTCTCTCGAACTGGTGGCAAAGTTAGCGTTAAAGCGCCAATTTTCCTCAAGTCTTTAGCTGATAAAAACATATGATGCGGTGTGGCTTCGCAGCTTATTGGCAAGTCTGATTTTTTGCCTTCTATTATTGCCTCTAATCCCCTTTTTGTGCTAACATGGCAAAAGTGCAAAGGCGTATGGGTTTGTTTGACAATGTTTATTAAACGGTTTACTGCCTTCCACTCTGCAATTTCTGAATGTGCTTTTAAAAATGCTTCAATGTCATTGCGGTTAAGCCGTTTAAGTTTTTCTTCAGCTTTTTTTATTGTTTTTTTGTCTTCTGCGTGAACAGCCACTGAAGCTTTGGATTTTTTGACAATTTTGAATGCTTCTGATAAGGCGTTGTCGTCATCTATGTTTAATCCGCCAACTTGCTCCATCATAAAAAGTTTGAAGGCTACAGCCCCTTCTTTGATGATTGCGGGGATTTCGCTCGTTCTTTTTGGAAATTCGGAGTAGAAACCAACGTTAACTAAAATTTTCTTTTCAGCAATTTCCATGCGCCGTCTTAAAGTTTCAACATTCATGGTTACTGGGTCGTTGTTTGGCATGTCTAAAACTGTTGTTATTCCACCAGCTGCAGCCGCCGCAGTTCCACTGTAAAAGTCTTCTTTGTAGGCTTTTCCTTCATCCCTCAAGTGAACGTGAACGTCTATTAAACCTGGCAAAACTAGGAGATTTTTTAAATCTACTTTTTTATCTGCTTTTGGCATGTTTGTTTCTTTGCCTATCTTGTAGATTTTGCTGTTTTCTATGGCGAGGCTGCATTCCACTATCTTTTTGTTTATGTAGGCTTTCGTGTTGTTTAGAACTAAGTCAACTGTCAAGTTAGGCTCTCTCTTCATTAAGGTATAAGAATGGGTTGTTAAAAGTTTACTCTATTATTTTGAAGAAATCCCTTTCCGTTAGGATTCCCACAAGTTTTTCGTTTTCAGCAACTGGTAGGGCGCCAATATTCTTTTCCCGCATAATTTTTGCTGCCTTGCCTATGTCTGCGTTTGGTTCTATTGTTGCAACTTCTTTTGTTGCTATTTCTATGGCAAGTGTGTTCAAGACTTGTATTATGTTTCCCGACTGCAGATATGTGAAGACTTTTCCTGAGCCGAAAAACCTTATGATGTCCATTGCTGTAATTATGCCTATAACTTTGCCGTCGGAAATTATTGGCAGTCTTCTGAACCCTTGGGTTGCCATTGTTTTTTCAGTTTCAAAAATTGTTGTTTTAGGCAAAGCGGTGACGACTTTTTCTGACATTAGCTCGGAAACTTTTACGCCGCTTATTCTGTCTGCAAACATGTTTGCTATGTCTCTTTCTGTGATTATTGCTCTGACGCGGTTTTCTTCGTCAACTACTGGTAAACCGCCAAGGTTTTTCTCCTTCATAATTTTTACTGCTTCACTTATTTTTGAAGAAGTTTTAACTGAAACAACATTTTTTGTCATTATGAGTCTTACCGGCTCGTTTATGGCTTTGAAAAAGTTTCCGCTATGTTTCTGTTGGATTATCTCAAATTTTTTCCCGCCGCCAAGATAATCTATTATGTCTGTGGCTGTTATGATTCCTTCTAGGGCTTTGGTTCCAGGGTTGGCTATGGGTATTCTGCGGAATCCTTCTTTTGCCATTATTCGGATTGCATCATAAATTGGTGTGGTAGGCGCCATGGTTACAACTGGGCTTTTTGCAATGTGCATTATTTCGCTTTCACGTTTTTTTGATGGATGAACCCTTAAAGAGAGTTGACCCTTCTCTTTTAATGTTCTTCTAAAGGTTTCTCTACTCAAAGCATCATCCTCTCTCATTTGACAATTATTTTGGCAATATCCTCCCTGTCAACTATACCAATTAACCTACTATCCTTATCTACCACTGGGACTCTGCCTATATCCTTTGAAACCATGATTTTGGCAACTCTGATTGCCCTTATTGAGGGTTCTACGGCTATAACTTGCGTGTTCATGATTGAAGAGATTTTGGATGAGCCTCGAAAGCGTCCTTTTTTAGACTCGAATGTGGGCAATAAGGCTCCACTTTGGATAAGGTCTTTCTGTGTAACAATTCCCACTAACCTATTATCTTTCACAACTGGCACGCCTCCGAGGGATTTGGTTTGCATTAAGCGCCAAATGTTATCCACGTCATCTTCTGGAGAACACGCCACAACGTTTTTTGACATTACTTCCTCAACGGTGCTTGCAAGTTTTTCTGGGCTTGTCTTAATTATGGCTTCGATGAAGTTTTCTAAGCCGAAAACTCCCTTGAAATTTCTGTCTTGAGTGGAGTTTATGACGGGTATGTTCCATTCGTCGAGTCGAATCATTTCTTTAACTGTGGACGTGGCATCATCTTCTATTGTTGCTGTATGTTTTGGGTTTCTCATTATGCCTTTAACTCTTATTGGGGAGACGGAGGAAGAAATTGTCATGATGTCGCCGCGGGAAACTATGCCGATTAGCCTTTTTGTTTTGTCTATTACTGGAAGAATTCTTAGGGAGAAATCTCGTATTATTGCTCGGGCTTTTGTGGCAAGTTCATCTTCATATATGGACGGGTGCTTTTCATTCATGATTTCTTTAACACGCAAAAATTCGCCCTCACCCTTCCTCTTCTTCCAATTCCACCCTACAATCTTCGCAGATGTATTCTCCATTAACCTCTTTCAAGTCGTCTGACCAACCTCCGCAATGGTCACAGTACCCAGCAAGAGGCGTGGATTCTTCTTCGCTTTCTTGGGCTCTATTTTCGCCTTCTATGAGCGCTTTTTCTTGAATTGTTTCCACAAGTTCAGGCATAACTGCCAAAATGTCTTTGCTTGAAATCAACCCGATAAGTTGTCCCTTATATATGACTCCTAACCTTCTTATGTTTAATCTGCTCATTCTTCTCGCTGCTTCGTTGATTGTTTCGTGGGGTTCTATTGTAAGCAGAGGTGAGGTCATAACTTCTTTTGTTTGGAGAGAGTCTGGTTTAACATTTTTAGCTAAGACTCTCACAACCAAATCTCTTTCCGTTATTATTCCTAACGGTTTCCCTTCCTTGTTTGTTACTATTATGCAGCCTAAACCATGCTTATCCATCAATTCTGCAGCCTTATTCACTGGTGCATCTTCTTCTATGGTTACAACTGGACTACTCATAACATCTCTTACCAGCATCTTAGACCTCAATCCAATATCAGCCATTCTTATCCGCCACGGGAGGATTTTGCCTTTTAATTTATGCTTCACTCAAGTCAAAATAAGCATCGTGCTTTTAAAACTTGCCGTGTAGCGTGAAAAACTAATTAGGATGTTTTAATAAAAGGTTCAGTCTAACATGTGGAGGGATATCGAACGTTAAAAACAAATATTGAAAAATTGGTGAAAATTTCAGTTGTAGGCGAAGTAGCCAGTCCAGTTTTTAGAGAAATTTACAGAGTTTCTGCTCAAGGAACTCCAATGGTTTTGCCAGGAGTCGGCGGAATCACATACAACGTGCGAGTTGGCGACCCAGCATGCGGATGGGAAGCAGACCATGTTGAACCAGGCGTAAGCCTAGAGAATAAAGAGAATGATCCGCGTTATGGACAGGGCGCAAACACAGCTTTTAATGTGCTTTCATGCGTTGGAAACGAGGCAGTGGTGGTTGGAGGCGAAGCCAAAGGTGCAAAGGGAGTTGTAACTGGGAAACATGGTGGAATAGAACATGTGCTTGCGGATTTTCAGCCTGAAACCCTTGAAAAGCTCATGTTAGGCGACAAAGTTCTTGTTAAAGCTTTCGGCGTCGGCTTAAAACTGCTGGACTTTCCAGAAGTGAAGGTTATGAATATGGATCCACATTTTCTTGAAGCTTTAGACCCGAAGCCGAACGGCGACAAACTGGAGGTTCCAGTAACGCATACGATTCCCGCTGCTATAATGGGTTCTGGTTTAGGGGCAAACCAAACATATTCTGGGGATTATGACATTCAACTTTTCGATGAAACAACCATAAAAGAATGGGGACTTGACAGTTTAAGACTTGGCGATTTGGTGGCTATCCTTGACGCTGATCACTCTTTTGGGCGAATATATAAGAAAGGCGCAATATCTGTTGGCATAGTTGTCCACACAAACTGTGTAATCTCTGGTCATGGACCTGGAGTTACCACTCTCTTCACATCTTCAACAGGAAAAATTGTTCCAAGGATTGATGCAAAGGCTAACATTGCCTCAATCTTAAAGTTGAGGACAGATATATAAGGTGGCATTTATTTATTGATGTGTAAGAGGAGTAGGAACATTGCCCTATAAGAGAAAGAGTCGTGGCAGGTCAAAGGGTGGAAAAGGTAGCAGCGGCGTTGTTCAGTGTGCCATGTGTGGACAGCTGGTTCCTAGGGATAAAGCCAAAAAAGTTACTAGTAGGCGCTCGATTGTTGATCCTCAGTTGGCTAAAGAGCTTCGTCAGAAGGGGACCTATTTGTCTTCTTGGGTTGACACTAAGTATTATTGTATTTCTTGTGCTGTGCATCGTGGTATCGTGAAGGTTAGGGCTCGGGATGAAAGGCGCAGCCGTTTACGCCCCAGAAGGTTTTAATTTTTTGTAAACATGCAAACATCTCTGTAGAACTGTTAGGTTTGAAAGTATCGCAAGCAATGTTATGCCTCCATTCATTACTGTTTTTGTTTCTGCCTCCCAAAGAAATGCTATGATGCTTATTATGGCTAGTATTATTATGCGTTCTGCCCTTTCAGCCAACCCAATAGACTCCATTTGGATTCCAGCTGCTTCTGCTCTTGCACGGCTATAACTTACTAATAATGAGCCGATTAGGGCTATTAAACCCCATAAAGCATCGCATAGTCCGCCTAAAATTATGCCAGCATAAACTATGGCGTCGGCGTAC
>JAVZJY010000002.1:17552-40707 GCA_038872535.1 Bathyarchaeia archaeon | reverse complement strand
TGGATTCCAGCTGCTTCTGCTCTTGCACGGCTATAACTTACTAATAATGAGCCGATTAGGGCTATTAAACCCCATAAAGCATCGCATAGTCCGCCTAAAATTATGCCAGCATAAACTATGGCGTCGGCATACCTATCCAATAAAGAGTCTAAGAAACCGCCAAAAGGCGTTGCTTCTTGATATGTTCTCGCTATTACGCCGTCTAAAGCATCGCAAAAACCTGAAAGCAAAAGAAGAATTGTAGCAATTGGGAGGCAAAAATTGTTTGTTTGCCATAGTGCATATGTTAAAGCGGAGAAGAAGGCTAATGTTATGCCGATGAAGCTTACCTTGTTTGGTGTTAAACCCATTTTGTGGGTTATTTCCGCTTCGGCAACAAGCCATTCTTGAACTTTCTTCTTCAGTTTTGTCAACATTCGAGAGCGCCGCCATCTTTTATTAAAGAAGCGATTCTTATTTATGTGGGTGTGTAAAGATAAATTTGCTTGGTGAAATGGTGGTGTTGTGGAATGATTAGTGTAGCCTCTTTAAAAGTTGGTGAGAAAACATGTTTAGGTGTTAGAATTGAGCTTCCAGAATCGCCGCCGCTTTTACTTATCATAGCGGATAAGGGTTTTGTCATGTGTGGTTTCTTAAATGTGGATGCTGCTGAAAAACTCGGCGTGGCAGCCGCCATGGTTAGCGGCGTTAAAAGTTTTGACGACGTTTTAAATGCAAACGTTAAAGCAGTCACGAGCAAGGCTGAAACTTTTGGTGTTAGGGTTGGAATGAAAGGCGCTGAAGCGTTGAAACAAATGTTTTGAAAATCCCAAAATGAACATGCATGTATATTCTTACTCACCTTCTGGATTTTGTGAGTTTAAAATGGTTCTCCGAAGCTCATGCAATTTTCTGCAAAATGGATAGCCTCCCCTAGAATTTTCTAGCCCCCTCCCCTCTAGGTTTTCAGAATTTTGACGATATGTGAGGTTGACTTATTCAGCTGTTTCATAGTGGGATATTGTCTGGTTAACCTTCTAATGTTGAGCCTTTAGGCGATTGTTGGCATCTGAGGTTGCAGTTATCGCAAAATATATGTGGAGAGCTGGATGACCCTTATTAAAAGGAGTTTATGGTTAGAAGCATATCATTTGGAAGGGGTTCTTAGCCAGATATAAGCTGGTATGGAATGAAGATATAAAATACAAAAAGGAGAACAGCAAGCAAATGCAAAAACAAGACCAGTTAGAAGCGATAGCGGCGGAAATTTTAAACTGCAAAAAATGTGGCTTGCACAAAACCCGAAAAAACGCTGTTCCAGGCGAAGGCAATCCAGAAAGCCATGTAATGTTTGTTGGTGAGGCTCCTGGTTACTGGGAAGACGTTAAGGGCAAGCCGTTTGTTGGTGCTGCTGGAAAATTTCTTGACACGTTACTAGCCAGCATAGGCTTTTTGAGAGGAGAGGTTTTTATAGGCAACGTTTTAAAGTGTAGACCGCCTGGAAACCGTGAGCCAGCGCCGGATGAAATTCAAACGTGTACGCCATATCTGGATAGGCAGATTAGGGTCATTCAGCCAAAATTTATTGTCACTCTTGGGAATTATTCCACAGCTTACATTTTTTCGAGGGCTAATTTGGCTTTCAGCAGCATTACACAAGTGCATGGAAAAATCTATGAAACAGCTGTTTTGGGAGTGCCTGTGACGGTTTTTCCAACATTTCATCCGGCTGCAGCTCTTTACAGCATCAAATATAGGGAAGAGTTAACTGAGGATTTTCAAAGGTTGAGGCGGGAGCTGGCAAAAAGAGGGTTAATCAAGTTTTCTTGATGGATTTTATTTCATTAAAAAGCTCTTCTACGTTCTTGAAAGTTTTGGAAGGCAAGTCAACCAAAAAAGTGTTAAGCCTCTCTTGCTTTCCCTCTTCAACCTCCACAAGCCTCCACCCAACTTTCTTAATCAACATACTTTTTGAAATGGGATAGCGTGTCCTTCCCAAAACCTCCTTTAATGATTGTAAGCCGATGGCGCTGGTGATTTTTGGGAATTTGCCCTCAATCAAATATTCTCTAAAACGTGTTGCATCTTCAAACATTGAAAGATTGTTAAATAGCACGTAAACCTCTTTTCCATGCTTTTCGTAAGGCGTGATGGATTCTTTAAGCCTTTGTAACTCCGCATCGCTGTATTGGTAATAATACATTTGTTCGCTTAAACCATGAAGCCTAAAATATGCTATTTCAGCGACATATGCGGGCATAACCCTAAAAGGGTCAGTAACATGCGTAACATTAGCTTCTTCCAAAACTTTCCTAAGCCTCTGATATATTTCTGGAGTCTCCCATGCTGGTCCTCGAGTCTCCCAAACCAAAACCAAGCCTTCGCTGTTGGCTTCTTTGAAAAATTTTTCAGCATCTTCAAGCTTGTCTGGTCTGAAAGAACCGGGCGTCTGGATAAGCAGTATTTTGGAATCTAAAACTTTGCATATTTGCTTCATTTTTTCGAAAGCATGAAGGCTTGCATCGCTAATCTTCATTTTTTCTTTGTGGCTTATATCTTGATGCGCCTTCACTGTGAACTCGAATGTTTCTGGTGCCTTCTTCCGCCAGCCTTCTACGGTTTCCATTCGCGGATATTGATAAAAGGTGCTGTTTAACTCTACAAGGCTAAAATTCTCAAAGTATTTCTTCATTGATGTTGGGAAACCGCAACATCCAACCTTAATCATTATGGTTCGCGCCTATTATGCGCTTATTTTTGGGGGCGGGCGGACTGGCTTGCCAAGTTTTCTGCGAAGCGCAATGCGATAAAGCTTCCTCAAAGATTTTATTAACTGCTCAACAGTTGGCAAACTAGAATAAATAAGTGGAATACGGTCGTACTCCGCCAGTCTTATTGAATGTTCATCAGGTTTTACGCCTTGGAAAACCACAACCCGAGGCTTCAAATTGTTCAAGCGGACAATCATCATAGGCGAATTTTCATTCCCTATATTTGTAAAAATTAATGCGCGTTCTGTTGTGGCGCCAAAAAGCTGTGAATACTCCAAACCGGAAAGGGTTTCAATAGCCCTTCTCTCATCAACAACGGTGTAACCATACACTTCCTTAACAAATGTGCTTGCACATGCGACTATTTCGCCTTTAATGGCTTTACATAAATATTCTATGCGAACTGGTATTGGAAACTCCCTTAGGTCAAGTATGGCTACACTGGGCGAACTTGTTAGCTTTGCAAATTCGCGGATGAAACGGCTTCCACGTTCTTCATCAATTTTTAATAGTGCCCAAACGAACCTTCTAACAAATTTTGTGCCTGGGCTTTCGCGTCGTCCGCTTTCGTAATCGCTGATAACCGAAGGCGCTATCACCATTTTATCTGAAAGACTTGTTTGTGAAACAGCGAAGAGTTCCCGCCATTTCCGCATCGTGGCGCCAGGCTTGTTGGATAGGATTATTTCGCCTGCAATTCTTCTTGCTAGAACTTCGCGAACGCTTGGGGATACTGACATGCTATGTGACCTTCCAGTCCGCCAAGTTTTCCTTTAAAACAATGCGAAGTATAAAACTGTACCGTTTTTCTTTTCATTCAAAAGAGAAATATTAGAAAAATTCCAGCGACAACCATTATAGTTCCTACAGCGTTTTTTAGTGTAACATGCTCATGAAGGAGAAGGGTTGCTGCTAATGTGGAAAAGAGGGGTGTTGTTGAAGATATTGGAACGGCTCGTGCTTCTGGAGTGTGTATGAAGCTAAATGCGAGGAGGAACCATCCCAAACCCAACGCCACGATTCCTCCTGAAACTAGAAGAGCCCACGTTTTTCTCTCCATTTTCAAAAAACCGAAGTTTCTGTCAATGAGGGGCGAAAAGGTCAGCAGGGCAATCGCTACGGCGGTGGTTCTGATGGTGTTTATGGCTAAAGCATGTTCTAAATCGCTTGTTTCTGGAAGGGTCACAGCGACGTCAATCATGGCTATGCTAACTGACCAAAATATGGCTGCTGCCAGAGCAGAAACAACTCCCTTAACCAAAATTTTCTTCTGTTTCCCCATTCCATTTGCATTTTTCTCTCTGCTTAGAAGCCACACTCCCAGAACTATTATGAGAGCTCCAAAAACAACTGGTAAAGTGACTTGTTCTCCGAGGAATGTTGCCCATAAAAGTCCGAAGAGGGGATAAATGCATGTTATTGGGACGGCGCGTCCTACGCCTATAAGTTTTAGGCTAATCATGTATAATGTGTCGCCGAAGCCCAGCCCTATTATGCCGCTGGCGCAAGAGAGTAAAACAGCATAAATTGGTAAGCTTGTTAAGATGGCAGTTCTGCCGCTTAAGACTAAGAAGATGAGCAGAATTATGCATGTGCTTGTTAATCGCGTTATGTTTGCTGAAATAGGCTTAGTTTTTAACAATGCCTCTTTATACAGCATAGCCGATATTGCCCAACTTAGGGCTGCGCCTAAAGCCGCAAGTTCTCCAATCATTTTTTCACGCGGTTTTACTTGAGCTTATAAAGATGATTTTGCTCTAGCTGTTAAATACCTAACGCTGTATAAAATCCGAACAGTGTGTTGAAAATGCAAATCCTTGTTAATTGGGCTTCAGAAGTTTCTTCAAAGTTTCCAGAACTTGCCATCTGTATTGGCGTACTCTACAATGTCAGAGTGGAAAAAGAAAATGAACGGATTAATCGTCTTAAAAAATCTGTTTACGAAGAAGTTAGAGCCAAATACAGCATTGAAACCTTGAAAGATTACCTAACAGTGCGAGCCTATAGAGATTTTTATTGGAGGCTTGGCATAGACCCAACGAAAACAAGACCTTCTGGTGAAGCCTTGCTGAGGAGAGTTTTACATGGCGATGAACTTCCGCGAATATCAACGGTTGTAGATGCTTATAACTTGGCTTCCATGAAAACAATAATTCCAATAAGCGGATTTGACAGAGACCGCCTAAATCCGCCGTTCCATGTGCGATTTGCAAATAACGGTGAAGTATTCACGGGAATTGGCATGAGTAAACCCATCGCCTTAACGGATAAAATGCTTGTTTTAGCAGATGAAAGACAAGTTATATGCATATATCCATACAGAGACGCGGATTACACTAAAATTACTGAACAAACAAAAAACGTTGTTATAGTGGGCTATGGCGTTCCGGGAATAAACGAGAACCAGCTAAGCGAAGCTGTGGAAACAACACTTTCATATATTAAAGCTGTTTCTGGAGGTGAAATTCAAACCATAAGAATTTTTAACTCCTCATCCAAATAATGGATGGCGTTAAAGTATGTCTTTCCGTGAAAAAATGGCAAATACGGCAAGAAACAAAAAATCCAATATTGTTTTTGCTTTGGATTTTCCATTTGAGAAACCCGAAAACCGCGAAAAACTCTTTAGTAGGGCAAATGGTGTTCTTGAAGCGGTTTCGCCATACATTTGCGCTGTAAAAATTAATCATCATCTGGTTCTTCCCCTCGGCACTTTTGACGGCGTCCAAAAGCTTGTAGGAAAGGCGCATGATTTTGGGCTTATGGCAATAATGGATTGTAAGGCAAACGACATTGGCTCAACAAACCAAGTCATCGCCGAATATTATTATGCTGCGGGTTTTGATGCTATTATAGCTAATCCTTTCATTGGATGGGAAGAAGGGTTAAAGCCAATTTTCGATGTTGCCAAAAGACTACAGCGCGGCGTGATTCTTCTCGTTTATATGAGCCATAAAGGTGCAAGTGAAGGCTATGGACAGACTGTTTATAATGTTGAAACTGGAGAGAAAGTATCGCAGTATGTTGTTTTTGCGAGAAAAGCCTTAAAATGGGAAGCAGACGGCGTTGTTGTTGGAGCCACATACCCTGAAAAAATACGGGAAGTACACGAAATACTGAGCGAAAAAATACCCATATACTCGCCTGGAATTGGCGCACAAGGCGGCGAAATAAAATCTGCTTTGAAGGCTGGAGCCCGTTATCTCTTGGTTGGGAGGGCAATAACACAAGCTGAAGATCCTTCAAAAGCGGCGAAGAATATTAGAGATTTAGCAAACAAAATTAAGTTGGAATTTTAAATTCCGATTTCCCTAAAAATTTCTTGGTTTGATTCCATCCATCCAAACTTGGGAAGTTGTCTTATCAAATTTCTCATTTTCGGATTCAATTGCAAAGCCTTTTTAAAAGCGTTTATTGCTTCTTGTTTTTCTCCAAGTCTCAAATAGACCACGCCCAAATCAACATATACATCGTCAACGTTTGGGTTTAGCGAAACTGCTTTCATCAAAACTGCTAGGGAGGCTTCTAAATTACCCTTTGCCAATTTTTCTTCGCCATCGTCAATCAATGAGTAAATGCGATGTAAAACAAGCAAGCGTTTTAATTCTGCAATCGGGTTGGGATGATCTTCGACGCGTAAATCAATGTAACGGTCGCCATAGCCCGCACGTCCACAATTCTTTCTAACCACAAGCAAGGCGGCAGATTGTCTTCCTCTAGCGTCGCCTCCAGCCTCTTCCCCGCCTTTCAGCGCAGCAATTAGTTTATCAGC
The DNA here is from genome assembly GCA_038872535.1 of Bathyarchaeia archaeon. Lineage (GTDB taxonomy): Archaea > Thermoproteota > Bathyarchaeia > Bathyarchaeales > Bathycorpusculaceae > JASEJA01. The sequence goes on along the minus strand of JAVZJY010000002.1, from coordinate 34,185 downwards.
TAAATCTCCACGAGTTTCTTCGAATTTTTGCGCCATTCTTGCCACTACGTCTTCGCTTGTTAAAATGTTTCCTTGAACTGCATAGTTTTTGCCGATTTTGCTCCCAGCCCATTCTAGACAGTTTTTTCCTGTGAAAGCGCCTGCGTTACCCTTAGCATCTACGATTCCAACTTGGCGAAACTCTCTGGCTTCATCATCTTTTGTGAGTTTATCTATTACTTCCTCAACTGTTAGACCTTGTTTAAGAAGCTGTAAACCACGAGGTCCATAAGAAACGTTAATAAAAGATTGGGTTGCGATTGCTCCAACGTCTGCTTCTGCCCAAGGAACAATGGAACCAACAGAGAAGTAACGTGATTGTACGGCGACTCCCAAGTCTCTGGTAGATGGATCGAAGGCTACAATGGAAAAAGTTGATGCCAAGTGGCATCGTTTAGGAACGATATGCCATTTCACGGGGTTAATCCTCTCCTAATCCTTTTTGATCATACTTTTTAAATGTGAGTCTATGTTATCTTTCTCTTCTTTCCCACAATTCTTTCTTTAACATGTCTCTAACTGCTGAGCGTATGGCCGCGCTTCTGCTTGGATACATATTTGCCCGAACAAGCTCGTCTAAACCTTCCAGATAAGCTTCTGGTAACAATACTGTTACAAGTTTCACTTTGTTTCCCCCTAAACATATTATGCATATAACATGCTGCAAATATAAAATTTGACCACGAACTCGAATCATTAAAGGTTTTCTCTGGTGTTCCACACTTCTTTAAGTGTGTTTTGGAATGTTTTGTAGACATCTTCAACGTAGATGGTGTGATGGCGTATTCCTTCTTGAACCATTCCTGCAGCAACCAGAGCGGAGCCTATTATGTCGCTTATTGTTGGGTCTGGGAAGGCTATTAGGGCTAAACCAATTTTTATTAGTCTTGAATTTTTTCCTTTGCGCCACAAATTTTTTGTTGTTTTGGCTTCTTTTGTTGTTTCTTTCATTGTTTGAAGTAGCTCCCCATAACTTTCGTTCAATTCCTTTAAGGCATCAGCCAAGGCTTTCACATCTTCAGTTTTCATTTGAACTCGCCTAACTTTGTCTATTATAGAATTATGAAGCACAAAAACTTTAAACTCGATAATTACCTTACTTTGCGGTTTTTCCTTTCTATAAAACTGTTCAATTTTTTAAATAATGAATTGGAAATTTACTTTTTCAGCCTGCATTTTTTATTGTTTTGTGGTAAATCATAAATTTGGAAACAGCAAATCAATTACCTGCTTAAAAAGGGGTGCGATGGTGGAATCGTTTGAAGCGAAAAATTTTGTTGAATCCCAAATTGAGAAAATTAAGAAGAGTATAGGCAACGAAAAGGCTTTAGTGGCTGTTTCGGGCGGTGTTGACAGTTCGACATGCGCTGTGCTGACGCATAAAGCCATAGGTGAAAACCTCGTTTGCGTAATACTCGATGACGCTTTTATGCGTGAGGGCGAACCACAACGAGTGGCAGAAATCTTGTCTAAGCATCCTTTAAATGTTCCAACAAAAGTTGTTGATGTGCGGGAACGTTTTCTGCAAAACATGAAAGGCTTGAGGGATGCTGAGGAAAAGCGCAAAGTTTTCCGTGAAACCTTCTATCAAGTTCTCAGCGAAACAGCAAAAAACGAAGGCTGCAAAGTTCTCGTTCAGGGAACAATAAGGGCGGACATTGAAGAAACAGTTGGCGGCGTGAAAACCCAACATAATGTTTTGGAGCAGATGGGCATAAACCCCATGGAACGCTACGGCTTTAAAGTTGTCGAACCCCTCGTAACATTATACAAATCCCAAGTAAGAATGGTGGCAAGGTATCTCGGTTTACCTGCTGAAATTTCTGAGAGACAACCCTTTCCAGGACCCGGCTTGTCTGTTCGTGTTGTTGGAGAAATCCGCCATGATAAACTGGAAACTTTAAAGAAAGCCACAAAAATCGTTGAAGAGGAACTGGAACAACACAAGCCAAGCCAATACTTCGCTGTAATCATCGACAATGAAGAGGAGTCAAGGCTCTCTGAAGTCAACCGCATAAAAGAAACTGTGGCGAGGCTTCTTAATGTTCCTTCGAGAAATGTTGATGCGAAAATTTTCAGGGACAAAGCCACTGGGGTTGAGGCTGGAAAGAGGCGTTATGGCGAAATTGTTGGGATAAGGGTTCAAACAATGAATGGGAAGGTTCATCAAGAACCTATTCCGAAGATTATTTCTCTTCAGGCAAAAATTATCACCGAAAACCCCGCGGTTGCTCGGGTTTTCTATGCCGTTAAGGATTCTGCTGAGAAAAAACCGTATGTTATTGGCATCCGGTCTGTTCAAACTCAAGATTTCCTAACTGCGAAGGTTTCAGAAATACCGTGGACGACACTGAATAAAATTGCTGAAGCCATCTTCAAAGAATGCCTTGACGTAGCAACGGTTTATTATGATGTCACTCCCAAACCGCCAGCCACAATTGAAATGGAATAATCTCCTAAATGTGACTTGGAGTAGAAGCGCTATCCGAAAGCGTAAATAGCCCAATTACGCTATTTCTTGCGGATTAGCATGTTCCGCGTTAGGGTGAATAAAATAGAATCAATTCGTGATTTGGATGGCAATCTAGGAAAAAGAATAGAGCTGGTTGAAGAGCGGCAGATTCCACGCTTTGTTGTTAGACCGCAGACTGAAGAGGCTAAGATGGTGCAGGATGTTCTTCAAGCGGTGCAGCAGCAATTGCCCATTTTTCCAGCAAGGACAGAGTTTGCAATTCCAAAAATAATATTGTTTTTGACAGAGCAAGAATATGAGAGTTTAGGCATAGACTTTGACGTGAACCAGACTTATGAGATATGGCTTGAGAAGGAGAACATAAGATTTAGGAAAACAGCATAACCTCCTTCCTTATCTGCCTCAAAGCTGAGTATTTCGGGTGAAAGGATAAGACAAAAATCATGTTCCTTAAGGCTGTGTAAACTTCTCTTTCATCTGCTTTTCCATCCTTATCACAGTAAATTGGAACAGGTTCCTCATCGCCATTTTTGTAATAAACGTATATTGGCGTGAATTTCTCCCTGAGAGCTACAACTTCAAAATTCAACCTCAACACCTTCGCCATCTTTTCAGCAGCAACCCTAATGAACCTCATTCGCTTTTCTCGGAATGCAGAACTTGAAGCGTAAACCATTAACTTTCCATTGTGATTTTCCAGCATTTGAACTCGCCAAAATTAGCACGCTTAAACCTCTTTTAAAACAAGCGTTACAACGACATGCGCCTGAGGTGGAGAGAGATAGGTTAAAGTGAAAACTCATAAACTCCAAAACAATAAATTTTCAATCATATAACGGCTGGAAGTGACTTTCCATGAAGGTTAGGGCACATGTGCTTGTAAGCGGCATGGTGCAAGGCGTCTTCTTCCGATCAGAAACCCAATACGAAGCCAAAAAACGAAATGTAACGGGCTGGGTTCGCAACTTGCCAGACGGCAGAGTGGAAGCCATTTTCGAAGGAGAAGAAGAAAAAGTTAAAGAACTCATAAACTTCTGTAAGCGCGGACCGCCAGGCGCAAGAGTCGCAAACGTGGATGTGCGTTGGGAGAATTATACTGGCGAGTTTAAGGATTTTGAAATAAAATATGGATACCACTTCTAAACGTTTTCCAAAACATCTTAATGGATAATATGACATTCCAAATAGATAGGTTTGTTTTCAATTTTGTTATGTTCTTTTTCTTGGTACTCTAAAATGTGATGCTTTTCCCGCGCTTATGTAGTCGCCTCCTATTCCCCGCACTACGCTTGCTATTTTGGCAAAATTTTCTGAACCTAAAAACTGTCGAGGTTTTATTATGATGTAATCGTCTTTTTCTTCAAAATTTAATAGATTCTCCAAGTCTTCTGGGAACATCATTTTGATGTCTTCTATTCCTTGTAATCTTTCTTGGGGTTTTGGCATCATAGGCGTTGGTGCGGGGGTTGGGGTTGGCGTGGTTGGTGATGGGGTGAGGTGTGAGACGGCTATGGATTTTAGGGATATCGAAATTTCCTTTAAATCTTCTGTAACTCGATTTAAAACAACGAGAAGCTCGTCGATTCTTTCCACAAGCTTTTCGAGGATTCTCCTTTCTTCGCTCATACACTTTCCCTTTTCCAAATCTTAATACTATACGCATTTATTAATTGTTTTTCATCCTTTAATAGGATAACTGAATCGTAAAAGGAGAACCCTTACGAGTGATTGAAATCGATGGAAGCCAAAAAAGTGGAAGCGGCACAATTCTCAGATTATCCGTTGCTTTAGCTGCCATACTTGGCGAAACCCTTCACATCTACAACATTAGGCAGAAAAGACCGCAACCAGGCTTGCGACCCCAACATTTAGAGGCGGTTTTAACAGCTGCCAAACTTTGCGACGCCGAAGTGGAAGGAGCGGAACTTAATTCTAGGGAGCTTTGGTTTAAGCCCAAAAAAGTTAGGGGTGGAAGGGTTGAAGCGGAAATTGGCACCGCTGGAAGCATCCCAATGCTTTTAATGACCATTATGCCAATATGCGCTTTTGCAGAAAACACCGTGCACTTGCGTGTCTCAAAGGGTGGGACGGACGTTTCAAACTCGCCTACAATCAATTATATACGTTATGTGCTTTTGCCAATGCTGAAACGAATGGGAGTGAATGTCGATTTAACAGTTCACAAATATGGTTATTATCCCAAAGGCATGGGCGAAATAACCCTAACAGTTGAACCATGTAAACATCTAAAACCTTTGGGTTTGCAAGATTTTGGCAAAATAAAAACAATACGAGGCGTTTCGGTTTGCACTTTCTTAGCGGACAGGAAAGTTGCTGAACGTCAAGCAAAAGCCGCAAATGAATATTTAAGAGAGAGAGGCTATGTGTCAGAAATTCAAATAATAAACGATGAATCCAACCCTCTGCAAAAAGGAAGTTCTATCGTCTTGTGGGCTGAAACAGATGCAAACGCAATTTTAGGAGCAGACGCTATCGGCGAAATAAGAAAGCCAAGCGAAACTGTTGGAAGAGAAGCCGCTGAAAAACTTTACATGGAAATTTCCGCCAAACCAACAGTGGATTTGCACTTAGCAGACATGCTTATTCCATATATTGCCTTGGCTGAAGACCGTTCCGTATATCTTACACGAGCAATTTCAAACCATTTGGAGACAAACATCTGGCTTGCAGAAAAAATCTTGAACGTTAAATTCCACATTGATAGAGTGGGCAGGCTTTTCAAAATTGAGAAGGTTGGCTGAAAAAGGGAAGGAGATAAATTTTGAGGGTGAACGTTAGGGGAATTTACACAACAGCTTTGACAAAACTTCTTTTAGACCACGGCTTCGAGATAGTAAACCCTTCTTTAACTATAAAAAGGCGGTTTGGGCTTCAAGATAATTTTGCTCCTCCAGACCTAAAAATAAAGGATAGGTATGATATGCAAGGAGTTAGGGTTCTGGGAACATTTGAGGCAATAAATAAATTCCATTCCCTCTTACAATTCAGTTTTGAGGATGTCATAACTCGAAAATGGCTTGTTAGTGTTGACGGGATATACAAGGGAAAAGTTGTGGATTCGGATGAGTATGGCGTTTACGTTGATATTGGCAATGGCATAGTTGGGCGGGTTCCAAAATCTGAAATCGCATATGCGAACGAAAAGCAATTGACAGTTCAGGTTGAAAGGAAAAGAATCGGTGCAAAGCAACCGCTTTTAACAACAAATTTGAAGATTGTTGGGAACTACGCCATCCTCGCCCAAAACAGCAAGGTCGGCGTAAGCCTAAAAATTAGAGATTTACAAAAGCGAGCAGAACTTTACGCTCTTGGAAAACATCTTGCGCCTAATGGTTGGGGGATTATATGGCGTGAAACCTCAGAAAACCAACAGCGAGAAGCATTAGAAAATGAAATAAAAATGCTTGCCGAGAAGGTCGAGGCTTTAAAAGAAAAGATGGCTTCTGCGGAGGCTCCAGCACTTTTAGTTGATGGCTTATATTTTATGGATGTAGAATTTCCATACTTCTCTAAAAAAGCCATGGACAAGCTGAGGGCTTCTGCAGCTCCGACTTTGGATGGGCATCATTTCTTCAAGAGTTGCGGGGGCAAGGTTTCGTCTGCTTTGGAGATGGCTGAGAAACTTTTAGAAGAAGGTGAAGCACGAGAAAAAGTCGAGAAATCCTTCAAAGAGCAAATTCTTTACGAGTTTCCAGAAGAAGGTTCAGTGGTGGACATTGAACACGTCAAGCTCAGCGGAATTGTTTTTCATCTTGGACAGGCAACTGTAGAAGCCGTTAATGATAAAGAATTGAAGTATAAGCGGACAATGCGGAGCAATGGTTTCTATGATGGATTGGGCATTAAAAAAGAAGCTGGAGACACGGCCTTAAGCGAAACAAGGCTTGGTGAATGGCACATTCTAACAAAATACTTTTCATTCGATGGCGAGCTAAAAGGAACATATGTAAACTTGAACACGCCTGTGGAAGTTTATCCTCATGCAATACGTTATGTGGATTTAGAGGTTGATGTTTGCATGAAGCCAAACGGTTTGGCTAAAATTTTGGATTTGGAAAAACTTGAAAAAGCGTTGGAGCGTGGTTTCATAAGTAAAGGGCTTTTTGAAACTGTTAAAGGAAAGGCAAATGAAATTGCGTCAGCCATAGTTTTTGAAAAGTAGGAATCTGAATCAGAAGTTTCAATTATTAAACTGCGTCATACACGTCAATTCATAACCTATAAGTTAAGGTGAAGCGTCTCTCGTATTCACGATGTCTCATGCAAACTGACGTGGAAATTTTAACGGAAATTCCATGCTTCAAATGTTTGTTTTGGGAACCAATAAAACAGAGTAGCTTATACTGCAATCCCAATGAATGTCAAAAATTAACCGAATGGCTTCTTAAAGACATTGAAAATCCACAGCAAGACGAAGCGAATCTAAAAGTGATAAGTAAGCCTTTAATTAGTGCAAAGGAAAAGTAAGCTGATTTAGCGTTAAATAAGTTTATGTTGTTTCAATGCAAAATTATAATGGAAACACTATGAACAATGTTATTGGAAAGAACTCTGCATGCTTGAAAGTTGAGAAAAATCTTGGCGAAAAAGCCATAGCCTTAGCCAACAAGCTCAAAATTATTAACAGAGAACTGGAAATTAAGAGAAACGAAACATTCATTTACATTCCACTCACTCGTCAACCGTCAGAAAATGAATTGAAAACCTTGAGAGGACAATTTCCAAAATGTGAAATTTCAACGGACATTTTTTCAGAGAGAAAAAGGCGAGTAGCCTTTACTGAGTTGTTGGAGAATAAACTTCCTCCACATTTGTTGGCTAGTTTGCCGAGGGCTATAGATTTTGTTGGTGACATAGCCATAATTGAGATTCCTCCAGAACTTGAAGCGCATAAGGCTTTGATTGGCGAGGCAATTCTTAAAGCGCATAAGAAAGTGCAAACTGTTCTGGCTAAGGCTGGTGCAGTTTCTGGAACTTACCGTTTAAGAGAATTCAGCGTAATTGCTGGAAAGTCAAAAACAGAAACAATCCATAAGGAATATGGCTGTCAATTTTATGTTGACATTTCAAAAGCCTACTTTTCCCCACGCTTATCATATGAACACAACAGGGTTGCATCATTGGTTAAGGATAACGAAACAGTAATCGACATGTTTTCTGGAGTTGGTCCATTCGCAATATTAATCGCCAAAACCCATGAAAACGTAAAAGTTTACGCTATAGACATAAATCCATACGCTATCGAATTCCTACAAAAAAACATTAGACTTAACAGGGTTGAAGGCAAAATCCATCCAATTTTAGGAGATGCAAAAGAAGTTGTTGAAGAAAAACTTTCGGGAATAGCTGACCGTGTGATTATGAATTTGCCTGAAAAAGCCATAGAGTTTGTAGATGTTGCATGCAAGGCAATAAAGCCAACAGGCGGCATAATACACTTTTACACTTTTGTTAGCGGTTCTGATTCTTTGGAAAACTTGAAACTCAAGTTAATAGGCACTGTGGAAAATTGCGGAAGAAAAGTGGATGAAATTTTGTTTTCAAGATTTGTTCGGGCAACAGCCCCCTATGAATGGCAGGCTGTTTTAGACGCGAAAATTCATTAGACTTTTACTGTTAGCGTTATTTTCACTTTCTGTTCTGAATTTTTCAGTTTCTCCACGAGCTTTCTGGACAAATCAATTGCCGCCTTATCCGCTTGAATTGCCAATGTTCGGCTACAAATGTAACTGCTCTTTCTTACAACAATGTCCGTGAGATGCGTCAAAATCAGTTTTTGGCTTCCAAAAGCATTCACAACATCGGCAACTTCTCCAACTTCAATTAGCAAACTTATTTTAGCCTTTTCCTTGCGCAAAAAATCCTTAAATTCACTGCTCAAATCTGCTAAAGCCTTGTCAGCCGAAACTGCAATAATACAGTCTCCTCTTTTTGAAAGCCTCTCTTCCTTGGTTATTTCTAGGGTTGTTGGGTGGGTGGCTTGGATGTTTTTGTGCCCATAAGCGAAAATAACTTCTTTTATTTCCACTAAGAAGCCTCAAGGTTCATTTTAAAACAAGTTTTAGTATGATTGCGTCATGTCCTTCTCCGAAATAGTCCCGCCTAAATCCTGAAATGCGAAAATCATGTTTATAATAGAAGGGAATGGCTGAAGCACATTTATAATGGACTTCCGCCAAAACCACTTTCACTTTTTTTTGTTTTAAGGCTTTCAACTCTTTATTTAATAGTATTTTTCCTATGCCTTTCCCTTGATATTCCTTGTCAACCACTATATCCTCAAGAACCGCCTCATCATTACATAAGTCAGCTTGCACGTATCCAATGATTTTTCCGTTGCAAACTGCTACAAAAGACAAGTCTGGATTTTCCTTTAGCTCATCCAAGAGATGTTTGCTGTATTTTTCCTTAGTCGCATGAGGATTCGCCAGCATGGCAAGTTCTGAAACCACTGGTAGGTCCTTTTCATGCATCTTTCTAATGATAACCCTATCCATTTGGATTCTCCATGTTTATTCATTATAGTTCTTTGGCAAGATAGAGCGCTACCTTCCCGTTTTCGTAAATTTTGTCGTTATACCCGCATATTCTGAAGCCATTTTTTAAGTAAAGTTGTAATGCTGGAGCATTATCAGTGGATGTGTCAAACATTAAAATTCGGGCTCTTTTTTCTCTTGCAAAATTCTCCATGAATCTTAGTAAGCGTGTTCCTATTCCTTTGCGTCTATATTCAGCATCTACAAGAATTGTGATGATGTAGGCGCTGTTATTCCATCTGTAAATGTGCATGCGAGAATAACCTACAATTTTGCTATTATGTTCCGCCACAAAAAAGTGGCATTTTTCATTAAGGTTATTCAATCCAAATAAAGCTTGCAAATCCTCTTTAGTGGGTTGACCATTTCTCTTTTCTAACTCTAATATGTCACTTAAATCTTTTAAAGTAGCTATTCTAACATTTACCATTTTCGTCCTCTTGCAAAGTTATTCTAGAACTTCTATTGAATCAACTTTTCCATCGCCATCCAAATCGAATCCCTGAATTACTGTTGCAAAAGAGTCCTTGCCATCATAACCCTTTAAGGTTTTTTTCCAAAAGTTTGTTAGGGCTAAGACGCATGCTTTTGTTCCAACAGCCTTGTTTCCTGCTAAAACTATAATCCACTTACTCTTGTCCCATGGGTTTGCAATTTTTGCTATTAACCCAGCCGCATCTGCTGTGTAAACGTTTGAAGTTTTTCTTGAAACCAAACCGCCGAAGAGGAAGCCTTGCTCTGATGGTTGCATGTTAAACCTTATTGGCAAATAATCATTCAATTCTTGCGTTAATAGGTTTGTTCCAGGTCCACCAACTAGGATGAGGTTGTTTCTCTCTTCTTTTTCTGCTTTTACGTCAACATCAAGTTTTATGGCGAAGTCTTCTGGCATTTTAGCAAATTGTCCCAAGAAAAATGTTAGATGAGAAGCATAGTGCCCGTCTCTTGCGCTTGTCTTGAAGGGTCCGTGAGGCGTTGGGCTTCCAACAACTATTTTTCCTTCGAATGTTCCATCCTCTTTTATGAATCCCTCGAAGAATTTTTGGATTCTTTCATCTATACTTAAAAGCGAAAGCCTCTCTAAAGTTTTGTATTCGTGGGGAAGTTCTATCCCAAAGGCTGGCGATACAGCCTTGTAATATTTTGCTATAGCCCCTTTCTTTTCTTCTTCTTTAGCGATGGTTATGGCTCCAGCCCTCGCCAACTTTCTTATGTGGTAATAGACTTTTTGTTCATGGATGCCGAGTTTTTTAGCTATTTCCAGTGGGTACATTTCCTTTTCAGAGAGCATGACTAAAATTTTCCAGCTAAGCCTGTTCAAAATCATTTTTAGCTTTTGGGGGTCTTCAATTATGGCTATTTCTTTTACTTTTTGCTTTTTTCCCTCTTCGTGGAGTAGCAGTTTTTTATTCATGGCTTTTCATAAGCATAAAGCGTAATCCATTATTAAAATTTTTATTACGGTGACCGAATAAAAGCCGAAGAGAATTCTTAGATCAAAAAGCTTGCTAAATTGTGTGCATTATAAAAAATTTTTTAAAACTTTAACAAAAAATAAAGCAATTTACGCCTAAATTATGCGCCCTAAGGCGGAATTATTCTTAAAAAATTTTTAGAACTCGAAATTTATTCCTAAAAAAGCTTATTACCTCCAGAAAGTCTTGAATAAAGCTTGCAAAGAGGATTAGAGATGTGCGGAATTTTCGGCTGCATACTGAAAGATGGAAAAGCTGCTCCAGTAATCCACGCGGCTTTGAAAAGGCTTGAATATCGAGGCTATGATTCAGTTGGAGAGGCAACCATACACGATGGCAATCTCCACATAAAAAAGGATCAGGGAAAAATTGAAGAAGTTGACAAAATCCATAACTTGGACGATTTGCCTGGAAACATTGGCATTGGGCATACAAGGTGGGCTACGCATGGTGCGCCTCTGCAGGTTAATGCGCATCCTCATTTGGATTGCAGTGGACAAATAGCCATTGTTCATAATGGTATTATAGAAAATTTTGCTGAATTGAAACTCGAGTTGGAGAACCGCGGTCACATTTTCAAGTCAAAGACCGACACGGAAGTGGCAGCGCATCTTATTGAAGAAATTTTGAAGACAAATCCCACTTTAAGCCTCGCTGACGCCGTTCTTGAAGCCGTGAAAAGGCTTGATGGTTCCTATGCTATTGCAGTGATTTCGCCGAGAGAACCCGACAAAATAATATGCGCAAGACATGAAAGCCCATTAGTTATTGGCATAAATGAAAACGCAATTTACTGCGCTTCCGACATTCCAGCCTTTCTGCCGCTAACCAACAAAGCAGTCATAATCGATAACGGAGAGCTTGTTACGCTTTCCTTGGAAGGTTTTGAAATTAAAAAAATCGCTGACTCCACTCTTGTTGTACGGGAACCCAAACTCATTGATTGGACGCCTGAGATGGCTGTTAAACATGGTTATCCACATTTTATGCTTAAGGAAATTCATGAGCAATCAGCCACCTTGCGGAACACCTTAAGATTGCAAGAGCATTATCTTGATTTGATGGCAACTTTCCTCGACCGAGCCCGCGAAGTCTATTTAGTGGCTTGTGGGACATCCTACCATGCATGTTTGGCTGCATCATACATGTTTTCTAAGCTTGCCTTTTTGGCAACCTATCCAGTTATAGCATCAGAATTTATTGAACAGCATGGCAAATCAGTCAACATTGACAGCACAATCTTGGCAGTAAGCCAATCCGGCGAGACAGCCGACACGTTAGCGGCTGTCAACTGTGCAAGGCAGAGGGCAGCAACAATTCTTGGGTTAACCAATGTTATTGGTTCAACTTTGACAAGGGTTTCAAGAGTTTACATTGGTCAACAGTCGGGTCCAGAAATCGGCGTAGCAGCAACAAAAACCTTCACTTCACAACTTTCGGTTTTGGCTCAATTAGCCCTAAGGCTTGCCAAAAAAAGAGGCAAAGTTTCGCAGGATGAGATGGATTATTTGGCTGAAAAAATGGAGAAGCTACCGGACACTGTTGAAACAATAATCCAAACACAAGAAGAAAAAGTGAAACAAATTGCAAAAAAATACAAAGACGCAAAAACATTCTTTTTCTTGGGACGTGGAATAAGCACAGCCACAGCATATGAGGGCAGATTGAAACTTATGGAAATAGCCTACGTTCCAGCCATAGCCTTTCCAGCCGGCGAAAGCAAGCACGGCCCAATAAGCCTTGTGGAACAGGGCTTTCCAGTTGTCTTTATATGTCCAAAGGATGAGACGCACAAAACAATAGTTGGGAACATAATGGAAATGAAAGCCAGAGGTGCCTCAATAATAGCGGTTATGGAGGAAGGCGACGAAGAAATAAAAAATTTGGCAGACGATTGGATTGAAATGCCTAAGGGGATTCCTGAAGTTCTATCGCCAATACCCTATGTTATTCCATTGCAGCTTTTAGCCTATTACATGGCTGTTGAAAGGGGACACAACCCGGACATGCCTAGAAACCTGGCGAAATCTGTTACAGTGAAATAGTCTTTTATTCATGTTCCGATTGGATGAAATATGTTAAAAGCATCCTTCACAATTATTCATTTGGTGCTATAAAATTGGAGAGAAAGGAATGGGAAAAACTCGTTGAAAACCTAATAAGGGAAGGCATCCTCCGCTCGCCAAAAGTAATCAAAGCCATGCGCTCCGTGCCCCGTGCAAAGTTTCTTCCAGAGAACATGCAGTCTTACAGTGCTGTGGACACGCCGCTTCCAATTGGTTTTGGGCAGACAATTTCGGCGCCACATAGCCTCGCATTTGCGGGCTAGGCGAAACATGGTTTCAATAATGAATGAAGCCCTCCAATTGGAAGTAGGCCACAAAGTGTTGGAAGTCGGAGCGGGTTCAGGATGGCATGCCGCCACTATAGCTGAGATAGTTGCTTCCAGCGATGCGCCCAGAAGCGAGTGGGGTCACGTTTACACTGTTGAAATAGTTCAAGGGTTAGCTGAGTTTGCAAGGAAAAACATTATTAACAATGGCTATGGCGACCGTGTAACCATAATTTGCGCAGACGGTTCCATGGGGCATCCTGAACAAGCTCCATATGACAGAATTCTCGTAACTGCTGCAGCACCAGACGTTCCAAAACCCTTAATTGGGCAGTTAAAACCCAATGGAATAATGCTAATCCCGATTGGTAGCACATCATTGTTCCAAAGCCTCATAAAAATTACAAAGGGCGCTAATGGAAAACTGAAGGAAGAAAACCTAGGCGGAGTAGCCTTCGTGCCACTAACTGGACGTTATGGACACAGATTTTAGACTTATACTATTGAAAGTTTTTCTTTATAGGCTTGTAAATCCAAGAATCCATGTCCGCTTATGTTCATGCATATAACCTTCTCTTCGCCTGCTTTTTCGGCTTTTAATGCTTCATCTATTCCAGCTCTTATGGCGTAGCTTGATTCTGGCGCTGCAAGCCAACCTTCAGTTTGCAGGAAAATCCTTGCTGCTTCGAAAATCGCCTTTTCGTCTGCTGGGTAGGCTACGGCTTTTACGATATTATGGTGTCTTAGGGCGCTTATTAGTGGGGCTGCCGCATGATATCGTAAACCATCAGCTTTTATGGGCACCATTTCTTTTTTGTGTCCAAGCGTGTACATTTTGAGCAGAGGCGTGTGTTCTGCTACGTCGCCGAAATCGTAGCGGTATTCGCCCTTAACAAGGTTTGGTGCTGCTTCAGACTGGGCTGCCAAAAACCCGCATTTACGCTTTTTCTGTAGAACTTCACCAGCGAAGGGTATGGCTATTCCGCCGAAGTTTGAGCCTCCGCCCAAACAGCCAATAATCAGGTCCGGAGAGTCGTCGGCAATTTCGAACTGTTTTATTGCTTCTAAACCAATGATTGACTGATGTATTAGGACATGGTTTAGAACGGAACCGAGGCAGTAGACGCTTCCTTCATGAGTTTCCGCATATTCCAAGCCTTCTGAAACTGCTATGCCCAATGACCCTTGATGGTTCAAATCCTTAGCCAAAAGTGTTTTTCCAATGTTTGTTTCCTTGCTTGGGGAAGCATGAACTTCTGCTCCCATAAGCTTCATTAAAGTGCGCCTATCCGTCTTCCAGTTGTATACTGCTCTAACCCAGAAAATCACGCATTTAAGTCCCATAAGCACAGCCGCATAAGAAAGCGCACTTCCCCACTGACCGGCTCCTGTTTCTGTGACTAATGTTGTTTTTCCTTCTTTAGCCGCATAATAGGCTTGTGCTAATGCTGTGTTGACCTTGTGAGAGCCTGTTGGAGATAAGTCTTCACGTTTATAATAAAGCCTCACCCTTTTTAGTCCCAAATATTTTTCTAATCTTTTGGCTCTGTAAAGGGGGCGGGGGCGTCCAGCTTGAATGTATAATTCTCTTATTTCCTCTGGAATTGGAATCCACCTTTCATTTGACATCTCTTGTTTTAGGCATTCGTGCACCATTGTTTTTCCGAGAAATTCCATGCGTGAAGGACCGGTTTCTGGTTCTTTTGGTGGTGGTAATGGCGCAGGTAAGTCTGGTGTGATGTTGTACCATTTTGTTGGCAACTCATCGACTGGGAGATTAATTTGATTTTTTTGCATGATTTTCACCTTTTGAAGACTTCTTTTATTAATGCTATTTCAAGTTAAAGATTTCCATTTAAACAGGCTGATGCTTTCATGCAGAAACTATCTAAACCACTCTTCCAGTGTTGTTTTCCCCTTCTGTTTAGTTATGCCTTTCTGCATTTTCTCCACAGCCTTTCTAACGCGGTCTTCTGAAAAGTCTCTTTCTCTACAGATGAAATTTACAATGCCTCCAATATCAGGTTCTTTCCATTCTATTTTGTAATTATCCGTAACTTTTGGGTGAAGGAAAATCTCCCTAATTCTTTGAGGTTCAACTGGAAACTCCGCATTTTTCAAATGTTGCATGGCGTTTTCTATGTTTCCGTGTTCTTTTATCAGTTTTAAGGCAGTTTTTGGTCCTAAACCTTTAACGCCGTCTGGATTAAAGTCTGTTCCTATGAGTATGCCTACGTCGATTAACTGTTCATAAGTTATATCGCATTCTCTTAGAACATTTTCCAATTCCACAACTTCTGGGATGACTTCAACGTATACGTTTTTGCTTGGAAGCTTTCTTTTTCCAGAAATTGTCACGTTTCTTACAAGTCTTGGAGCGCCAAAAAGTAAGCTATCGTAGTCTTGGCTTGCGCAGTAATCAGCATCTCCGCGTTTCACTAAGTGCGCTGCTTGGGCTTCGCCTTCGCTTGGTGCTTGAACCCATGGAATTCCCATCAAATCCAGGAGTTTTTTGCTGTCTTCTGCCATGTAATCTTTTAGGCGTGATGTGGCTTGAGCATACATTCGAGCTTCTTCGATTTTGCCTTCTTTTATGGCTTGTTCATATCGTATTAGGGCTTCTTCTTTTGCTTTCATGCGCCTCTTTATCTCAACTTCCTTAAGTGTGGGCGGGATTCCATCGAAAACGTAGATTGGTTTTATGCCCATCTCCACAAGGTTGCTTGTTCTGTAAAGGAGCCCACTCAAGTGGCTTGTTATTCTTCCCATAGTATCTTTTAATGGTGTGCCGTCTGGTTGGCGGATTATGGCTAAAAACTGGTATAAGGCATTATAAGCGTCTATGGCTATGGATTTTCCGCTTAAATCTTCAAGTCTAACAATTTTTTTAGGAACCAAGTCGCGAAGGTTTACTCCCAAAACAACCCCGTGAAATATAGCATAAGACTATAATAATAAACTTGCGAAAAACACACAAAATATAAGGAAGCGTTACAATTACAAAAGCTATCAATGAGGAATAATAATGGCGGAAAAAACTGCAACCCTAACCTTAGTAACGTGCACAAGTTGTGGCAGACCCATAGCTCCAGGAACAGAAGCCACAAAATTTCTATGCCCAAACTGTGGCGAAATTTTGATAAGGCGATGTGGAAAGTGCAGAAAGTTTGGGCGTCCTTATAAGTGTCCAAAATGTGGCTTCACTGGACCATAGCCACAATAAGAAAAAAGTGGAAGTTGAAGCGGGCTACTCTGGCGGTATCTCGCTGAGCAGTGTTTTAAGGTCTATGCCCATCTTCTTGTTCTTGTAAGCGTAGTAAATGTATAGGGCTAAGCCTATCCCTAAAACAAGACATGATATGAAAATATCTAAGGGCTGCATGCTTTGTGCATTTGCAGCGAAGAAGAATATGCCCAAAGCAAAGGCGGCAACACCACAAATGGCTGGAATAGGCACTCCTGCAACCTCAACTTTTATGCTGTCGTATATTTCAGGCTTTGTGATTGGCAGCAGAGCAAGGGCAAGTCCAGTGAACAAATAGCCAAGCAAATACATGAATGTTGCATTAATTCCGCCTGCCAAAGTTCTCAGTGGACCCAACACTGGTGAAGAGATGATTATGCCCATGGCTCCTCCAACTATCATGAATAATATTGCCCATGTGGGTGTGTGGAATCTTTCGCTGACGTTAGCAAATCTTTCTGGAAATAGTCTATCGAAAGCCAAAGAGAATACTCGTCTAGTTTCCATCATTAG
>JAVZJY010000002.1:0-17453 GCA_038872535.1 Bathyarchaeia archaeon | reverse complement strand
GCTCCTCCAACTATCATGAATAATATTGCCCATGTGGGTGTGTGGAATCTTTCGCTGACGTTAGCAAATCTTTCTGGAAATAGTCTATCGAAAGCCAAAGAGAATACTCGTCTAGTTTCCATCATTAGTGCTGATGGGTTTACGTGGTAAAGGCTGAAGGCTCCAGCTGTAGCTATTAGAAATGCAAGGAACACGTTTCCTCCAGCGAATAGAACGGCGAACATTGGCAGCACTGGTTCAATTTTAGGCGTGATTACAAAGTCTGCTTTCCCCTTGTAGTATGCCCAGCTATATTTGGCAATGAAATCTCCACCTGCATAAAATGCTGAAGCAGCCATGGTTATGTATATCACAGCCGTTATAAGCGTACCCCCAATTATTCCAATCAATAAGTTTCTTTTCGGATTCTTTATTTCACCTGACCATTGAGCAGGGTTATGGAATCCAGAATAAGCGAAAAGGGCAGCACCTGCCACTGCTCGAATGGTAGCGTCAAAGTTTGGTGCAGTTGGGCTATAATTGTACTTTTGGGCTATCGTTAAAATCTCATTGTAAGAACCAGTGCCCCAGACCGCATCCCATGCGCTTTGGAAGGATGCTGGATTAAATGGGTTAGCATAATTTAGGGCGATGCAAGCTAAGGCGCCTACTAGTGGAATGAACCATATTATCGCTATGTATGCCTTGAATGCTGTTCCTCCTATTGTCAAGAAAAACCATATTGTTAAGAGTAAAAGAAATGCAATTCCAAGCGTTACCAAAGGATCTGGTGGTGATGCTAAGAATTTGCCAAGATCCAGTATTGCGGCGTTTCCAGTGCCTTTTCCAAGCATTAAAAAGGCGATGCCCCAAAGTCCAACGTCAGTTACGAGCAAAAACCCTATTGAGAACCATCTGCCCAAGAAGTTTCCTATTGTTACAACGTAGCCGAGCGCTGGGTTTGTTGTTCTTGAGATGAAAACGTAGTCTCCTCCAGCTCTTGGCATGCATGAGGCAAGCCATGCGTATGATATGGCGAAGAAGAAGGCTGGAATCAATCCAATTATGAAGGCTAATGTTGGGTCTGAGCCTGGATAGTTATATGGCATTCTTACTGATAGTCCCCAGATTCCTGCTCCTATCATGTTGTTCATTGCCATCATAAGTGCCATCATTGGACCGAATTCTCTGACAAGCCCAGTAGCTTCTCTTACAAAAGTTGCTTTAGACAATTTTCTCCTCTCCAGATTGCACAATTTTTCCATTATTATAGCTGTGTGTTTATAAGCCTTTTTTAGCGACGTTCACTTGTTATGCAATTTTAAAGGAAATTTATTGTTAAATTAAGAATTAGCAAGCCACCCTCCAGTGTCCCTGAACCTTATCTCCACCCAAGAAAACAATGTAACCACGCAGAATACCCTCAGCATATTCAGAACCAGGATTAACGCAAAGCGTTCTACCAAACCTTTTGAAACCAGCAGACTCATGAATATGCCCATGCAATCCCAAAAGAGGCTTATACTTCTCAATCATGTGCCTCACAGCCTTGCTGCCCATAGGCGCCAAATCCACTCCTCCCCCGAAGCGAACTTTAACTGAAAAGTCCTCTTTCAGTCTCGGCGCAGTGTCAAGCCCAGAATTGTATGGTGGCGCGTGAAAGTTGCATATGAGCTTCTCATAATTTTCGGCTTTAGCCATTAACCCTTCTAACATGGGTTCAAGTTTCTCGTCTGGCGCCTCTCTGGTGGTTTTCCATGGAGTAGGATTAACCCAACCGCATGTAACCATTTGATATCCGTCTGGAAGATGGACAAGCTTCATTTCGCATGCAATTACAGAGTCGCTTTTCTCAAGAATTTCATCAACAACTAAACGATCATCATTCCCGGGAGAAACATAGAGCAGCGATTTTCCCTTGAAGTTTTCAGAGGCAAGGTCCATCCAATGTTGCATACGTTCCACCATGAGGCGGTTGAAAAGGTCTTTTTGGGCTTGGGTGTTACTGTTTAATTGTTCAATTTCTTCTTTTTCGCATGGATATGGATAGTAACCGGAATTTGCTATTTTTACGCTTTCTTCTTGAAGTTGATTTGCCGTGATTCTGATGTGTCTGCCAAAAATTTCATAAGAATATTCATTGCCTTCCCTAACCATTGGAATAACCATTTTTCCAGTTAAATCTCCGCCTAAAATTGCTATGTCAACTTTAAAATGTTCAATCACTCTCAAAAACTTCTTCCAACAGATATCGCTTCCGTGAACGTCAGATGCAAAGAAGAGTTTCAGCAAAGATTTTCATCTCCAGACTTTAGTTCTAAAGAGCTTTTTCAGTAAAATATACTTTATGGAACAACAAAATTACGTTTGCGATTTGTGGTTCTACCAATAACTTTTTCTGTTTTTCTCCCATAATGTAATGTTTGGGAGACTTAGTAGTGCGTTGCATTCTCTTTACAGACTATGATGGCACAACTTACGAAGTTGAAACGCCATTAACTTCAAAAGTCAATTATGAAACTGTTAGGAAACATCTTGAGATACCAGATTATGTTGACAAATCAAGTTTCACCATGGAAAGGGGTTTAGTTACTGTTTGGGCAGGGCTTAATGCTCATAGAGTTAAAGAACTTTTTCCAGCCGTAAACCTTCAAAAGCAGATCAAAGAACCCATACCAACATTGTTTTTTGGTGGAGCAGCAGTTCGCATGTTATCTCCAAGCGCAAATAACCCTTCAAGCCCATTCTTCCGCGAATTAAATGACATAGACTTAATCGCACCTAAAAGCCGTGCACAGGACCTATACAAACTGCTGCTGTCTCTGGGTGAACTTTGCGGAACAAGATATTACCATTTTGCAGCCCGTTCCGATTGCAGATTTAATGCTATGAGGGCTGGAAAACGCTATCGTGTTAGAACCATCGAGAAAATACTTAAGGACGGCTCCTTGCAGTGTGGCGTACTTGATATATTCACTGATGCAGTGGATCTTAGGCATAAAGTTGATATCCGCGAAGAATTTAACGGTTCAAAAGAAAATTTGTACACAATAGGCGTGGACAATGTCATTCTTTCAAAGTGCCAATTCATCTTTGACGTTCCAATTTCCGACAGAGATGAACTTATCCGTCAACATATGAGTTATCGGATTCTAAACTACCCCCACTACAAAAGTGACCGCCTTCTGATAGGCATAGAAGAGAAGGACATGAAGGACATATGCGCATTATTCTTTGACCACGAAATCGGCAATGGAAAAAGCAACATTAACCCAGAAAAGATGCGCATGATTCTCGAAAAAGACAAGAAGTTCGCCCTAACTTTTCGGCTTAATTTAGAAAACATACTAAGAAATGAGGCAGTTCTTCAAGAAATAGGGTTTTCCAAGGCGGATATTACAAAAATCTTCTCCCGCATCCAAAAAGTTTTAGAAATAGTGCCGAAAGTGGAAAAGAAATGGAGCAGTCCATGGTGGAACGTTGATGTTGAAACTCCGCAAATATTTGGAAAAACTTGAACCTCTAAACCTTTTTACGTTGCGGATTTTGGCCTTTTGTATATTACGCCCTCTTTCATGACAAACTCTACATTCTTAAGAGCGTTGATATCAATCAGGGGGTTACCCTTCACCCCTATCATGTCTGCAAGTTTTCCCTTCTCCACTGTGCCAACGCTTTTTTCGATTCCTATGCATTCAGCAGCATTTTTTGTGGCGGCAAGTATTGCATCCATCGGCGTCATGCCATACTTAACCATAGTTATGGGTTCGGCAGCATTCTCTCCATGCGCTCTCATCGGAGGTCCAAAGAAGTCTGATCCTGTGGCAATTTTTACTCCAGCCTTATAAGCCATCATGAAACTTTTCGGCATGGCATCTATGCATTCTTCTTGTTTTCTAAGTCTCCAAGGAGGCATATCTAAGGGTTTTTCTAAAGATTTCTTGTAAACTTCCACCAGACATAGGGTTGGCACAAAGAAAACATTGTGCTCAAGCATCATCTGCACTGACTCCTCATCCAAGAAATAACCATGCTCAATAGAGTCAACGCCACCGGCAATTGCAATTTTTACGCCTTCTGCCCCCTCAGCGTGGGAAGCAATCCTTCTCCCAATTCTATGAGCTTCTTCTGTGATTGCCTTCACTTCCTCCACAGTGAATTGTGGATAACGCGGGTCATCCTTCTCAGAACCAACGCCGCCTGAAGTCATTATCTTTATCACATCTGCCCCATCTCGCAAGGCTTCTCTGGCAGCACGGCGGCAATCATCTGGGCCGTCAGCCAGTAAAACCCCCATTTTTAGGACTTCTTCCCTTGGGAGATAATGAATGTCAGAATGCCCTCCAGTCTGCGAAATTGTTCTTCCAGCTGCAAATATTCTCGGTCCAATAATGGTTCCTTCGTTAATTGCCTTTTTAAGAGATAAGGATATCTGGCTTCCAAGGTCTCTCACCATTGTAAATCCAGCTTTTAAGAGTTTTTGGCAGTCCTCGACAGCCCTAATAACTTTGAGGTCGTGGGGAACTATTATGTCCTCAGCTGGACTGTAGCTTCTTTCACCTAAAATATGAACGTGTGCGTCTGTTAGTCCTGGTAAAAGTGTTAAATCTTCTAGGTCGACAATTTTTGCATCTTCAATTGTTTCAATTTCTCCCTCTTTGCCAACATCGCTGATTTTGTCTCCTTTGACAACAATTACTGGATTAGCCATAGGGTCTTTTCCTGTGCCGTCGATGAGAAGTTTTGCTTTTATGCAAATTGCTTCTTCTTTCTTCTCCATTTATTCACCTCCTTACGCTTTTTCATGGGTAAGGCGCAAAACTTTTCCAGGTAAGGCTTTCATGTGTTCTCCATGTTTTATAACTACCTTTCCATTAACAATTACATGCTCTATTCCTTTTGGATAGCGATGGGGTTCCGCATAGGTGGCTTCGTCTGATATAACGTTTGGGTCAAAAATGACGATGTCTGCGCACATTCCAGTTCTTATAATTCCCCTGTCAAACAGTTTAAGCTTGTTTGCAGGAAGCGAAGTCATCTTTCTTATGGCTTCTTCAAGTCTTAAAATGCCAAATTCGTTGACGTATCTTTTGATGACTCTGGGGAATGTTCCATAAGCTCTTGGATGTGGTTTCCCCTTACTGAGAAAGCCATATGTTGCTTGAATTGAGGCGTCTGAACCTACCATTGACAATGGATGGCTTAGAACTGTGCAAACATCTCCTTCCCTCATTGTAAACCTTACAACCTCCGTTGAGGTTTCCTCTTCGATTAACAAGTTGAAAACGAATTCAAAAGGGTCAACATTGAGAGAATCGCATATTTCCTTAATCATTTTTCCCTCATACTCCGGATGCCTTTTAGAATATGAAATCATTATGGCATCCCACCCGGCGCTTATGAAGGGACTTGGCCAATTTGGCAATCCATTAACCATTTCTTCCTTAATCTTTCTGCGCCAATCAAAATCTCTAAGCTTCTCCAAAATTTTGTCAATACCGCCTTCATGGGCTTCTGGTGGGAGAAGAGCACTCAACCCAAAGCTGGCTGCAGTATACGGATAAACATCGCAGGTTACATCCACGCCTCTTTCTCTGGCTTCCTCTATCATCCGCAAAGTTGTTTTAACCTTGCCCCAAGCTAGTTTTCCATGAGCCTTATGATGGGATATCTCCACCGAAACGCCAGCTTTTTCGCCTATTTCAATTGCTTCTCTAACAGAATTAACAAGTCTCGGACCGTCTTCGCCTCTAATGTGAGAAGCGTATATCCCGCCATATTTTGCCACAACTTTAGCCAACTCTATTATCTCCATTGTGTCAGCATAACTGCTTGGCGGATAAATGAGTCCTGTTGATAAACCGAAGGCTCCAGCCTTCATTGCTTCCTCCGTATTCATCCTCATCTCTTCTAATTGCTCTTCTGTGGGAGGCTTGTTCTGATATCCCATGGTGAGCACTCGGATGTTTTGGTGTCCAACAAGAGCAGCCACATTTATGGACAATCCTGGTTCTTCTAAGATTTTAAAGAACTCCTCCATTTTTGACCAGTCTAATACTATTCCAGCTTCCTCTAATATTGGGGTCTCTCTTCTAATATCCTTCCTCAACTCATCGTTTAAAGGCGCTGCCGAATTGCCACAGTTCCCTATAACTTCGGTTGTTACTCCCTGCCTCACTTTGCCCTCAGCATACCTATTTATGAGCAAGGCAAAATCTGAGTGCGAGTGCATGTCTATAAAACCTGGGCACACTATCATATTATTAGCGTCTAAGACAACATCTGCAGAATTCGAATTTAAATCGCCAATATCGGTTATTCGTCCCTTTTCAATTGCTATGTCAGCGTTAAACCATGGATTGCCGCTTCCGTCGACAACTTTGCCACCCTTTATTAATATATCCCACATGAAACAAACCTTCTGAAAGTGGCTTTTATACAAACGAGAATTTAAGTTTAACATGATTTAGGCTTGAATTTCATGTTCCTCTAAAGGTTTATAACATTTAATGGCGAAAAGAGTAACGAATTACGCTATAAAAAGATGAATGCAGATGGAGATCATCGCTGATGAGAAGAAGCTTACGATTCAAGACGATAAGTTAATCGTGACAAGCGAATCTCTGAAGGAAGAGTATAGCCTTTCAGAACTTGTTAAAATTGGTTTAAAAAGAAAATTTAGCAGGCCTCTTTTAGCCTTGGCAGTTATATGTGCAATGCTAAGCATATTTAACGCTGAAAACCCGTTTTATTTGATATTGACACTTGTAATATTCATATCCGCCATTTTTTTGAGAGAGGAAAACATAATTTTAGTGTTTAAAGATAAAACCTTAGTTCTGAGGCGGGTGGAGAAAAAGAAAAGCAAGGAATTTTTAGCATATTTAAAGAGTTATTTAGGAAAAACATCTTAGTCTGCTACAATTTCAACATTGGCTCTTGGAACTAAAACTTTTCTTCCATCTAACAGTTCTATTCTAACAACTCTCACGATGGATTCTGTTTCTATTTTATTCAACTCTATTGGAAGTTCTATGACTTTTCCAACAGCCCCAAAATATGGAAACCTTATTATCCTAACTATGCTTCCAACTTTCATTTTTCCTTCTTCAAGTTCTTTTTCTCTTCGAGCACGTTCGCTGACTTCTAATGGTATTATTATTTCTGGCCTCAGAACGCCTGCCCTAACCTGAGTTGTGCCGTTAATTGCCGCTATCCTTCCTTCATTTTCTTTTAATATTTGGAAGGTGTTTTCAGACATTGGCAGTTTTCCAAATCCTTCGGTGAGAATTAACGTGAAATCTATATCTTCTCTACCCGTTATGGCTACCCCTATCCTTGTTTTGAGAATACTCTCCAAATCTTCCATTCTGGCGCCTCCCACAACTATTCCATTCACTTTTATTTTTCGGGCTTTTTCTAGGGCTTCATATGTTACGAGGGAGCCTCCAACAATTATTTTTCCAGCATCATTCTCCGTTATCATGTCAGCGTCAAGGACTTGCTCCGGATTTGACACAGCCATCTTGAGCTCTCCGAATCTTTCTCCAGAGAAGCCTATTATTCCTTGAATGAAGGCTGCGTAAGTTCCTATTATGGCTGCCTCGTTAGGCATTACTTCGTCAACTTTTCCTTTAATGTAGGCTTTAACTTCCACATTTTTTGGGGGTTCCCTTATTGTTAAGTGGCCTGTAATCTCGTTTATTCGTTCTATTACGCCGCTTACTTCTGCGGTTACTTTCTTATTTATAAGTCCGAATAAAGAGGTGCGTCTTGCTAAGAGTTCTCCTTTACTTACGTTTTCTCCTTCTTTCTTTAGTATGTAGCGTACGGTTTCTTCTGGGTCTACATCCAAGAGTTCTGCTATCTTAACAATGTATGGTGCTCCTTCGATGCAGCATGTTGCGACGGTTGTGTCGAAATTGACGTTTTCTCCCTTTTTAACGAGGATTTCGCCTTTTAAGGGTAAGCTGCGTTTTCTCCTTATGTATGTGCATGGGGTTACCTTTAATCCTGGAGTGTAAGCGAAGCTTTCTTTGGAAGCTTTCATAGTTGGCTTCTCCATTTTTCAATTTTTTCTTTGGGGTAAAGGTTCATGGAGGAGTACCAGTCTAATATTGCGGTGAATCTTTCCTTTTCGTCTTCGGGTATGTGTATTGGTCTTCCTCTTCCATCAAACACTAAACCAACTACTCCGCCTCTTACGGTTTTTTCAACATTTCTTCCGAAGCCCGCTCCGAAGTTAAATTCGCTGGATGGGGATACTTTGACGTTCACGGTTTTTTCGTATGGGATTTCAACTTTTACTATTTTGCTGAATTGTAGTTCAAAATTGTCTTTCTTTCCATTTCCATATTCTATTGTTATATCGGCTACTTTGGCGCCTGGTTTGCTTATGCCTGCCCCGGCTATTAGTGTTCCAAGGTATATGAGGCATTCTTTTTCGAATACATGTAGGGCTATTTCTGGGTGGATTGTGGAGAGTACGCCTAAATGTGGCATCATGAATACGCTGTCTTGAGCTAGGGATGTGAAACCTACTGGTTGGAAGGCGTCTGTCAGCATCATCATTGATTGACTTCTTCTCGGGGCTCTTGAGAGTAGCCCTCCAGTGCCTATTATATAATTAATTCTATATACGTCTAGGTAAGTGTCTTCGGTTTTGACTTCTTCGAAAATGTCGGAGATTGTTCTTTCCTTTTTTACGCCTTTGAGTTCTCTTGCAAGGTATTTGTGGTGGTTGAAGGCCATTCTTATTGATTCTCTGGCGAGGGCATGTTCTACGACTAAGTCTTCAAAAGTCATGGGGATTGTTGTTGGTCTTATCATTTTGTTGTAGACTATGCCCATGATTTCTTCTTCGCTTATTTGGAATGGGGTCCACTTTTTCACGTTTTTAATGCTTGCTTCTTTTAGGACGTTGCCTACGCTGTAGCTCATTCCCAAGTTTGCGCTGACGGTTCTTAGGAATCTTCCGTCAAAGTATGAGTATACGTTTGTTGTGGCTCCTCCAAGTCCTACGCCGATGCTGTTTACACATTTTAATTCAGAAAATTTTCTAACCATCATTCCTTCGGCGGCTGGTGTTGGCATGATGTTTGTTGAAACTAATTTTTTGAGCTTTTCATATCCTGGGGCATGCGCCATTACGTGTTCCATAAATAATCCTAAAATGGCGTCTCTTGCTGGTTCTACCTTTTCAACTTCTAACATGGGTCTAAGGTTGTCTGTTATTCTCACGTCAAAATTTTCGCATAACGTTTTCTTTACATCTTCCCTCGCATCTTTATTTCCAGCATAGACCACTGGTAGGAGGAATTCTATTTCAAATCTTGGGCGGGGTTTAGCCATGGCTAATATTTCGGCCATTTCCAACACATGCGATTTCGTTCCTCCATCTATCCCGCCTGCAAGCAATACTATGTCTGGTCTGAGAAACCTTAGGGCGCTTATTTTTTCATAAGTGTCTCGTCCATCATCTACTGAAAGGACATCCATTACTATGGCTCCGGCTCCGAGGGCTGCTCTTTGGGCGCTTTCTGCGGTTATGCTTTTGACTACTCCTTGAACGAGCATTTGGAGTCCTCCGCCGGCGCTGCTTGTTGAGACGTAAACGTCTATTCCGGTGTTTTCTCCTTTGTGGGGCATTAGGAACCGTAATTCTTCACATTCGTAATCTATTATCTTATGGCCTGTGAGCTCTTCCACTTCTCTTACGGCGTTTCTTATTCCCATCGTTACGTCTTCCACGGGTTTTTCAACCGTTGTGGGTGCTTCACCGCTGGAGAGAAATTTCCACTCATCCCTAATTTTGCCGAAAAATCTGGCTTTGGTTGTGGTGCTTCCCACATCGGTTGCTAGGATGAATTTTGGCTCCATTTTGACCAGCGTTTTCTGAGTTATAAGAATTTGGAGAGTTATATATGTTATTTCTGAAAGTATTGGAATATTAATGAAAATGTCATTACTCGATGAAGTAGGGTTCTTTTGTGAATAGCTTCCACTTGCGTTTGGTTTTTGTCTTTAAAGGCTTTTTCTGTGCTTTTCTCTTATGGCATCTGGAAAATCTTATATAATAAATGCTGCCTATATGGAACATTGTTTTTCAAAAATGGAAAAAGGAGAAAAATGGCAATGGACATCATTTATTCGAAAGCTGGAGTGGTTCCTTTTGCTTTGCTAGTGTTTCTTATGCTTGCGGGCTACTATTTCATGAGGAAAGCTAAGGGAGGCAAACCGATTCCTGTTAGGAAGATAGCTGCCTTTGACGCTATAGAAGAGGGTGTTGCAAGGTCTGTTGAAATGGGCAGACCAGTGCACTTCACTCTTGGGTACGGTCCACTATCTACTTCTATGGCTCCTCAATATCTTGCTGGTTTAGGTGTGCTAAATCACGTGGCAAAGCTCTGTGGCAAATACGGTGCGAATCTCGTTTCAACTCTTGGGGTTCCAGAGCTTATAGCAGCAGAAGAAGAGGTCATCCGCGATGCGTATTACTCTGCTGGAAAACCAGAACTTTACAATGTTACATACAATGTGAGGTATTTGACAGACCAGCAGTTCGCTTATGCTTCAGCTGTGCAGGCAACAATACAGAGAGAAAATGCTGGAACAAACATAATGGTTGGACCTTTCTGGGCTGAATCGCTAATATTTGTTGAGGCAGGTGCTGCTGGCGGAGCTTTTCAAGTTGCTGGGACAGCCCGTGAAACTCAAATTCCCTTCTTCGTCTTGGCTGCTGACTATTCCTTCATAGGAGAGGAGATATTCGCTGCTGGTGCTATGGCTTCTGGAGACAATGTGACGTTAGCGTCTATAAGAGGACAGGACATAGGAAAACTGCTTTCATGGGTTCTAATAGTGGTGGGTCTTGTGTTGCTGCCACTGGGCATTAAACTGGCGACTTATCTGGTGATGTAAGGGGTGAAATGAAATGGGTGCTGTAGTAAGGAGAAATATTCCGCAAATAATCGTGACAATAATAATACTGTTGATGGTGATCTTTTACTTCTTTTACATAAGCAGCGAAGTGAGGACAGCGTTTAACACTTGGGATAAAGCTCTGACTGATTGGGTTGTTGTAGTAACGGCTATAGCCGCCATTGTTGGAGGCGTAGACATATTACGGTACCACATAAATCAGAGCCGAAAGAAGGAGCCTAAACAAGTGTTCTTTAGTGGCATAGTTATGATTATGGAGGTAGTAATGGTTGCCTTTGCGGTTATAGCCCTATCTTCAGGAATTTCAATACCAACACAGCCAAACTTTCAATGGCTTTACACATACATTTATGCGCCTTCTGATGCCGCAATGTATTCGATACTAATTTTTTACATAGCTTCAGCCTCTTATAGAGCCTTTCGAGTCAGAAACCCACCAGCACTTCTCTTGCTAATAGTGGCTATTCTCGTAATGCTCGGAAATACAAGCCTAGGAGAATTACTGTGGAGTGGTTTGCTTCCTATAAGAGACTGGATAATGACAGTTCCGAACACTGCAGCGTTTAGACCCATTACTATGGGTTTAGGCTTTGGAATTATCATACTGGGGCTTAGGCTTCTGTTGGGCAAAGAAACCACTTGGATGGGAAGAAGGGAATAGACATGACAGCAATAGAAAAAATTGATAAAATCTTAAGCACACGGCAGCTATTGTACACATTGCTCATTATCGCAATAATACTTCCTCTGATTTATCCAGTTGGTCTTCCAATAGGAATTTCATCACGCACAAGGGCAGTTTACGACTACATACAAGATAATAGCAAACTTCCGCCCGGTTCACACGTTCTTATAGAAATATACTATGAGGTGGCTGCAAGAGCTGAATTGGAACCGCAAGTCATAGCTGTCATGAAGCAGTTATTTGAGAAAGATTGTAAGCTAGTGTTCCTTTCAACGATAACTTATGGTCCGCTTGCGTTTCAATTTTTGCAAGCTTCAGCTCCTGATGTGTTTGAAGGTAAAACATATGGAGAGGACTACGTTTTCTTGGGATACATTGCAGGTCAAGAGTCAGCAGTAGCCTCCTTAGCAAAGAGTATTACTGGAACTGTTGCAACGGATAATTATGGCAATCCAACTTCAAGTTTGCCCTTAATACAGGAAGCTAATAATGCCTCAGCTTATGAGCTAGTTTTTGTTGCATCATCTGGAACAGACACTTTTGGATGGTATGTCCGCCAGTGGTACACTCCCTACCACACGCCTCTACTATTTGGAGCACTCAGCGTCATTGCTCCATCAATTGAACCATACGTTAACGCTGGACAAGCGGTCGGCATGCTTACGGGACAAAGGTCAGCAGCAGAATACGAACTTCTTGTTGGGAGGAAGGGTTTAGGCATTGCTTCAATGGATGCTCAAAGCTTCGCCCATGGACTCATTCTGGTATTCATCATCGTGGGAAACATAGTGTTTGCCTACACAAAACTCTCTAAGAGGGGTGAGAAGAAATGAGCGAAGTAGAATTAATGGGTGCTTGGCTTGCAGCCGTCATAGTGGTGTGGATTTACAGCTTTGTATACAAAGACAACGCTTTATATCGCTTTGCTGAACACTTATTCGTTGGAACAGCAGCAGGCTATTCCATAGCACTTTCATTAGATAGTTTAAACAAAACTGCCTTTGTTCCTTTGGGCAAAGACATTGCGGCAAATTGGCATCTAATAATACCATTGCTGTTAGGGCTTACATTCTTCATGAAATACTCAAAGAAGTATTATTGGGTTGCAAGATATGGCATAGGCGTAAACGTTGCCGTAGGTGCAGCCTTAGCTTTAAGAACAGCTCCAATGGCTAACATAATAAAGCAGGTAAATGCTGCCATTGTGCCCCTTTGGACGCCTACAGATTTGCTGGCAACCTTTAACAACTGGCTCATGGTCTTAATAACCTTAGGCGGATTAACCTACTTCATATTTACACTGTTTCCAAAGGCAGAAGGAAAATCAACATCTGTGCATAAGATATACAGAGCATTCTTCCTAATAGGAGTATATGGAATGATGGTTGGCTTCGGAGCCCTATTCGCAAACACAATAATGACAAGGGTTGGATTCTTAATAGGAATATACCTGCAATACTTCCAGCCGCAACCATATGCTGCCATAATAGCACTAATATTAGCTGTAATTGCAATAGCCTACGCCATGAGGCGAAAATAGCAAAGGGTAAACGTCCATGAACTTGGAACCAAAAACCGTAGAAAATGCTGAAGATGAAGAGTGGCTTTCAAAAATAGCCAAAAAAATAGTTGACTCAAGAATGGACGGTGTTGCCTTACTCTTCCTAGAAACAATTGGACCAACAAGCCACGTTTGGTCCCAACTTGCCCGCCTCTACCTTCAACCCCTTTTTATCCTTATTGGACCAGACAGCGAAAAACTTTTGGCATTTGCTGAAAAACCTGAAAACGTGGAAAAGCTTGTCAAAAAAATAGAAGAATATCGTGAACGTTCTTAAAGCTTCCAATTTTTATAATTTCTTTTTCTTTAGAATGCTTATAACATTATTATCATTTAGAAAATTCGGATGAGCAAAGCTTAAATTAGGTTCGCCGATTGTTAAAGGGCGAAAAGATTCGTAAAGGAGAAGATTAAATGGGTAATGTGATAATATCGTACAAAATATTTCCGACAGACATAATCGTGGATTTTACTGATTTGAAGAAGAAAATTGAGGAATGCTTGCCAGAGTTCGCGTCCGTTTATGGATATGGTGAAGAACCCATAGCGTTTGGCTTAAAGGCTTTGATAGCTCATATAAAATTTCCAGAAGACAAAACTGGCATGTTGGATGAATTTGAAAAGAAGCTTGAAACAGTGAGCGAAATAAGTCAAGTGCAAACGATTATGGTGCGTAGGGTGAGCAGATAACCTTAAACGGTTGTTTTAAACATTTATATAGGAATGAATCTTTGCTTTGAAACGTATTATGGTATAATAACGGAGGGAATTCTGATTGAGTGAAGTGCAATTGCGTGTTGGCGATGCAAGACAAAGAGATGTTGGGAGAGGTATAGCCCGCATAGACCAGAGAACAATGGAAAAACTGGGCATCTCAGCTGGCGACGTCATAGAAATAGTGGGTAAAAGGTCAACTTCAGCCATAGCTTGGCCAGCCTACAGTGAAGACCAAAACCGAGACATTATACGGATAGATGGTTTCACCCGCAAAAACGCTGGAGTAGCCATAAACGAGTACGTTATTGCGAGGCCAGCCAAAGTTAAAAATGCTCTTAGCATAACGTTGGCGCCTGTAGACATGCGATTAAACGTTGACGAGGATTTCACAAACTTTGTTAAAAACCGCCTTATGGAAAGAACATTGGTTGAGGGCGACACCACATTAGTTATGATGCTTGGACACGCCATACCCTTCACTGTCTCAAAAACTCGTCCCCACGGCATAGTTAAAGTTACAACAGAAACAAGACTAACAATCCTAAACGAACCAGCGCCTGAGGGGAAAGGGCTTCCAAGAACAACCTATGAAGACATTGGAGGATTACAAGAGGAAATCCAAAGAGTAAGGGAAATGGTTGAACTTCCGCTGAGGCATCCGGAGCTTTTCCAAAGGCTTGGAATAGAACCACCAAAAGGAGTACTACTTCATGGACCGCCTGGCTGCGGCAAGACTTTGCTTGCTAGGGCTGTAGCAAACGAGTCGGAAGCAAATTTCTTCTCTATAAACGGACCTGAAATAATGAGCAAATTCTACGGCGAATCTGAAGCCAGACTTAGAGAAATCTTTCAGCAAGCCCAACAGAACGCTCCAAGCATAATATTCATTGATGAGCTTGATGCCATAGCGCCGAAACGGGAAGAAGTTACAGGCGAGGTTGAAAGGCGTGTTGTTGCCCAACTTCTAGCCTTAATGGATGGTTTATCTGGAAGGGGCAACGTCATAGTTATAGGCGCAACCAACAGACCTAGCGCCCTTGACCCAGCGCTTCGCAGACCGGGCAGATTTGACAGAGAAATTGAGATTGGTGTTCCAGACAAGCGGGGAAGGTATGAAATCTTACAGATTCACACGCGCGGGATGCCTTTGGCTGAGGATGTTGACCTCAAAAAGCTTTCTGAAATAACCCATGGATATACAGGCGCAGACCTTGCAGCCTTATGCAGAGAAACAGCCATGAAAGCCCTCCGCAGATACTTGCCACAAATAAACCTTGAAGAAGAGCGCATACCACCAAGCGTGTTAGAAAAAATGGAAGTTAAAATGGAAGACTTCATTAACGCCTACAAAGAAGTGACACCAACAGCCATGCGTGAAGTCTACATAGAAGTGCCAACAATACATTGGGATGACATCGGCGGACTGGAAGAAGTCAAACAAGAGCTTAAGGAAGCTGTGGAATGGCCGCTTAAGAACCCTGAAATTTTCAAGAGACTTGGAATAAAACCTCCAAAGGGCATACTTCTCTATGGGCCTCCTGGATGTGGAAAGACGCTGTTGGCTAGGGCTGTGGCTACTGAAAGCGAAGCAAACTTCATCACAATTAAGGGTCCAGAAGTGTTTTCAAAATGGGTCGGCGAGTCTGAAAAGGCCATAAGAGAAGTTTTCCGAAAAGCCAGAATGGCAGCGCCAGCCGTAATATTCTTTGATGAGATGGATTCACTTGTGCCTCGTAGAGGCTTAGGCTTTGCAGACAGCGGCGTAACAGAACGTGTCATCAGTCAACTCTTAACTGAAATGGATGGAATTTTAACTTTGGAGGATGTTGTTGTTATAGCGGCTACGAACAGGCCGGACATTATTGACCCTGCAGTGCTTCGACCCGGAAGGTTTGATAGGCTTATATATGTGCCTGAACCCGATGATAAAACTCGGCTTCAAATATTTAAAATTCACACGAGAAACATGCCGTTAGCCAAAGACGTAAACCTAGAACAGTTAGCTGCTATAGCCAAGAATTATTCTGGTGCGGACATAGAAGCCCTTTGCAGAGAAGCAGCCATGCATGCGCTAAGAAGAGATGTGAACGCTAAAGAAGTGACATTGGCTGACTTTCAAGAAGCGATGAAAAGGATTGGTCCTTCCATAACGCCTGACATGGAAAAATGGTATAAAGGGTTCATGCAGCAAGTTCGGCAAGTTCAAAAACCAGCAACACCCGTTGCTTAGGAGCGTAAAACTTTGCCAGTTAAAACTTGGAAAACGCATCCAGCCTACTATTTTTTGTTGGAAATTCTA
Source organism: Bathyarchaeia archaeon (assembly GCA_038872535.1). GTDB lineage: Archaea > Thermoproteota > Bathyarchaeia > Bathyarchaeales > Bathycorpusculaceae > JASEJA01. Next base: position 1,271 of record JAVZJY010000002.1, on the reverse strand, counting down.
AAAAAGAAGGGTGCCATGACGGATGCTGAGCTTTTTGAGGCGTTAAATGAGGAGTTTAATGATTTGGGTTTTAAAGACTTCAATGAGTTTCTTATGCGATTGGAGATTGCTGGAAAGATACGTACAACTTCTATGGTTCGCGGAAAAAGAAGGGTTGAGCTTCTAACATAAGCGTTTAATTTAAACTCTTTTAATGTATAATCATGGAAAACCTTTCAGACGTCATTATCGTTGGAGGCGGACCTTGCGGCTCCTTTGCAGCGCTGAACCTTGCAAAATTTAGAGTTAAAGTAAAAGTTTTTGAGGAACACGCAGAAATTGGCTTTCCAACTCATTGTCCAGGTCATGTGGCAATTAATAGTCTTAAAAGTTTAGGTTTGTATCCGCTTCCAGCGAAGATTGTTGAGAACACTTTTTATGGGGTTACTTTCCACTCGCCGAAGGGCTGCGATTTTTCTGTCCGTTTTCCTTCTCCCATAACTTGTGTTATTAACCGTTCTCTTTTTGACAAATACGTTGCGGAAATGGCAAAAAATAGAGGGGCATCTTATCATCTAAATTCTCATGTTGATTCTCTAATTTTTGAAAATGGTCTTGTGAAAGGAGTGTATGTCAAACAGAAGGGAAAAGTTGAAAAATTTTTCGCCAAAATTGTGGTGGATGCCGAAGGAATCTCTTCAAGAATTCTGAAACAAACCCGCCTGTCGCCCCTCAACCGTCACATGCTCGTCAACGGTGTACATGCGGAAGTTGAAAATGTTAAGGATGTGGAGCAAGATACGGTTGAAGTCTTTCTTGGAAATGATTATGCGCCTGGCTTTTATGCTTGGTTAATTCCAAAGGGTGAAGACAAAGCGAAAGTTGGATTAGCTGTTAAAAGTGGGAATCCGAAAGAGTTTTTGCAAAGGTTTATGCTTAAACATCCAATAGCGTCAAAAAAATTGTGCGAAGCAAAAATCTTGCAGACCACTTTTCACTCTATACCGCTTGGAGGACCAATTCCAAAAACTTATTCGGATGGTTTTTTGGCTGTTGGCGATGTTGCTTCTCAAGTGAAACCTACAACTGGAGGCGGTTTAATCTTTGGCTTGTCTTGTGCAAGAGTTGCGGCTGAAGTTATTCATGAAGCTTTGCGCAGAAATGATTTTTCATCAAATTTTCTCGTTACATATCAGAGACGATGCGAAGAAATTTTAGGTCTTGATGTGAAGTTTATGCTTACTGTTAGGAAAATGCTTAGTGGTATGTCAGACGAAAGAATCCACGCAACA
>JAVZJY010000001.1:81113-108467 GCA_038872535.1 Bathyarchaeia archaeon | reverse complement strand
AGGCCTTACAAAAAGTAAAATGTTGCCATATTTTTTTTGCATTTTTCTTACAACATCTATTGTTCCATCAGGGCTGGAATCGTCTATAACTAATATGGCAATTTTCAAATTTAAATTTTCAATTTCCTCTATCAGTTTCCCTATGTTTGCTACTTCACAGTAAGTTGGAAGAATCAAACCGATCTCTGAGCATATATCTAAGTTCCCTTCAATAATTCCTTGTAGATTTTCTTCGAAATTATCGCCATCTTTTACACCTTTTAAGATCTCTGAAACAGAAGTATGAACATCCATTATAGGGTTACCTCTTGAATAGTTTTTCAGTAATCTCACACTTACTATATAAATCCTACCTTTAAACGCGCTAGCCTTATCAACATCATGATTGTAAGCGCTTCAAACTCCTACGATAGTAGGCTAATGGGTGGCTTATTTTTTGGCATAATATATCAGGGTTTATGCAGATGCCGTGAGTTTTTAGTGTGTCGCATTTAGGTGGGATGTAGCGGGTTCTTGAACCTCTTTCGCCTGCTATATGTTCAACTTGGTAGCTGGTCATTCTTTGGTCGTAGTCGGAGAAGTTTTTGAATAGATCTATGACATTCTCTGTCGGCATTCCTATGTTTATGAGAAATGCTGTTAGGGTGAATCTTCCTATGTGGGGGAGATGCCGCCCGGTAGAGATTGATTGGTAAAGGTTTTTTATACATGGCGGAAAGGCTGGTTGAGCTATTGTTTTTGGAAACCCTTCCATTTCAGCCTTCCCTATTTTTTCAACGGATAAGCTCTTTATTTTTTCCACTATGTTCATTATGGTTGGTGGAAATGCGGGTACTTCCGTTACGTTTAATCTTTTTTCAATTTGTCGTCTGATTTCTTCGCTTAGGAGTCTTGCGGTTTCTGTTTTGGTTAGGTAAACATAGCCATTTGTTAGGAGGCGGTTGACGAGTTTCCATTTTTTGTCTCTGAGCTGCGTTGTGTTTTTTAGGTAGTCTGTGAAGTGTAATTTGAACTCGTAAGGAATATTAGTATCTGGGTTTAATGCGAGTTTCCAGTTGAAGTTTTGTGCGATGGCTAGAATTCTTTCTTTTGGTTCGTTTTTCATGTCGTTGTAGGTTTGTTTTGCTTCGGCTAGGGCGTATCTTTTTTTGATGAAGGAGTTTTCTGTTGCCAACGTCAGCATGATTGCAACGGGGAAGGACAGTATTTCGATTTCTTCGTTGCGGAGTTTTCTGCTAACTAAAGCGTATAATATTGCTTCTTCAACTCTTTCTTTTGCACGCTCAAGAATGGCAGAGAATTCTGGGCTTGTTAAATCTTCAATTTTTAAATCTAATTTTTTAACGTATTCGGCTGTTTCTTTGAGGAATGGATATTTTGCTAAATCATTTTTAGTGAAGGAAACCGTTGTAATTTGCATTTTGTTTTCACATTATTCCGTCTCAATTCTTGGCGCCAAATAGAATGTTAGTTTTCCCTCTTTTGCTTGTTGGAAATCTAGTTTTATTGGCATGTCCGTTGAAAATTCCAGCGTTGCAATGTCGGAGGTTGCAGACGCCTCTCTTATAATTTCGGAAAGATAGCTTAGGCTGAAGGTTGCTTTTGAAGGTTCTTTTGCTTCTAAGTCTAAGAGGGCATCGCTCCCTTTTTGAAGCGTTATTGTTGCGCCCATAAGGTCGCCCGCTGCATTTAAAACAAGTTTTTCATTGTCAGCTTCAATTCTAACGTGGTCGCTTACAAGCTGAGCATCTTCAATTGCTTGGCTTAACCCTTGAGTTGTGGCTTTGGCTTTGACGTTGAACATTATTTTTGGCGTAGGGACTTCTTCTTCTGAAGCCTCAAGGGTTGGCATGGTGAAGTTTCTTGCGTATTTTCCGGTTATTTTTATTTGTAGCTTGCCAGTTTTTTCGTCAAGGGAAAGTTCCACAATCTCGTCTTTGCTGGCTCTTTTAAGCAGTTTTAATAATTCGCTTATGTTTATGCACATTTTTGTTGGCTCCGTGGCTGTGTATTCGTCGAAAACTGTTTTAGGCCACTCAAAATCAACCATGGCAACGCGAGATGGGTCCATTGCACGCAGTTTTAAGCCTTCAGGGTCTATTTTGAATGTGGCTTCGTCTACGAGGATGGATATGGCTGTTATCATGTCTCTGAGGAGTTTGGCATCTGCCATTTTGATTTTGAACATAGCAGGTCTCCTTTAGATGTTATGTTTAATTGTTAATAAAAGACTTTACATATTAACTTTCAGCTTTAGAATAGTGGACGCAAGGATGTTTTAGCTGTATTCTCTGAAGGTGTAGCCGCATTTTGTGCAACGTAAGAACTGTGTGGATGATTCGTCTGCGCCGCGAGTTTGCACTTGCCAAACATAAGCCGTATTGTTTCCACATTTTGGACATTCAACCCTAACTGTTGGCAGTGTCCTGAGTTTCTGTTCTTCCTTGCTTATTACTGCCACAAGTTCTTGCGGCTTGTGCTGTATAACTTTCGCAATTTTCGGTTCAACCTTTCCGCTGGATTCCCTCTTTCTATAACCACATTTTGGACAAACCAGCGCAATAGATGACCCTTTGCCTGTTTTCTTTTTTTTAGGCACTAAACGCGACCCACATTTTGGACAAAATTCCATGATTTTAACTCCGTTGTCCGTTTGTTTTCCCTTAACATTGTCCCTTTTAAACCTTTTCTTATTCAAATAATGATTGGAGCTAAATGGTGCTAATGCCAGAAGCGATGAGATGGGCTACACGTAAGGCTTCTGGGATGTTGCTTCTTGTAGAAGTTAGCTGCAAAATTTTCTTGGCATCCTCTTCAAGTATTCCAGAAATTTGCATATAGACTTTCTCGCTTTCGTTTCTAGTGGATACTTCAAACACTCTTCCAGCATTTTTTATGGCTTTCCAACGTTCTTTATTTTTTGGTAGATTTTTTAGGGCTTCGCGGATTTCTGCGAAATTTGGTTTTTCTCTGGTTACAGCTATGACTGGAAGCTTTGTTTTGGCGTTAAGCTCTTTTATGTCTATCACATTAAAGCCCGCAAAAGTTATTCCATTAAGCATTACAACACGTAATTGCTTGTAGTGTGGTGAGTTGATTATCATGGATGTTGTCTTTTTTGTGGCGTCTAACCCGTCTATTTTTACGTTGGTATGCATTACTCCATCAAGCCAATATCCACCCCTAAAAACAACTCCGACAATTGGCACAAGACCTTTTGAGCGAGGAATGAATATTCCATCATCCACTCCCAAAACACGGATTTCAGATTTAATTACACGAAATTTTTGGATAGACAAAACTATCCCTCATAGCGTCGCTCAAATTATAGAGAAAGAAGCATTATAAGTTTAGTGAAATCTGATTTCATGTTAAATTTCTGTGTAATCTTCATCTGCAAATTTTGGGCTTGATTCTCACTTCGGCTTGATATTTCTTTTCATTTGGCTGGTTTTGGTGAAAAACTCAAAAGGAGAAGCCGCCTTTTATAACAAGAATAAATGCATGTAGATGTGTTAAGTTTGAATAAAAATGAAAGAACATTTTCATTCATGAAAACTTATGGAAGCTTAAGGGAAGTACTTATGGACCATGACTTGGCATCGCTTGGAGATGCGTACATAAACTTTGTTTACTCACTAGTTTTATCAAACAGAAGGGGAAAACCTTCAGGAACGAAGGTTAAAGGAGCTGCGCTCGCAGAAGCACTTAGGAAGGCTGGATTAAGAAAGTATTTACCTTCAAGAATGACAAGTCATGTGTTGGCGGATGCGGCAGAAGCGCTAATAGTTTATGCTTGGCTCTGCAACTATATTACATTAGAAGAAAGCGTTGCGATGTTAGAAAAGAGCGTTGACCTTGTTGATGCGTTAACTCAGCTGTTAATGACGATAAAGAAAAGAATCAAGCTTTCTTAAGAGCCTTTTCAATTTCCTTTCTGAATATTTCATTCATTTCACGAGTTTTTTCTAAAGCTCTTAGTAGGGCTTCTTCAGGTTTCACATTACCCTTAGTTCGAACATAAATCACAGAGTTTGAGGCTAGGGGGTGTGGTATATCATAACCAGCCAAATCCACGTTTTCATCTTCTAAAAGTCTCTTCTGCAGTAAATTGCAGAGAGTATGCCCTACACCTTCAACTTCTATTTTTAGTTCGTTTGAGGTTTTCTTCAAAGTTTTTATTTTCAATTCTACATTCTCCCTTTGCTTTATAACATTCCTCTTCCGTAATCTAAAGCAATTTTACGCTTTTCAATTTTTCCGCACCTAGCACAACGCATAATATGACGTTTAAGCTCCAACATGAAGCCACACTGGGAACAGAAGGCGTAAACAACGCCTAACTCCTTGTCTTTGGTTGATAAATGGTAAACTCGGTTTTTTTCGCTGATAACTTTAGCCCTAATGATGTCGCCGGGTTTGCACACGTCGAACATTGACTTAACATAGGTTTGCTGCACGTCTGAAACATGAAGAATACCAGAGAAAAAGCCTGAAAGCGGTTTATCGCCAATTTTGAAGATTCGCACGCTGGCATTTTCGGTTTGAACATTTGAAACTTGCCCAAGCACTATGCTGCCGACTTTTGGAATTCTTGCCGCTTGAATTAGGGGATAAACGGAAACACGCTTATTCAAAAAATCAAGTAAGGCTCTTCCGACAGTTTTTGAGTAGATAACTCCATCTTTAACATAAGTTCCAGCGTCTGGAATAAACTCTTCAATAACACCTAAAGGCTCGCCGGGCAACACAAATTTTCCGCTTTCCCTTTCAGATGATAGTGCATTCATGTTAAACCAGCACCTCTCTACTTGTTTATGCCACCTCAATAAACCTTTTGATTCCCTAACTTTCTATAACATATAATTCAGCCACAAACTCATGTTTCTTTTTTGTATGAAAGGGAAACATGTGTGGAATTGTCATAACTGTGGCATAGACAGCCCGAATTTTTCCGCCATGCGCATTTATGAAATTTTTAAAGAAGGGAGAAGGCGATATTGGTATAACACTGGGTTTTCTCGCTCTTAATTTTTTCACGAATGTTTTATCCTTGCGTGGGCTTTTGTGAAGTGAATATACAACTTTGCCATTTTCTAGAGCTTTTTGGAGAAATTTTCGGTCAGTCTTTGGCGTTTGCACACCAAAAGGCGGGTTTTGCAGTACAGTATCAAAGTTCCCATGAATAGCGTCTATGTCTGCAGCAATCCAATTCACCTTTTCTTTTAAGCCTGTTTTTAGGGAGTTTTCAAAAGCCGTTTTCACTGTGTTTTTGTCTATGTCTACGCCTACAACATGTTTCGCACCGAGAAAAGCGGCGCCAAGGGCGAGCCTTCCAGTGCCGCATCCTAAATCCAAAACTGTCTTGTTGACAATGTCATTGTACATGTAGGTTGCCATGTAAAGCATTGTTGCTGCAACATCGGTTGGAATTGTGTATTGTTCAAGGTTTGGTTTTGGAGTTAAGGGCGGCTCAATTTGCGAAAGAAACAGTTCTAATTCTAGTTTTCGAACCAACCTTTTCTGCATAGTTCTTCCCATGACAATTCTCCAACAACCACCAAGGCTTCATCAGTTGTCAACAATGGTTTTTTAAATCTTGAAGAATCATCAATTGAAACTCTTGGGCATGCAGTGTTTACGAAAGCGTCAACTGAAGGAAATTCTATGAGTGTTTCTGGAGAGATTTCCTTAGCTGATAGAAGGCAAACTGCTTTTCCTTTTTCTTCAAGCTTCCGTTTAATCATTAAAGCTTCTTCAATTTTCCTCTGCCCAGGTTTTAATCCAACCAAAACTGCAAAGTTTTTCGCTTTTCCAGCCTCTTGTATGCTTGCCCAACGCTGCTTAACTATTTTTTCTGCCTCTTCATTAACGGAAAAAACTCTTTGTTCATATGGGTCAGCGGCTATTGTTGGTTTTGAAGTTGAAAGTGCAACGCCCAAGGCGTGGAACCGCCCGCCTCCAATGAAAAGGAAGACTTCAACACCGTCTGCTATTGACTTTGCATTACTGTAATTGCAACCAATCACTTGTCCCGCATAATTTAAGCGTCTAGCATCACCTATGGCGACGATTTTTCCTGCCCGAAGTAAGAGTTCTCTAACGATGTCGAGAGTTTGCACATGCTGAACCGTTGTGGTTAAACCTATTTTATGCCATTTTTCTAACATTGGTAAGGCTTCTTCAACAACACCCTCAACGTTTAAGGTGGCTCTTGCCTCAACATAAATTGTGGGAACCCTTTCATACTTCAACATTTTTGAGTGCCCATAATGAATTATTAAGTCAACGCCTAAGGCTTCAGCATCCGCTGCTGCTAGGTCGCATGCACCGTAGCAAGGGTCCGCGGAAACTATTGGTAGCGCACCAGTTTTTTCGATAATTTTGGATAGGTATGGCGCTTCTGGTTTCAAGCCCTCTGGTAATTGTATTAGGACTCGTTTGGCTCCGAGTTTGAGTATTTCCTGTTTAATTCTTTCTTCTTCTAAATCAAACTGCTTCATAAATGCACACCCAAAAAGCCCAGCAAAACTTAAAGCGTCAAAGAATGCAGGAATTAAAGGTTACTCTTCTGTTTCGTCCCACTGAGGTGTCCATTCCCAATCTTTTTTTGGTTTTCGAACCGAATGCCCATGAAACCTTCTCTTTTGTTCAGCAAGCTGTTCTAGAATTATCTTCTGTTCTATGCTTGCAACAAGTTTTTTCGTTGCAATCACGGCGTCGTTGTTTACGGATATGCTATCAATTCCAGCCCTTACGAGAAATTCTGCAAAGTCGGGAAGGTTTGACGGCCCTTCTCCGCATATGGACACTGTAGCACCATTCTCATGAGCCACTTTGATTAGGTGGGCAATTATCCTTTTTACTGCAGGGTCTCTTTCGTCGAAGTATCCCATTTGTCCGAGGCGTTCGGAATCCCTGTCAATCATTAATATTCCTTGAGTCATGTCGTTTGAGCCTATGGAGAAGCCATCGCAGAGTTTTGAAAACTCGTCTGCAAGGATGGCAATTGAGGGAGTTTCAGCCATAAACCACACTTTGAAGTCTTTCGACCTTTCTAAGCCTTCTTCTCGCATAATCTCCAAGACTTTCTTGGCTTCCCAAACAGTGCGCACGACTGGAAGCATGACCCAGACGTTTTTGAGCCCCCATTCTTTGCGGCATTTCACTATTGCTTGACATTCAAGTCTGAAAGCCTTTTCATACCATGAACTTATGTAACGACTGCAGCCTCTCCAACCAAGCATGGGGTTCGCTTCAACAATTTCGTATTTCTCGCCGCCCTTCAATTCCCTATACTCATTTGTTTTAAAGTCACTGAAGCGTACAACAACTGGGCGTGGTTGGATAGCCCTTGCAACAGTTGCTATTCCCTCTGCAAGTTTGTCAACGAACTTCTGGGATTGGCCAGTTTCAATAAGGTAAAGCGGATGTTCGCCTATGTAACTGGCTAAAATAAATTCGATACGCATAAGCCCTATCCCCTCAAAAGGCAAGTCCTTATATTCCTCAATTTTTTCTGGCACACCCAAATTCATGTAAATTTTCGTCGCCGTCACAGGCACAGACTGGAAACTTCCAGCTGTAACAATTTGGGATGAAGATGAAACTCCAGATGCAGACGAAAGCTGCTCTGTCAACGATGGAATTATTCCTTCATAAACAACGCCACTCTTAGAATCCACAGTGTATTCTTTACCGCTAACCATAAACTTCGTAGCATTTTCCGTTCCAACAACGCAGGGTATGCCAAGTTCGCGACTTACAATGGCTGCATGGCATGTCACTCCACCCTTGTCGGTGACTATGGCACTTGCAAGCTTCATGAAAGGAACGTAATCAGGGTTAGTCATGTCTGTAACGAGGATGTCGCCTTTCTGCATGACTTTTGCAGCTTCTTGCGGATTCGAAACAACTTTAGCCTTGCCTAAGCCAAAACCTCTTTTGCCAGCCGCAATTCCTTTAACAACCACCTTTAACTCTTCCGCTGGCTTCACCATCGCAGCTTCAATTTTCGGGGCTTCTGTAATTTTCAAACTCCAGACTGTTTCTGGTCTGGACTGCACTATGAAAACATTGTTTGGGAAGGGTAAATCATTGTCAATTGCCCATTCAATATCTTGAGGTTTTCCATAATGCTGTTCAATGCGTTTTGCCAGTTCAGCAAGTTTCAGAATTTCATCATCCGTTAGACACTGTTGGTCCTGCTTTTCAAGAGGCACCTCCATGTGAATTGTTTTGCCAGTTTTTGGGTCACGGATATATTGCACTTTTTTCTTTGATATGCGCTTCTCAACTATTCTCATAGAATTCTTATCCACAATAAAATCGTCAGGGGTCACAGCTCCAGAAACCACAGCCTCTCCCAAGCCATAATTGCCCTCGATAACTATGTGATTCGGATCGCCAGTAACTGGATTTATCGTGAACATAACGCCGGCAGCCCGAGAATTAACCATTTTCTGAACACCAACGCTGATGAGGACCCTTTCATGGGCAAATCCTTTTTCAGTTCGGTAAAAGATTGCACGTGGCGTGAATAAACTTGACCAACATTTAACAGTGCTTTTGAGAACTTCATCTACACCTTTAACATTTAAGTATGTCTCTTGCTGCCCAGCAAAAGAAGCGTCTGGAAGGTCTTCAGCAGTAGCGCTTGAACGAACAGCCACAAAGACCTCTTTTACTCCAAGTTTCTTGCACAATTCTTCATAAGCGGATTTTATGGCATTCTCAATATCTTTGGGCATTGGTGTTGCTTCTATAAGTTCACGAATCTTTTTAGAAGCTATCTCATACTGTGCCGGGTCACTTGGGTTGGTTACAGTTTTTTCTATAATCTCGTAAATTTTAGAGGCTATCCCGGTTTCTTCAATGAATTTTTTGTAGGAATAAGCGGTTATGGCAAAACCAGGCGGAACAGGTATACCAGCACTTGTCATTTCTCCTAGGTTTGCATTTTTGCCACCGACAAGGGGAATATCGGTTCTCCTCAGATTTTCAAACCAAATAACCAAATCTTTCCTCATTTCACTCAACTGATTTCACCTCTTCCACCGGCAATTTTTCAATTATTATCCTACAGGTGATCGGAAGTTTGGCACTTCCACGCCTTAAGGCTTCTTTAGCAGCATCAACGCCATCAGCATTCACATTCACTGTAACAATTGTTTGGTTAGGCTCTATTCGTGCTGCAGTTCCAATCGGTTTTCCAAAAGACCTTCTCATGCCATCTTGAAGGCGGTCTGCATGAGCGCCAAAAATCATCTTATTTTCCCTAAGAATAACGTGGGGATAAGGATGAATATGCAATCGATAATTGTTTGCGAGTTTATCCATTAAAACGCGGTTAATTGCCACACGCGCAGCTTCTAAGGCGTTGTGGCGGATTTGCGCCTTTTCTAAGGCTATAAGTTTGGCTTCATACTCAAATTTTGCTTTAGTATCTCCCATAGTGAATTTGGTTATTTTCGGCGCTGGAAATCCCTTCACGAACTCTTTTCTTGTGTAGGGTTGCCCCTTAGAGGCTCTGTAATTGCGTGCACGCATTTTAAATCCTCTCCTTTTGCATACCATAACCGTTATATTTAAACGATTTGTTGACTGCACTTTTTGATTAAAGTTATGAATTCAGAATCAATCTTAAAAATCAGAATACACTCTAAAACTTCGATTTTATGGTTGTAGCCGCTTGTTTTTGAACCATGCCTTGGCAAGTTCATCATAATTTTTGAAGACGCCTTTCAAAATTGGAATATACATCTGCATTTCCTCATCAGTCAAATACTGAAATTGATACTCGCCACAATACGGAGAAGGCGAACCCTCACGGGTTACAAATTCTATATGCATGAAAGGGTCTCCACGCTTAATCGTTATGGGACAGCGGTCATTACTCAAGTTTACAAGTTCTAAGGCAAGACGCCCAACAAATCCACTATGAACTTTCGCAGCATTCAAAAAGGACAAACCCATCCTGCCGTATTTGCTTTTAGCCGTTAAATGAGCCACATATTCTGGTGGAATGAAAACTATCTCGTAAGTTATTAGGTTTTTATGCTCCAAATAATGAAGTGTCGTCTCCTCTTTCACGGTTAGGACGTAACTGTCTCCATCAAGAAGGTTATAATCATATGGATAAATGCACTTATACTTTTCAATAAGCTCCTTAAGCCTATCCTTACCCAAAACGCACATCGCCACCACACCTCAAACTTTTCTACCAATACTGAAACTCTCTTGTTATATAGCTTTTTAACACAATTTTGTCTGCTGCAAAAGGTAAAATTTGATTCTAACAAAGCTTAAGCGCACAAAAACCTAAACAATACCACGTTCACGCCTTATCGTATCTAAAGTTTCCTTTGCTCTAGAGTATCCAGCAAACAATTTAGAAAGCTTCTCACAAGGGTATTCATTGCAAAAGCCACAGTTTTCAACCATCTTCTCCATTCCACACTTTCTTATTTCACAAACATTGCAGTAGTGGAATATGCGTGAACTATCGCTTACGCAACCATCGCAGTTAATATCTTCTGGCTTGTATTCCCTACCATATTGCCTCGTAAAAAGCTCAGCCACCCGCCTTCTTTCAGCATCATCATTATTCAGTGTGGCAATCAAAACAGGGCAATCAGAACAAAATATTCCACAATAACCGACAACCCTACTCAAATAATTCTCCTCGCATAATATTACAGGAATAAGCAGATTAATTTACCGCTCCGCCTTTAAAAGAAATAATGTTTCAAAAAATGGCAAAGCCTTTTCTGCAATGATCCTTGCCTTTAAACCATTGCTTTCAAACTTTTTTAAGGTTTCATTTATTCCGGAAAGTGTCGACTGCATCAAAAAGATAATTCCTTTATGTTTAAGATGTCTTGGTGCTTCATTTATGAAACGGTCAATAACTTCTCTGCCCTTTTTACCACCAGCCCAAGCTCGCTCGAGCCAAAAATTGTTTTCTTTGCATTCTGTTGGCAAGTAAGGAGCATTAAAAAGGATTAAATCAAACTTTTCCCCTTGTCTTAACGGTGTGAATAGGTCTCCTTGTATAAAAGACATTTTATCTATAACGTGGTTCAGTTTTGCGTTTTCCTTTGCGCAACGAACAGCGTAGGGGTTTATGTCAACCGCAACCACATGCGACGCTTTCGCTGCAGCAATTATACCCAATAAGCCACATCCAGTACCCATATCAAGAACAAAATCGCCTTTCCTAACCCTTAAATTCTCGGCAAAAAAGAAGGAATCATCAGATGGCTCGTAAACATTTTCGGAAACATAGAAAACATAATCTGCAAAAAACACCCTTTTACCCGACAAGAGTATTCGCCAACGCTCCAAAATCTTCAGGCGCCAACTCTCTCACTCGCTTATTGTAAAGGGGGAGATTCTCAATTTTCTTGATCGCCTCATCAGCTTTTATGTCACGCAAACCTTTCAAGAACGGCAGAACGGCATTTCTCACCTTTCTATTGCGATGCGTAAAAAGAGATTGCGTCAAACGTATAAAAAAGTCTTCGTTCTTCAATTTGAAAGGTTTTGGTTTTTTCGGTTTTAAACGTACAATAACAGAGTCAACTTCTGGCTGCGGATAAAACATCCATTTGGGCACATTGTCCAGAATTTCAACATCAACGTAATAATAGGCGACAACTGCAAGCCATCCATAATCTTCGCTTCCGACAGATGCGGAAAGGCGATGTGTAAACTCCTTTTGAAAAATGAAAGCTGCACAATCAAAATCTTTGCTGAAAAGCCATAAAAGCAAAGGCGAAGAAATATGGTAAGGCGGAATCGAAACAATTTTGTTGAAATGCGGAAGCTCTACCTCCAGTACATCACCCCAAATTATTTTCACATTAGATAAATCCTTTAGCTGTTCTTGCAGAACTTTCACAAGTCTCTTATCAGTTTCTACAGCCAACACATCACAACATGCACCAGCCAAGAAGCAGGTTAAAAAACCAAGTCCCGCACCAATGTCTAGCACCACATCATTAGAATCAAGTGAACAATAATGGGTTAAGAGTTGAAAAATTGAAGAGTCAACCAAAAAGTGTTGTCCCAAACTTTTCTTCGGATATATTCGATGCCTTCGAAGGAGAAACTTCGTTCTTTCTAAAAGACTCATTTTTACTCATTAACACGCTCACTATGTTATTGCGCTCTCGTAAAAAGTCGATACTTGCTCTCGCCAGCCAACTCTTCCAAAATCCTTTTCGTAATCAACTTAACAGGGTTAGGCAACTCCGTTCTCTTTTGCAAATCTTCAAAACTTTCAAATGGTTTTTTCTCACGCTCATTTATAACTTGCCACATATACTTTTTGCCAATTCCAGGAATCAGTTCTAAAGCATGCATTCGCGGCGTTACAGCTCGGGCAGTGTTAAAGAAGTTAATAAACCACTGTTCACGATTCAACACTATTCTGCTAATCACTGAAGGAAGCTCCATCCTCGCCGCCGCAGTCAACTCCTCATAGCTGACCCGCCCGATAATGTATGTGATTTCTTCGCGGGCATCCTTTCCAACATAAACGCGGTCATAAGGCTTAAGCGTCACACCCTCTTTCGCAAGCGCCTCCAAAAGGGTGAAGAACTCCTCTCCAACTAACTGAACTAAGGCTCCCGCTCGATAACCAGCCCTCCCAGAGACTCTCACTCCTGGTCTGCCATGAGGAAGAAAATCTAGAACGTAGGCGTACTCTTCGTACCGTTTTTCCATCATACTCGCCTTTATTTTTATTCTTAGCGGCTTAAAAATTGTGGTTACAGGCTATTTCAATTTCCGATGTTCATTTAAAAGGTTAACTATGGCTTCTAACTTGGAGGTTTCAATAATTTTACGACCACCAGCAAGAAAAACTCTTAATTCGTCAACGCTTTTTGGCATACAGTTAACCACTGAAACAGCTTCCTCCTCATCTAAACCATATTCCTTCACAAGCGTTTCCACGAGTTTTTCGGCTGCCTCAGCGTTCACTTTTGAGAATTTTGCTACGTAATCAAATGTGCGGCGCTGGAACTGGTCTAAATTTTCTTCACCTATAGATTCTAATAGTTTTTTGACTTCTGGAATGGTCAATTTCTTTTCTGCTGCATCCTTTTTTGACATTTCAATCACTTTTATAGGGTTCTAAATGTTCGGGTCTGACTATAATTTCCTTAACTGCATCTCCTTGAGTAACGCTTACAATGTAGCTTCGCCCTCGCTTGTCGATTATCTTGCCAATTTTTCCATGATAACGTTTGTGGGGCATCCCTTTGTGTACGCTAGGGTCTATTTTGATGACAACGGAGCTGCCGGGTGCATATTCATGCAGAAGCTTACTCATTCTTATTTTGCCTCGCTCTCTGGGTTCCTTTTTTAAAAGGCGTCGTGTTCTCGTGCGATATCCCTTTGACTTCTTCATTTTCTCACCATTTAGTCTTCCATAATTACATTTAAAACATCAAGTTTTATGGGCTTCGCTTTGTTTTTGAGAATTTCTGAGATGTTGGGTGTTGTTCTTCCATCATCTCCAGTCACCAATTCTTTAACGTACAGCCCTCCTTGGCAACGTATCTTCATTTCAACCTTCTTAGGCGACAACTTCTTTACTTTAACCTCGTATATGTACTTTTCCCGTGTTAAATCCGCCCGTCTATGCAAGACACGCAGCGGCGTTCTTTGTTTAATTATAACATTTGTCAATTTCTCTTCAAGAAGACTCAAATCCTTAGGTGAAACCTCGCTTTCGAATTCAATCAGTACGCGATATTCCTTTTGCGAAGACTCCGCTTTTTTCAACTTTCTAACAGCAGCTTTGTCCGCAAAACGTAGATTGGAAACTTCAACTTTATTTTTTGCATAGGCGTTAATAATGTCCTCCATTTTCTTAAGGTCTAGAAAACGTTTTTTGGGCTTTGCAATTTGGATTATGAATGGTCTGCCTTTACCGAGCATGCGTGCGTCAATGTCTTCTCTTCCAGAAGCGTGAAATGATGCTTTAATGCCATCGGTGGCGTCGAGGAAAGGTTTTGCAATTATTTCTTCTACCGATTCAGGGTACATTTTTCCAGTCCAATTGCATTTTTCACAACCCTTTCCATGACAGTTTGAACAGAACCATTTTGATTGAGGTATTCCCCTAACAAGTTTTTTGTACCGACCAGCAATGTATAGAGGATTTGGTTGGACTTTTACCTTTTCAGCAAACGGGTTAATGAGCAAGACCACGTCTGGTTTCCTATAATCAGCGGTTTTTCCAGTGCTCTCAGCAATTCTTTTACCTATTAATCTTCCAAATTCGTTTCGCATGTTTTCGCCATAACAGATATTGAACTCAGCCCTAAACTCGTCTTCTCTCTCTTCCACGGCAACGGGTAATTCTATCCCCACCAAAAAACTACTATATTCATAATCACTAAGCTCTTTGAGAGCTTTTTCCGTTATTTCGTCAAGATTTTTGAATTTGTCTTCGCATAAAAAACACGTTTTCGGGATGCTTTTGCTTGGAGTGTGTCTTTTCATTTTTTGCAGTAGTTCCGACGCCGTCTTGGAGAACCCGTTTGTTGCAAGAATTTTCAGAATTTTTATGCCGTTCTTTTCCTTTGAAAGAAACGCTATATGCGCTTTAAGAGTTAAGATTAGTTTTAGCGCCCTTCCCCTCTCGTCATTCTCAACATTGTGTCCAAGAAGTGCAAACTGTCTCCCTAAACAGTGGTCACATAACGGATTTTTCTCAAGCAACTCTAACGCTTTTTCCAAAATGTCCATAAGTCAATCCTTCGGATACTCGCCCAGTTAAGCTACGTCTAAGGGCAACTTTTTCCCAAAAAACGGCAACTTCTTTTTCCTACGCAAACTCTTCAACATGCGGCGCATCAAAAAATACTGCTTTATGAGTTCTTTCACTTCCTTTTCGCTTGTCCCAGAGCCTCTTGCCACCCGCCTCACCCTTGAGGCATTGAATTTTTTGGGGTCATCCTTTTCTTCAGGCGTCATCGATTGAATCATTACTCGCCATTTTTCCAATCGGTCTTCAGCCATGTTTAAGGCGTCTTCAGGAATATCGTAGGACATGCCTGGAAGCATCTTCAAAAGTTTTCTAAAGGGACCCATGCCTTTCATTGCTTCAAACTGTTCATACATATCCGTTAAGGTGAATTTGCCGCTTAAGATGGCTTTGGCTTTCTTTTCTGGAACCTTTATCTCGGCTTCACGCACTTTTTCAAGAAGCGTTTCCAAATCGCCCATGCCCAAAAGTCTGCCAACAAAACGTGATGGCACAAAAGGTTCTATATCTTCCACCTTTTCGCCTGTACTAATGAATTTTATTGGTGCGCCTGTGGCTGCAACAGCTGAAAGGGCTCCTCCGCCTCTTGCTGAACCGTCAAGTTTTGTTACGATTATTGAGCCTATGGGTGTGGCTTCGTTGAAGGCTTTTGCTTGGATCATGGCTTGCTGACCTATTGTTCCATCAATTACTAACATAACCTCGTCTGGTTTTATGTTTCTTTCAAGAACCTTCATTTCTTTAATGAGCTCTTGCTCCTCTTTGTGGCGTCCAGCAGTGTCAATAATTATCACTTCTTTATCATTAAATTGTTTTATTCCTTGAAGGGCTATTTTGACAGGATCTTTGGCGTTAGATTCGCCATATAATGGCACGTTTATTTTGTTGGCTAACTGCTGAAGTTGCGCATAAGCCCCAGGGCGATAGGTGTCTGCACATATTAAGGCGGGTTTCAGTCCCCTCTTTTGGAAGTATCTGGCAAGTTTTGCTGCGGCAGTTGTTTTTCCAGAGCCTTGAATGCCAACAAGCATTATCGTATACTTCTTTTTAGGCTCCACTTTTATCGGAATTGGTTTTTCTCCTAAGAATCGGGTTAGCTCTTCGTAAACAACCTTTATCACATGTTCTCGTCTTGAGATGCCCGGTGGAAGCTGCTCTTTTAAGGCTCTTTCTTCTATTCGCTTTGATATGTCAAGGACAAGTTGGACGTTAACGTCTGCTTGAAGCAAAGCCCGCTGAACATCACGAACTAACTCTTTAACAGCAGCCTCATCTACAACGGATGCTCTGAAAATCTTTCTTAGCGCTTCGTAAAGCGTGGAGCCTAAACGTTCTAAGGCCATGTTTCTCCAGATTAAAAACGGACTACATCCTTAAATAGGTATTCCGTTCCTCACGTTTAGATTCCATAAACTTTTTACACTGCCCCTCAATGAAGTGTTGTAGGGATGAGTTTGAGCGAGGTTAAGATTATAGAAAAGAAGGAAATTCCATCAGGTGCTGTTATGCTTTTTGGTTTTCCAGATGTGGGATTAGTCGGCGTTATAGCTGCTTCACATTTGATATCGGAGCTTGAGGACATAGAAGAAGTAGCCTATATGGATTCGAAACTGCTGCCACCCCTAATTGTTTTGCATGAAGGGCTGCCGCATTCGCCAATAAGAATTTTTGGAAACCGCAACATTCTGCTAGCTGTTTCAGAAACCGCCATACCTGCAGACGTAATTTATCCAATAATGGATGCTTTAATTGATTGGGGAAAAAGCAAGAACGTTAAAATGATGATTTCATTAAGCGGCATTCCCATACAAGAAAGACAAGACTTAAAAGAATTGAAAGTTTTCGCTGCAGCCTCAAGCCCAGAAATGCTGAAAATGCTTCAGGAGAAAGAAATAGAAATACTGCAAGAAGGATACATGGTTGGTCCACAAGCAATTATGCTTCAACGCTGCGCCACCATGGATTTGCCAGCCATAACATTGCTTGCACAATGCTTCTTAAACTATCCAGACCCAGAGGCTGCCGCAGAAGTGCTAAAAGGATTGACAAACATTACGGGAATAAAAGTGGACGTTTCAAAACTGTTAGAGAAGGGTGAGGAGATTCGCTTAAGGGCTAGGGATGTTATGAGGCGAACCCAACAGGAGATGTCCAAAATGAAGAAAACACAGGAATACGACATTCCATTATACATATCTTAAGGAGGAAATGGTTATGGCAACGAAAAGGAAACGTTCATTCTTTGACATAATCGACGAATACTTCGAAAATCTGGAAGAATGGACTGAAGAATTGGGAGAGAGATTGCTTGAGAGACCAAGCTGGAACCAAAAAACTTGCACTATGGAGCCGCTCCGAGACATAATGATAACACCAACAGAAGTGATATTGACCGTTGACTTGCCCTACACGGAAGAAAGCACAATAAAAGTTAAACCATTAGACAAAAACACAATCGAAATAACGGCAAAACTGAAAAGGAAAATACGATTTGATGATTTTGGCATAACCCACTACAAAGGTGAATTCCAAACATTCCATTGCAGCACGCGAATTCCAGTGTCAGTAGAAGTGGATAAAATGGAAGTTCGCTTCAAGAAAGGAATATTGGAAGTTCGCTTACCAAGAAAACATGGATATCCCATTCCAGTAGAATAAAGCTGAAGCCTCAGCGCTGGTTTACAAGCGTCGTCACAAATCCGACGGCTCTTCTTGCATCATCGGCTCCAAAATATATTACTGAAAACCAGTAATAAAAACTTTGACGGAAAATTATTTTAACAATATCTACGCTAAACTTTAGAACAACTTAATGGATGGATGAGAATGGCAACTGAAAAGGCAATTCACTTTGCAATGTTTCTTCTTATATTAGTTGGTTTATGTGGAATAAGTGCATGGTCAAGCTACACTTACCTACGTGAAGAATTAATATTAGAGATTGCTGGAATCGCATTAAGCTGGGGAGTAATCCTCCTAATCCTATATGTAGGCTTTAAAAAACTCAACTGGGACTGGTGGAGTTAGCATAACGCCTATTTTGTTCTGACAATCTTTACTTTGCCAAGAATCCGCCAATACTCAACTTCAACGCCTGGGCTAAGCTTTGCTTTCAAATCTTCCTCTTCTGGGTAAGGAGCATCCAAATACTCGTAAGTTTCCAAATCCATTATTTGGAGATTTGAAGGCGTTACGGCAAATACTTGACCGCTTCTTTTCTCAATTATTGGCACGTCTGCTGTGGCATCTACAGGTTTAACGAGGCTTCTCTTTGCGCCGTCAAAAATGCCCACAGCTACTATGCGGGCTTTTGCTGAACCGTGCTTTCCAGGTTTTGATTTTGTTATATCCACTATGCGGCATGGTTCACCATCCACAATAATGTAACCGCCCACGCGGAGACTCCCAACATCAACGGGTTTGCTCATTCACCCACCACTTATTACGTCTTTTTTATCCACAGCAATTTTAAACAACACTAATATATAGATTAAGGTGTCGCTAATACTAAAAAGGTGAAGAAAGTGTTTAAAAGCGTCGGTCTAGTCGCCCGCTTTGACAAAAGAAAAGCCATAAAACTTGCAGAAGATTTAGCAAAATACTTGCGGACGCAGGGATTAGAAGTTTACATAGAAGACACGTTGGCGGATAAATTAGGCATAAAAGAAAAGAGCATTCCCTTAGAGAAAATGAAAACAGACTTCATAATAACCATTGGCGGAGACGGAACCCTCCTAAGAACGTGTGTCTCCATTCCAAAGCCAGAGCCGCCAATACTTGCAATAAACATGGGTGTCAGAGGATTCCTAACAGAGGTCGAACCAAAACAAGCCTTAACAGCGGTGGACAAATGCTTGAAGGGACAATTCACCATTGAAAAATGCATGAAACTATCAACAAACGCCGACGGCGCAAAGTTTCCAGACGCCTTGAATGAAGTATTAGTATTAGCTGACGAGCCGGCAAAAATAATATACACAAGAATATTCAAAGACAAGGAACCAATTCTAAACTGTCAATCGGACGGTTTAATGGTATCCACACAAACAGGCTCAACAGGTTATTCACTTTCTGCTGGAGGACCAGTTTTAGACCCGAATGTGGAGGCTTTTGTTTTGACGCCTATATGTTCCTTAAGCGTTTTTCGTTCAATCGTTTTTCCAGCAGATTCAAACCTAACGGTTCAGGTTTTAAGACCGCGGAAAGTGCTCGTATTAATTGATGGACAATATCGCCAACTTTTAAAATCTAAACTTCCAACCCTAACTATAACACGCTCAAAACATGAAACCTCTTTCATACGGTTTAAGGAAAACTTCTACAGTCGCTTGAGAAATAGGCTTATTTTTAAGGGATTGGGAGGCAAACTCTAACGAAGTGGACAAACAGAAGAGTCATAGTATTAGACACGTCAGCCTTCGTGGTTGGATTAGACCCCTCTTTCATAAGCGAAGCCCAGTACACTGTTCCAATGGTTAGAGAGGAGATAATAGAGGGAACCATGCCTTGGGTCAGATTCAAAACAGCCATAGAAAGTGGAAAGTTAAAAATCAGAAAACCAGATGTAACATTTCTCGAAAGGGTTAAGGCAACAGCGACAACCGCTGGGGAAACTTATGTCTTATCAGAAACTGACATCCAAGTCTTGGCATTAGCTCTACAACTCAAGATGAACGGTTATTCTCCATTAATAGCGACAGATGACTACTCAATACAAAACGTCGCAAACCTAATGGGCATAGAATTCACATCGCTAGCCACTTTCGGCATTCGCTTCCAATTAAAATGGGTTAGATATTGCCCAGCATGCCACAGAAACTACCCAGCAAACTATAAATCAAAAAAATGCAAAGTTTGCGGCACAGAATTGAGAAGAAAGCCACTAAACAAGAGTCACATAAGTTAAAGCAGATTATGCGCAAAGGAAACTTTTATGATTGTTAAAGAGATTTATGCGAAGAGCATCCTATCAGAATCAAAAGTTCTTGAGTATACAATTAATCCTTATGTTGGCTGTGAGCATGGTTGCACTTATTGCTATGCCCGCTTCATTAAAAGGTTCACGCACCACAAGGAAAAATGGGGAGAATTCGTTGATGTAAAACTTAATGCTCCAACCTTACTCCAGCGCGAAGTGAACAAGAAAAAAGTTGGACGAGTTTGGATTAGCGGATTGTGCGACCCTTATCAGCCATTAGAAAGAAAATATGAAATAACTAGAAACTGCCTTGAAATTCTGTTAAAAAAGAACTGGCCTGTAACCATACAAACCAAATCCACTCTCATATTGCGAGACATGGAACTGTTACAGAGTCACGGAAATGCTGAAGTAACTTTTACCATTACCACCGCTGACGAGAAGATTAAGCAAATTTTCGAACCAAAAGCATCATCAATTAAAGAACGTGTAGAAACTTTAGGGAAGTTGCACTCTGCTGGCATAAAAACCAGTGTGATGATTGCTCCTTTATTGCCAAAGGCTGAAGGTTTGGTTAAAGAAATTGTTGGAAAAGCGGATTATGTGCTAGTCGACAGGATGAATTACCATTATGCAGATTGGGTATACAAAAAGTACGGGTTAGAATATGCCATAAAGGATGAATTTTTTGAACAGAAGAAACTGGAAATTTCTGAAACTCTTACAAAAGAAAAAATTCTGCATAAAATATTATTTTAACTAAACTCATTTTACGTAATTTATCACATCTTTTCTTCTTGGTTTTGCGGGTGGGCTTTCGTCTTTGTATCCTAACGCTATTGTGCAAACGTGCTCATATCCTTCCGGAACTCCTAACTCCTTTTTCAGTTCCATGCCCTTTTCTGATGTGAAGAGCAGTTCTGTAGAAGTCATTATATGTGAACCTATGCCTAACGATTCGGCTGCTATTAAGATGTTTTCTGCGGCCAAAGCGCAGTCAATTTCAGCGAAATGGGCGTTTTTATCCGCTGTAATCAAAATAACGGTTGGAGCATTTCCAAATGGATTAAAATCTGGAACTTTTGCCCTCTCCGCCAAAAATTCTATTCCAGAATTTATCATGTTCTCCTTCAAAACTTTAACCATCCTATTAAGCACATCTCTGTTTTGGATCACTGTGAAATGCCATTTCTGCTGATTCCGAGCGTTAGGCGCAAGCAAAGCACATTCCAAAATCTCTTGCAGTTCCGAATCGCGTATTTGTTCTGCTTTGAACCGTCTTATGCTTCTTCTGCTTTTTATTATCTTTATGGTTTCATTCATAAAATTACCCCCTCTGCTTTTGTATTATTCAAGTTTGTTAATGACAATTAATAAAAGTTAATTACTCACAATATATCCGATGCGAGGCATAGTCCATGGAGGCGACTGAAAAGAAAACACTCTATTTCAGCAGACCAGGCGCACAAAATACAGATCGGCTTTTAGAATTTGTTAAAGAATATGTAAGGAAAGAAGGAATAAAAGACATAGTGGTTGCCTCAACCACTGGAAAAACCGGAGCAAAAGCCTCTAAAATCCTCAAAGGCTACAACGTTGTCGTAGTTACGCATTGTTTCGGCTTCAGAGAACCCGGAAAAACCGAATTACAAGAAGATTATAGGAAAGAGATTTTGAAGAATGGAGCGAAAATTTTCACGGGAACCCATGCATTGAGCAGTGCTGAACGAGCAATCCGCAAAGACTTTGGAACAATTCAACCTTTAGAACTCATTGCCAACGTGCTTAGGCTAATGGGAGAAGGAATGAAAGTTTGTGTAGAAATAACATTAATGGCTGCAGATGCTGGTCTAATTCCAGTTGATAAGGATATTGTCGTAATTGCCGGAACAGGGAGCGGCGCAGATACAGCCCTTAGAATACAGCCAGCAAATGCTGCAAGATTCTTTGATTTAAAAATCAAGGAGATCATAGCAAAGCCCGGAATCTTATAGTAACTGTTTGAGAAGAAAATCTTTTAACAATGTTTATTAGACGCTATTCAAAAGAAAAGCCAGTCTATAGGATGAGTTAAAACCTTTGGAATTTGTTGAAAGACTAAAAAAAGAATTTTCCTTCTTTAGTGGAAATTATCTTATACTTATCATAAGCTGGATTCTAATGGATTTTGTGAATGAAATACCGGGAACATACTATTCAGACTATGTTATACAACTTGGCGGAAACGCTACAATCTTAGGTATTATTATGTTGGTTTCGCTTCTTGCCTTAGCCTCCGTTCAATTTTTGGGAGGATATTTGGCGGATAAATATGGAAGGCGATGGCTAGTTTCAAGTTTAACTTTTGGAGTGGCGTTTTCTTTCATCTTTTATGCTGTAGCGCCCAGTTGGGAATTCATTCTGGTCGGAGCAGCAATACAAAATTTTTGCTTGCTTTATCAGCCAGCGTTAAATGCCATAATGGCTGATTCTGTGCCGTCAGAAAAGCGAGGAATGGGATTCTCCATACTTAATTTAATAATGAGCGTATCCACAACGCCTGGTCCAGCAATAGCTCTTTTTCTTGTAGCCACTTACGGCTCTATAATGGGCATGAGAATAGCCTATGCGATAGTTGTAACATTTTATTTTGTGGCGGCAATTGTTCGGTTAAAACTGAAAGAAAGCATTGCAAACCCTGAAAAAATAAACTTCAGAGAAGCGCTTCGTGCTTACCCTAAAGCCTTGAAAGAAGGAATAACTATCTGGGAGGCTGTGCCGCGCTCTATGTTTTTTGTATTTCTTTCAGAACTGATTACGCGATTTTCTTTCGCCATGTCACAAGTTCTTTTCTTAGTCTACGCTTTTTACGTGCTCGAAATAGGAGGAACACCAAGCCCAAACATTTACCGCCCTGAAAATGACCCAGCCCTTCAACAAGCACGTATTATGTGGGGATACGTAATGATTGCATTATTCATCTGCAACATAATTTTATCCTTTCCAGCTGGAAAGTTTATCGATAAAGTTGGCAGGAAAACTCCATTAATCATATCAAACCTTTTAACGATTCCCGCTGTTTTACTTTTCACTTTCGGAAATTACTTAACCCTCTTCATAGCAATGCCACTCATCGGATTCTCAATGCTTCTCGGCTTTTCATCCTATCAAACGATGTTCGCCGACTTTGTTCCGCAAGCACAACGTGGAAAAGTCACTGGTTCAATAAACTTTTTCGCCTACATATTCATGGCAGTTGGCGGAGCAATGGGCGGACTGTTATATGACTCAGTGTCTCCAATGCTTCCGTTCATCCTCATGGCAATCCTCGCAATTCCATCCGCAGCGCTGGTTATGTTTTGCGTGCATGAACCTAAACCTGAAGAACGAGAGGCCTAACTTTGGAAAATACGTTTTAGACCTCTTCGTTTTCTCTTTTACTAAAGTATATTATATCACGATGTTCTACATAGCCCATCTTCTTAAAAAGCTTCTTTGACGCAACATTATAATCCTCGATTAAAGCGCAGAAAATTCGGATTCCATGTTTTCTTAGTATTTTCTCAGATTCAGCAATCAGAACTTGAGCAACGCCACGACGCCTATACTCAGGGTCAACGGCTAAACGGTTTATCCAACCCTTCCGCATATCACAACTTAGGATAACAACGCCGATAAGACGGCTACCTTCAAAAGCTCCTAGAAAAAATTCTGGATTTTCTTTCATTTGTGTCTCGATTGCTTCTTTGCTGTCTCTTCCATTGGGTTTGAAGGGTAGTTTTGCCCTAGACCAGAGTTTAACCATGTCCTCGTAGTTGTTTATTGTTAGGTTGCGAATCTCCATGGAAACACGCGCTAATTTTCAAGCTTCCTTTTCAACTTCTCTGACAACGTCTTCAATTATTTCCATTGCAACATCTACGAGGTCTCTTGTTATATTAAGGGGCGGCGCAATTCTGATGGTTGAAACTCCGCAAGTGATAACAGCAACTCCACGTTTCCAAGAACGCATCATAATCTCTGTCGCTTTTGCAGGCGCAGGCTTTTTGCTTTCTTTATTCTCAACAATTTCCATACCTATCATCAAGCCCTTACCTCTCACGTCGCCAACTATTCGGCTTTTTTCTTTCAGTTCTTCAGCCCTCTTCAATATGTGAGCGCCTTGCTTGTTTGCGTTTTCCAGAAGCCTCTCCTCTTTAATAACGTCGATCACTGCATTAGCTGCGACGCATGAGAGTGGATTACCGCCAAAAGTGCTTGCATGGGAACCGCCAACCCAGTCCATTATTTTTGCTTTGGCAATAGCTGCGCCTAATGGTAGCCCAGAAGCCAATGCCTTCGCACTGCATAAAATGTCGGGTTCAACATTCCAATGTTCGATGGCGAACCATTTTCCGGTTCTGCCAATGCCAGACTGAACTTCATCGTCTATAAGCAATATGCCATACTTATCAGCAAGCTTTTTCAAACGTTGGAAATATTCAGGTGGAGCAACAACATATCCGCCCTCTCCTTGAATTGGTTCAAAAAGTATGGCAGCAACATCCTCTGGGGGCACATACTTCTGTAAAACTAATTCGTCAATGAAATCTACACACCAATAATGGCATTCGGGATAGGTTAGCTTGAAGGGACAACGATAACAGTATGGATATGGAACATGCGTGACGCCAGGCATCAAGGGAAAGAAAAAGCGCCTTTGAGTCGGTTTACTAGCCGTAAAAGATAAAGCCCCTATTGTACGCCCATGAAAAGCACCAGTGAAGCCAATAAATAGTTGCTTGCGCGTGTGCCACTTCGCAAGTTTAATTGCTGCCTCAATAGCTTCAGTCCCACTGTTACCAAAGTATATCTTCTTATCAAAATTTCCAGGTGCAATCCCTGAAAGCCTTTCGGCAAGGTCAACAACCTCTCGATAGTAAAAGTCCGTGTTAGAATAATGCAGAAAACGATCACACTGATTCTTTATAGCTGCGATAACCTTAGGATGGTTGTGGCCAACGTTTAAGCATACCAAACCCGAGTTAAAATCTATGTATTCGTTCCCATCTATATCCTTTATTATACACCCTTTTCCAGATTCAATCACAAGTGGATAAAATCGCACATAAGATGGGGAGATGAGGCTTTCATCTTTTTTAACTAGTTCTCTTGCTTTTGGTCCAGGCGGAGTAACAACGATTTTTGGATAAACGCTCATAGCATATCACCTACTTGAGATTAAGGATTTTGAAAGACAGTTTTATATAATTACCGATGCTCCGCTGCAAAATTTTATGGAAAAATTCAATAATCTACAATAACGTATTGTCTGCAACTTTGGGGGCTGTAGAGGGCTTTTAAAAGCGCACTATGGTCTAGCTAATGTGATTTCGACAGCTGAAACGTTTGCTTTTTGTCCTTCGCTTCTAGTAACTTCCTCGGTACTGATATTGATGCCTTGCAGTTGCACATCTTTCATGAAAGCTCGCCTTAACAATTCAACAGTGTCAACCGCTCTGCTGATTGCCCGCCCTCTGGCTTTAACAACAACTTTCTTTGAGCCGGAATTAAAGAATGTGAGGCAGGCAACTACGTAATTCATCACTGGTTTTTTGCCTATCAGTACAGTGTTTTCGTTGCTTTGTGCGGTCTGTGTGGTTCTTGGAGTTCGTGCAGCTTTCGCTGGTTTCTCTGCGCTTTCCCTTTTCTGTTTCTCTTCTGCCAACACATTGCCTCCTTCTTATTGTTGTTGGATAGTAGCAAGCAGACTATATCATTAACTTTGAGCTTCTTATATTTTTCCGTGCAGTAAAGCCCCAGACACACAATCTGAAGCTAGTTTACCGTACCGCTCCCAATCTTCATCCACCCATCTTTGGATTCTTTCAATGTCTTCGTCGGTTAAACTGCGGAACCTGCCCTGCAAAGCAAAATATTCCTTGATAGGTTTACGTTTAGCCTTCTCAATCAGTCGGTCGCTTGGAGGACTAAGTTTAAACTTTCCATACTCAATTTCATAAAGTGCCCACAAACCAGTCTGCACCGCCAGCCGCCCCAACTCAACAGTTTTGCTATTATCATAACGCCATCCAGTCGGGCATGGCGCTAGAATGTGAATGTATTTTGTGCCTTTAATTTCTTTAGCCTTTCTAAGCTTGTTTATTAAGTCTATGGGGTATGATGGACAGGCTGTTGCAACGTAAGGTATTCGATGGGCAGCCATGATTAGGGGCATATCTTTCTTCCGCTCTTTCTTTCCGGATGGTGTTGTGGTGGTCCATGCGCCATAGGGAGTTGCTCCGCTACGCTGCATTCCAGTATTGCCATAGGCTTCATTGTCATAGCAAATATAGATGAAGTTGGTTTCTCTTTCCGCTGCTCCGGATAAAGCTTGAATTCCTATGTCAACAGTTCCACCGTCACCAGCCCAGCCAACAACAGTTATGTCTTCCATTTTTCTTTGGCGCAGAGCAGCAACTATCCCAGAAGCTGCTGCAGCGGTGGATTCAAACAGTATATTCAGAAGCGGAACCGCAGAAGAAGTGTATGGGTACGGTCCCTGAATAACGGTGGTGCAGCATGCTGGAACGATTAGGATTATTTTGTTGCCTAAGGCTTTAAAAAGCAGTCGTAAAGCAATAGAGGAGCCGCAACCAGCGCAAGCAGCATGACCTTTAAGCAAATATTCTTCTTTAGGAAGCTCTTTTATTGTTACCATTTTTTCACTCCCTCAAATCAACCCATTCCGTTTCCTTTTCAATCCTACCAATCTGCATCCATTTTAACGATTTTTTAGCAATTTTCTCGATAGTTTCAGCTGACACATCTCTTCCTCCTAAACCCGCAATAAACCCGGCAACCGAAGGATGTTCTTTTTCACAAGCAAGAGAAGCCTTAACTTCTGTGGCTAGAAAACCTTCCATTCCAAAGGATATATGGCGATCTATCGTTGCAAGCATTCTTGCTTGAGCGGCAAGTTTTCTTATTTCTTCAACTGGAAATGGACGGTAAACTCTAACTCTTGCTGACCCAACTTTTACTCCATTTTTGCGCAGGTTGTTTACCGCTATTTTAGCGTCACTACCCATTGTCCCCATTGTCAACAATATTAGGTCTGCGTCTTCGCACTTGTATTTTTCAACAAGCCCGCCGTATTCAAAGCCGAAGCGTTTTCCATATTCCTTATCAATTTGCGGAATTAACCGCTTAGCGTTTTCCATGGCTTCTTGAATCATGTAACGAAACTCCATATACCAATCTGGCGAAACAAGATTTGCATGAGAAAAGGGACTGTTAACATCTAATACCCATCCAGCCTTATATGATGGCAGAAAGTCATCAATTTCTTTTTGATCTGGAATTTTCACGGGCATGTATGTGTGGGATAAGATGAAACCTTCAAGGCAAATCATGGCCGGCAAGAAGACTCGTTCGTTCTCGCAGAGTTTGTAAGCCTGAATTATAGTGTCAAAGACTTCTTGGTTGTCAGCACAATAAAACTGAATCCACCCTGTATCCCTCTGAGAAAGAGAATCACTGAAGTCTGGCCATATACTCCACGGCGCTCCCATGGCACGGTTAACAACCGCCATTACGATGGGTAAACGTGAACCAGAAGCCCAATGTAAGGCCTCGTGCATGAGGGCTAAACCATGAGCAGAAGTTGCCGTAAAGGTTCTGACGCCGGTTGCAG
>JAVZJY010000001.1:75215-81016 GCA_038872535.1 Bathyarchaeia archaeon | reverse complement strand
CTTCCAACCCGGTTTCTTCAGGCTTCTTAGTGGTATTCATTATGATTACGCCATTTTTCTTTAAACCTTCAGTTACATCTACAAACTTGTAAATGGCTGGGTCAAGCACTATTACATAGTCAGGATTGTAAATTTGGCTGTGCGCAAGGATGGGTTCATCGCTTATCCTCGCAAAGGCTTTGACTGGAGCGCCTCGGCGTTCTGCCCCAAAATATGGGATGGCTTGAACCCATTTGCCTTCAAGGAAAGCTGCATGAGCCAAAAGTTCAGCGGCTGTGACGCTGCCCTGTCCGCCACGACCGTGAATCCTAATTTCCTTGAGCAATAATTTTCCCTTCCGTTAGAATTGAAAGGTGGATGGTTCATCCTTATTAGTGTTAGCTCACACATACAGCAAAAACAACATTAAAAGAAGCCCGCTAGTTGCAAATATTGGAATAACAACTTTCTTTGCCCTTTGAATTGTCCTACCTATTAGAACGCATAATTTTTCAAGCAAATTTTCTCCTATTACCGTGACATCTGAAACTGTTATTCGGCGGCATGCAACCTTAACTTGTTCCAGATCAGACATAGCAGTAACTGCAGCTTCTTTAATGTAGCCAATTAAATTTTCATGGCTGATGACTTCGCCAATGGGGTGGTAACCACGTTTATTTAATACTACAGCATTCACCGAATGCGTATCCGTTGTGAAAACTTCCCCATCACTAATTCCTAATGACTGAAGAGATAAAAGGATTTTTTCACGCAATCCAGCAACCATATTATTTCCGTCAATAACAACATAAGCAGTTTTCTGAGCGCCAACATTAACAACGACAACTGTGATGCCGCCGGATCCCATACCATCTTTAAGACCGAACTCTTTAGGAATGACAGTTGCGGCACCAACCTCAAAGGGCAACCTCTCTAGAGAAACCGTTTTCTCTAGGCATGTGGCTGCAACAGTTTTCAGGGCGTCTAAGGCTTCTTGTATATTCACTGCGCCATCAATACTGTTATGCGCATTAACGATAACACAGCAGTCTAGCCCATACCTCTCGGCTTCTCGCCGAATAAACATTCCTAGTTCTGGCGGAAAATCTTCAGTTGTTTTAGGCGCCAGAGTAAAGGAAAGAAAAGCACAATGACCAAATATTTGACAGCAGACCGTGGCCAAACCATTCTTGACTTTGACAAAAGGCGTTGCCCTTTCTTCATGAACCATAAAATCAGCATTCTCAACAACACTGCTGACTATTTTTTGGCTTTGAATTTGCGAAGCTAAATCAAACTCGTGGCCAAACAACCCATGCGGAACACACACAACACAGTTCAATTTCTTCTCAAGAGCAGTCTTAAGTTGGGAAGGAAGAAGGCTGCTACCAATATTTTTGAAAGGTCCAGGATGAATTGAAGGCGTAACTATAAATGCCTTAGGCTTGAAAGAGTTGAACTTTATTAAGGAAACTTCCACAATCTGCCTTTCACCTAACTTTTCAAGAAACTCCTCAAAGGGGACGTTTAAGTTAGCTATCCAGTTAAGCAAAAAAGCCTTAAAAAGGACTATGGAAGGAAAACCCAGCATCCGCTTACCAACACCGTTTAGTGAGAAAAGGAAGACAAAGCTCGAGCCTACGCTTACAATTACTGAGAAAACAAAGAAAAGAAGGATGTAATAAAAATCGAGAGGATAACCAGCTTTTATCAGCATGAACATAAATGGAATAATGCAAGAGAACGGTTGAAGAACCGAAGCCAAAAGAAGTCGTTTATAATTGGCGAAGGACGTTGAATTCAAAACTATCAAACGAAGTATCAAAACTGCGGAAAATCCCAAAAGCAAAAACCTAGCCAGCCATGATGCCTCTGCAAATACGGTAACAACCGCTCCTACGGCAATAAAAAAAGACCATAAAATCCAGCAGTAAAGGGAAAGCGCCACAGTTCTTCTCAAATCATAAATTGGATCACGCCTCAAGAAAATACTGCTCATAAGATAGTCAACAACTACATTTATGAAAAACACAGAAACGCCCAGAAATAAACCGTTAATGAACCATTCCACTACTTGAAAAAGCCTTACCGTGAAAGCAATGGCTCCAATTATGCAAATCAACGCCAAAAATGAAGCTGCTTTTTTGTAGGATGGGAGCTTAAACAGTGAGGAATAGTGTTTAACAGCTTCGTCCATAGAATGACTTAATGAACTTTCAGTCGTCAAACCCATCCTCTCGGCGAATTTTCTATGAAAACGCATCAAACATATTAAAGTGTCGCGAGTTCACAAGACACTATTATGAGTTGAGACATTATTTACATAATTGTTTCATGGCATAATAAGTCAGTTTTAACATGAATACTGAAAAAAGAAGCACCAAAGGAAAGAACACAAGTATCACAGTAACATTAACCTGACAATGTTTCAGAAGGATAACTGTTTTATTTGTAAACTGCTGATTATACACTTTGCGAACCACATGCAAGACCAGCCTATCCCCCCAACAATATTTCACATGTTGGAAAAAAATCTAGGCAAGAAACTGCGTGTAATCTTAGACCCATCATATGGTTTTGAGGGAACTTTGGCGGCTGTAACCAGAGAGCCAGCGGGAATTTGGCTTTCTGAAGCTGAGGCTATTATTATGCGGGCAACTATAGCCCAACCAATACCACAAGTGGCTGGAAGAGAAGAAAGAAGCGAAATATTCATTCATTTAAACTCTGTGCAGCGAATAGAAGTTTTGCATGCGCCTTCTCGTCGCTAAAAGTATCTCTATTCTAAAGGAAAACGCGTGCTAAAACAACTACAACTATTAATGCTATTGCCAAACCCACAAGAATTTCCGGACGAACCTTTATTCCTTCCGTCTCTTCTTCAAAGAATCTTAGGAGTCCGGCGCTTGCAGCAGGCATAGGTGCTGATTTCTCTTTCTTTTTCTTGCTCATTTAGCGTTCTCCTTTTAGTATGGTGATTTATCTCCATTATTAATGTTGTGCTGTTTCGAAAGAGTTTTTATTTGTGGATATGTGATAGTTTGATGCAAAAGGGTGGTTGCAATGTCGAGTTCCCGAGGCGAATATAATTATGTGCTTAATCTCCTCGAACAACATCACAAATGGTTTCAAGAAAACATTCCACTTATAGCAAGCGAAAACATTCCAAGCCCAGCCGTCCGTGAAGCCCTTACAACAGATTTTGGAAACCGTTATGCTGAAGGATGGCCAGGAGAACGCGTTTATGCTGGCTGCCGCTTCATAGACCAAGTGGAGAACAAATGCATCGAACTCATGAAAAGACTTTTTAGGGCAGAGTTTGTGGACGTCAGACCAATTTCAGGGGTCGTGGCAAACTTGGTTGTTTACACGGCTTTTACAGAACCAGGCGACACTATGATGGCGTTATCCATTCCATGTGGCGGACATATAACGATGGGTAAAAAAGAGTTGGGCGGAACAGCAGGCACAGTTCACGGTTTAATTGTTGAATACTTGCCCTTAGATTATAAAGAATTGAACATAGATGTGGATAAGGCAAAGCAGAGAATTGAAAAGCTCGCAGCAGAAGGAAAACCGCCGAAGCTTGTCATGTTCGGCGCAAGCGTTTTTCCATTCCCTCATCCAATCAAAGAACTTGCAGATATTATTCGTTCCGTAGGAGGAACCGTGGGATACGATGCCGCCCATGTGGCTGGCTTAATTGCTGGAGGACAATTCCAAGACCCACTTAGAGAAGGAGCAGATGTTGTAAGCCTAAGCACACACAAGACTTTCTTTGGACCCCAACATGGCGGAGTCCTCTCATGGGATAAGCATGCTGAAAAAATAAAACGTGCAACCTTCCCTGGAATGGTGAGTAACCACCATTTGCACGCTGTTGCAGGCGTTACTATTGCATGTGCGGAAATGCTCGAGTTTGGAAGGGAATATGCAAATCAAATAGTGAAGAACGCAAAGGCTTTAGCTCAAGCCCTTTATGAAAGAGGATTTAACGTTTTAGCAGAACATAAGGGCTTCACGGAATCACATGTAATGATCGTGGACATTACAAAATATGGTGACGGTGGAACACTTGAGGAAACTTTAGAAAAGGCAAACATAATAATAAACAGAAACCTATTGCCATGGGACATTAAGGAAGGAAGACATTTCCAACATCCAGGCGGAATAAGACTTGGAGTTTCAGAAGTCACAAGGCTTGGAATGAAAGAGTCAGAGATGATTGAAATAGCAGAATTCATCAAACGAGTAATAATAGACAAAGAACCATTAGAAAAGGTAAGGGCAGATGTGGCAGAGTTCCGAAAAGGCTATCAAAAAGTGCATTACTGCTTTGAAAACTCAACAGAAGCCTACAAATACATAAAGATCCGTTAGTTTCCCTTCATTTAGATAAAAATGAAAGAGATGCCGACAATATGGACAATTGGGCATGGCAATCGTACAATAGATGCTTTTATAGAACTGTTAAGTGAGCATCAAATTCAAGTTGTCGTGGATGTTCGCAGTTTTCCAACATCAAAAATTGAACGTTTTAAGAAAGAACAAATGGAAATGTGGCTCCCACAGCATGGCATAGATTATGTTTGGCTTGGCAAAGAACTTGGAGGCTACAGGCAAGGCGGATACAAAAAGCACATGCGAACAAAAACTTTCAGAGAAGGCATAAAAAAGCTTCTAGAAATTGCACAAAGCAATCGCGTATGCATCATGTGTATGGAAGTGAACCCAAAATGCTGTCATAGACGGTTTATCTCAGCACATTTAGAAAGAAAAGGCATTAAGGTCCAACACATAATTGAGAAGGGACAAAAAACACTGTCCCTAACCAAACAGAAAGCTGAGATGCCTTTTTATCTTAAAAACTGCTCGTTTCATAAGGAGAAGGGTGAAATATTATTGCATATATATGAGTTTCAGAAAATGATGCACCGCTTATACTTTCATAAGGACTCTAGACGTGGAGCCCTCGGAACATACAATTGGCTTGTAGACGAGGTAAAAGAATTAGGAGAAGCATTAAAGGCAAATGACAAGAAGGCTTTGGAAGATGAGTTTGCGGATGTTATTGCATGGTTGGCTTCGCTTGCAAACGTCACAAACGTAAACCTTGAAAAAGCAGCCCTTAACAAATACGAAGGTAAATGTCCAAAATGCAAGAGTTCACCATGCCAATGCCCCTTTTAACCTAAGTTCACTAACCGCTTCTGCCCTAAACCAGTGACCGCCCAAACATGCGGTTTGCCGCCCTTGCGCTCCACAATTCCTTCTGCTTCCAAAAGCTTTAGGTGATGCATAGCAACGCCGTAATGCATTCCAGTTTCTTTGGCGATTGTTCTTGCGTCCGCTGAAACCTTATCCAAAACACTTAATATTTTGGTTCGTGCCCGAAGCCCTAGCTTAATATTTTTTATATTTGACAGGTAAGCATTAGGGTGATAAGCCTCTTTTAACATGCTCACCAAAAACAATTATGTGTTGTTGGCGTAGAAAAGTTTTCTCAAGCAAAATCTGTTAGGCTAATTTGTTTTGGCTTTTTTCCTTCAAACAAAGAGTTAATCTCCTCTTTCGTAAGCAAAATTCTCTGGGAATAATATCGTGGCAAACCATACTTTTCAACCAAATGCTGCGCCGCCTCTAAATACTTTTCAATACCGCCACGGTAAACGGTTAGGGTTAATTCTCCACCACATACAGGGCATTTGCCGCGGAGCGGTAAACGTCTAAAGCGTTTGCTGCATGATTTACACCTGAAACCCTGCATCGAAAAGGCTCGGAGGTTTCCAGCTATGTCTCGAATAAAATGTTTTGTTAAAACC
>JAVZJY010000001.1:72466-75118 GCA_038872535.1 Bathyarchaeia archaeon | reverse complement strand
CTTTCAAAGCCACTTTTCTTGCATCCACAGCCTCTATTTTCTCAGCCAAATCAAGTTGACATGTCAGCTTCTCAATCATTGTTTTAAACCGTTTATACGAACTTTCAGAAACGCCCATATTAATGTTTGAGACGGGGGTTGTAAACTTGAACCCTTCAAACTGCGCTTCCGTACCTAACCGATGTTCAATGAGGTCTATGATGCGACTGACTTGTTTTGCTTCTACGTTTTCCAATGTTTTCATGTAAAATTCTACGGGGTATGTGTAGGCAACGTCAAAATCATATGCTTGCCTTTGCACCTCCTGCGGATTAACAAGTGGAATGAGAAGCAAAGGAGCATCCATTATTCCACCAATTTGCGCTGGCAAATACTCACGAGAAAAGTTGAGCAATGTATCCAAAGCAAGCATCAGAGCATCTTCGTCGCCATCGCAATCTCTGCGTTTGGCTGAATGCCAAATTGGATGCGCATAACAGATGTTTAAATTTGTAAAGCCAATGATGCGCCCCAGAATGCCAACAGAAGTGTGCGGAGCCAAACCAACAACAAGATGCCCAACAAGGTCTTCTATTCGCTTAACATTGTAATATGGCGAAAGCTTGTAAACTTTCGTTAAAAGTTCATCTAAAAAGTTTGCAACGCGAACAAAATATTCCGCACATTTTACTGGAATTATGACGTCTTGAATTTTCAGTTCACATAATTGGTTTACATCTGCTAAGGGTGCACCATACACATCATAATTATAACCAAGTTGCTTAAGCCTCTCCACAGAAACTCCGATTTCAGACGGTTTAAAATGGGTCAAAGGAGCATTTGTGGCATCAAAACGCACTGTCCCATCCTTGTAAACCGACAAATCATACTTAGCCCGTAAAATGCCCTTCTCTATAATTTCAGGGGTTTTACTCTCGTTCGATAATCCCTTGACACCTTTCAAAATTTTCGGAATAGACACTCCTAAATGCTCGCAAGCATTTTCGAGCAACTCCTTAAAATTGACGCTTTGTTTTTGGTAGGGATTACTTCGCACCTTACACGTTGGACACTCATCTCCGTTCAAAACTCTGCCACACCGAGGGCAAATTTTCTCATAAACAGTTTCAGAACCACAAGTTGGACATTTAACTCTGAAAGTAGAAGCATTGCAAACTCGACATTTACGTTTAACAACTTCCACGAAAACCCGCTCCTTTTTGGCTGCTTCCACAATGTCTCTTTGAGTCCCACCAGCCAACCCCACTGGAAAAAGAATGTGAACCAGGGGCTTCATCTCACGCCTTTTTGCTTTTTCAGGTCGCCCCATACGCGCCCCAACGAACGTCACTGCCTTTTCTCTAATTTCTACGCCAGCAAGTCGACTGACTGCTTCTGTGAGAGATTTGGCGGAAGAGAAGCCCGCAGCATTCGTAGAATTATAACCAAGGCAGAAAGAAAACGCATGCGCATCCGCTCCAGTAATAAGTATTTTTCCTTCTGAAACTTTATGTGGTAAGCATAACGCCTCCAAAGCTTGCTTGACACTTAGTTGCATCTCTCCAACAATTTCACAAACAAAATCATCTTCCTTCCGTATTTTTGAGTTAAGAAGCCAACTTCGCAACTGTTCAAGCTCTTCAAATGAGCGAAGATTCGACCAGAAAAATGTAAAAGAAGGATGGAGAGGCACATACAACGTTAACGATAAGGTTATAGCCTCTTTAACTGTTGGCTTATTGGCAAACGGATCTTCCAAAAAAGCCTTTAGCCTCTCTGATGAAATTTTAGTGACCTCTGCGACGCTTTGGGCGCTTCCATTAAACTTTTCAGTAATAACCCTTTGTAAGTCTTCAGCCCACCACTCTTCAACATAACCAGAAGGCGCAAGAGGTTTACTATTATACAAGAAATCCCCAAAACTAATCAAAATGTCGCCCAAAAAAAGAACCTTAGAAATCTCATCTTTCACATGAGCAAAATTCTCCACAGACACACGAATAACAGACCCGTCCCTTAACAGAACAATAGACGGTTCTATGGCATCCACAGGAACCACAACACCGCCTTTTCCTGGAAGCTCTAAACGTAGTTGGGTACCAGCCGCCAGAAACCCTTGAAGCACAAGCATAGTTGCGGGATGAATACCCACAGCAGCCAAACCAGTATTCCGCGCTCGCCCATATCTTAAGCGGAAGCCACCACGAGCCGCTGGAAATGAAAAAATCGGGCGCCCAGCAATCACCTCATCCATAAACCCAGCAGACTTTTTCTCAGACTTTTTCCGAAAATCCCTAAGCCAATCCCACCCTGAAATCCCAAGTTTCTCAACTATAGCTAAAACTTTAGAAGAACGCCCAACAACCCCATCATTCACAACTCTAAGCGCCCCACCTCTCACACGATTAGTCTCAATTCGAGGAAGATTACGAAAAGAAGAAACTTCAATAGGATTGGATTCTGTGCCTGTTACCTCCACAGGAAGCCATTGAAGCGCCTTCTTAAGTTCATCATCGGAAACGTGATATTGGAAGCGGCTTACAGAACGCTCATAAAGTCTCATCTCCTCAATGAAACGCGAAATCTCATCTTCTGTAGGTTTATAACGATCAAGGCCAAGCAAGCGGCGAACAAAATCCGCCGCAACCAATGTTAAAGCTTGATCTGTTCCAC
>JAVZJY010000001.1:4994-72369 GCA_038872535.1 Bathyarchaeia archaeon | reverse complement strand
GCCAGCGGAGCGTATTGGACCAGCAAAATAAACTGCAAGGTAACGCGTCCTATCATAATTTGTTTTAATTTTCACCTTCGCCACTCCTTGTAAAGGCGCTGCAGTAAGCCCTTCCGTTAAAATTGCAAGGGCAGTGCGCACTGCTTGTTCAGCTGCTGCTTCTGCTTCCATGTGTCCAAATTTGCCGTAAACAATTTCTTCAGCAATTTTAAAGGCTAATTCTTCCCTCGAAAGCTTTGTACTCAAATCTCTGATGCTTTCGGCAACGCCTTTTGGTCCAACGAGTCCTTCTACAAGGTCAGCTAAGTCCTTGGCGATTTTGCACTCAGGCTTCAGTGCTGGGTCAAATCCCTCTTCTCTTGCTTTTTGGCTTAAAGTGTACAATTGTTCAAGCTGGGTTTCTAAACTTTCTAAGTATTGTCTATAAGTTTCGCTCATTTGACTGTTCATGCTATACCCTGCACCCTTTTTGTGTCTTAATGGTTTATTTTGGTTTTGTGACATAGAAAAATCAAAAAGGACCGTGGTGGAACGTTTTTATTCCGTGTGAATTCTACACAAAAATATAGTGGACCATTTTTCCTTAGAACGCCCAGTGGCTTTTTCATAAGCCTCTTTTGCAATTTTGCTTCGCCGTTCAACACATTCTTTACAGTTCACGTGACGCAAATCGGATGGCCCATCGCACACGCCACAATTTAACAGTAAAACTTCGCCTAAACCCCTCAGAGTGGTCCATGCATATTCATGTTCATCAAATTGAGGCTCAAAATTCGGCCAGATTTCATAGGCGTTCTCATTTCCCAAAATCTTTTTCAAAGCATTAAAATAATTTTCAAAGGAGGTCAAAGACCTTTACGACCTTTTATACCTTCAATGATTTCAGAAACCTTCTCCCTAACCTCAGCGTTCTCTACAATGTTGCCAGTCACTATGATGTTTGCCCCTGCAGATGCCGCTGCCAACGCTTGTCCTCTGGTTTTTATACCTCCTCCAACAATTAAGGGAACATCAATGTAGCTTTTAACAACGCGGATCATTTCAGGAGGAACTGGCTTTTTAGCGCCAGAACCAGCCTCTAAATAGATGAAACGCATGCCTAAATATTGCCCAGCTAAAGCATGGGCAGCAGCAATCTCGGGTTTATTGTATGGAACTGGAACCGCTTTTCCAACGATGCTTGCAGTGCCACCATCGCCAATAATAATGTACCCCATTGGTATGGGCTCTAAATGATACTTCTTGACAAGAGGGGCTCCTAAAACTTGAGCGCCCATTAAGAAGTAGGGGTCGACAGAGTTTAGCAGAGACATGAACCATATAGCATCTGCATGGCGACTTATACCCGTGATGTTGTTTGGGAAGAGAATTACTGGAACTTTCACAGTGCGCTTAACTGCCTTAACAACGCCGTCAAGATGTGTTGTGGAAACAAATGTGGAACCGCCAATCATTATAGCCGAAGTCCCACTTAAAGTTGCTTTAGTAACAATTCTAGAAGCCTGCGGTGGTGTAACCTTTTCAGGATCTATGAGGGTTATGTGGATTGCGCCCTCAGACTCGATTTTTTCAAGCAAGTATTTCTCAATATGCCCTACCATAAAGACCATCCTATCCTAAGGCTTTTGCATTTTGGGTGCTGCGTCTTTTTTGGAACTTCCATAAAGTTTGTCAGTAAACAAACAGTAAACATCAATCTCGCTTTGTGCTGGCTTAACATTAAATTCTTCTTTTAACCCGCAGCTGCCACATCCCACGATGGCGCGACCTTCTTCGCGGAGAATTTCAACTCTTACCGCTTCTTTTCCACATTTTGGGCAAGAGAAGAATTTAGGTAATCGTTTCTTAGGAATGCGAACAACTTTTCTCCTTCTTCGTCCCATTTTCAAATCCTTCTATACCGTAAAGCTTACATCGCCCCAGTATTTTATTTTTGTCCTTAAATACACTTATAACCATAAAAATTAATGAGGATGCACCATTTGGAATTGAAACCTTCGGTTCTAAATTTGGATTTTCAGGAAGTTGAGGTAAAGATAAAGCGTTTCATAAAAGATTATGTGGAAAAATCGAAAGTTAAGGGCATAGTTTTGGGGTTATCCGGCGGCATCGACAGCTCCACCACTGCCGCTCTTTCCGCCTTAGCCATAGGCGGCAACAAAGTTCTGGGGCTCATACTGCCTGAAAAAGAAACATATGAAACTAAAGACGTTAAACATGCGAAGCTTGTAGCCAAAAAGTTCGGCTTCAAAACAAAAACAATAGACATTACATCAACTTTAGAAGCATTCTACAAATCCATACCAGAGTTTGACCCAACTGATAAAGTGTGCAAAGGAAATATAAAAGCAAGAACTCGAATGATTTACATTTATTATTTTGCTAACAGACTTAGCATGCTCGTATGTGGAAGCTCAGACAAATCAGAAACAATGATGGGCTACTTCACAAAATGGGGAGACGTGGCAGCCGACATATCGCCAATAATGGACTTATATAAAACACAAGTGCGAAAACTTGCCCAACACATAGGTATTCCAAAAGAAATCTTGACAAAACCCCCATCCCCTGCTTTATGGCCTGGGCAACTGGCGGAAACAGAACTTGGCA
Organism: Bathyarchaeia archaeon; assembly: GCA_038872535.1. Classification (GTDB taxonomy): domain Archaea; phylum Thermoproteota; class Bathyarchaeia; order Bathyarchaeales; family Bathycorpusculaceae; genus JASEJA01. Next base: position 69,759 of record JAVZJY010000001.1, on the reverse strand, counting down.
TAAAATATGAAACTCTTGACCTCATCCTTTACGGACTTGAACATTTTATGGAAACAAAGGAAATTGCCAAACAATTAGATATAGAAGAGGAGCTTGTGGAAAATATCAAAAGACGATGGCTTTCCATGGAACATAAAAGGAGAATGTTATTAACACCTAAGCTGGAGTATAGAACGGTGGGAGCGGATTTCAGACTTCCACGCAATTTCCATTAACCCTTTAATGGAAGCAGCAAAAATGAAAGGCAAAATTAAACTGTCCCTAGCACAGATCAGCTGCAAATGCGGAGACAAAAAAGAAAACATAAAGAAAATGGAAAAAATCACAAATAAAGCTAAAAAACAAGGCGCAGACCTTGTAATTTTTCCAGAACTTTCACTGACAGGCTATGTGGTTAGAGATCAAATATACGAGTTAGCAGAGACAATACCTGGGCCTTCAGTAAAAGCCATGGAAGGCATAGCCAGAAAAACAAAAACATACATCATTTTCGGCATGCCGGAATTAAGTGAAAAGACCAAAGCTACACTTTATAATGCAGCAGTTCTCGTAGGCCCAGAAGGTTTCATAGGGAAATATAGAAAGATGTATCTTCCAACCCACAGTGTCTTTGAAGAGAAAAGATATTTCCGTGCAGGATATCACGTAACATCATTTGAAACAAAAATTGGGAAAATAGGCTTAATCGTATGTTATGACATATTTTTTCCAGAAGTAAGCCGGCTGACACGACTAAAAGGAGCCCAATTAATAGTTTGCATCTCTGCATCTCCAGCCGTCAGAAGAGCATTTTTTGAAGCGCTAACAGTAGCAAGGGCTATAGAAAACACGGCTTTCTTGGCTTATGTTAACCTTGTCGGCATAGAAGATGGATTACAGTTTTGGGGAGGAAGTAGACTTGTGGGACCTAATGGAAAAGTTTTAGCTCAAGCAAAATATGACGAGGAGGACATTGTGATGTGCGATGTAGATTATGCGGACATAAAGCCCGTAGAAACTTTTGTCCCCACACTTAGGGATTTGCGCCCAGAACTTTTCGACGAACTGAAAAAGCATGCAGAAAACTTGTAAAATAGTCTATCTAATCTTCGTAACAGCCCTTTCTATGCGATTCAGCGCTTCCTCCAACTTCTCATATGCAGCAGCATAAGAAATTCTTAGGTAACCTTCACCGTGAACGCCAAAAGCAGATCCTGGAACGGTCACAACACTAGCCTCATTCACAAGAAACTCAGCAAATTTTTCTGAACTCATGCCAAAATTCTTTACGCTTGGAAAAACGTAAAACGCTCCTTTCGGGAGGCTACAATTAAAACCTCCAACCTCCATGAGTCTTTTATGGATCAATCGTCTTCGCCTGTCAAACTCTTGCACCATATCCTTAACAAAGGCTTGTGATCCCTTCAATGCTGCTAAGGCAACATATTGCGCTAGAGTGTCTACACAAGCAACCGTGTACTGGTGAACAAGCCAGAGGGAGGAAATAAGCTCTTTTGGTCCATAAATGTATCCAACACGCAAACCTGTCATTGCATAGGTTTTAGAGAAAGAATTAACGACAAGGGTGCGCTCGCGCATTCCAGGAAAAGTTGCAAAGCAACTATGCTTAACGTCATCATAAACTATTTTCTCGTAAACCTCATCTGAAATCACAATCATATCATGTTCAACAGCAATTTTCGCAAGAGAAGCCGCCTCATCATGGGAAAGAACGGCACCCGTAGGATTGTTTGGATAATTCAGTATCATCACACGTGACTTTTTCGTGATACATGAAATCACATCCTCAATGGACGGCTTAAAAGAATTCTCCTCCCTCAAAGGAACAGAGACAGGAACACCACCCGCCAAAAGGACGCTCGGCTCATAACAAACAAATCCAGGATTTGGAATAAGCACCTCATCGCCAGGATTCACCAAACCGGCAACCGCCAAGAAAATAGCTTCGGTTCCGCCAACAGTGACCAATATTTCAGTGTTTGGATCATAATTAAGCCCATAGTCATGATAAGCCTTCTGCGCCAAAGCTTCTCGAAGTTCAGGAATTCCATTAGTGGGCGTATAATGTGTCTTACCCTCCTTCATGGCTTGCCAACCAGCATCTAATGCATATTTTGGAGGTATAAAATCTGGTTCTCCAACACTTAAATTGATAGCGTTCGGTTTTTTCTGGGCTATATCGAAAAAGCGGCGTATTCCAGAATATTTTAGGTTTTTCAGGCGATTTGCGGGGCTAAAGTTTAAAACCAAAGGAGGCACCTCATCCTACACTGTTTTCTTTAGCATAAAATGTTTGTGTTGATAAAACATGATTTTTGTCATGCACTTCGATAGTTTTAAAAGGAGACAGTATACAAAAGTGTATCCATCTAAGAAGGTCAGTGAGGAGAAAAGTTTGAAGCTTAAAGAAAGCGTTCAGGCGTGGTTAATAAGCTCATTAAATGACCCTATTGTAAAAATACTTGCCAAAAATAGTCAATTAACAAAAACCCAGCTTGAAACATTGCTTATTGATATATTGGCTGAAAATGTCTCGGGTAAATCACTAAAATACGATGAAAAAGCCAGGTTACGGTTATCAAAGGCAAAAATAAGCCGAGGAGCCTTTAACAGAACATTAAAACAAGCAAAAGAAAATGTCATAAAATCAATATACACTATACTGCTACTAGGATACTTAGGAGTGTTTGAAGACACAACACTTGACCCGTACCTGGAAATAGCCAACAAATTGCATGACTTTATGGAAGCATACAAAAACATACCAAACAAAAGCGAAGAACTCGATGAACACCTAAAACTTATAAAAATGGTTAGAGAGGAACTGGAAAATAGCTTGAAAAAGCTTTCAAATCCATCAGAAGGCATTGCGTGACGTCACAAATCACATCATGGCCTAAATAAAAACATTAAAAGTATTACGTATCTAGAGCAAAAATAAGGCTAAAAGTTAAAAATAGTTCAAAAACTAACTTTTCAAGTAATGCTGTTAGTTTGCAGGTAAGCATAGTTGTGGCTGTGATGTGTGACGTCATTGCTCCTTGAAAGCCATGCTCTTACCGTAATCTTTAAATCTTTTATGTTAGAACTGTGATGTGTGATGTAACGTGTTTAAAGTAAACGTAATCACACCCAAATCACAGAGGTGTTTCGTTTGGATGATGTTTTGGTTATTGCGGGAAGTTTACTTGTCTTAACTGTTTGTGCTGCTTTTGAGTATTATAGGCAGCTGCAAAAAGTTAGAAGAGAATACGAGAAGAGTAAGGAAATAATCGGTGACATTGTTTTGAGTTTTAATAGGCAGTTAAGACAGGAGGCGGAAAGGACGGAGTTAATTGCTTATAAAGTCGAAGCAATTTCTTCAAAAAGTGAGAAGGCTCTGGACAAAGCGGAAGAAACACATAAAATAGTGCATTCTTTAGAGGGAAAGCTTAGTGAAGTTTTGGAGCATAGAGAGAAGGTATCAGCAAAACTTGGTGAAGTAGACGAGAAAGTAAGTGCCCTTTCCACAGCACATGAAAAGTTAGCTTCAAAAGTTTCCGAAATAGAAGAACAAACACGTCAACTCTCTATAGTTCCAGAGGCAAAAATCGAAGCGGTAATACCCATAAAAAGAGAGAAAGCCTTAGCCCCACTAACAGAAACCGAATTGTCCGTCCTAGAAATGTTGGCTTCAGAAGGCCCTAAAACTGCACCCGAGATAAAAGATCGCATTAAACTCAGCCGGGAACATACGGCCCGCTTGATGAAGAAGCTTTATGAAGGAGGTTACTTGGAGAGGGATACAAGCAAAATTCCTTTTAAGTATAACGTGAAAAAGGAAATGGAAAATCTTTTGAAAAAGAAGGAAAGCGAAGCCCTATAAGTCATGCGAAAACGCATTTAAGGTTTTATCATGGTATTTCTTGTTTAGGCGCTAATTGTGGGTAACTTAGCGCCAATCTGTATTTCAAGCGATTGGAATTCCCCGCTTTAGAAAGCATACCCTTACTCGCCATTCTGTAAAGGTATGTTGCTACAGTGCTTAGGCTTATTGGTTCTTTTAGTTCTTGCTCATAAACCAGTTGAACCTCCCGCGAAGAAAACCAAACCAACGGAAAATGCTTCTGAATTATCATTCGCACTTTGCTGTACTTATCAAGTTGATTTGTGACAGTCGGATTATTACTTTCTGGATTTCTCTCACCAGCAGATACTCCACCTAGAAGTTCCACCATATCCAATAAGCGAAGAGCTTTTTCTCTGGTTATTTGTCCTTCAAAAGACACAGTATATTTATTGCCTTCACTATCGAACAGTTCAACACGCATTTTTTTAGCGGGCATCTGTGGTGTACACCTGCTAAGGTATTTCACAATTTTACAGTTCACAAGTTATAGCTGTTATGGTAAAAATGAAAGAAAGAAAATTGGCATTAAAAGTGTAAAAAAGGAAAAAAAGGAATTTTTTTAAAGCTTTTAACTCTACAGACTTCACACTGCTTCTAAATAGAAAAAGAAAAAAGAGAACTAAAACAACGCCTATTTCCAGTAGAAGAGAAGGGGTGACTATTTTACAGAAAAGAGACAAGAAAAAGTCAATATTGAGGAAAGTGGAGTTGGAAAAGAGGCGTTGTTAAGTCAATTTCACAAGGTCTTTACAAGTTGTGAACAAAAATGAAGTAAGCAAATCGTTATTGAAGAAAGCATTTAGAACTTCTATATTGGTTAAGTAAGGAGTAAAAGTAAAAGGGAAAGTCTAAACTTTTGACTTTTACATCAAAGTTATCATGCAGCGACACCCCTTCATTTCCTTTGGAATGTTTTGCTCATCTCAAACATTTTACTTTGTATATTTTTTAGTTAACTGTCAAAAATCTTTTACAATAAGTATTATAGTAAGTTTTGTGGTCTCTAACCTTTCAGAGTATATTTCTATCTAATAGAAATCAAAGGTAATTATGCTACTAACTTACAGAGTTCCAAAAGAAATTGTGGGGTGCGTCTCACATTCAATACAATAGCAAGTGATGCAAAAATCTTCTTCTTTTAGGATTTTTGTGTTGTACATTTAGTTTTCTGTATGACAGAACTTATTTTTCTATCAGAAAATGGGGTGTTACCACTAAAAATCATTGAGGAATTAATGTGAACCACATCCTTGACGAAGTGTTCAAAAGATTTGTTTACAATAATAAAATCTTCAAAGATAGGGAAGTATTACGGCACGATTATTTACCTGATAAGCTGCCCCATCGAGAAGAGCAGATTAGGCAACTTGGAGAGATCGTAGCCCCAGTTTTGAAGGGTTCTAGAGGCTCTAACGTTTTTGTATATGGAAAAACTGGAACAGGCAAGACAGCAGTGGCGAAATATGTTTTAAGCCATCTTGAGGCTAAAGCAAAGGAGTTTAATGCGCCTGTCAGATTCTGCTATGTGAATTGTCGCATGGCGGGGTCTGAATATCGCGTTTTTTCAAATCTGTGCCAGAACATAGGCGTGTATGTTCCATTCACAGGGTTATCTGTTGGCGAAGTTTTTGATAGGTTTAGAGCGGGTTTGGATGGTTTAAAAATTGTTTTTATTGTTGTTTTAGATGAAATTGATGCTTTAGTGAAAGTACGCGGAGATAGGCTTCTTTACGAGTTGACAAGAATAAACGAGAATTTATGCAAAAGCAAAGTATCACTAGTGGGCATATCAAACGACCTGCGGCTTAAGGAATTTCTTGACCCGCGTGTTTTCAGCTCCCTCAGCGAGGAAGAGATTGTTTTTAGACCCTATGACGCCAGTGAATTGGGTAACATACTGCTGGAACGGGCAAGATTGGCATTTTGTGATGGGGCTTTGTCTGAGGCGGCTTTGGGTTTATGCGCTGCTTTGGCGGCTGCAGAACATGGGGATGCAAGACGGGCTTTAGATTTGCTGCGTGTTGCTGGCGAAGTTGCTGAACGCAATGACGCAAGTGTTGTGACTGAAGAACATGTCCGAGAGGCTGAAAAACACATTGAACACAACCGTGTTGTTGAGGCTCTTAGAAACTTAACTTTACATTCAAAACTTGTGATTTTAAGCGTGTACCACTTGAATAGGGCAAATGTTCACAGTGCCATCACAGGCGACATATATGACGTTTATGCTGAACTTTGCGGAGAGTTAAGTGTTACACCTCTAACACAGCGGCGGTTAAGCACGCTAGTGAATGAACTTGATTCGATGGGGCTGTTAAATGCTAAGGTTATAAGCATGGGAAGATATGGAAGAACAAAAAAAATTAGGCTGGAAATAGCTCGCACTCTTATTAGAGACGTCTTCGCTAGTGACAATAGGCTTGGGCGTCTGGTGGAATATGAAGCAAAAAGCCTTTCAAAGCATGCTAACAGTAGGAGTTGAAGATGGAAGTTTCCAGAAAGGCATAACGCGAGAGGCGCTTCTTGCCGCAGTTTTGTTCAGAGAAGCCAACATTGAAAACGTGAAAGTCGTAAAAATAACTGTTGATGGGTTAGATGCGACGAAAAAACTCGCCGAGGTCCTAAAAGAATGGGATTTCACTACTATTATGCTTGCTGGAGTATCCTTCGCTGGTTTTAACCTCATCAATCCAACAATAATTTATGAAAAATTCAAAAAGCCAGTTATCATAATATCCCGAACAAAACCTGATAACCGAGCCGTGAAGCAAGCCCTCAAAAAGCATTTTGAAGACTGGGAAATGCGCTGGGAAGTGTTTCAAAAGTTAGGACCGATTCACAAAATTGTTACTCGAAGCGGCGAGGCTCCATTATATGTAGAAATAGTGGGTGCAAGCGTTAAATGGGCTTCCAATATGATTCGGGCATTGTGTTTTTGTGGAAGAGTTCCAGAACCCATTCGGGCTGCGCGATTGATTGCACGTGGTTTATCTTAACAGAAGGAGATGACATTAACTTCTAATGTTTGAAGGTTTACAACTGGAACTTTCCCTGGTGTTGGGACAAACCCCATTCTTTTCATGTATTCCGTTTGTTCTTGCCATCCGCCCGAGTTTACAACTAAAACTCCGCGATAATTTGTGTAGCCTAATGCATGTATGTGGCCAGCATGGAAAATGTCGGGAACCCGTTCTATAACTAGGCAGTCTCTGTTTTCAGGAGATAACGGAGTTTTTCCGCCATATACTGGTGCTAAATGACGACTTTGCAGCATTAGCTTCATTGCTTTTTCCGGCTGATTAGAATTCATGTCGGGAACTGTGGGAATTATGTCATCTAAGCTGCGCCCGTGATATAGTAACACTTCCACATCATGAAGGCTGAGAAAACAAGGGTTTCCAAGGGAATAGAACCTTCGTGTTTCTTGCAGTTTTTCCAAGAAAGTGTTTGATATGGGTGGTTGGGGCAGGGCTTTTCTGGGGGCGTCATGGTTTCCTGGGATGATTGCCACTTCTATGTAGTCTGGAATTTGTTCGAAATATTTTCCAGCAAGTCTATACTGTTCGTTAACGTCTTTTATTGCTAGCTCTTTCACCTGGTTTGGGTAAATTCCTATGCCGTCTACAATGTCGCCCGCCACTAAAACATATTTGACATGGCTCGCTATTTCCCTCATTTTTTCGTTTCCATATTTGCCGTTAAGCCATAACAAGAAACGGTTAAAAGCTTCTCTTTGGAATTTTGTGCTGCCCACATGCATATCAGACGTGAGTACAGCGTAAACTGGAATCGGAGCTTTATGAGGAGTCCTTTGCGCTATGTCTGGTAAGATTATATCTTCAACAATTAAAAGGTTGCTTCTTGTCTTTACAATGCTTAAGCAGACAACTTGGTCAAGCAGGAGGCATCGTGCCTTCTTTAGAACTTCTTCTGATGCGTTTTGAGGCACTAACATTGTAACGGTTGCACTTAAGTCTTCCACTGTTAACAGGATTTTTTGTTTTGCTTCCCTCTTTTCCGTTATCATGCCAATTACTTTCAACCGTGTGTTTGCAGGAGATTTTAATGCGTCTATAAGGGAAGCGGCGCTTTTAACATCCATTCGCTGTCTTAACAATTTTTCTATACGCTTAAACCTGTCCCGGAAATATTCCAGATAATCCTCAATTGTTCCACTTGAGCTTAGCCTTTCTGCTGGATTGTCAATAACCTTGATACGCGCCTCAACATCTTTTGCAAAAGAGTGGAATTTTCCCTTCCCAAGAATTGGCGGATTTTCTAGTAATGTTTGCGGTGGTTCTAGTTGCTGTGGAAATGGTTCTTCTGGCGGTTTCTGCTCCTTTATCAGTTGTTCCAGAAGGTTTTTGCCGATAAATAATGGTTTTTCCCTTAGAGTCTCTATTTTTTGTATAACTTTGTTTATGATTTCGGTTGGGTCTTCTGTTGCTGCTACAGTGCTTAGGAATTCGAAGGCTTCTTTGTCGAGTTGGTAGCCTGCCTCAATCGTTAATTCTACAGCTTTATGCAACTTTTCATTTTGGCTCATATTTTGAGGTTTCTCCAATCCAATTTTTTAGGGACGATTATGTAGCCTTCTTCTTCATCTCCGACGGATTCTGTTTGGTTTTGTATTTGAAGGTATGCTGTTAGAGCTGCAGTTACGGCGTCGATTTCGTGAGGTGTTAAACGGCGTGTTTCGATGTCTCCTTTTACTCCTATATCTTTTAAGGGTGTTTGAATTTTTCCCCAATCTTTTAATGGCATGTTCAAGGCTTTCCGTGTTGATGTGGGATGCACTTCTATTGTTTTGTATCCCTTCTCCACTATTAACTTGTTTATTTTCATAGCCCGCAATGTCAGTTTTTTCATTGCTGGAAGAGTTGGCGGAAAAACTCTATACCCCCTCTTTATCATTTCTTTATCGGCGCTTCTTAAAATCCCCTTTTTTGGAAGCCTTAAGGGGGCGTCTATCGCAATGATAGAGGGTTTATTGGTGACAACGCTCTCTATAATTTCCTTGTTTGTGTAAACTATTTTCGTCTTTACTGTTTTATTCTTCCATAACGCCCACCCTGTTGGATTTTTTGAGCTTCCGGCTAGGTCTATACCTATTATAATTAGCATTTTCAATTCTAACACTCACACTTACATTTGTATTTTAAATTTTTATTTAGATGCGTTTATATTACTGTATGCGAAGCAACTTTACTGTTGGCGGTTAAGATGAGTGAGTTACGCAAAGTTCAACGCACTCCAAGCGGCACATTTTTCGTTTGTTTACCCAAACGTTGGGCTGAACGCCATGGCTTTAAACCAGGCTCTGTGGTTGCTGTCAGTGAAACCAGCGAAGGCAAACTTCTGATAGATCCCGAATATGGGGCTGAGTTTTCTCCGCGCACGGTTACTTTGGGGCCTAGCCCTTATCTGAATCGTGAAATTATAGCTAAGTATCTACTGGGGTTCGACATTATCACCATTGAAGCTAAAGAGCGTATTAGCTTTGAGGTTCGTGACATAGTTAAGAATGCTGTCAGTCGACTTATTGGATTAGAAATTGTTGAGGAAAACTATTCCCGCATAGTTTTGCAATGCTTGCTGGAGCCCTCTGGTTTTCCACCTGAAAAAATTCTTCGAAGAGGCTACACTATTGCTGCTGGCATGCACCGTGATGTTGTTAACGCCTTGGTTGATGGAGACTTGCATTTAGCAAAGGGTGTTATAGCCCGCGACGACGAGGTTAACAGGTTGTATTTCCTTTTGGTTCGTATTCTCCGCACTATAATTCAAAACCCAAGTCTAAGCGAGAAACTTGGTGTTCGCCCCATCGAATGCTTAGACTATCGTCTTGTGGCAAGTTTGGTGGAAGCCATCGGTGATGAATGTGTTCGGATGGCATTAAAAGCAAATGAGTTAAAAGGAAAAACGTTAGCTGAAAACTTTAAGAAAACTTTAGTTGAGCTTCACCTTGCTTGTTTCCAAGCTCATGAGGATGCTTTGAAGGCTTTTCTGACAGGTGATGTGGGTTTAGCTGAGAATGTGCGTGGTGTTAGGGAGAAAGTTGAAAAAATATTTGCCAGCATAGAAAAGGTTGCCAAGGAGCAACCTCTTGATATTATGCCCAATATACTTGCTGTGGCTTCAATGTTAAGGCAGATTTATGAGCACAGTGTCGACATAGCGGATTTGGTGATGCCAAAAAAGGATTAATTTCATCATGGTGAGTGAGATGCACTCAATGTTTTCTGGCAAGCAATATCATATCAAATGTGAAAAAGGCGACTTATCTGAATATTTGCTTGTGCCCGGCGACCCAGAACGAGTTCCAAAAATCGTCTCTTATTGGGATTCTGCCAAAGAAGTTTCTTGGCACCGCGAGTTCCGAAGTTTCGCAGGCAAATATAAAGGCGTCCCACTTTCTGCCCTTTCAAGCGGTATTGGTCCGGCTTGTATGTCTATTGTTGTCAATGAAGCTTCACGTATAGGTGTGCATACTTTTATTCGTGTGGGCAGTACTGGCGCCATACAAGAAAACATTAATTGTGGTGACGTGATTATTTCTTCAGCTGCTGTACGCTTGGATTATACAAGCAACTGTTACATCATGCCCGAGTATCCTGCGGTTGCCCACTACGAAGTTTTGCTGGCTTTAATTGAGGCTGCTGAAAGCCTTGGCATAAGCAATTATCACATAGGCGTAACTGCGACAACAGCAGACTTTTACGCCGGACAAAGCCGCACAACAATAAAGGATTATCCACCACACATGGAAAACTTGCTTTCAACTTTACAGAAGGCGAAAGTTTTAAACTTTGAAATGGAAACAGCCACACTGTACACTCTAGCAAATCTTTACGGATTAAGAGCAGGCTCCATATGCGCTGTTTACGCTAACAGATGCACAAACAAATTTGAGCCAGAAGCTGGCGAAGAAAACGCCATAAAAATTGCAAACGAAGCAACAAAAATAATATATGAATGGGACAAGAAAAAACACGAAAAGAAGAAACAGTGGCTTTTCCCTTCGTTATTAACCCAATGAAAACCCTTTTTAGAAGACAGACAACTAATTCCTTTCGCCGGGGTGGCGGAGCGGTTAACGCGCTGGCCTCGAGATCAAATTGAAAGAAGGGCTGGATAAAAACAGGTAAGCCAGTGAGCCTTCAGGCTCGCAAGGGTTCGAATCCCTTCCCCGGCGCTTATGACAAACCATTAATCTATTTTAACAGAAGGTTTTTTGGAAAGGATGCTATTGATATTTTGAGAGAGATGACGTGAGGGAACATGGGTAGAGAACAGGATTCTCGTAGAAAGGCCAAAGAGAGCGCTCGTCGTGACAAAGCGAGGGGGCATCAAACTAGGAGAGCTCGTGGTGGAAAGAAGCAGAAGAGAAGGTAAATATCATTCTTGAAACATTTTACCAGAAATTCTAAAATGAAAAGGACAATAAAGTAAATAATTAGTCATGTGCGGGTCTTTCGATTTGAAAAAACTAGTTGGCGTTACAAAAGTTGCTTCTAAAATAATTCAAATAAAATATTTAAAGAAAAAATTGCCCATATTTGGTTCTGCCGACATTACAAATTTTTGCAATCTAAAATGTAAACATTGCTACTGGTGGCTGAACAGGACGCCGCGCAAAGAATTAAGTGCTGATGAATGGAGAAATGTCGTAAGAGAAAAATTCATAGAAAACGATGTAATATCCATTAGTTTAACAGGCGGCGAACCACTTCTTAGACCAGATGTTATTGAGGCCATTATAAGTGAGATGAAATGGCGCTATGTCACTATAGTGACAAATGGAACGTTGCCATTGGTCGATTTTGGTGCAGGATATTTCATTTCAATAGATGGAATAGAAAGTATTCACGACGCAATTAGAGGCGTAGGAATATATAGGAAGGTGAAACAAAACGTTCTTGACCATCCAGAAGTGAATGTGGTCATTAACATGACGATAAACAGTTTAAACTATGGATGCGTCGAGGATGTTGTCAATGAATGGTACAGTTTCGCCAGAGCTTTCACATTTCAATTTCATACACCTTTTTCTTATGATGATAAATTGTGGCTGCCGTACGGAAAGCTGAGAAACGACACCATTGATAAGTTACTAAAAATAAAAGAAAAATATCCGGATTTTATTGCTAACACATCGAAGCAACTGAACCTATTCAGAGATGGAAAATGGACTGCAACTTGCCCAAACTGGCTTTTTGTAAATTTGGATAGCAGCGGCAAAACAAAACAATCTTGCGTTATATCTAACACAGACGAGAATGGAATCAAACCCATATGCGAAAGATGTGGAATAGCTTGCAACTCCGGAGCATACGCAGGATTGTTTTTATCTGATACGGAATGGCTTAGAATGTTTAAAGTTGCAAAAAGAGTCGCGCCTTTTGCGCGTCGCAAGAATAAAGTTGAAGCTTTTAGCCCTCCGTGCAAAAACTTATTTGAAGTCCCATCTAAACAATGATAGCAAAAATGAAGGGAATACTTGGTATCTAACAATTTGTTTATTGGAAGAGCATCTAACATGTGCGAATTGTTAAATGCAGATCATCGTTTACTGGTAAATTGATGTTGAAATCCCTTCCCCGGCGCTTATGTTTAATGGTTATGTTGAATTGCCAGTTTCTCTTTTTGGTTTTTCAATCAAAAATAACTATGCAAGATTAATGCTAAATGATTTATAGAAACGATTTTAAGAATGCAGAGGGATGTAGAGTATGCTGGTTCATCTATAAGGGTGGTTCAAGAGAAATGGGCGGTGAAAATGATGAAGCGACAAAACCAAGAGAAACTAGGTGGGAACGAGATTTCAAGTTGGGTTCTGCCGAGCACAGAAGAATTTCTAACTCTGCCGGATCAAGAGCTTCTTGCTCGTTTAAACACTTCTTTGCTAGGGCTCTCTTCCGAAGAAGCTGAGGAACGCCTAAGAATATATGGTTACAATGAAATTGTTAAGAAAAAGAAAAGAATAGTTATCGTTGATTTTCTTTCTCATTTTAAGAGTCCTTTAATAATTATCCTTTTAATTGCTGGATTGATTTCAGGCTTTTTTGGAGATGTCATCACCACTATTATTATATTCTCAATAGTAATGTTAAGTGTCGTTTTAGATTTCTATCAAGAGTTTAGGGCTGAAAGTGCTGCTGAAATGTTGAAACAGAGGGTGGCAACCACAGCAACCACGGTGAGGGACGGCGTTAAACGTGAGGTTAAGCTTTCAGAGATAGTTCCGGGCGACATAATATCCCTTTCAGCAGGCGACATAGTGCCCGCGGATGCTAGGGTAATTAGTGCAAAGGATTTGTTCGTAAACCAGTCCATGTTGACTGGCGAATCGTTTCCTGTTGAAAAGACAGCTGCTCCATTAAAATCATATGAGTCTGCAATCACTGAGTGGAGTAACTATCTTTTCATGGGGACATCTGTTGTAAGTGGAACAGCAACTGCCGTTGTGGTGAAAACTGGAAGCCTTACAGAGTTTGGAAAAATTGCGAAGAGGCTTGTATCAAGGGAGCCAGAAACAGAATTTCAAAGGGGAATTAGAAGTTTTGGTTATATGATAATGCAAGTTACCCTTTTGCTTGTTCTGTTTGTTTTTTTCATAAACGCCCTTTACATGCGTAGTGTGCTTGACTCGCTTCTTTTTGCAGTGGCTTTGGCTGTAGGCTTAACACCTGAACTTTTACCGATGATAATCTCGGTTAATCTTTCTAAAGGCGCTATTGCCATGTCTAAGAAAAGTGTCATTGTAAAGCGTTTAGCCTCCATACAAAATTTTGGCAGCATGGATGTCTTATGCACAGATAAAACTGGAACGCTGACCGAGAACAGAATAAAGCTTGTCCTTCACGTGGACATCAATGGAGATGAAAGCGAGAAAGTGATACTATACTCGTATCTAAACAGTTATTTTCAAACAGGATTGAGGAGTCCCCTTGACGAGGCAGTGCTAAAGTTTAGAGACGTAGATGTGAAGGAATACGGAAAAATTGATGAGGTGCCATTTGATTTCGTACGAAAACGCCTATCCATAGTAGTTGAATACCAAAATCAACGATTTATGATTACTAAAGGCGCCCCAGAAGAAATCGCTAAAATCTGCTCTTATTACGAAGTTGAGAATGCTATTGCCGATATAACCGAGGAAGTGCGCAGAAAAATTGAGCAGAAATACATTGAGTTAAGCACTGAAGGTTTTAGAGTTTTAGGTGTTGCCTACAAACGCCTAAGAGAAGAAAAGGCTGTTTATTCCGTCAACGACGAATTTGACATGGTATTTTTAGGCTTTATCGCCTTCTTGGATCCTCCCAAAGAAACAGCCAAGGATTCTCTGCAGCTGTTGAAAAACGCTGGCGTCGAACTGAAAATCCTTACGGGTGACAATGAACTGGTAACCCGAAAAGTTTGTGAATATTTAGGCTTTGAGATTAAAGGGATAGTTACTGGAAATGAAATTGCTCAAATGGACAATGAGGCTCTTGCAAGGGTTGTTGAAGAGGGCAATGTCTTCTGCAGGGTCACTCCAGCCCAAAAAGACCGTATAATACACGCTTTAAAGAATAACGGCCATGTGGTAGGGTTTTTAGGAGATGGAATAAACGATGCGCCACCGATGAGAAGTGCGGATGTCGGCATATCAGTAGATAATGCTGTTGACGTTGCAAAGGAGTCAGCTGACATTATACTCTTGCGAACTGATTTGACGGTACTTCACGACGGGGTTTTGGAGGGTAGAAAAACCTTCGGCAACACTATGAAGTATATTATGATGGGTGTGAGTTCAAACTTTGGAAACATGTTCAGCATGGCCGGAGCGTCCCTATTCTTGCCGTTTCTGCCTATGCGTCCGACACAGATATTACTCAACAACCTCCTCTACGACTTGTCTCAGTCAACAATACCTATGGATGAGGTTGATCAAGAGTATATTGAGAAACCGAAGAGGTGGGATATACATTTCATCAGACTGTTTATGGTGTGCTTGGGACCTGTAAGCTCCATTTTCGATTTCTTAACATTCTTTATAATGCTTTTCATTTTTAACGCCACTGAACCGTTGTTCCAAACTGCTTGGTTCCTTGAATCCTTAGCTTCTCAAACGTTGGTAATTTTTGTTATTAGAACCAAAAAGTCGCCCTTCTGGAAAAGCAAACCAAGCAGACTCTTGATTCTAAGCAGTATAGCAATAATAACCTTCGCATTAATATTGCCCTATACGCCACTAGGGACAATTTTTGAATTTGTAAAGTCTCCGCAAACCTTCTTCATTGCATTAGCGGCTATACTCAGCGCCTACCTAGCTTTAGCTGAAATTGTTAAAAGTTGGTTTTACAAAAGGTACGGCTACCGCCTAGAACAAGTTCTAATACCGCCTAGAAAGATTAGTGCTAAGGGGCAATTAAACAAGGAAAACTAATAAAAGATTACGTAACAAAGCAAGCTTTGGCAAAAATTAGCTGAAAATTGGCAATTATTGCATAGCCTTGGCTGTTGCCAACGCTTTTATGGAACCTCGCTTTTCTGAAACATTTACAATTTCAACTTTTATGTCGCTTAAGAGTTGTTGTGCTGCTTTTTTTGCTTCACTTCTTGTTTGATATTCTCCTTTTAACTCAATCTTTGGCAAGGTTTCGTCAATTTTTATCCATACTATATACACATTTTTCACCTTTAATATGGCGAATGTTAGAATTTGAAAAATTAAAAACAATTATGAATTTAAAATATGAATTTTCTGTAAGCATTGCTGGAAACCTATTAAACTTTATAATGCCATTGTTTAGGCTTAAAGGTCAAACATGAATGGTGCTTCTTCATAAGTTTCAATTTGACTGTTAGCAGATATCTATGATATTAATTCTGGATTCATTAACACTATAAACTCGGAATCCGATTCTATTTTAAAGGAGGGTCAATAATCACAAAAAATAAAGATGTGCCAATGAAGAATCAAAGCTATACTTGCCCAAACCCATCATGCGGAAAAGTGTTCACGGCACCCATCAAAGTTGAAAATTTAAACGCAAGACACGCAGGAATTTATGATGCATGCCCCTACTGCTTAACCGAAATCGCAGTGGAGGAAAAAGCTGCCATAACTGAAACAAATCCTAAACCACAGGTTGAAGTAGACGTTAAAGTTCAAGAGGTAAATGTTCAAAAAGGGAAAGAAACATTACAAGTGCCGAAGAAACAAGAATGTCCTCACCATTTTGGATATCTCAGTCAACGTAAAACTAAAGAGAAAATCCCTGAAGAATGTATGATGTGCGAAAACATAGTCCAATGTATGCTAAAAAATGTGACTGGTTAGGTTGGTTAACGATGATACACACATGCCCTTTTAAACACCTAATGGCTTCGTATAAAGTTAGATAGGAGACAACATGATTGTCGGCATCTCTTCAGAGAAAAGCCCCAGGCGCCCTTACATCAACCACTCCTCAGACAAGAGAGTTAAACGCTGAAACCGTAACAGCCATTGCTACTGGATTTCTAAAAAGAATTGGAAATAAGGGAAACCTAAAGCCCAAGAGGGTTTCATTAGAAGAAGGAATATACACTGTTGAGGTTGAATTGAAAAAGTTTATAGCATTGGTTAAAGTTGACGCTGAAACTCATGGAATTAAGGAGTATGAGATACAGCCTAAAGGTGAAGAGACTCCTTTTATTTCCGTTTCTCCAAAAATAATCGCCATGATTTTTGGGATTTCCACAGTGGTTTATGTGGCTTTGTATTTTGCTTTTAGGATTCTTGGGTTGTAGATGAACACTTTATACGATAAAATGGTTGTTAGTTAGTCGGCAACATAAAATATGGATAAAACAGTTATCTTGATATGAAACTTTTTTGAAAATGTGGCACTTTAGCTTTTCTTTTTCCTTTCAGGCTTTTTCTCTTCTTCGGTTTCCGTGGTTTCTTCTACTGCTTTCTCTTCAGCCTTCTGCTCTTCTTTTTTCTCTTCAACCTCGCTTGTTATCTCTTCAATTGGTTTTGGTGGGGGTGTCGTTGCCATTGTCCAACCTATCCATGCGCCTATACCCATTATGGCAATGAATGCGAGAAACACTGGAATTGCAATAAGCCAAAACTCTATTGCCCAGCGACCAAGTGGGTCTCCAAAGTAGAACAACCCAACAGTATAAAGTATACCTACTATTAAACATACTACAAATATTATTCCGCCAATTGCTTGATCTTTACTAACCATTTATTACATCACCCTATGTAACCCATGTTTATTCGTTTAAGCTTTAAAAAGTTTACCATGGCTTTCGGTTTCAATTTTATATTGTTCCCATTTCCCATGTCGCTAAGTACTTCTTCTGTTCAGTGGTTAGTTTGTCTATTTTTATTTTCATTGCGTTAAGCTTTAGTTTTGCCACGGTTTCATCTACTTTTTTTGGGACTTGGTAAACTTTTGGCGCCATCTTTTCTTTTTTGGCTAAATATTCAACGCAAAGGGCTTGGTTTGCAAAGGACATGTCCATAACCTCTGATGGATGTCCTTCAGCTGATGCAAGATTCACGAGTCTTCCTTCCGCCAAAAGGTACAGTTTTCTTCCATCTTTTAATGTGTACTCTTCAAGGTTTGCCCTTATTGTTCGTTTTGAAGCCGCTAGCTCTTCTAGGTCCTTTATGTTTATTTCGACGTTGAAGTGGCCGCTGTTTGCTAGTATTGCGCCGTCTTTCATTTTTTGCATGTGTTCTTTTCTTATGACGTTTATGTCGCCTGTTGCTGTTACGAATATGTCGCCTATCTTTGCTGCCTCGGCGGTTGGCATTATGCGAAAACCATTCATTGCTGCTTCAAGAGCCCTTAACGGATTCGCTTCTGTGATTATTACGTTGGCGCCCATTCCTTGCGCTCTCATGGCTATTCCTCTTCCGCACCATCCATAACCGCAGACGACAAAGTTTTTGCCTGCTAAAAGAATGTTTGTTGCCCTTAAGATTCCGTCTATTGTGCTTTGTCCTGTTCCGTATCTGTTGTCAAACAAGTATTTTGTGTAAGCGTCGTTTACGGCTATTATTGCATATTTTAGTGCGCCTGTTTTTTCCATGGCTCTTAGTCGTAAGACGCCTGTTGTGGTTTCTTCTGTGCCTCCTTTAATGTTGCTTAATGCTTCGGTTCTTTTGTTGTGTATTGTTCCTACAAGGTCTGCTCCATCATCAAGCGTTATTACCGGCTTGCAGTCTACCACTCTTTCAATACACCAGTAATACTCATCTGTTTTTTGTGCTCTCCATGCGAAAACGTTTACGCCTTTTTCTGCAAGAGCAGCTGCAACATCATCTTGTGTAGAAAGTGGGTTAGAACCGCATAATGCAACTTTTGCTCCTCCAGCAAGAAAAGTCTCGACGAGGACGGCTGTTTCTTTTGTTACATGGAGGCATGCGCCCAACGTCAAGTTTTTTAGGGGTTTTTCTTTTTGGAATCTTTCTTTTATCTGGTTTAGGACTGGCATGTGTTTTGAAGCCCATTCTATTTGTAGATAACCTTTTGAAGCGAGAGTTATGTCTTTGACTTTGAAGTCTTTCATTTTTATTCCTTCCTCTTATGCTCATCTAAACTAACTATTTAATGTTGGCGCTTAATTTTCTAAGAAGGTTTTCTTTTGCTTTTTCGGCGAGCGCCATGACTTTTTCAACATTTAATGTGTTAAGCGTTCTATTTTCCATGATTAATTTGCCATTTACTATTACAGTTTCAACATCGGATGGCTTTGCAGCGTAAACCAAGTGGCTTGCCTCATTGTACAGTGGGCAAAGATGCGGTTTATTCATGTTTATGATTATTAAATCTGCCCTTTTGCCTGCGACTATTGAGCCTATTTCGTTATCCCAAGATAATGCTTTTGCCCCTTTTATAGTTGCCATCTCCAAAATTTTTTCCGCAGGCAACAGCGTGGGGTTTTTGTTTACCCCTTTATGTAGAATGGCTGTTGTCTTCATTGTTTCAAACATGTCTGCCGTGTTGTTTGAGCATGGGCTATCAGTGCCTAAGGAAACTGTTATATTTTCTTTCAGAATTTTTGGGATGGGGCTTACGCCGGAAGCAAGTTTAAGATTTGATATGGGATTATGTGAAACTTTAACATCTCTTCTTTTCATGATTTTAACATCTTCATCCCTTAAAGCTACACAGTGAGCTGCAACTACCTTATCATTTAAAACTCCTAATGAATCTAAGTATGCCATAACTCCCTTTTTAATTTTGACGTTGAAGGCTTTTCGGATTTTTTCTTCTTCATCATTTGTTTCAGCAACATGTGTATGCCAGATTATTGGCGCATTTTCTAAGCCAAACTTTTCTGTTAATTCCTCTCTTATGGTTTTTAGTTCTTTCATAAATTCTGGGTCAACTGTGTATGGTGCATGAGGGTCCACACTGACACGAATTAGCCCTTTTTCTTTTGTGTGCCAATTTTTGGCCAAATCCAATAATGCTTTTTTATCCTCTTCCTTCCTCCATGAAAAGCAAACATGACCGATTACTCCCCTTAAGCCTGCGTCTGCGAAGGCTTTTGCTTCGTTTTCTTCCGGTGCGTAATGGTACATTGTGTTTACTGTTGTTGTTCCGCCCATTATGGATTCTATTGCTGTTAGTAGGGCTCCAACATAAATGTCGTGGGGTGTCATGTGTTTTTCTATGGGCCATATCCATTTTTCCAACCATTCTTGGAGTGGTAAATCATCAGCGTACCCTCGCAGTAAACTCATGGCGGCATGCTGGTGAGTGTTGATGAAACCTGGCAGGACAATCTTGCCTTTTGCATCTATCTTTTCGTAGCCTCTTTTATACTTTCTTTTTAGTTCTTGGGTTTTTCCAACTTCAACTATTGTCTCTTCTTCTATTGCAATGGCGCCTTGGCGAAGAACTTTTCCATTGTGCATTGTTAAAATTGTTCCGCTGTGGATAAGTATGTTCATTTCAATCGCCATGAAGCCTTTACTGGAAGTCAAAGGTGTAATTTATTTATATATTTAAGTACAGCTTTCACCTTAACCCTGTGTTTGTGGCGAGATGCTATGATGTGGGTGAAAGGCGGATGGTGACAAAAAGAAGTAACAAACAACTAAGAGTTTCTGAAAATGTTCTTCGTGAGTATCTATCTTCTTTGTATGATGCTAATGTTAAAATTTGTGGAGTTTGGAGGCTTGGAGCTGAAAAGTCTGAGGTTTCAAGGGATTTGAAGGGTTTTGGTTATGGTGTTCCATACGTTATTGAGTTTATGGTTAATGGTGTAACTAAACGGGTTGTTTTAGAGACAATGCGTTCTGAAGGGTTTGGGCATGATTATGTTTCTGATAGGGCTCAAGTCTTGCTTTGGCAGCATTCAGCATTTAATAAGTTGCCTCGTCATGTGCGTTCGTTAGATGTTGGTGCTTTTACTGTAAAGGGCGATGGTTTGAAGTCTTTGGGTGATTGTGGTGAATTTTTTATTTTAACTGAACTTGTGGATGGTAAACTATACCATTTTGATTTGGACATTCTCAAAGAAAACGGACAGTTAAATGAATTGGATGAGAAGCGCTGTTTAGCCTTGTCAGATTATCTTGTTGAAATTCATAAGGTTAAGCGAGATGCTCCATGGCTTTATGTTAGGCGTGCCCGTGAACTTGTTGGGCACGGCGAATGCATTATGGGTTTATTGGATAGTTATCCACACGAACTTGATTTTGTTAACGAGTCAGATCTGATCGATATTGAAAGGGACTGTATCGTTTGGCGTTGGAGACTTAAACGTAAAGCCCATAGACTCAGTCAAGTGCATGGGGATTTTCATCCTTGGAACGTCATGTTTCGTGAAGGCGCAGACTTTACGGTTTTGGACCGCAGCAGGGGCGAGTGGGGAGAACCTGCAGATGATGTCACTGCCATGACAATCAATTACATCTTTTACTCTCTGCAAAAATATGGCGAGTTAGCTGGAGTTTTCGAGCATTTGTTCCATCTGTTCTGGAAAAATTATTTAGAGAAGACAGATGATTTGGAAATTCTTGAGGTTGTTCAACCCTTCTATGCATGGCGCGGGTTGGTCGTTGCCTCGCCAATATGGTATCCCAACTTAAACAGGGATGTTCGCATAAAACTTCTGAACTTTGTGAGGAACGTTTTGCAGTTTGAAAGATTCGATTTAAAACGTGTAAATTCCTATATTGCTGAAGTTTAGTTTTCGGTTCTGTAGCGTATGTCTGCGTACACTACTCCACGTTTAGCCCTTTCTTCTTGTTCTTTAACCCATTCTTCTATGCCGATTTTTTGCAAGCGTTTTCCATCTTGAATTAGGGTTGGATAATGTTCTGCCAATGATTGTATAAGTGTGCATGGGTATTCTCTGCATTGTGGACAAACTTCTATCCCTTTTTCTTTGGCGCAGTTGCGGATTTTGCAGTCTGGGGGTCCGCCTTTGCCCACTCTGCAGTTGCAGTTGAATGTTGCGAGTTTTTGTAGAAATTGCCAGAACTGCGGAAAGGTTTCTTTCATTTCTGGCACGTATTGATAAAAGTCGTCAAACCCTTCTTCGTGGAGGCTTTGTTCTAGCTGGGATGCTTGTTTTGGTATGCGGCTTTGTTGTGCGCATAGTTTGCAGTATAAACCGCAGTAGGTTACATAGTGTAGTGTTTTTTGGTTTGGCATGGCTTAAACGTTGAGGGTAAAGGATAAATAGTTTTGGATTGAATTTTGCTGTTTGTGGCGGCTAATTTGGATGATGAACTCGTTGAGGATTTGAAGAGGCAGCTTAAAGAGATGGGATATTCTGAGGAGGCTATTGCTGAAATTTTGAAATGGTATACTCCTAATAATTCTTAAATGGATGAGCATAGTGAACGACGCGTATGTTTTAGTCATCAATGTTGGCAAAAACATTAACGTTAATGTGGGCGCCTTGGGAAATTTAAATTTTGAAAAAGGAATCTACGTCTATATAGGTTCAGCCAAAAAATGCTTGAGGAAAAGGGTTGAACGTCATCTTAAAAAGAATAAGCGAAAATTTTGGCATATAGATTATTTGCTTGGTGATGAGAGTGTAAATGTTTTGAAGGTTTTTACAGTGCAAGAGCCTTTTGATGAGTGTAGAGTGGCGAATATTATAAGTGAGAAGGGCGTTCCCATGCGAGGTTTTGGTTCTTCGGATTGTAGATGCATAAGCCACCTGTTTAAGGTAGAAAATTATCAATTTTTGAGAGGATTTATGCATGAACTGCAACTATAATCCGTTCTATAGGAGGGAGCTTCATGGTTAAAGAGGGTTGGTGCGTTTGGATTACTGGTTTGCCTGGCAGCGGAAAGTCTGTTGTCTCTGAAGCCTTGCTTAAACTTCTTAAAGAGAAAAACATACATGCTCAACTTTTGGCTTCGGATGCCTTGCGTAAGGTTTTAACTCCCAACCCAACCTACACATTGGAAGAACGCGACATAGTTTATTCCACTCTTGTCTATATTGCCAAACTTTTAACACAAAATGGCGTAAACGTTGTGATCGATGCTACTGGCAACTTGAGACGTTACCGAGAAAATGCCAGAAAACAAATATCACGTTTTATCGAAGCTTATTTGGAATGTCCTTTAGAGGTTTGTATGGAACGTGAAGCCAAAAGAGGAACAACTTACCATGCACCAAAACAAATTTACGCCAAAGCCCTCCAAGGAAAAGCGCCAACTGTTCCTGGTTTTGGACAACCTTATGAACCGCCACTAAATCCAGAAATAACAGTTGATACGACTAAATTTAAGCCAGAAGAATGTGCTCAAAAAATACTAAACGCAATAATTGCAAAGGTTTAATTCTGCCCACTCGTAATCTCAGCCGCTAAAACATTTTATCCTTTTTAACATAGTTAATGACGGCATCTCTTTGTTCTTTTGAGATTTGTTCTGTTTGGAAGAGGAGGTCAACAAGTTCGGAAACTTTTGCAAGGGCATGCACTTTATATCCTAATTTTTCAAGGTTTTCTTTGCCGCCTTCTTCTCGGTCCACAACAACCATCAAGTTTTTAACATGTGCTCCTAACATTTCCAAGACTTTTATTCCCTCAAGCTTGGACAATCCTTCGGTGACAACATCATCAAAAAATAGTATGTTTTCGCCCTTGGCAACATCGGCTCCCGCAATTCTTCCAGTAACCCCGTAAGTCTTATCTTCTTTTCTGACTATGGTGCATGGCAGATTTACTTTGCATGCTATGCTTGGCAGTATGAGAGCACCTTTTAACTCGATGGAGGCTAACTTGTCTATTTTTTCGGTTTTCATAACGTCTTGAATTTTTTCTGTTGCTATATCGACAATGGTGGATAGGTCTTTGGGCGAGGAAAGTAAGGAGGCAAGGTCTATATAGTAGGGGCTTAAGGCTCCAGATTTAATCTTGAAAGTGCCAAATTTTAAACATCCAGACTTGTAAAGAGCGTAAGCAACTTTAGACATGACATCTGACACGCTAAACCCCTAAAAGATTCTATCGTTCACTTTATAACATTTACTAGAGGAAAATCTAGAGGGACCTATCAATAATGGATAAATTTGCTCCCAAATTTGTATTCGTCTTTAAGCGTCTAACGGTAACGTTTATAACTCTTTATTCTCATTCCTAAAAGACGCGAAGCGAGAAACGATGGGTCATAGAAAAACGCATGCGCCAAAACATGGTTCACTTGCTTATTTGCCTAGGAAACGTGCTAAAAGATTGTTGGCTAGAATTCGGTATTGGCCAAAAATTGAGGCTGAAACGCCTAGGCTTTTGGGTTTTGTGGGTTATAAGGCTGGTATGAGTTATGTGTTTGCAATAGAGGATAGAAAACGTTCACCAAACTATGGCAAAGAAGTAATGCGCCCAGCAACCATTATAGAAACGCCGCCCATACTTGTATGCGCTGTTAGAGCCTACACAAAAAACACCTATGGTTTGCAAACCATTACAGAAGCATGGATGAAAGACCCTCCAGAAGAACTTGAACGCGTTTTCACCCTTCCAGAGAACTTCAATACAGAAGAAAGCCTCAAAAAAATTGAAGGAAACTTGGAAAAGGCGACAAAAATCCGCGTTATAGCCATAACTCAACCGAAACAAACTGGCGTGCCAAAGAAAAAACCAGACGTTGCAGAAATTGAAATAGGCGGAGGGACAATCCAACAACAGTTTGAATATGCAAAAAACCTTTTAGGAAAAACTGTGAACTCCGCTGAAATTTTTAAAGAAGGTCAATATGTAGACGTTATCGCCGTTTCGACCGGAAAAGGTTTTCAAGGACCAGTAAAACGTTGGGGTGTAACAGTTCTGCAGCATAAGGGAAGAAAGACAAAAAGGGGCATAGCAACATTGGGTCCATGGAACCCCCACCATGTAATGTATAGCGTTCCACGTGCTGGGCAAATGGGTTTTCACCAAAGAACAGAATACAACAAGCGCATTCTCAAAATTGGAAAGGACGGAAAAGAAGTAACGCCTAAAGGCGGTTTCATAAGATATGGAATAGTTCGTGGACCTTACATTTTGCTTGATGGGAGCGTGCCGGGACCAGAGAAACGTGCAATAAAATTGCGCTATCCGGCTCGTCCGCCAAAACAAGCCGCTGAGGAGTTGCCACAAATCACCCATATATCCCTTGAGTCTCCGCAAGGAAAGTAGACGGTGGGCGCAAAATGGCTAAAAAGACGGTGAATATCTTCAATCTTCAAGGAAAGCCTGTTGGAAAAATAAAACTTCCATCAGTCTTTGAAACTCCATTAAGACCTGATGTCATAAAAAGAGCCGTATTGGCAATACAATCAAGCAGAATCCAACCTCAAGGCAGAGATCCGATGGCTGGAAAAAGAACATCGGCAGAATCCAGAGGCGTAGATTTAGGCATAGCGAGAATACCTCGAACTAAGGGACCAGCGGGTAGGGGCGCCTTCGCTCCGGGAACAGTGGGCGGAAGGGCAGCGCATCCACCAACCTCAAATAAAAAAATCGTTAAACGAATCCCAAAGAAGGAAAAAAGGCTTGCGTTACTTTCAGCGATAGCTGCCACAGCCCGTAGAGAAGTGGTAGCCTCTCGGAACCATGCAATCGAAGATGTTCCACAAATCCCTCTAATAGTTACAGATAACCTTGAGGAGCTGAAGAGAACGAAAGATGTTGAAGAAGCCCTCGTACAATTGGGTGTGTTTTCAGACATTTACAGAGTTAAAGAAAGTAGAAACATCCGTGCTGGAAAAGGTAAACGTAGAGGAAGAAAAATAAAACAGGCTGTGGGTCCGCTTATAGTTGTGAATGAAAACAAGGGAATAATAGAAGCTGCACGAAACATCCCCGGATTGGACGTTGTTACTGTTAACAATTTAAACGCTGAAATACTCGCCCCTGGAACCCATCCTGGAAGGCTCACAATCTGGACACGAGGCACAATTGAGAGACTGAATGAACTTTATGGAGAGGAAGCCTAATGGACCCTAATGAAGTTATACTTTATCCTTTAATGACTGAAGCTGCCAGTTTAATGGTTGAAAAAGAAAACAAGCTTGTCTTCATAGTTAATCTTAAAGCAAACAAAAAAGACGTGAAAAAGGCTGTTGAGGAACTTTATGAAGTTGAAGTTAAGAAAGTAAATCTTCAAATTACACCGCAAGGAGAAAAGAAAGCCTTTGTTAAGCTTCATCCAGACTATAAGGCGACAGATGTCGCAATCAAACTTGGAATATTATAAACATATGTGGAAGGAATAAATCATGGGAAAGAGAATTCGGGTTCAAAGGCGTGGACGTGGTGCCCCCACATTTAAAGCGGCAACCCACAAAAGAGTGGCTCCCTCGCAGTATCCCACAACTGTGGCGGCAGAAGAATATGAAAAGACAATAAAAGGCGTCATTGAAGAATTTGTCCACGATCCAGGACGCGGGACACCCTTAGCCTTAATAAGATTCGAAAATGGCGAAACATGTTACACTGTGATTCCAGAAGGGCTTTCTATAGGACAGCAAATTCAAATGGGAGGAAAAGCCGCGGTTGATGTGGGCAACATTCTTCCCATAGGAAGGATTCCGGAAGGCACAATGGTATGCAATATAGAGCTTCGTCCAGGTGACGGTGGCAAAATCGCAAAATCCTCTGGAGCCTATGCAATGGTTGTGACGCATACGGCTCAGGGAACCATAATCAAGCTTCCATCAGGAAAGACGCGGTATATAGATGACCGTTGTAGGGCAACTGTTGGTGTTGTTTCAGGGGCTGGCAGGACGGAGAAACCTTTCTTGAAGGCTGGCATGAAATTTCATTTAATGAGGGCTCGAGGGCGTAAGTATCCGAGAACTCGCGGTAGGGCGATGGTTGCTGCGGTGCATCCTTATGGTAGCAGCAAAAGAAGTGCAAGAAAAGGAACCACAACCTCCCATGGTGCTCCACCTGGACAAAAGGTTGGGTTGATTGCAGCCAGAGGAGCTGGGCAAAAGAAGAAAAGGAAGGTTTATAGCGTTTAATGCAACTGCAATGTGATGGGTTGAAGAATGCCTAAGGAATTTACCTATCGCGGATACACCCTTAACCAACTGCAAAATCTGTCCATGGACGAATTCATTAATTTGCTTCCTTCAAGACAAAGAAGAAGTTTCCAACGTGGTTTAACACAGGAGCAGAGGATACTGCTTGAAAAAATAAGAGAAGCAAAAGAAGCTCTTAGAAAAGGAGGCAGTGTAAAAGTTAAGACTCATGTGCGTGACATGATTATTTTGCCTGAAATGGTTGGCATCACAATATTTGTTCACAATGGCAAAGAATTTGTTGCTGTTGAAATAAAACCCGAAATGATTGGACACTATTTAGGCGAGTTTGCAATTACAAATAAACCAGTAAAACATGGGACTCCAGGTATAGGTGCTTCTCGCTCTTCAATGTATGTTCCATTAAAGTAGCTATTTCAAGATTTTAAGCGCTGTAGTCCCTTTCTGTAGGCTTTTTGCTTGGCTGCTTAGCTTCCGGTATTTGCGGTAATGGAATTGGTGGTGGAATATTTAATGTTCTAGATATTATTACGGATTCTATGAAAACAACGTTTGAAATTGATTGCACTATAACGGGTGGTGGCGGTTTTTTCTCTTCATAATCTTTATAGACCCTTTCAACCTCGTTTGCGTCTCCAGCAACATAGGCTTTACCTTTTAGGCTTATCTGTGCTATGGAAGGGTTGAAGCTGATTGTTAAGACGAAGGGAACTTCTAAGGCGTCTGGCTTCTTTTCCATCCCTAAAAGGTTTAGGTTTGTGTTTATTTGGATGGGTGGGATGGGTTTTCTAATATCCCAAAAGCGTTCGGCAGATACATTGGTTATGGATACATTTACTCTAATCATTTAGGGTCATCTGAAATTATCAATGTTTCGTATGATTTAAAGTTGTTTACTTCTCAGCAGGTTTGTATCGTGTAAAACCGCAATGTCCACAAGTGTATCTGTCACCGTGGTCAGCCATAAAATATCCTGGTCCGCAGCGTTCGCATGTTGGACGTAACCTTGCAATTTTGTCTTTTTCAATTTTATATAGTGAGAAAACGCCCTTTTTCCTTTTCTTTCTCTTTTCAGCCTTGACTATTTTCTCTGTTTCCTTTTTCTCTTCTGGTTTTTCTTCTGCTTTTTCAGTCATGTTTATTCCTTTTCCTCTTCCTTTGGTTTTTCGGAGGGAACATTTCTCTTGATAATATATTCTGGTTCAATAAGTCTTGCCTGTTCAATAGAATCGTAAACGTTTGCTATTCCATTGGCGGTATGCGTTCCCGTTTTAGTTTCAAATTTTTTAATAGTAACTAAATCTATATTTGTTTTTAATGCGTTAGCTACGGCTTTTCTAACTTCAAGTCTTGGCGGGGTGCTGCCTGTCTGGGTGTGTTCCACTTGGAAATATACTTCTCTTCTTTTTAGTAACGGGTTCCTTTTGTCGGAGATTATTTTAATGTCCATGAGTTTTCCCCAATTGTGGAGTTGACTGATATCGTCTCCTCTTATTTAGTTTTTCGAACGTTTTCCATTGCTTTCAAAACTTCAGAAATCTCTGCTTTTTTCTGTGGTGTAACCTTAACTATAACTATGCCTTCGTAGGGTTGACCGTATACGACGAAAGAGTTTGGAGGTGCATACAAAACAGCGATAAGTGTTAGTAGGTCCTCTTCTCCGTCTACAATTATTTTGACATGGCAACTGCTTTTTAATGCATCTTGAATTGCTGTTACTGCCGCTTCAGTTATTGTTCCTGGCGGATTTTTGATGTGGATGGTTTTCTCTGCTGTTGTTGGGATTGGTTGAATGTTTCTTCTCATTACTTTGTTATCAACTATTGCCAATTGCGGAAGCACATGGTTTTCCAAAATGTTTTTTGAAACCGTGTCTCCAACAGAAATTATAGCCGACGGCTTTTCTTCGTTTATCATGTCCAAAAGTTTCTTCATCGTTTCAGTATATGAGCCTCGGATTAACGTGCCTAAGGGTTTCTTAAGTTTTATGCGCAGTTCTGGCGTTAAAGTGTATAAAATACTCATTTATCTGACCTTTAATGCATAACGTCCTTTCTCTTTAATGTTCATGGCTTTTGCGATGGCTGAGTTTTCTGGGTCAAACACTATTACTATGCCGCTGAAGTCATCGCTCAGGGATGAGCTTTTGCATTTTGGGCAAACGGTTTCTTTTGTTATGAAGCGGCACATTGAACACGCTTTTTCACTCATTTAATCACCTTTTTCCTCTTTCTCTTGGGGCTTCTCTGCTTTCTTCTTTATTTTCTCCACATCCTCCTCAATCCACTCCAGTTTGCCGAGAAATGGTTGTCTTGTTGTTACGCCTATTTTGCCTGAGCTTCCAGCCCTTGTTAGTGAAACAGCTGTTATTCGAACGCGAACTTGGTCGCCGCTTGTCAGCTTCCTTTTTGTTTCTTTTCCAAATAGGACTCCTTGTTTTTCGTCGTATGAAATGAAGTCATCTATAAGTTGTGAAACATGCAGCAAAGCATCAATGGGACCTATGCGCACGAAGGCGCCGAAATCAGCGACCTCCACAACTTCTCCTTCAACAACTTCCTGAATTTTAGGATAGAATGTCAGTAAGGAAAAGGTAACTTTGTGGTAGGCAGCTCCATCTCCTGGAATTATTTTTCCAATGGGGCTCACTTTAACATCAACTACAGCTATTACATATCCTAATTCTTCGTCAACAACTCCTTCATATTTTGCCTTAACTTGTTGGTGGCCAACGGCTTCTAGGGGGTTGCCGAAGGTTTCGGGTGGGATGCGAATTGTATCTTCTAATGTTATAAGTTTAAACAAGGGGTTATATCCTCCCGTCAATTTCTAGATGTGACTTTTGCCTCACATAAATAACTGGCACATTTATATCTCTTAGCCTCTTTCTAAGCAGTCTATCATTCGTAAACACTGGGCAATCCCAATTTTTAGCTGCTTTGATAATGGCATTGTCCGGCGAAGCCATTTCTTCTTCGTTAGTGTTGACAAGTTTGCATTTTTCAGCAAGTTTCAAAGCAAAAGAAGCGTTTTTTCGCATTTTCGGCGAACCCTTATCCGCCAGCCCTTCAAGTTCATGCTTAACGGACGAAAGCAAGATGGGCTCAAAATTTCTATTTAAAAGGGTTCGTAATTCTTCAAAGATGTCGATTTTGAATTGAAGCGGAACAAATAATGCGTTTGAATCCAAAATTACTTTTAACATTTTTTTGTCGGGTGGTGTCATTTAGGTTATCATTCCATATCCGATGAGTCGCCATCTGCCCGCTATTTTTCTGCTTAGGGCAACTCTAGAGCTCTTTTGTGCGCATACTGGTCTAGTAAGCTTGACTGTGACCATGTTTTCTTTTGTAGAGGCAACCTTTCCGACGGTTATAGCAGCACCTACGTGTAAAAGAAGAGTTTCGTTCATGCCTATTTCTTCAACTTTCAAAAGTTCTTTTGTTCCAACCACACGTTCAAGAATATTAGTTTCTAACGTTAACTCCAATAATGTTGGTGGCAACATCCCCGATTTTCCAGCAATGTTTCCAGTTAAACCGTCCGCCTTCGAAAATGATGGATCTAAAAGGGTTCCGATGCCGACTAATCCTCCGCAATGAGCATCATTAACGCTTCTTCCGCCAGCATGTAAACTGACAATCTGGCTGAAGAGTGGATTATAGGTGCTTTTTCCCTCTTTTTCCAGAATTACTCCGGGGCGAATTTCAATTTCGTCCCCCACAACAAATTTGCCTTGAAGTATTGTTCCTCCAATCACGCCTCCTTCCAACTTCTCAATGGGAGTGCCAGGCTTGTTAACGTCGAAGGAGCGGACAACATACATGAGTGGAGGTTTTGTTTCATCCCTCTTCGGCGTTGGTATAAAATCTTCGATTGCTTGTATGAGAACATCTATGTTGACTCCACGCTGTGCTGAAACGGGAACTATTGGAGCGTTTTCAGCAACAGTTCCCTTCACAAAATTTTTAATTTCATTGTAGCTTTCGCGTGCTCTTTTTTCATCAACTATGTCAATTTTATTCTGAACAATAATTATGTTCTTTATGCCTATAATCTCTGCAGCGGCAAGGTGTTCCCTTGTTTGCGGCTGAGGACATGGTTCATCAGCTGCTATAACAAGTATCGCTCCATCCATTATCGCTGCTCCTGAGAGCATGGTTGCCATTAACGCTTCATGACCTGGGGCGTCAACGAAACTTATGGCTCTTAGAAAGGTTGTTTTTGAGTTGCAATGGGGACAAACTGGTTTTGTGGAGTAATTTTTGGGTGGTTCGCATTTAGGACACTTATAGATTGGCATGTCTGCGTAGCCTAACTTTATTGTTATACCCCTCTTCAATTCTTCACTGTGCCTTGACGCCCAAATGCCAGTTAACGCTTGCACCAATGTTGTTTTGCCGTGGTCAACGTGACCTATGGTGCCTATGTTAATCTCAGGTTGTTTTGGTATGCTTACGTGCTTTTCGCTGCTCATTTCTCCATTTCCCATGAACTTTACAAATTATTAGATGGTTAGACTATGCAAGCTAATAAATGTTGACTTATATTTAATTGTCACTTGTTGTCGGAGTTTCTGGCACATCCGTGGTTTCTTTTTCCTTATCTTCCTTTGCCTTCTTTTTCTCTTTAGGCTTTTTGGGTTTCTCTATAATTTTCATGTTTATTTGGACAATTTCATCTGTTATTACGTTTCCACGAATTGTTTTACGCCTCCTAGCCCCCTCACTCTCCGGGTTAAACCCTACTCCTCCACTCAGTATCACTTTTCTACGAACTCCACCATGAACATTTGGTCTCATTGGAAAGCCATCCTTGTCGGAACCACCCATTATTTGCATTTTATGGCCGGGCAAATCCACTATTGACCCGTCAACCACTTCGCCTATTTTCTTCCCAATTAGCGGAAGTGCCCGTGCTTCTTCAAGCTCCACTGCCTTTGATGTTCCCGTTTCTGGGTCTGAAACAATTACCTTAAACTTAGCCATTAACGACCAAACTCCAGTTAGTGTTATGAGTGTTAAAAATCTCTCTATTAAGGATTTATTAAAACCATTGCTTTCTTACAGTAAAAGTTTATCTTGCCTTTTGTTTTCCTTTATTGGCTATGTGGCAGCTTGGATTCTTCTTCCACGAGATGGCATTCGGCTTACTTTCGGTTTTCCTACCTCTATACATTTTTTCTCTCTCTGGTTCGCTGATATGGGTTGGAACCATGTATGCAACTGCTTTGTTCATGTCAATACCTGCTTCCTTCTTTTGGGGATACATATGTGATAGGACAAGACGCTACAAAATCTACATACTAATTTCATTCTTAGCCCTAGCCTTTATTCTCTATCTATTTATTCTCACAAACCAAATTATTCTGCTGGTAACCCTTTACATAGTTATGGCATTGTTTCATGTAGCTCATGAACCACCAAAAAATGTGCTCATCGCCGAGCTTTACCCTCATGAAGAATGGAAAAAAGCCTTTGCATTTTACGAGGGGCTTACGGAGTTTGGATGGTTAATTGGCTTAATTTTAGGAGTTGTAACCTCAACGTTCAGCTTTGATGCGAAATCCACCCTATTATTGTGCAGCGGCTTAAACCTTGCAGCATTCTTCGCCTCGCTTATTCTGGTTGAGGACCCAACTCTAATCTTTGAAAGAAGCTTAGTGACAATAGAGAAGTCAATAAGCTTCGCATATAGGGGAGTTTCCATATTTTCTAGAATTGTAGACGGTGTTACTGTTGATGAAAGGTTGAAAAAGGAAAACTTGGGCATCTTCTGTTGTGGTCTTGTTCTCTTTTCTCTTGCCACCAGCATATTGTTCACACCCATGCCAATTTTCATCAGCAACGTCGCCAATGCTGCAACTTTACCTTCAAGCTTTGTTTTTGCGGTATTTGTGCTGAACTCTGGCAGTGGCGTTTTAGGCTATTTTCTTGCTGGAAGAAGGCTTGAACGTGAAACTGAAAACGTCAATGTTGGAAGGATTGTGTTATATCGAAGTTTTCTCGCATTCCTTTTAATAACGACTACGCAACTGTCAATGTATAGCATTATGATTGCAACCGTAATTTTGATTCTGTCCGGATTCACATACGCCTTTTACTTGGTTAATGTTCTATCTCTTTCTATGGAACTTATACCGAAAGGTAGAGCTGGACTTTTCGATGTGCTTGTTGGGATCGGTGGCGCAAGCGGTTCCTTTATAGGGCCCTTTCTTGCCCAAACCTACAATTTTGGATTCGTATTTTTGATTTCCGGTATACTTTTTCTTCTCTCATATATAGCTTTCAAAATGTTCGTGTAAAAAGGGAAGGGAAAAAGCTACTCTACATGAACTCTGAACAAGTCTACATCTTCCCGCATGGAGGGTGTCAACTCAAGAAAGTCTCTAACAGCCCTTTCAATATCCTTTGATTGAGTTACGTATCTTCCGACAACTATTATGTCTGCGCCCTTTTCCAAGGCTTCCTTTGCTGTTTCCGGCACTATTCCCCCAGCAACAGCGATTAAGAACCGTTTATCGCTAAATGTTTTCCGTAATTCTTCTATAAGATTCAATCCGACGGTCATTCCAGTTTCTTGGTCTATTCCTCTATGTATAATGACTATGTCTGGAAATTCTTTAAGCGCCTTGAGTTTTTTGATAGGATCTTCCACGTTTAACATGTCAACTGCAGCGTATATTCCAAATCGTTTTGCTTCGTGGATAAAAGAGTCAAGTGTCTCCTCAGGTGCCAATCCAGCGGCTATCACTGCGTCTGCGGTTTCGTCATAAGCCAAGTCAACTTCAACTTTTCCAACATCCAAGGTTTTCAAGTCTGCAATTACGAATGTGTCCTTAGCAACCTCTCGAAGGTCACTTATCACTCTTGTTCCATATCTTTTGATAAGCGGCGTTCCAGCTTCAAGTATTATTCTGTCGCTTCTTGGGATTTGAGCTATAATCTTCTTGGTTCTATCCAAGTCAGGTATATCCAAAGATATTTGTAGATATGGTGGTCTCCAAAGCCTTGGCACTCTGAATCCCATTATTGGATGTTTCGCCCTGTCCTTGTCATAGAAAACTTTCTCTAGCGACGGATACTTTGCTAACGCCCTCTTCAAAGCCAGCTTGGTTGCCCCATAATTGTAATGATATATTCTACGGTAATCACTTGCTTGCGGATGCACAAAAACACTGCATACTATAACCCAATCATCCACCTTCTCCTTTGGAATTATTCCCTCCTCAACAGCATCCGCAACAGCCTTCGCCACAGCAGCCTGTGCAGGTCCAAAAATCTTGTTTGCATCCTCAAGATGTTTAACAGTAACCTTTGGAACAAGCAACGTGTGAGGTTTAGGCGGAAGATTCGGCCTTATAACAGCCAACAGTGGCGTATGCCCCATAGAAAGGTTAGACAAGCCTGACGCAAAAGCCTCTCCGACAGGTCCATCCTTATCTCCTATTAAAAGGTCGATATGCGCTACCTCGTTGCCTTCCCCGACAAGAGCTTCGCCAATTAAGTAAGTGTATTTTCTAGACATTTCAGCGGTCTCCGACAAAGTTGTTATAGAAATTTGTTTACAAACATCGTCAAAATCGACATTAAACTCTTTAAGCCATGTGTAAAGTGTATCTCTATGTATGTTTAGAATTTTAGCCGTTCCAGAAACTGTAGGTCTTGTCGGTTTTCCTTTTGTGCGAATACGGGCTTCCACCTCTCTTCTCGCGGCATCCATCAATACTCTGACAAGTTCTTCTTTTGTTTCTGGTTTTTTGAAATTATATTCCGACACTTAAATTCACCATACGAGCATATCTTTTGAAAGTTGTATATAAAACTGTCGGTAACTGAGTATGTAAAGAGCATCTTCAACGGATTGTATGCTCATGTTGAATGTCGAATATGTCGGAAGTTTCATGTTTCTTTTGATCATCAATGCGCTGTTAATATTTTGTTCTTTTGAGTTAGGCATTCATAGGTTACAAATCTTCCAATTTCTCTCTTTCTATCGGTAAGTCTATATACTTTAATGTTTTAAAAGGCTTAAAATCGACCTTAGGAGTTGTTTAGGTGTCGTGGAAAGATTTCGCATGTTTGTGCATAATTATAGTAGGCATTATTTTGTTTTTGTATGGAAGCAATTATTACGATGCTACCATTGGTTGGACTGGCGTATCTTTTATTTTTGGCGGAATTCTTGCAGAAATAATCCTAAAAGTTTATGAAAGCATAATAAAAAGGAAGAATTAATTAAAAACCGTAGAGTTTGGAATATTTTTTGTTCAAATAGTTTAGGTATGGTTTAACGTTAAGCTCTGTTCCAGTGATTTTTCTTATGAGGTCTTCTGGGTCATAGAGGTTTCCGTATGAGTGAACATTTTCTACAAGCCACTTCTTAACTTCTTTCAAGTTTCCTTCTGTAATTTGTTTTCTCCAGTTTTTGATGTCTTTTTCCATGGCAGCGAGAATTTGCCCACTATAAATATTGCCTAATGCGTAGCTTGGGAAATAACCGTATAAGCCGCTTGCCCAATGGGTGTCTTGCATTACACCTTCCGAGTCATTTTCAATTTTAACTCCTAAATATTCCTCATAGCTTTGATTCCATATTTCTGGAAGCTCTTTCACCATTATTTTATCAGCGAAAATGTCCCGTTCCATGGTGAATCTTATGATAATGTGAAGTCCATACGTTACCTCATCCGCTTCAACGCGAATCTTGGACGGCTTAACTTGGTTGACGGCGTGGACAAAAATGTCCAAATCCACATCAGAGAGGATGGAACCTGTGATTTGCTTTAATTTTGGTAAGAAATAAACCCAAAATTCACGAGACCGTCCAATTATGTTTTCTATAAAACGTGATTGGGATTCGTGGAAGCCAGAAGAGCAGCTTGTTCCAACAGGTTGAAACATCCATTCTTTTTTCAAGTTTTGCTCGTAGAGGGCGTGTCCAGCTTCATGCAGCACTGAAAAAATTGAAGATGTAAAATTGTCTTCATAATAATGCGTGGTTATCCGCACATCATCATAATAGCCTGTTGTGAAGGGATGTTCTGTCTCGTCTATTCTGCCTCCAGCCTCTCTTGACTCTATATCATAACCGACAACTTCAGCAAGGGCTTTAGCGATTTTTCTTTGCACATCTATTGGAACATTGCGTTTGAGAATGCTTACGTCTGGTTGCTTTGGAGCGGTTTCACATTTCTTCAGTAAAGAAACTAAGCCTTCTCTTAACTCGTTGAAAACTTTCGTGATTGTTTTGGCTGTCATTTTTGGTTCGAAAATGTCTATTAACGCATCATAGGGCGTAGCTGTTTCTTTCACTTTCATCAGAATTTCTGCGGCTTTCTTCTCTAATTCGACAAGTTTTTCAAGTTCAGGCTTGAACATGGAGAAGTTTTTTGCTGCTTTAGCTTTTTTCCATACATCCACGGTTATGGCTTGTTGTTT
Organism: Bathyarchaeia archaeon; assembly: GCA_038872535.1. Lineage (GTDB taxonomy): Archaea > Thermoproteota > Bathyarchaeia > Bathyarchaeales > Bathycorpusculaceae > JASEJA01. The sequence continues at coordinate 33,933 of JAVZJY010000001.1, read as the reverse complement.
TGCAATTTCTGCAACAAGTTCTTCGGGAAGCCTTGTCTGTTCATCATATTGTTTCTTTATCAAGTACACATTTCTCTTTTGGATGGTGTCAAGTTTTTCATATTCTGACGGTCGCATGATTTCTTCCAATAGCTTACCTATTTCTGGGTCTGTGCTCATTCTGTGTTCAATTCGGCTGAGGAGGGCTAATTGTTGGCTTCGTAGACCAATAGCCTTCGGCGGCATCATTGTCTCCATATCCCAGTGGATGATGGCGGTGGCGGATTGAAAAGTTAATAAATCCTTAACTTTTTCCATTAGTTTCTTATAACTTGACGGCGTTTTTTCCGTCATTTTTCATCACTTTTAAGCTTTGAAGATTTATCGAATAAAACAACCTTCTATATGAGTTTTATGTAATATGCACTGCGTTCAAGCTTTTTTACAGTAAACTTAAAGGATTTCTCTTCTACAATTAACTGGGAGAATACATGTTCATACTTGGGGCTGGATGTAGCAAATGTGGAGAAGTTTTCCCATCAGACAACATTTTAACAGTATGCCCAAAGTGTGGTGGAGCACTTCTGTTTCAATATGATTTATCAAGAATTGCCAAGAAGGTTTCTAAGCATGATTTAGAGGATAGAGCGGATACTTTTTGGAAATTCAAAGAATTGCTTCCGCTGTCATCGCCTAAAAATATAGTTTCTTTGGGAGAACCCTATACGCCTATACTTCAATTTCGGAAAGATAACAGTGCGGTTTCAAACGTTTTTTTGAAGGATGATGGAAGGCTTCCAACTGGAACCTTTAAAGCTAGAGGTATGGCTGTGGCGGTTTCCAAACTTAAAGAGTTAAAAGTTAAACGGGTTGCTTTGCCCTCTGCTGGGAATGCTGCTGCGGCTTTGGCTGCTTACGGGGCAAAGGCTGGAATGGAAGTTTATGTTTTTATGCCGAAAGATGTGCCGGAAAGCAATATTAAAGAATGCGTTTCAATGGGCGCCAAAGTCTACCTTGTTAACGGTTTGATAAATGACGCCGCAGAAGTAGTAAAAAAATTTGGGAAAGATTACGGATGGCTAGATGTTTCAACCAACAAGCAACCATATAGATACGAAGGCTACAAAGCCATGGCTTTTGAAATTGCAGAACAATTCAATTGGAATCTGCCAGACAACATAATTTTCCCAACAGGCGGAGGCGAAGGAATTATAGGTTTATGGAAAGGCTTCAAAGATTTAATTGAGCTTGGTTGGACAGAAAAGATTCCACGCCTAATAATAGTTCAATCTTCTGGTTGTGCCCCATTAGTCAAGGCATATAACAACGGAGAAGCGGAAGTTAAAGAGACTTGGGAAAACGCTGAAACTATAGCGGCGGGTTTAAGGGTTCCCCGTCCCTATGCAAGCTATCTTGTATTGCGGGCGATAAGGGAAACGAAGGGCATGGCAGTAGCAGTGAATGACAAAGAAATAATTGCTTCAATGAAAACTTTCCTCAAAAAAGGGGTATACGCATGCCCCGAAGCCTCCGCAACCCTCGCAGCCTTAAACAAACTTGAAAACGACGACACAATTGACAAAGATGAAAGCGTGCTTCTATATTTAACTGGCAATGCAATGAAGTATTTTGATTCTATTAAAATAAAAAAGAACAAAATTCCAGTTGTGAACAAGGAAGCAAAATCACTACCATAAATGCGGAGTGCTCCGGGCGGGAATGGCACCCAAATTTACTAGTAAAAATGTTTGCTAGTCTCACTTTGAGAGTAAGAGTTAAAACGTTCGTGGAGATTTATGTTCTGTAGGAGTTGTGAAAAACAGGTGACTCTCTTAACAGCTGAAGAGAAAGAATTGCTAACAAAAGCTGCTAGTTTGATGGATGAGCTATTGGAAACTCTTGAGGTTATACAAGATAAGAAGCTTGTTAAAGATTTGAAGATTGCCTTGCGCGAAGTTGAAGAGGGCAAGACTAGACCATTGGATGAGCTTATAAGAGAGTTAAACCTTGAAAGCGAAATTTGAAATTCGATTTACGCCTCGTTTCTTAAAGAACATCAAGGCTTTAGACAGAAAAGTTCAAGTACGGATAATTCAAGAAATCAGCATACTAAAGACTAACCCTTACGTAGGAAAGCCTTTACGCGGTGAATGGAAAGGTGTTTACTCCTTAAGAATAGGCGATTACAGAGTTCTTTATCAGATTAAGAAAAACGAGGTATTCTTGTTAGTTGTTGGACACCGCAAACGTGTCTACTAAACCAATATTCAAGCTTAAATCAAATGATTTTGCCGGTAAATTCGTGTTCCAATTTTAGCCTCTTTTGTAACTGCTCGAATTGAGCTTTTTTAACCAAAATACGCCTAAAATAAGCTCAGATTTGGAGTGCTCCGGGCGGGATTCGGACCCGCGTCTCCGGCTCGAAAGGCCGGAATACTTGACCGGGCTATACTACCGGAGCTTTCTTTTGTGGCACCATGCAAGATGCTTTTTCATTCGAATAAACCTTATCCTCTATAAGCCTTTTTTATGCACTCTTTTAGTGGTGCAAGTATTGTTTCTGCCTTGTTTAGTGTGGGTGCATAATGGGCTGTTTTTGCTGAGTTTGTCATTATTGTTTTTATTCCAAGTTTTTCTGTCCATGTTACGACGGCGCATGTGTTCGTTAGCATGTGGCCTCCGCTTTTTTCTATTTTTTCCACATATTTTTTGGATTTTTCTTTTATGTGATGTGATGTGCAAACCCAAAATTCTGTTTCGTTTTTAGTTTTTCTATTGTCTATCAACTCTGCGATTTGTCTTATTTCATTTGAGGAGCAGTGGGGGCATCCTATAAAAATTAGGTTTGGTTTTTGTGTGGATGTTGTGGTTAGTTTTTCAATGGTTCTTTTCAGGTCTTCAGCTTGCACGTTTATCTTTTCAACTTCGCTGATTTTTGTGCTTGTGTCTTTATAGTAGAACATGTTTGTCATGCCAGCAGATGCGAGGGCTGCTCCCAACTGTTTTAGGTTGTCTTCTGAAGCTTTTTGTAAACCTTGGATTATTGGGATTTCGTCTTTCAAGATTTCGCCGAGGAAAATTCCTAAGGCACCAAACTCTATTTCTTTTGTTAATGGTTTTTCTAGTTTCACTAAAACCTTTGGTTGTCGATTTTCAGGTTGGTGTATTCCATAATCTGGTGTCTTTCCTATTATTGCTGCTGCAAGAGCGCTTGGTCCTCCTTCGCGGTTTGTCCATGCTCCAATAACAGAATTTGCATATACTACTGCGGATGATTCAGCCCATGCCAAATGAACGCTTTTTTTGGGTTTTTCTAAGTAGTATGGGGTACATGTTAGCGAAGGTGTAAAACCCATTTTCTTAAAACAATTTAGAACATTCTTTTGCTTTTCATGCAACTCAGATGGAAGCCTTTTACAGATAAAGTTGCAGTCGAGGCTTTGGGGGTTTAGTGTTGATTTGACTTTCACTTTTGCGTTGTTGTTTGCTAACGCTTCAAGGAATTCTATAGGTGCGTCCCCTAATGTTTTGTAGGATACTCCTGAAACATGAGAGGAGCTTATTGGAATGAGTTTTTCGGCTTTGAAGAGTTCGCCTAGGCGGACGAGGATTTTCATGCAGATTTGATTTGCCCAGCCAAACTCGCCATCGTAAATGCGTTCCTCTTCCTTTGTCAGATACATGCTTGCTTTGCTCCTTCTCTTTTCCAAATTTTGATAGAGCCTTTGTTGGCGTCAACTTTCACTATGTCGCCTGTTGTTATGTGTTTGATGTTTATTTGATCAACCATTGGGATGTTCGCTATTATGGCTCCAACTACCACGACGGGATCCGCGGTCTGATTGATTATGGCTTTTGGTGCACAATTTTTCTTGGCTAGGGAATATAGCACATAGCTGCCAACTGTTGAGCCGTGTCCGTATGGAAAACACAAGACTTTATCCTTTATACACTCTCCATATAAATCATGGTCCCTTTCTATTATTTTTCCGTCAGCTGGGTCTACTCCTCCAAGAAAACTTATTGGTTTAGTAGATACGAGGGCTTCTGCTTTGCAGTATCCCTCAACTATTCTTCTTCCCTTTAGTGTTATTGGCTGCATTTCACGCACTTTAATAGGATATTCTTGCTGTTGTTGGTGTTCCGCCTAAAATCTTTGCTGCTGCGGTGCTGACTTTTTCACGGTTTTCTTCATCTGTGTAAACGCGCAGTATGTTTATGAATCCTTTTAGGACTTCGAAAATTTTTGAGATGTCACTTAGGCGTTGCATAACTTTTTCGCCTTCTCTTGTTTTATAGAAGGCTGGAATTTCCATGGGTTCCATTAGGACTGAATGGTGGTATGGAACTGATGGGACGGTGGGTACATCTATTATTACGGCTTCTGTTTCGACCCCTGCCTTTTTTGCAATGTCGATTTGAAGTTGCCTTCTATGTGCCTCCTTGCTGAAAATGTTTGAAATTTTCACGTCTTTCTCATAAAAAGTCCATTCGTAGGCGCATTTAAGCATTTTTCGTCTTTCGAGGTTTTTTATGATTTCGCTTGATTTTTTGCATTTTTTAAGTTGAGACCAAACTGTGTAATCATCCATGTTTAGATATTCTTCTGGAGACTTAAATTGGGTTAATCCAAGCTCTGCATTTGCCTTTTCCATAGCCATAGCGAGCATTATTTGTGCGGCTCTTCCAACGCGGTGGAAGTATATGCTTTTGAAGGATTCTATTCTTGCTATTATGAAGGATTCAAGGGCTGAAAGTGCTCCTAAATCCACTGCCAAATTTTCTCCAAGCACATCTAAGGCGTGAATTAGCCTGAAAATGTCAACATAGCCATATTCAGCGCCAGTGTGATGCGTGTCTCTTATAACAAAGTCCAGTTTGTCTGCATCTAGGGCGCTGCTTATTATTTGGTCTAGGAAGGCTTTTTGAGGTTTGTGAAGTCTTCCAACAGCCAATTTTCCAATTTCTTCTGGGTTATAACCAAACTTTTTAATTATGTCCTTCAATTCGCTGTTTGCAGTTATCCAATACGTCATATCTTCATGTGTTTTCTCTAACTCCTTTTCGAGTAAAGGTTCAAAAACGTGGGAAAACGGACCGTGTCCAACGTCATGGAGTAAAGCTGCTATTCTAATAATTTCCTTTTCTTCTTGACTCGTGTATTGGGAAATATTTGGATTTTCGGCAACTCTTCCAGCTAAATACATGACGCCTACAGAATGTTCGAAGCGTGTGTGGTTTGCTCCTGGATAAACATATTCTGCTCCTGCTAATTGGCGTAGTCTTCGCAACCTTTGCACGGGAAAGGAATCAATGATTTCTTTTTCCTCTTCAGTTATGTAGACGTATCCGTGCACTGGGTCTTTTATTTCTCCCCAATGGTTTTTTGGCATAGTCTTTTCTCCATTTTCTGAAATAATTATTAATGCATCTTCACTCTTATAATGTCTAATGCTATAGGCGGTAAAGGATTGGTAGAATGAAAGGGAAAGGCTGTTTCATCTGTGTTGAAGGATTAGATGGATGCGGAAAAACAACACAAACGAAACTTCTCGTTAGAAAGTTAAGAAAAGTGGGCTATGCAGCAGTTTATACGGCGGAGCCAAGTTCTGGAAAAATTGGACGGTTCATTAGAAAGTATTGTTTACATGGTGAAAAACGGGTTTCAGCCATTGTTGAAGCTTTGCTCTTCGCGGCAGACCGCTTTGAACATGTTAAGGACAAAATCATTCCAGCCTTGAACGAGGGAAAAGTTGTAGTTTCTGATCGTTACGTTTATTCTTCCTTGGCTTATCAAGGCGCTGCTGGACTTGATTTAAAATGGATTAAAGAGATAAACCAACATGCGATACGCCCAGACTTAGCAATTTTTATTGACGTCGAACCCGACATTGCTATTAAAAGGCTAAAGTCAAAAAAATCTGTTATGGAGGATTTGGAAACTCAGAAAAAAGTGCGCTCAGTATATTTGGATTTTGTTAAGAGCGGGGAACTTGTTAAAATAGATGGAAACTCATCAAAAGCGGAGGTTGCCAAGGACATTTTAACATTTGTTTTGAAATTTTTGGAGAAACGAAGCTAAGACGATTGAAGGGTTTTTAGTATCTTTCTTGAAAAGAAATCGTTAATTTTTCCAAAAATGAAATTGGTCACGTCATCTGGAGATATGTATCTTGGTCCTCTTTCGTGGAAAACTTGTGTTTCCACGTAGTTTTTGTTAAATGTGAAGCGTATCATGTAATAATCAAATTTTAATGGTTTTCTTTTTTCATTTTGTGTCTTGTAGTAGCGTATGGCGCAGAAGAAGTCCATGATTTGGAAAGGTTTTTTGTTTATAATTTTCAAAACCTTGTTTGTTTCCTCTTGGTTTAGAAAGTTGAAGGCGTTGGCTTCTGCTATGCCAAACTCAAAAATTACCATGCATTGAGGAATGGATGGATCTGCAATTTCTTCCAGTTTGAAGGGTTTGGTGTTTATCTCCTGGAATAGGCGCATTAGTGTTTGTTGTAATTTTTTGTTTGAAAGCGAAGTTGTGGCGCGCGTTGTTTTGTGGATGTTTTGTGGAAAATTTTCGTAAAAACCAAGCATCGATGCTTTCGCCTTAAAATCTTTTAACTTTTCTTATCTTTTCAAGATTTTCCAACAAGTCAGATAGTGCATTGCCGAGTTTCTGAAGCTCTTCTATGTTTTGTTCACTTTGCATTTTGTTTTGTATCTCTTGTATTTTCGTTAAGAGTGTAGCCTCCATCGTATCCAGAACCATAGAACTCCTAATTTTTGGCTCTTCTCCTTCCTTCACCACTATAACCTTTTTTTCACATTTTGCACACCATAAGTCGCCGTTTTTTAATCTAAAAAGTGGGGAAGCGCAGGCGGGGCAGGCTAGGTCTGTGAGTGTTGAGCCTTGACGCAGTAGGTCAGCCATTCGTTTAACGTGTTTTTCTTCGTCTTTTTCTTGTGACAAGGTTTAAACCTCTAATAGAATAGTATAAAAGCCTATAATAACTTATTATTGAAAACTGCAAGGGGTGGCAGCATTGGTTCGAAAGAAGAAGCTTGAAGAGTATGAGGAACGAATAAAACAAGCATTAGCCGTGCTTGGCGCAGTTTCTGAGGATAATACAACGCCTAGAAACATTAGAAGAGCCGCTAAAGATTCCATGGACGCCTTGCAAACGACGGAGTTTACGCCTGCGGTTAGGGCTTCGAACGCTATTTCGATTTTGGATGAAATTTTGCAGGATCCAAACATGCCACCTTATACGCGAGTGAAATTGTGGAACGTCATGAGCCTCCTAGAAGCCATAAAAGATTAACCGTGAGCATAAAAGACTACTTTCGCTTTCTGAAGAGTTTGGCTCCGTTCATGTCTGTTACATATTCAAAGCCAACTTCAAGCAGCTTACAAGCTTCCTCTAAACTCTGAGCAATTTTCACATGGAATCATATTCGTAAGTGTTCTCGTAAATCGTTAATAGAAGGTAGGACGCTCAATTTTCCAGCACCTGTTGCTGCACGAAATTTTTAAATACTTGAGCTTGTTATGAGGCGAAGGTTAATGGTGAATTTAATGAAGGCTAAGCATGTATTACTCTTTACTTTACTATTAGCGTTTTTATCAACTATGATATTTAATGTAAAAGCTGAAAGCCTTCCATCTAATCCCGCAAATGTTGAGGTTGGAGTTTGGCTTGTAAACGTGGAGAAGGTGGATTTGTCTGCAAGCAGTTACCGTTTGGATTTTTATCTGTGGTTTAGGTTTGATCCTTCTAAGATAAGCTTAGAAGAGGTAAAGGAGTTTGAGTTTGTTAATGGTTTTCCAACGAAGTATGAAGTTGAAGTGGATGCGGAGCATGGATATTTAGAATACCGTGTCAGAGGAGACTTCATAAAAACCTTTGACTTCTCAAGATATCCTTACGAAACGCATACACTCACTGTGGAGCTGGAACACAAGAACCTAAACGCTTCTAATTTACTCTTTACAGCAGATCCAACATCAAATATTGATGAAGAAGTTAATGTTGCCGGTTGGGAAATAGGAGAATTTGAAGCCACAGTAACGGAACACTCCTATGGCGGCGACGTTTATTCCAGATTCGTTTTCAGCGTTCTACTAAAAAGGCCTACGCTATCCTCCTTTGTCAAAAGCGTTCTGCCGGTAGCAGTCATAACAACAATATCGCTTCTAACCTTTTTCATCTCGCCCCAGAACTTCGGCCAGAGAATAGGCTTAGGTGTGACAACTCTTATGTCCGCAGCGACTTTTCATCTAGCGTTGCTTAGCGGCATACCTCCCGTTGGTTACTTAACTTTAGCTGACAGAATGATGCTCTCGGTATACGCAATTTTCCTCTACAACCTTTCAGCCTCCGTTTACATCATGAAGCTCGTAGACGCGAAAAAGATTGAAGAAGCGCAAAAATTCAACATGAAAGCATCAAAACTGTTAGCGTTTCTTATAATCGCCTTGGTGATGATCCAACTATTTGCATAAGCGCAACAGCCCAATGTGGGCGGGATTATTAAATCAAAAGGCAAGACATAATTCTCACTCACAGATTTTCTATTTCGCAAAAATCTAACGATTAAAACGTTTTTAAGTGAATTCGTAGTAGATGTCACTTTGATTATATTCCGTAAAAGATTAATATGTGCCTTTTAGAAGTGTGTTTATAAAATCTTGATTGAGGATGGTTTAAATGAAAATTTTTCCTTATACTAGTGTTGAGGCGAAGGATGCGGAGAAAGGAACATTCAAGTTGAAAGTTAGATGGCTCATAACAAAGGATATTGGCGCTGAAAACTTTGCCATGAGGTTTTTTGAGATGGAACCTGGCGGCTACAGTCCTCTGCATTCTCATGCTTGGGAACATGAAGTTTTCATTTTAGAAGGCGAAGGCATCGTGCAAAGCGGAAGCGAAAAAAGCAAATTTAAGCCTGGCGATGTTATTTTTATTCCACCACACGAAAAGCATCAGTTTAGGAATGATGGCTCAAAAGTTGTAAAGTTTCTTTGTCTCATACCCTACACACAAAAATGATTTTATGTTCGCTAAAAATATATGCAAGTTACCACATCTACTTCTGGGTTTCAGGAGACAAACTCGTTGAAGTATGATGTAATAATCGTCGGTGCCGGTCCAGCTGGAATATTCTCTGCTTTAGAGCTTACGGAAAAAACCAACTTGAGCGTTCTCATATTGGATAGGGGTCCAGACATTAACCAACGCAAATGTCCAGCAAGCCGAGGATTCGAATGTGTTCACTGCGAACCATGCTTGCTTTTGTCTGGTTGGGGAGGCGCCGGAGCCTTTAGTGATGGCAAACTTACTTTATCCACAGAAGTTGGCGGTTGGCTCAACCAATATATTTCGTCAAAGGAATTTGAAGAACTTGTAAACTATGTGGATTCCATTTATCTAAAGTTTGGTGCGCCTGAGCATAGTTATGGAGTGAATGTTGAGAAAGTAGAAGAGATTGAACGAAAAGCGTCGTTGGCTGGTTTGAAGCTTATTCGCCAAAAAATTCGACACATGGGCACAGAAAGATGCGCCCAGACTCTGAGGAAAATGAGGCAAGAATTAAACAGCAAGGTTGAGTTCAAACCGAAAACTGACGTTAAAGGACTCATATTGAAAGGAGACGCCGTTGAAGGTGTTGAAACCGTAAATGGTGAAAAGTTTTTAGGAAAATATGTGATTGTTGCGCCTGGAAGAAGCGGGGCTGAATGGCTCCAATCAGAAGCCCAAGCTTTAGGCTTAAAAACGCTTAACAATCCTGTTGATGTTGGAATAAGAGTTGAAGTTTTAGCCTCAGTCATGGAAGAGTTAACAAGCGTTCTTTATGAACCTAAGCTTATATATTATTCAAAACATTTCGACGACCAAGTTCGCACCTTTTGCGTAGCACCATACGGCGAAGTTATAACAGAATCCTACAACGGAGTTTTAACAGTTAACGGTCAAAGCTACGCTGAAAGAAAAACAGAAAACACGAACTTCGCCATCCTCGTAAGCACATCCTTCACAGAACCATTCAAAGAACCAATAGCCTACGGAAAATACCTCGCCAGACTTTCAAACCTCCTAAGCGGAGGCGTAATAATACAGCGCCTCGGCGACTTAGAAGCTGGAAGAAGATCAACACCTGAAAGAATATCAAGAAGCGTCATCAACCCCACATTAAAAAATGCCACACCCGGCGACCTAAGCTTTGTTTTGCCATATCGCTATCTTTCTGATATTCGCGAAATGCTTCAAGCTTTGGACAAAATAGCTCCCGGCATTTACTCCAGAGACACCATTCTTTATGGTGTGGAAGTGAAATTCTACTCCTCAAAACTGCAGCTAAGTAGCTGTTTGGAAACGAAAATTCGCAACCTCTTCACTATAGGGGATGGAGCTGGTGTAACCCGAGGCTTAGTTCAAGCTTCAGCGTCTGGTGTTCTTGTCGCGAGAGAAATTGTAAAAAGGGAAAAATCGAAAGCGTGAAGCAGAGATGGCAATAGTTCAAGAAATTAGGTGTTCAAATTGTGGTGCTCCAATATCTTTTGAGCCTGGCGAAATAATTGCGACATGCAAATATTGTGGTTACACTGTTGTTATAGAAACTGGAAAAGCCTTCACTTTTGAACACTCAATGCTGCTGAACAAATATGACTCAACGCAAATTGAAGAAGTTGCAAAAAGCTGGATGACCTCGGGTTTTCTAAAGCCTCCAGACCTTGCTCGAAAATCGAAAATAATAGAAAAATCCTTAATCTACATACCATTTTGGATTATAACAGCAGAAGCGGAAACAAAATATAAAGGAATTTTTGAACGCATAACACCAGCCATCATCAAAGATGGTCAAATCAAAAAGGAATATAATTGGTTGATTTTGGCAAGGAAAGCAACAGACTTTCCAACAAGAGAATATGATGTGCCTTTAGAGGGTAAAATCCCTTATGATTTTAGGAAGATTGAGGGTTATGCTAGAACATTGAACAGTGAAATTGATAAGGATGAGGCTTTGGAGCGGGCGAAACAAGAAATTGAGGAGCATCATAAGTACTTGGCTCAGCAAGATGTGGATAAGATAATTGAAATTGAAAACGAAATAAAAGTTAACCAAACAGTTTACCTTCACGCTCCCATATGGTTTATAAAATATGAGTATAAGGGCAAAACTTACCAGCTAATAATAGATGGGGCAACAGGAACAGTTGTAAAAGGCGACATACCACCAGCTGGCTTTGGAATATTGTAACGAAACTTTAAAAGATGCAATTACAAAATAATAAGTCAAATATGCCTTGGGGAATAAGATGAAAGCTGAACGTAAAATATTCGATTATAATGTTGGTGCTCTCGTTATTCTTGTCATATCGATAGGGTTAGCGGTGGTGGTTTACGGTATGAACATGATTCCTCTTGATATTTTCAATATTCCCGCTTGGCTGCTTGGTCCCCTTGGAGTTTATACTATTCTCTTTTCTTTCATAGCCGATAAGGAAGCCACTTATTATCTGGTTTGGGGCGTCATAATGTTTGCTGTTGCAGCAACTTCAGCCTTCTATAATGTGGTAAACGCCTTCGTTGTTTTAGGCATACTTTTAATTGTCGTTGCTGTTATAGGTATAGTTGCATATTGGAGGAGTAAAAAGTGAGTGGAAAAGATTATTTGGGAAAAGTGCAAAAAGAACGGGGTCTTCTTGAGAAAATTATGGGCTACATTCCAGGATATAGAGGCTACAAAGAGAAGGAACTGAGAAGAGAAAGTGACCGTCTTGTTAGGATGGAAGTTGTGAATAGACTTAAGGCTGCGAAAACCGCTTTCAGAAGAAAATTTGCAAATCCACTGCTTATCCAGAAGCTTTCAAATGAAGACACTTTTAGATTTGACACGCTTACATCCCGAATTGATAGGGTTACCCAGCGTATAGACCGGGCGGTGGCTGGATATGCTGGAATGTTTGACGCCATCAAAGTTAAAGAAGACAAACTTGACACAGTATTGGAATATGACGTAAGTTTGATAGAAAAAGCCGAAGCAATAAAAGCCGATGTTGAAAAAGTAAACGCACTGGAACCGGGAAAAGACGAGTGGAGAACGGCAATGGACGAGTTAATATCAAAGGTTGAGGAACTAGACGGACTCGTGGACAAGAGGTCAGAAGTTCTTAGAGGATTGGGAGGATGACCTCAGCCCGCTATCGACAAATCGGAGCAAAAATGGCAAACTTCCAACAAGTTTTGCCAGAATACCTCAAACAAATCGGGTGGAGCACCAAGAAAATTATTCCAGGCGAAAGAAGCTTCATGCTTGAGCTAAAAAAGGGGTTTTTTGAAAAGGCAACGATTAAAGTTAGAGGCATACCAGAGGATGTATATGTCGAAGTTGACGGACCAGCATGTCTAATGGATGTTGTGGAACAAGCTTTGGCAAACTCATGTGCCAATCCAAGCGCTTTAATTGGGTGGAAGGAGCAAGATAAACAAAAAGCCATGGAAATGGCTAAAAGTTTAGGCGGAATTTCACCGACACCGCCAACTGTTGCACCCACTCCAACTCAACCGCAACCGCCGCCAACACCGAAACCTAAACTTGAAGCTTGCATGCACTGTGGTGCTCCACTTACGTATAATCCAGAGGAATTTCTTGTAGTTTGCAACTACTGCGGATACGTTAATAATACGACTGGTGAACAGCCTCCAAGATGCAGCATGCTGCCAATACTGCTTACTGGTTCTCAGACGCTTGAAATAGCAAAGAATCATGTGGCAAAAGGAATTCTCGTAACTCGTGGAATGGCTGAACGTGCCGAATGGGGTGCCATTCTCCTTCGTTATGTTCCGAATTGGGCTGTAACCGTTCAACTTGAAGGGGACCTTGAAGGCAAAAAAGCCTTGGTGAAAGCGAAGGATACAAAGGGACAACTTGCTCAGGAAGTTGCAATGCAAGCTTTAGGAGGAGCCCTCGGGAGCATTTTTGGCGGTGCTGGAAAAGGAGCTGGGAAGGCTTTAACAGACAGAACTGAGAGAGTTTCCGTAAGCGAGACAATGGATGCCTTTGTTGTGGCACGTAAAGCAGCCCAATATCAGCCAGATGTTGGCACCTACAAAATCCCCTTAGATAAGAAGGAACCCTTCAAGAAAACAGGAGAAGAGACGCTTAATGTTGAGATAAGCGCTCAAGAAGCTAAGGAAAAAGCAAAAGGATTAGCCCTTCAAGAGTTAAGGTCTAGATACACTTTTGTTTCGCGTTTTAGTGTTGGAGCCTATCCTATGGAAGAGCCTGAACTGGTATATGCGCCTTGGTGGTTTATAGAATATCGTATGGGCGGCAAATCATTTTCCGTGATAGTTGATGCATGTAATGGAAGCGTTATTGCTGGACAAAGACCTTGGATTCCTAAAGGAGTAATTTAAAAGGAGGTGAAATTGGAGTGCCAAAAGTTATTGAGTGGGTTGGGGCGAGAGAAGGAGACATAGTTTGGAAATATCCAGTGGAAGAAATTGCTTGGGGAGACAACCTAATAGTTCACGAATACGAAGCTGCAGTTTTCTTCAGGGACGGAAAAGCCTACGATGTTTTCAGAGCCGGACGCCATGTCTTGTCAACGTTAAACCTGCCATTACTGACAAAGATAATTTCAAAAATTGCCGGCTTTGACAAGGTTCCTTTTAGAGCCACAATTGTCTTTGTCTCTTTAAAACAGTTCCAAGGAAAGTTTGGAGCACAAGGACAAACTAAAGAGCTTGCACCATTAAAGTTCTTTGGTGGTTTCTGGTTCAGAGTTGAAGAACCAAACCTCTTCGTCAACGAGGTTGTTGGCGGACAAGGAGCCTTCACAACGGATGGGCTGCAAAACTTTCTAAGAGGATACTTCAACGAGAGGCTCATCGACACCTTAAGCCAGTATTCGCTGGCGGACGTTTATGGCAAACTTGACGAAACAAGCCTTCTCGCAAAAAATGTGCTCTTTGATGCCTTTTCGCGGATAGGTCTTGAACTGATTGATGTGAAGTTTGAGGGAATCGACACAACCCCAGAGTGGAGAGACAGACTATTCTACATAAAAACTGGAGTCGGCGCAACAGAAGTCCTCAGAATGGAAACAGTCCAAAAATCAGCCGAAAGCCTATCAAAAAGCCCAGGAGCAGCAGTAGGAGCCGGAGCAGTAATCCTCCCGCAAGTGCTTCAACCAGCAGCGGCACCAGCGCCAGCAGTGCCTATGGTGTTATGTCCAAAATGCAATTTCCAAAATCCGCAAACAGCAAAGTTCTGCAGCAACTGCGGTGCACCGTTACAAGCAGGAGGCATCACATGTCCTAAATGTGGCACATCAAACCCTGCTGGAACCAAGTTCTGTAGTAACTGTGGAACACCGTTACAAGCTACAACCAAATGTCCAAAGTGTAACGCAGAAGTTCAAACTGGAGTTAAGTTCTGTCCTAACTGTGGAACAAAACTCGAGTAACCATTCCCTCACATTTTTATGGTTCTGCTAACTATTTCTGTAACCTTTTTATTTACTTTTTAGTTATGCTATTAGGAGCATGACAGCGATGAGCAAGAAGATTATTGGCAGAGGCACATGGTACGATAAAATGGCAGCAAAAATAATTGAAAGAGAGCGAAAGCTAGGCAGAAGCTTACACCTTATAAGAACCGAAATGGGCTTGGGCGCCTCTGGTTTCCCCCACATTGGAAGCTTAGGCGATGCTGCACGCTCATATGCTGTTACGTTAGCCTTAAGGGAACAAAACTATAATTCAGAATTGATTGCTTTCTGTGACGACAAAGATGGATTGCGCAAAGTTCCGGCTGGCTTGCCAAAATCTCTTGAAAAATACTTGGGTTTTCCAGTATCCGACATTCCCGACCCCTTCGGTTGCCATGAAAGTTACGGTAAACATATGAGTTCGCTGTTGCTTGAGGCTTTGGATAAATGTTCTATAGAATATCGTTATGTTTCTGCAAAGGAAACTTATGAAAAGGGTTTGCTGAATAAAGAAGTTGAAGTTTTGCTTTTGAACGCCAAACGAGTCGGCGAAATCGTCAAAGAAGAAGTTGGGCAAGAGCGTTACATGGAAGTCCTACCATATTTCCCAATATGCGAAAACTGCGGACGCATCTACACAACCAAAGCCTTAGAATATCTGCCAAAAGAAAATAAAATTCTCTATGTTTGTGAAGGCATGGAAATTAAGGGAAGATGGATTGAAGGCTGCGGTTTCAAAGGCGAAGCCAACGTAAAAAAGGGCGAAGGCAAACTTTCATGGAAAGGCGAGTTTGCTGCAAGATGGAAAGCCCTTGACATAAGATTTGAGGCTTACGGCAAAGACATAGCCGACTCTGTTCGAATAAACGACAGAATTTGCCGTGAAATACTCAATTATGAACCCCCATCCCACGCCATGTATGAAATGTTCCTTGACAAAAGCGGACGAAAAATTTCAAAATCCACGGGAAACGTTTTTACACCACAAGTTTGGTTCCATTATGGTTCGCCCCAATCACTGCTTTTGTTGATGTTGAAAAGGTTTGTTGGAACCCGCACCTTAGACGTTACAGATATACCAGCATACATGAACGAGCTTGATTATTTAGAAGACGTATATTTTGGGGTCAAAAAGCTGAAAGATGAAAAGGAACTCGCAAAACTTCGAGGCTTATACGAATACTGCTGGGTGCTGAAGCCTCCCTCAAAACCAAGCATCAAAGTGCCATATAACCTTCTAACTTTCTTGGCTAAAATGGCGCCAAAAGAAAAGGAAGAAGACTTCATAACTGAAAAACTAAGAAGTTACGGCTATTTACGGAAAGACCAAACCCTAGATGAAAACCTTCGAAAACGTATCAAATATGCCTTTAACTGGATAAGAGATTTTGAAGAAATAAAAGAAACCGCAGTCAGCCTAACGCTTGAAGAGAAAGAAGCAATAAAAGAATTAATTGAAACCCTAAAAGTTGAAAATGAGGCGGAAAAAATCCAAAATGCCATATTCAATACAGCAAAAAAACATAACATCCAACCATCCAACTTCTTCAAAACTCTATACACAATTCTCTTGGGCGTGCCGCAAGGACCAAGATTGGGCCCGTACATCCTAGCCATGGGAAAACAAAACGTGATAGACGCTTTAGAAAGAACCCTAAAGAGCAATTAAAAACCCTTTTATTGGCAATAACCAGATTTGTTTCTGTGGGCCCGTAGTCTAGCATGGATTAGGACGCTGGCCTGCGGAGCCGGAGATCCTGGGTTCAAATCCCAGCGGGCCCGCCAAAGTTTAGAAAAGTATGAGTCAAATATTTGCTATGCTTGTTTGATTTCAAATTGGCAGTATGGGTCTCCTTTTGCTATGCATTTGGTTTCTTCAGCTTTCATTTCTGTTTTAAAGTATTGGGTGAAGATGCCTGCTATGGCTCCTCTGTAGAATTGGCTGTAAGCTTTTCCATGTCCTCTTGCGAGGTCACATTCAAAATTTTCTTGTATGGTGATTGTTGCGGTTTTTGCTTTTTCATTTATTTTTGCTTCTTTAAGGATGCTCCAGCCCAGCGTTAGGTTGACGGCTTTTGCTGTGGCGATTAAGGCTTCGAAATCTTCTGTTCCAGACAATTTGCTATAACTTAGGTAGGCGCGTTTTCCAATTTCAAATCCTATGTAATAAAGAAAGGCTTCGCCTGCCGTTCCAAACTGGCTTCTTACGCCTTTAAAAATTCCTTCGTAAATTTCTTTTCTAAAAATTAGAGCCCTTTCATCCATTATTGTTAATGGAAAATAGTGTGAATCACTAACAAATTTGTCAGACACTGGTTTTAGAAGCTCGACTGATTTAACAAACTTTTGATTTTTAAGAATTTTTTCCGCCTCTTCTGGCCGGAGTTCTGACTGTGAAAAGTCTATGAAGACTATTGCTTTAGCGGTTTCATCTGATGGTTTTGGCATTGAAATTTGAATGAAACGCACTATGACCCCGTATTTTTCCGCTAACTTGCCAAGTTGTCGCAAGACACCTTTTCCATAGCTTGTCTCGATGGTGAAACCGTAAATCTTTCTTCCATCAGTAACAGTTATTCGACCAATGTCAAAAGGGTTTAAATCTTTCAAATAGTCAATGCTCCGTACTGAACGTTTTTTGAACTTCTATTTAAAATTGGTGTTAAAGTTATGGCCAAAGAAACTGCTGTTAATGATACATTAGCTTCTCTTCATATTTCCTCAAGTGTTCGCTGGCTTCGCCTATATCCATGAATAGTGCATCAACCCTCTCCACATCCTCGATGGTGACGCTTTTGCGTTTCATGGCTGCAGCGTTTTGGGCTGCTAGGCTTAGGAGTTGCACAGCATATCTCAACGAGGATTTTGCTCCAATATTTGTCAGTCTTTCTAATGCGTCATTTTCTATGGTAACCTTTTCTTCTCTCGCCCTAATGCTGAGGATTTCTCTTATGCTTTCTGCATCATACTCGTGAGTGGCGATTATTACGGAGCGGTCTAAAAGGTCAAGTGGGAAGCCCATGGGACTTTTCACGTCTGTGCCGCGGATTGTTGTTATGCCCCGGTTTGTTGCCAAGATAATTATTGGAACAAGTTCACTTTCTAGGGCTCTTCCGAGAAAGCTGAAGGCTTCTAAATCTAATAGATGGCTGTCGTCGATGAATAGGACGCCTGGGTGTATGAAGGCTTTTCCAGAGTCCACCCATTCCTTTACTTGTTGGTCTACAGCCATTCGCACTTCTGTGTCTATCTCTTTTGATTCTGAACCTCCAAAGAATAGGGAGAAAAATCCTCCTGATCGTTGTTTTGCGTTAAGCTCGTCTAAATCGGCCAAGGTAAGCGAGTAAACAAACTCTTTCTCTTTTAAAACGTCGCCTGTTGGTCTGGGAATTTTTTGGCTTGTGTCCACATCATAGGTTTTGCCTTTTGCGCTTTCTAGGCTTAAACCAAGGCTTGCCACTCTTCCTGTTTCTGCGTCTATCTGAATGACATGTCCCTCGGTTATTCCTTGCTGAATTATTTGTTGGGCAATTGAGGCTCCTGCTTCAATGGTTTTTTCTTGTTTTGTAGTTTTTAACGTTATTCGAACGCTTTCCGGAACCTTTTGGTACGGATTGTATGGATGAGAAGTTGTCCGTATGTCGATGCCCGCAACTTCACCCTCGTATACTTTGCGCATCTCATGTATCTCAACGCCGATACACTTTCTTATGGCTTCAATTAGAACCTCTGTTTTCTTGCGTTCACTGCTGTAAATTTCGCTGCCACTCATTTGTATGAAGGGAACATTCGGACCCAACTCTCGGGATATGGCAACGGCGATGGCTGTCTTGCCTGTTCCTGGTGGACCAGCCAAAATTACGGTTTTTCCGCTTAGTTTACCTTCCTTTATCATCTCAACAACCAAGCCAGCTGCTTCTCTGGCTTTCTCTTGGCCTACCATGCCATCTTTAACCTTTATTGCTTTCAGATTTTTATCTAAGCCCAAACCTTTAATGTGAGTGTGGGCTCCTACACGTTCAAAACGGCTGATTTTGGAGGCAACCTCCTTTATTTCAGCCATTTAAAACCCCTCGGCGAAAATATTTTAGAGAAATTTAAAAACTTATCGCTTCCATTGCTTTCAACAATTGGTCTATGTCATTCCCAATGTTTTCTCCGTGGTAGCCGCCTTCCAAAACGAAGAACGTAGGCTTTTTCAATGAAGCTATACGCTTTCCTATTTCCCTATAAGTCTTTTCGGTTAAACCAAGCGAAGCCAAGTCTCCAGCGTGAGCATCGAATCCAGCGGAAACCGCAACAACCTCAAACCTGTCAATGTCAACTTTACTTAAGGCTTCATCCAACGTTTTTAGGTAAACTTCCTCTCCACAATCAGCCCATAACGGAAAGTTTAGACAGTTCGCCTCGCAACCATAGCCCGTTCCAGGATAATGTGGATGTCTATGCAATGAAACATAAATTACTTTTGAATCTCTGGAAAAAATCTCCTGCGTCCCATTTCCATGATGACCATCAATATCCAAGATTAAGGTTGGTTTATCCAGATGCTTTATTGCTATGGCAATGTTGTTCAGATAGCAAAAGCCTCTTGTATATGCACCCATGGCAGCGCCGTTTCTGCCAACATGATGCCCTGGCGGTCTCATAAGGGAAAAACCATTGTTTTCAGCTGCTAAAATGGCTCCGCCGGCAGAAAGTCTCGCATATTCGTAAATGTTTTCGTAGGCTGGTGTGTCTGCGTCCTCTACGAAGCCCTTTTTTAAATTCCAAATGTATTCGGCATCGTGAACCTTTAACAAGGCTTCTTCTGGTGCTGGTTCTGGCGTTAAAAATTCGTAGCCCTTCTGCTTCAAGATTTCATGGGCTTTTCTGACTCTTTCGGGTCCTTCGATGTGGGAAAATCCATAGTTTAGGCATTTTTCTGAAAAGATTATTTTTGTCTTCATTGAACATTCACGTCCATAAGTGCATAGTTGTATTTTCAAATTAAAATATAACCTCAACTCTAAAAGGTTTAGAGCATTCCACAATAAAGATGGAGAAAGATGGTTTCAGAAAATCCCTTCGCCATATTCCGCCTTGAGTGTAAAAATGCTTTAGAAGAAACCCTAAAGAAACTTTTCCCGAAAATCGAGAGTGCACGCTTAACATTGGAAAAACCGCCAAACCCAGATTTTGGTCAGTTAGCTTCTTCTTTATGTTTTGAACTTGCCAAAAAGTTGAATGAAAAGCCCACAGTTTTGGCTGAACGCATAGTGAAAGCCATGGACAAGGCAAAGTTTTCTTTAATTGAGAGTGTTGCTCCAGCAGGAGGCGGTTACATAAACTTTTATGTTGACTTTGCGAAATTTTCAAGTTTAGTTATTGAATCGGCTGAACAATTTGACATTGAATATGGTTTTGTTAAAACTGATAAACCCTTGAAAATTATTTTGGAACACACAAGCGTAAACCCGCTTCATCCCATACACATTGGACAAGCCAGAAACCCTATGTTAGGCGATTCTATTGCGCATATGCTTAAAGCCATTGGACACAAGGTTTTTCGTCACTATTACATCGATGATGTTGGTCGTCAAACAGCAGTCATCGCCTACGGATACAAAAAACTGGGCAAACCCAAACCAGAAGGAAAACCAGACCATTTCATTGGAAAAATCTACACCATAACAAGTTGCCTCATCGAAATCAACCGCTTAAAAAAAGAACTTGAAAACGCAAAAAAGGCTTCGCTAACAGAAGAAATCGCAAAAATTAACAGAGAACTAGACGATTGGATGTCAGTGGCAGTAGAGCTTAAAGAACGTTTCCCAGAGCTTTTCGAGAAACTTCTGAATGAGATCAGTAAAGATGAAGACCCAGAAAACGAAGTTAACAAGCTAAACCGAGCCTACGAAGAAGGAGAGGAAGAAGCTAAGGGACTCATAAGAGAGGTTAGCGAATTATGCCTACAAGGTTTTAAGGAAACTTTGGGGCGTGCTGGAGTTTTTTATGATTCTTGGGATTGGGAAAGCGATTTTGTATGGAGCAACCGCGTAGCTGAAACCCTTGAAAAACTAAAGAAGACGCCTTACGTTTTTGCCTTAGGAGGAGTTTTAGAGTTTGACGCTGAAAAAGCTGTTCAAGAGCTTAACTTGAAACAGAAGCTCGGACTGAGAGAAGATTACGAAGTTCCATCTTTGACG
Organism: Bathyarchaeia archaeon; assembly: GCA_038872535.1. GTDB lineage: Archaea > Thermoproteota > Bathyarchaeia > Bathyarchaeales > Bathycorpusculaceae > JASEJA01. Next base: position 13,275 of record JAVZJY010000001.1, on the reverse strand, counting down.
CTTATGCGTGCTGATGGCACAACACTTTATACTACACGCGACATCGCATACACTTTATGGAAATTCGAAAAGGCGGAGAAATTTATTAATGTCATAGGTATGGAGCAAACCCTTGCGCAGCTGCAATTAAAAATAGCGTTGCACGCTTTGGGTTATGGAAAGAAAGCAGAAAATTTGGTTCACTTCGCCTACAATCTTGTAACTCTTCCTGGCTACAAAATGTCAAGCCGAAGGGGACGTTACATAACCTTTGACGAAGTTATGGATGAGGCTGTGGAGCGGGCTTACAAGGAAGTTTCGAAGCGTTCTCCACAATTGTCTGAGGATGAAAAGAGGAAGATTGCAGAGTTTGTTGGTATAGGCGCTGTGCGTTATGCTCTGGTGGAGGTTGACCCTTCTAAACCAGTTGTTTTCTCATGGGATAGAGTGTTAAATTTCGAAAAAAACAGTGCACCATACATTCAATACACTCACGCAAGAGCTTGCAGCATCCTGCGAAAGGCTGCAAGAAAACCTGAAAATCCAAGTTATGAACTGTTGAAGGAGAAGATGGAAAATCAGATAGTTTTAGATTTGGCAAACTTTCCAGAAGTTTTTGTTGAAGCAACTGATTTCCTTAAACCAAACATGATTGCTGATTTTGCAAACGCTTTAAGCGACAAATTTAACACTTTTTACAATGCTTTACCAGTAATAAAGGCTGAACCAAAGGAGCTTAGCGATGCGCGACTTGCCCTCGTAGATGCGGTGAGAATTGTTTTGAGAAATGCGCTTAATTTGCTTGGTATTGTGGCTCCAGAAAAAATGTAGCGTTTTATGGTGCGCCTTCAATGATTGTTGTTGCTGTGCTTGTTCCTATGCGGTTTGCTCCAGCCTTGATAAAGGCTACTGCGTCAGCGTAGGTTCTTATGCCACCAGCGGCTTTAACACCCATGTCTTCGCCTACAATCTCTCGCATCAGCCTTACATCTTCAATTGTTGCCCCTTTTCCAAACAAGCCAGTCGATGTCTTAACAAAATCTGCTCCAGCCTTTTTGACAAGTTTGCAAGCAGTTATCTTTTCATCCTTCGTGAGGTAAGCAGTTTCGATGATTACTTTCACAATTATTTCGTTAGATAGGCGTTTAGCGTCTAAAACAGCTTTTATATCTCGTTTCACAAAATCATAATCGCCAGATTTTAAGGCACTTAAATTAATAACCATGTCCAATTCTTCAGCGCCATCTTCCACAGCTTTAACAGCCTCTAAAGCCTTTATTTCTGGCAGTGAAACGCCAAAAGGAAAACCAACGGTCGAGCAAACCCTAACATCAGAATCCTTCAGCATTTTTGCTGCAAACCTCACGTAAAAGGGGTTAACAACTGCGCATCTGAAGCCGTACTCTATAGCTTCTTTACAGAGTCTTTCAATTTCCTCTTTTGTCGCTGTGGCTTTTACATTGGTTGAGTCTATCATTTTAGCTAGTTCTTCTTTTGACAACCTCAAACGAATCATCCACCGCCTTAAACTGGGAACGCAAACATTTAGCAGTTTCTTAACGCTGAGTAATTTTTGGCAAAAATTTCTTATACTAGCCTTTTAATCCTAAAAAGGAGGCACAATATGTCAAGCTCATACTTTGAAAGAAAGGTTCAACCCATCGAAGTCAGAGAAAAGACGGTATCTGAGCTTTTGACGGAAATGAGCAAAACTGCTTATCAAGGTAGAAAACTTGGAGAGGCTGTGGAAGTTTGGGAAGCCATGCTCAAAGAAAAAGACTTAACAATAATCATGGGATTTGCTGGTTCCATGAGCACTGCTGGACAATGGAAAATTGTTAATTGGCTTATAGAAAAACGTTTCATCGACGTTCTAGTTTCAACTGGAGCAAATGTTTCAGAAGACATTGTTGACGCTATGGGACTTGGTTATTGGCAAGGCACGCATTACGCTAATGATGCTGCACTTGTGAAAGCCGACATAAACAGATACTATGATGTTTATGGAAAAGAATCCGATTATAGACAAATGGAAGAACTTATGACCGAATTCATGCTAACGCTAAAAACTGATTTTGCATACTCATCAATGGAATTGCTTTATCTGTTTGGCAAGTGGCTAAGCAAAAAGGGAATAAAAAGCATAGCCGCAGCGGCAGCAGAAAACAATGTTCCAATATTTTGTCCAGCAATAACGGACAGCGCTTATGGAGAAGCCTTCTTAATGGCAAAAAACAAGGGACACGCTATTCTGTTAGACCAAGTTAAAGAATTCGACCAATTCGTTGGCATAGGCGAAAAAACAAAAGACATAGGAGTCATCTACATAGGAGGAGGCGTGCCAAAAGACTTCACACAACTCATAGCCATATCAGTCTCGCCAAAAACAATGGACAAAGGCGTGCCCGGAAGAGAAGGCTTCAAACGCAAAAGCGTAAAAGAATACTATTACCCACACAAATATGCCATCCAAATCACCACAGATTCTCCACAGTGGGGCGGCTTGTCCGGTTGCACATTAGAAGAAGCCATAAGCTGGGGTAAAATCCACAGCCAAGGAAAAAGGGTGACTGTTTACTGTGACGCAACCATTGCCTTACCACTGATAACGCATGCACTCAATGAAAGAGTAGAAATTAAAAGAAAGGCTCCAGACCTTTCATGGATTTTTAAAAACGTTTCTTAATTGATCTAAAGTCTTGTTATTAACGAGCATACCATAATTGGAAGAATCAGCGAAGCATCGCCCTCAACCATAACAGTGTCTGCTTTCTGGCTTATCTTCCCCCATGAAATCGCTTCTCGCGGTCTTGCGCCAGATAAGCTGCCGTCCCACTCATCAGCAGTGCAAACATAAACTGCATAGTCCAATCCTTCTCTGAACTGATTCCACCAAAGCGTATGATGCTTCGAAATTCCACCGCCAACAATTAGTGCACCTGTTTTCTTTGCAGTAAAAATAGTTTCGCTGAGTTCGCCAGAATCCTTCAACAAATTAACTTTAAAGTTGTGGTCTTGTGAAAAAAGCCAGAGCTGATAGCCCACTGCTCCATCTGTTATGCCAGGCACATAAACCGGTATGTTGTTTTTGGCTGCCCAGTAAAGAATGGAGTTTTCGTTGCATGTGCGTTTTCCAATTTCTTGGCATAACTGGCGGGTTGATAATTCTTTGACGCCTTCCTCCCATAGAGTTTGAAGAAGTTCCTGCATTTTCTTTTCAATTATCATTCCATAACTTTCGTTTGGAACCAAAACATTTCCTAGACGGTTTATCTTTTTCCTACGAAGTTCGGCGTCATCCATGAAAAATGAGCCCTTATAATAGTTCTTCCAGCTTCTGGCAATATCATGGTCGAGAGTTCCGCAAGTTGTGATTACGGCGTCAACAAGCTTCCGCTTTACAAGTTCTCTTAAGGCGCCTCTTGTTCCCGTAGCCACAAGGTTTCCAGTGAAAGAAAGAAACTTTACACATTCACTATCCTTAATCATTCTTTCTAGAATGTTCACACCGACTGCCAATTTTCCAGCCGTAAAACCCCAAGCTTTCTCCATCTGCAAAACAAGGTCGTTTACAGATATACCCTTAAAGAGATTGTAATCTTCAATTTTCTCCAACATCTATTCTCATCTCCATAATCAGACTAAATTGTGATGTTAAAGATAAATAACTGTCGAACTTTTGGAGGCTAATTAACCAAGTATGCTATAATCTTTTCGTATATGTCTCTGTTTCTCAAGTCTTCGTTGCCGGCGTAAATGCTTGGGTTATCATTGACTTCCACCACCACATAATTGCCGTTGAATTCTTTTATGTCAACTCCATAAAGCCCACGCCCAACAACTTCACAAGCTTTCAAAGCCGTTTCTTTCAATTTGATTGGAGCGTTTTCCCTTTTAAGGGTCACAGTTCTTCCCCAAACAAAGCTTGGTTTACCTCTCCTTTTTGCGCCGTGTTTCCATCTGCCCTTTGGCACCATATATTTGCAAACATACAAAACTTCGCCATTTAAGACGCCGACTCTCCAATCGAAAGCTGTTGGCATAAATTTCTGAACAGCCAAAACATCGGATCTCCTGAAAAATCTCTTCGCAACTTCTCTAAAACTTGTTTCACACGCCACTTTTTCCACATATCTCGAAAAACTTGTGTATGGCGCCTTCACCACAATAGGTCTTCCAAAAGTTTTGAAAATCTCAACTATTCGCTTATGATGCAGTTCATCCTTGCTTAGGAAAATTGTTGGAATATATGGAACATCATACTTTTTGAAAAGAGAGTATAAGTGAATCTTGTTTCCACAAATTTGTATGGATTTGGGGTCATCAACCACGTTTAAACCCATCTCCCAAGCAGCCTTAGAAACTATGTAGGCAGTGTAAAGGGGGTCTGTTGTAGCTCTAATGAAGACAGCGTCGTATTTCGGAATTTCCAAGAGGTTTTCTCTAAACAAGAAGTTGAATGCATGACCCATTTTCTCCGCTGCAACTTTAAAGTTCTGTAACGCCAAAACCTCTTTAGGGTCTGAAAAATTGTATCTTTCAACAAAACATGCTATTCTAGACAATTAAGTGGTCACCATTTTCAAAAATTCGAGAAACTTCGCCAGAAATTATCCTTAAATCTTGTGCAGTTATTTCTTCTTTTTTTAATGGTTGGAGACCACACAAGTACACTTCTTTTTCGATGCATTGCACATGCAATTTGCAAATAGGTATCTTAAACACTTCGTAAACTTTAGCTGAAATTTTCGCTATATCTCCTTCTAAATCGCATTTTCCAAAGATGGATTTGAATGATAACATGTTTCCTCTTAGGGGTTGCGCACAAACATCAAATTTGTAGTTCATACCCAAACTTTTCATGGCTCTGTAAAGGGCGCTTCTATTTTTTGCGATTTTGTACCCATCATAGGAGAATGGGTTGACAGCAAAAATAACAACTGGAAAATTGAACTGAGAAATTATTTGCTTCACCGAATCGGTTACTATGTAGGGAATTGTTGGAATTTCAGCCTTTGAAGCCCTAAGCAGAAGAAGAGGCGTTCTATAAGCGTCTATAATGTTTTCGCTTGGTGGAATAACAGGATTGCCTAGAACCTCCGCATGTAATGAAACATAATATCCAGTTTTTAAATATCGATAGTCATTGTTTATGTTGAGAGTGAAGTCTTTAACTGACGATTCAAGGAAAGTCGACGGTTTCATAATGGGCAAATTTGTCGTTAGGTCGATGTTTGATACGACCAACACGCATGTAACACCAGATTATTGAATGCTCGGTATTGCTTCAGTCATATTTAAAATTAACTGTATTTTTATATTCATATTTCAGAACAAAATAGAATGAAAGAGGAACAGTATACGTACAAAACCCTAGAAGTGTTGGGTCCAGAACATGAATTTTCACTGGTTAACGGAGAGTTAAAAGCATTACCAATAATGGACAAAGTCATAAAAGATTTTCACGGGCGAATTGTAAACTTTGTAGAACAACCCAACTTCACATTTGGCAAGGAACTTCAGCTACATGTTATGGAAATTAAACCCAATATGCCATTTAAGTCGCCAGAAAAATTCGAAGAAACCATGCATGAAGCAGTTTTAACTATTGGCGATTTTCTGGAAAGTAAATATGGGGCGCATCTCCTCGGAACAGGAATGCATCCTCTACTTGCACTTGAAGAAACCATGGTTTGGCCTCACCGTCACAGACAGATTTACCAAGCTTACAGCAAAATCTTCAACCTTAAACAGCATGGATGGTTAAACATTCAAAGCTTCCAACTAAACATTCCATACTTTAAGGAGAAACAAGCAATTTTGATGCATAATGTTCTAGCGGAAATCTGCACATATTTACCAGCAATATCAGCATCATCACCCCTCTACGAAGGAAAATTTGGCGCTTACATTGATAACAGATTACACTTTTACATGACAAACCAAAAGGAAGTAAATTCAGTAACCGGAGATGTAATCCCAGAATACATATACTCTTTCAAACAGTACAGAAAAGAAATCATAGAAAAATACTCCACGGAATTAGCCAACCGAAGCGCAGACAAATGCCTTCTTCACAAGGACTGGGTTAACTCCCGCGGCGCAATTTTCCGATTCGACAGAAAAGCCATTGAAATAAGAATCATGGATGAACAAGAATGCGTCCAATCAGACGTGGCTTTAAGCTGCTTCATAAGGGCGCTATTAAGAGGATTGATGAAGGGTGAACCAAATCTTTTACCGCATGAAGCTCTCGTGAAAGACCTTAATTCAGTCATAGCCAATGGATTAAACGCAAAAGTCTCGCATCCAAAAGGAAAAACTGCTAAACAAGTGTGCGAACACTTTTTCAAAATTGCTTGCGAAAATGCTTCAAAAGAGGAAAAGAAATACCTTCCGCTAATACAGAAAAGAATAGAAGGTGGCAACCTCTCAGATATTATAAAGGAAAGAGTTCAAAGGAAGGCTCAAAGAACAGATTTAAAAGAAGCCATCGTCAGTGTTTACTCAAATCTTATAAAAAGCCTTATGAATAATCAACCTTACTTCTAAACACTGGAGAACCTATAATGAACAGCAAAAGACAAAATGACTTTTTTGCCGTTTGCAACAAGTGCAAAATTAGTTGTTGCAAGAACGCAAGACCTCCAATAACAAATGAGCGTAGAAAAATTATAGAAGAATATTTAAAAGAGCAGAGAATTCCCATTCAAAATCCATTTACCAAAACAATGTACACTTTTCCAAGGGAAGATGCTGAAGGATACTGCGTATTCTATGATAAACAGACAAGAAAATGCAAAGTTCATCCCGTAAAACCAGAAACTTGCGTAGCGGGACCAATAACCTTCGACATAAACAAGCAAACCCAAAAAATTGAGTGGTATTTAAAAATGGAAAAAATATGCCCCCTAGCCGGAGCCCTGCACAAAAATAATGAAATTCACAAAAACCATTTGGAGTCGGCTAAGAAAGAAATACTTAGACTTGTGCATGGACTTGACCCAGAAGCCTTGAAAGCTATATTAAGAATAGAAGAACCAGAAACCTTCAAGATTGACGAAGACCCAATTGAAAGCGAAATTCTCGCTAAGTTACACAGTTAACCATTACTAGCCTTGTCAAAACGTTCTTGTAAGCAAAGTTAGCGAAAACATTTAAAGTCCATGCAGCAAGCTCAGAGAGTTTTAAACACCTTTTTGTTTTAGCGATAAGAATTTAAGAAGTCTTTGAATCGTGACAAGCCTTCTTTTAAAGCTTCGGTTTTGCATCCATAACCGATTCGCAGATACCCTTCCATCCCAAAGCATGAGCCTGGAACAAGCAGCGTTCCCTTTTCTCGAATGAGACGAAGACAAAGATCTTCAGAAGGCATATTAAGGTTGTACCGAAGGAAAGCAATGCTTCCTGCTCTTGGAGGAAACCAATCAATTAACGGTTCATCTTCAATCCATTGTGAAAGGATCTTATAGTTGCCACGGATAATTTTTAGGCTACGTTCGTATATTCGGTCTACATGTTTCATTGCAAGAGTTGCAAGAGCGTCATCTATTAAACCATTGCTAATTGTTGTATAATCCCTGTGAAGTTTACATTCACCGATTACTTGTTTGTTGGCAGCTATCCATCCTAGCCGTAAGCCCGTGAGCGAAAAAGCCTTAGAAAAGGATCCAGTTGCAATGGCTCTCTCGCTGATATCCACTGCTGAAGGAACAAAATCATCTGGCCTTATGTAAAGATCCCTATACGTTTCGTCACAGAGTAAATACGCACCGGCATCTTCCGCAATGGTGCAAATCTTCTGAAGAAGATTGGCATCAATGAGGCTTCCTGTGGGGTTGTGCGGATTATTGAGTACGATAAGCTTGGTTTTGTCATCAACAAGTTCAGACAATTCATTAATATCTGGCAACCACAGATTTTTCTCACGTAACTGTAGCAACTTAACTTCGGCACCAAAAGATTTAGCCACACTGTACAATTGTTGATAGGCAGGGAATATGGAAATAACCGTGTCGCCTGGTTCAACAAGAGTGTAAAAAACAAGAAAATTTGCGCCAATGGCTCCACCAGCAATGAGAATATTCTCAGGCTCCATATGAGCGTACAGATTTGCAATTCCTTGTCGGAGATCGGGAGATCCGTCAACAAAGCCATAGGTTAATTGTGTTCCCTTAAACTCCTCGAGAAAATTCTCTCGACCCATGAGGGACAGAAACTCACTCAATGTGAACGGATCAACACAAGTCTCTGCGAGATTCACCTCCACGTCATGTTCATAAGCCCCTATGAACCGTTCAAC
>JAVZJY010000001.1:0-4895 GCA_038872535.1 Bathyarchaeia archaeon | reverse complement strand
TTAAACTCCTCGAGAAAATTCTCTCGACCCATGAGGGACAGAAACTCACTCAATGTGAACGGATCAACACAAGTCTCTGCGAGATTCACCTCCACGTCATGTTCATAAGCCCCTATGAACCGTTCAACTAAAAATGGATCGACTTTCATTACGTTCCCTCTTTCCATAACAATTGAAGCATTCCTATTACATTTTCTACTTTTAAGCTTAACATAAGTTTGCACAGACAAAAGAAATCGAAAAGTCAAAAAGCGAAAGCAAGTAGCGGGCCCGAGGGGATTTGAACCCCTGTTCTCCGGCTTTCTTCCTTCTGAAGCGTCCGGAGGCTTGCGCACCTTTTAGCGTATTGTGGTTCGGCGCCTTGATCCATACTGGGCTACGGGCCCATTTGTGAAATAGGTTAACGTGTCTAAAATTAGTTGTTATGTTTCGATTAGTTCTTCGTTTATCCACCATGCTTTTTTCTTGCCAGATTTTTCTCCTGCGTAATATTCTATTATGGATTTTCCAAGCTGTTTTTTTGATGCTTTTTCTATTTTTCTAAGTCTGTTTAGAATTAGCCATCTGTTTGTTTTTAGGTATTCTGCTAGTTCTGGGGTGGTTGCTCCTTTGTAGTGGATTAGGTAGTCTATGATTTTTTGGTCTGTTTCATCTGCACAAAATGTGTGAGGATTAGTTTTTCCCTTTTCATACGTGAGTAATTCTAAGTCTGCGAGGTACTTTCTTATTTCTGAAAATTCTCTCTCTATTCTGGAAAGTCTTTGTTCTAATTCGAGAATTTTGTCTGGTTTAGGTGTTTTTTGAAGCTTCTCAACAATAGCGTCGCGGACAAAATTGCTTCTTTCGCCCTCTGGGACGCGTAAAAGCATTTCTTTGTAGACTTCTTCTGGTATTTTTACAGATATGACCCTCAACTTCTCCATAAGAACCCTTCCTTGCTTGGTTGCTGAAAGTTTATTATTGTATGGTTTATTTTTGGGTTTTCTTTCGTAAGTCTTTTAAAAGTTATAGGCTAACTCTAAACCGAAACTTGGTTGAGTGATTTATATGTCCAAGAAAACCACAATTTCCCTAATTAAATGTGATGTAGGTTCTTTAGCAGGTCATCATGTGGTTCCGAAACCGCTTCTCAATGTTGCTGAGAAAAATCTTAGGGCGATGAAGGAAGAGGGTTTGATAAATAGTTATTACGTTTTCAATGTTGGAGATGACCTTCAACTGCTTATGGTGCATGAAAAGGGCGAATCCAACCCTGCCATTCATAAACTTGCATGGGACACCTTCCGAGAAGCTGCAGACAAAGCTTTAGAATTGAAATTGTATGGTGCTGGGCAAGATATATTGAAGACGGCTTTCAGCGGAAACATTCGTGGAATGGGACCGGGCGTTGCTGAAATGGAAATAGAAGAGAGAGGCTCCGATCCAATAGTTGTTTTTGCTGCTGACAAAACTTCTGGTGGGGCATTTAACTTTCCAATTTTCCGCATTTTCGCTGATCCCATGAATACTGCGGGATTAGTGATAGACCCAAGCATGGCTGGCGGATTCAAATTTGAAGTATTAGACACTATTGAAAACAAGAGTGTTGTGCTTAAATGTCCAGAGGAAATATACGAATTAATAGCCTTGATTGGAACGGTTCAGCGTTACATGATTTCACGTGTTTGGCGGGCGCGAGACGAACTAATATGTGCGGTGGGCAGCGTAACACGGCTTTCGCAAATTGCTGGAAAATATGTTGGAAAAGATGATCCAGTTATGATTGTAAGAGCCCAGCATGGGTTACCAGCCGTTGGCGAGATTCTCGTCCCTTTCATGCACAGCTACCTTGTTGAGGGTTGGATGCGCGGAAGCCACTGGGGACCCATAATGCCCGTAGGCTTGAAGGATGCAAAATGTACACTCTTTGATGGCCCTCCAAGGATTGTTGCGTTAGGCTTTCAAGTTGCAAATGGAAGAATTGCAAGTACAGATGATGGAAAACCTATGATAGCTGATTTATTTGATGATCCAGCCTTTGCTTTGGCTAGAAAGGAAGCCTTGGAATATGCTTCTATGCTTAGACGTATGGGGGAGTTTGAGCCTTCCCGTCTGGGTCCTGAAGAAATGGAGTATACTACTTTGCAGCAGATTCTGGAGAAACTTAAGGGACGCTTTAAGCCAGCCTAAGCTTTAAACTTTTTTGGTTATGAGTGTTGCTTTCTTATTTTTGTTAGCTCTTCGCATCGATTTTTCACGATTTCATATAGCCTTTTGCGGATTTCTTCGCCAAAAAATTTCTGTTCTTTAAGAAGAAGCGTTTTCCTTGCCAGTTCCACATCGCCTAGCCCCATAAACCAAGCTTCAAAATCTCCACGATTAAGGTGAAATTCTATTGAAGCTATATCAATCTTGGAAATTTTGTCGCAGAAGTCTTGGAGACTTGCAGCGTGAACGTTTAATGGTTTTCCAATATCAGCATAAAAATGGAATGATTTTTCTATCGGTAAATATGCCAAAATCTCTTCAGCCTTTTCTTTACTTATTTCTGGAAAACCGAGAGCCCTCTTACCTTTCTCTGTTATGGAATAATATCCCTTCTCATTTGTTTCAGCATATCCCATGCGAGTGAGTCCAATTACGTGCATCATAACGGATGGAAAACCCAAACCCGCCTCCTTCGCTATTTCTGCAGCCTTAGCAGGCTTGTTAAGCATCCACATGGTTTCAAGAATTAACCTTTTAACAGGTGAAACGCTCATTCATTTTGTGCTCCTTTAACTATTATATGCATCATTGGGTTTTTCAAATTTTCCTTTTTAGAGTCAAACCACAGTTAAACTAACTTTTGAAAAGCGTGAAATGAATGTATATGCCATTTAAAGTGGAAAACATAAATAAGCGATGTTTGAGTAGCAATAAGCACCGTTAAACGTAGAGGCAGGCTGTGGAAAATAAATGAAGATGGCTGTGTTGGTTTACGAGTATCCGCCAAAAATTGTTGGTGGATTAGGGACGTATGCGGCTGAAATTACACGAAAGTTTGTTTTGATGGATCATGATGTGACGATTTTTACAATGAACGATGATGCAGGCAGTCTTCCAACACGGGAAATCTGGCGCGGTATAGAAATTCACCGTCCATTACACATTGACATTTCTGATTCTCTGCCCGATGTTCTCGCAGAGGATGTTAAAAAATGGGGCAGAGGTATTCATCTTTTCTCTAAAATTCTCGTCTATAACTATCTTAGCGCTTCAAAACTTGTTAATGAGCTGATTAAAAAAGAGAATTTCAAGTATGATATTGTTATTGCGCATGATTGGCTTTCAGCCATAAGTGGGATAACCGTTAAAAAAGAGGTTGGGCTGCCCTTCGCATTCCATGTTCATTCTACAGAAAAAGGGCGAACTCTTGGAAACGGTTCAGAAGTTGTAAGCAACATTGAGCTTCATGGCGCTAAAGCAGCCGACTTAATCATAACAGTCTCCTACGCCATGAAAGATGAACTTACAAAGCTTGGGTTCCCAAAAGACAAAATTCAAGTATGTTACAATGGTGTTGATCCGCAAAAGTATAATCCAGAAAACGTGAATGCAGAACAAGTCAGGAAGATAAGGGATTTTTATGGAATAAAAGACGACGAGCCTATGATTCTTTTTCTCGGGAGGCTTGTGGGCGTTAAGGGTGTTGACAAACTGATAATGGCTATGCCCCATGTCTTACAGAAAATACCAAAAGCAAAACTGGTTATTGTAGGTCTTGGTGACTTACAAGATTACTTGGTTAACTTGGTTAAAACCATAAGGTTGCATGACACTGTAAAATTTAATTTCGATTTTATTCCTGAAGAAGAGCGTATTCTTCACTACGCTGCTTGTGATGTTGCAGTTTTTCCAAGCCTTTACGAACCCTTCGGAATTGTAGCTCTTGAAGCGATGAGTATGAAGCGTCCAGTTGTTGTTGGTGCAGCGGGCGTAAGTGGAATGCGAGAGATAGTTGTTCCATGTGGTGAAGAGCAGTGTGGCTTTCACATAAATCCAAATAATCCAGCAGACATAGCGTGGGGAATAACCAGCGCTTTAGAAAATCCTGAGAAAGCGAAATGGCTTGGAAATAATGGCAGAAAAAGAGTTTTAAACGAGTTTACATGGGACAAGGTAGCACAAAAAACAATTGAATTATACGAACAGATAATTAAGCGCTAAACTAAATTTTATTGGTGGATCCTTGAAAGGCGTTTCTAACGATTTAAGAACGAAGGTTGCAAGAGAAGCTGCTAATCTCCTTTACTTTGGGATTGAAAAAGAATACAAACAAGCCAAACAGAAGGCGGCAAAAACGTTTGGAGTTAAGTTTCTTCCAACAAACCTTGAAGTTGCAAAAGAACTTGACAAAATAGCAGAAGAAATCGAGGGCAAGTCACGAGATGAACGTTTGATTCAAAGGCGAAAGGAAGCTTTAAAGTTGATGGAAATTTTGAAATCATACAAGCCCATTCTTGTTGGAAGTGTTTGGCGTGGAACTGCGCACCGCCAAAGCGACATAGACGTAATAGTGTATAATGATGAGTCAAAGATTATTGTAAAATCTTTGGAGCAAAATAGCTTCAATATAACAAAAACTGAATGGGTCGACATCACTGAACAAGGAAGGAAAGCGACATCTTTCCACATATACTGTGAGTCTTCAAATGGGGAAAAATTCGAAGTTATTGTTCGAAGTCCCGAAGAAGCGCATCGTAAAGTGAAATGTGACATATATGGAGATGAAATTACTGGTCTTTCTTTGCAAGAATTAAAAAAACTGCTTAAAGAGAACCCAACACAACGATTTGTTCCACCATGAACTGATGACCAAATCATTGGTTCTAAAGATGCTTAAATATTTGTTTTCCAAGATTAAAAATAGGATA